>JBFXAJ010000004.1:0-170119 GCA_050184415.1 Bauldia sp.
TCGTCACCTAGTCGATGTCGCGGACCTGCTTGGTCAGGTTGGCGGCGAGGAGGTTGACGTTGTCGGTGAGCTCCTTCCAGGTGCCGGCGACGCCAGGGACCGTGGCCTGGCCGCCGAGAAGGCCTTCGGTGCCGACCTCGCGCGCCACGCGCGTCACCTCTGAGGCGAAGGCGATGAGCTGGTCGACCATCGTGTTGACGGTTTCCTTGAGAAGGAGGATCTCGCCCTTCACGTTGACGGTGATCTTCTTCGACAGGTCGCCATTGGCGATGGCGGTCGCCACGGTCGCGATGTTGCGGACCTGGTCGGTCAGGTTGCTCGCCATCGAGTTCACGTTGTCGGTGAGGTCTTTCCAGGTGCCGGCGACGCCGGGCACCTTGGCCTGGCCGCCGAGGCTGCCTTCGGTGCCGACCTCGCGGGCGACGCGGATGACCTCGGAGGCGAAGGCGTTGAGCTGGTCGACCATCGTATTGATGGTCTCCTTGAGCTGCAGGATCTCGCCCTTCACGTCGACGGTGATCTTCTTCGACAGGTCGCCATTGGCGATCGCGGTCGCCACCGTCGCGATGTTGCGGACCTGGGCCGTGAGGTTGCTCGCCATCGAGTTCACGTTGTCGGTGAGGTCCTTCCAGATGCCGGCCGCGCCGATGACGTTGGCCTGGCCGCCGAGGCGGCCATCGGTGCCGACCTCGCGCGCGACGCGCGTCACCTCGGACGCGAACGCGTTGAGCTGGTCGACCATCGTGTTGACGGTCTCCTTGAGCTGCAGAATCTCGCCGCTCACATTGACGGTGATCTTGCGCGACAGGTCGCCGCCGGCGATCGCCGTCGCGACCTCGGCGATGTTGCGGACCTGATCGGTCAAATTGTTCGCCATCAGGTTCACGTTGTCGGTGAGGTCCTTCCAAGTGCCGGCGACGCCCGGCACCTGGGCCTGGCCGCCGAGCTTGCCTTCGGTGCCGACCTCGCGGGCGACGCGCGTCACCTCGGACGCGAACGCGTTGAGCTGGTCCACCATCGTGTTGATGGTGTCCTTGAGCTCGAGGATCTCGCCCCGCACCGCCACGGTGATTTTTCGCGACAGGTCGCCGCGCGCAACTGCGGTGGTCACCTCGGCGATGTTGCGGACCTGGGCGGTGAGGTTGCCGGCCATCGAGTTGACGTTGTCGGTGAGATCCTTCCAGGTCCCGGCGACGCCCGGCACCTGCGCCTGGCCGCCGAGCTTCCCCTCGGTGCCGACCTCGCGGGCGACGCGCGTCACCTCGGACGCAAAGGAGCGGAGCTGGTCGACCATCCGGTTGATGGCCTCCTTGAGCTGGAGGATCTCGCCGCGGACGTCGACGGTGATCTTCTTCGAGAGGTCGCCGTTGACGACCGCGATCGTCACCTCGGCGATGTTGCGGACCTGACCCGTCAGATTGCTGGCCATCGAGTTGACGCTCTCGGTCAGGTCCTTCCAGACGCCGGTCACGCCCGCGACGTTCGCCTGGCCGCCGAGCTTGCCGTCGGTGCCGACCTCGCGCGCCACGCGGGTCACCTCGGAGGTGAACACGCCGAGCTGCTCGATCATGCGATTGACGATGGTCGCCGACCGCAGGAACTCGCCCTTGAGCGGACGGCCGTCGGTCTCGAGTCGCACGGTCTGGAGAAGGTCGCCCTGCGCGACGGCGGCGATGACCCGGGTCACCTCGCTGATCGGCCACAGGAGATCCTCGATCAGGGCGTTGACCGATTTCTCCATCTCGCCCCACGAGCCGGCGGGCATGCCGAGCGCGACGCGCTGCCGGGTCTTGCCCTCCTGTCCGACCACCCGCCCGACCGAAACGAGCTGCTTGGACATGCGGTCGTTGGCGGCGACGATGTCGTTGAAGGTATCGGCGATCTTGCCGATCACGCCGGTGAGGTGCCCCGGCATGCGCACGGTGAAATCGCCATCACGGACCGCGAGCATCGTTTCGAGGAGACGGCGCAGCTCCGGATCGTCGGGAATCTCGGCCGACTCGCCCGCCTTCGTCCGCCCGCGTCGCTGCGCGATGCCAACGTCACCTGCCGTCATTGAATCCCCCTGCCACATGGTCACGCCCAAGGAGCGCTGCACAAGAGCGGGCGTGCCAACCTGAGCTAACACGGTCAGGTCGCCGATGGTTCCGTCTGCGGTTGCACAAGAACCTGCGCGCAACTCCCGTTCGCGTCCGCTCCGGTGCAGTCGGCTGCTCTTCTGAAACAGGCGCGCTGTTGGACATGGATCAGGTCTTTGTCCAACAACGCGAATTCCTGTGCCCTCCACCACCACAACTGCACAACGCCTCGTCAAAAATCGTCCCTCGGCCAACGATGTCTTTCGACCTGCTGCGTCCCCGTGTTATTACTGGCTTGGCTTTTTTGGGGGGAGCTGGGTGCTGAGCAAGCTGTCTGCTCGGGAGCTCGAAGTGCTTCGTGAGCTGATGGACGCGGCCGGCGTCACCAAGGCGGCCGCGGCCCGCCTCGGCATCTCGGCACGGACGGTCGAGTTCCACCGGTCGAACATCCTGCGCAAGACGGGCGCCAAGAGCCTCGTCGAGCTGGTGGCGGTCGCCCTCAGACAGCCGTCGTCGCGAAAGGGCGCGCTTCCGGCCGAGGTGATCGACCTCGTTCGCCTCTACCGCATCGATCTGATGTCCCCCGCGCTCGACGAGGCGGAGAGGATCAAGCGCCTGGCATTGATCGAGGAGACATTGTCGAAGTTCGGCGGCGACCGCTGACGTTTCGCTGCCAGTCGAGGCGCATCGCCGAAAACGGCGGCGTCCGAATCGGGCCCTGTGGCACGGCCCGCCGCTGGTGCCATCGCCGATGCGCAGCTATTGGAGGCGCATGACGAAATACGCGTTGCTGATCGCCTCGTTCCTCCTTCTCGCCGCCCGCGCCGAAGCCCAGGAGAGCCCGCCCGCCGAGCTCGACAAGCTGGTCCGCGCCTACGCGGACGACCAGATGCAGACCCTGTGGGAAGCGAACGGCGATCTCCGGATCGTCCTGCGGGACGTCGAGCGGACCGAGCCCGACGCCGAAGGCTGGGTCTGCGTCCGGTTCGACTTCGTCCTCGTCGAAAGGGACGAGCCGCACGCGTTCCTGGCCCGCCTCCACTTCGGCGCGGATGGCGCGATCGGGCTCGATCTCGACCGCCTCGATGACGACCGACAATGTGCCGGTCCGTGGACGATGGTGATCGAGGGCGTCGCCCCGTTCACGCCCCCGGCCTGAGCGGCACTGACCCTCCGGCGCTTCTTCGGACGCCTCAGGCAGCTGCCAGCGCCTGTTCGATGTCGGCGATGATGTCGTCGACATGCTCGATGCCGATCGAGAGCCGGACATAGCCGTCCGTGACGCCGGTCTGGAGCTGCTCCTCCGGCGTGAGCTGGGAGTGCGTGGTTGTGGCCGGATGGATCGCGAGCGAGCGCGTGTCGCCGATATTGGCCACGTGGTAGAGCATCTTCAGCCCTTCGATGAATCGCCGCCCGGCCTCCTTGCCGCCGCTGAGCTCGAAGCCGATCAGCCCGCCATAGCCGCCCTTGAGATAGGCGTCGGCCCGGCGCCGGGATTCGCCGGTCTGCACGCCGGGGAAGATCACGCGGGTGATCTTCGGCTGCCGGGTCAGCCAGTCGGCGACGGCGATGGCATTGGCGTTGTGCTCGCGCATCCTGAGCGGCAGCGTCTCGAGGCCCTGGATGAACATCCACGCGTTGAACGGCGACATCGCCGCGCCGATGTCGCGCAGCAGAGTCACCCGCGCCTTGAGGATGTAGGCGACCGGACCGAGCGGCTTCACCGCCTCCGTCCAGACGGCGCCGTGATAGCTCGGATCGGGCGTGTTCAGCATCGGGAAGCGCTTGGCGTGCTTCTCCCAGTCGAACCTGCCGCTGTCGACGATGATGCCGCCGATCGACGTCCCGTGGCCGCCGACATATTTGGTGGTCGACAGCATCGAGATGGCAGCGCCGTGGTCGATGGGCCGGCAGAGCACCGGCGACGCTGTGTTGTCCATGATCAGCGGCACGCCGAGCTCCTCGCCGATCCGCGCCACCTCGGCGATCGGGAACACCGTCAGCTTCGGGTTCGGAAGCGTCTCGCCGTAGTAGCAGCGGGTCCGGTCATCCGTGGCGCGCCGGAAGTTTTCGGGGTCGGACGGATCGACGAACCGGCATTCGATGCCCATCGTCTTCAGCGTGTTGGCGAAGAGGTTCCACGTGCCGCCATAGATGTCGGTCGAGCAGACGATGTTGTCGCCGGCATGGGTGATGTTCTGCACGGCGAACAGCGACGCCGCCTGCCCCGACGCAACCGCAAGGGCGGCGACCCCGCCTTCGAGCGCGGCCATGCGCTCCTCGAGGACGGCCTGCGTCGGGTTCATGATCCGGGTGTAGATGTTCCCGAGCTGCCGGAGCGCGAATAGGTCGGCCGCATAGTCGGTGGATTCGAACTGGTAGGCGGTGGTCTGGTAGATTGGGACGGCAACGCCGTTGGTGGCGGGATCCGACCGGTAGCCGGCATGCAGGGCAATGGTTGCGGGGTTCTTGCTGGTCGTCGGCATGGTCCGTCCTCCTCACTCAGGGCTGCGCCGCGCGAACACTGCGGCGACGGAAGGAAAAGCACAAACCCGCGATGTTCGCGGCAGCGCCGGAGATTGGTTTGCCGGCCATCAAACCGCGGTGCCTCGGGGAAAAGCATTCTCCGATGCGGGGCCGACCCAGCCGAGGCGGCCTCGTTCTCACCCGACGACGTCACGGCAGCGTCGCACTCCCGCCCCGCGTAACGAGGGGTTCGTCGAGCCGCTTGAGTTGCTCTGGCAATCATCGCCTCGAGCGCCAGAAGCAGAAGGGGCGCCCCAAGGCGCCCCTTCGCATTTCGCGGTGTCCGTGGCAGCGCCTAGCGGTGGCCTTGCGCCTGGTTGCCTTCCCAGATCAGATCGGTCGGGATCTCATCGGCGCGCGGGCCGGTGTAGCGGGCGACATGGAGGCCGGTGTCGTTGTCGACCCAGTACATCAGGCCGTCCTTGAACACCGGGTAGGAGCGGGCGATGCCGGCCGGGGCCGGAACCGCATGGCCGAC
Source organism: Bauldia sp. (assembly GCA_050184415.1). Lineage (GTDB taxonomy): Bacteria > Pseudomonadota > Alphaproteobacteria > Rhizobiales > Kaistiaceae > JADLGL01. The sequence continues at coordinate 5,083 of JBFXAJ010000004.1, forward strand.
CTCGACCATGTTGTAGGGGTTCGAGATGTCGATGGCGCGGACGCCATGGCCGTACCAGGATACGAAGACGAGGTTCTGGAAGACCGTCGGGTTGTGGTTCTGCCAGGCGATGCCGCGGCGCGGGTCGCCATTGTACTCGAATTGCGGCGTCTGCGAGCAGTCGCGGACGTCATTGTGAACGACGCCGAACGCGTCCGTCAGGAACGGGAAGGCGTCGACTTCGATGTTGAGCATCCACATGTGCGACGTCGGGCAGCCGAAGCGCTCCGAGGTCACGATCACATAGGCCGCGCGCTCGCCATCGGTGTTGCCGAGGTCGAGCGACGGACGGCCCGGCACCCAGATCGCCGAGTGCACGCCGGTCGAGTTGTACTCGGACGGGGTCGGGTCGAAGCGCGAGCGGTCGAGGAGACGCTCGTAGCCGCGGATGTTGCCGGCGGCGAGGAGCGCCTGGACGCCCGGATCGTCGTTGACCGTCATGTGGAGGCAGTCATTGACGACTTCGGCGTAGCGGGCGCCGTCGATCTGGCCGCCGACAACGCCGTCGACCCACACATTGGTCGAGTCGAAGTTGCAGCCCGCCGTGCCTGCCGCAAGCGCCTCGTTGGTGTTGGCGGCAATGGCTTCCGAGTTCAGCACGTAAAAGCCGTTGGTGCCGCCCGCGACGTAGACGCGCTTGCCGTCGGCCGAGAACACCGTCTGGTGCGCGCGGTTCGACTGTGAGGTCGGATAGGCCATCGCGCGGCCGTTATTGTCGAGGAGCGGCTGGCCGTCATCGCCGACCGCACCGTCGTAGTTGGCGAAGCGGCCTTCGGTGAAGAGGCCGGTCTCGTCCGGACGCTCATTGGCGAGCGGGCCGCCGACGTCCTGCAGCGTGAAGTGCGCCAGCGAGATCGGCTGCGGGAGCATGTAGCCGGTGGCCTCGTCCGTGATGGCCTGGACGCGGATGTCCGGGTTCACGAAGCCGGGACGGTAGGGGTCCGGGTTGCCGGCGCCGGCGAAGGCCGAGCCGACGATCAGGATGCGGAGCGGATTGTTCGGGTCGGCCCACATGCCGAATTCGTGCATGTCGCCGCCCCAGTCGAAGCCTTCTGACTCCGCCGTCACCTGGCAGCTGTTCGGATCGACTTCGTAGACCCAGAGGCCGCCCTCGTCGGTCGAGATGTCGCGCGCGACGATGATCGATTCCGTGCCGTCGGCGCGGGTGATGAGGCGCGCGGCCATGATCGAATCGTCGGAGCCGGGGCGCGGCACCGGGATCGTGGCCACCTGGATCGGCGGATTGCGGACCGGATCGTCGTCGAGCATGAAGATGCGCATCGGACGCTCGCCGCCGCCGCCATTGGCATGGCCGACGAAGAGGCAGTTGCCCGCGATGGTGAGCGCGCGGCCGTCGCCCTCGCCGTCGAGGTCGCCGCCGGCCCACTCGCCGGTCTCCTCGTCGAACACCGACTCGGTCAGCGTCACCCAGTGCAGGCGCTCGAAATTGCGGAACAGCCCGAGCCGTTCCTCGAGGAGGCGGGCGCCCCAGCGTACCTCCTCTTCGGTCGCGGTGGGATCAAGGAGGCCCGCTTCGTTGATGCGGCGCGTCGGGATCAGCGCCGCCGGCGAGTTGAACGGCGCCGGCTGGCAGCCGATGACGTCGTTGGTCTGCATGACGCAGGTGCCGATCGTGACGCCGACCCCCTGCGCGGTCGCCGTCGAACTCCCGGCCAGCGCCCCGATGGCGGCCACTGTGGCCGTCCCGGTCGCTGCCAGAAGCAGCTTCAATCGCGATCTCATTAGGTACCCTCCCTGTTCAGTCGCAACGAGGCCGTGGCCTCCGTTCTCTTCGCGCACAGCGCCACGCCAGCCGCGTCGCACATGACGCCGCCGGCTGAGCCGATCTTCCAGCGCGCCGCGTTGCACGGCGCCGTGTGCTTTCCGTGGGGCCAGTCATTGAGACGCTTCGATCAGCGTCCGAGCCCCTCCCCCGCCAATTCAGACCAGTTTCACTAGCCGACGATTGGCTGTGCCAGAATCCATAGGCTCAACGTCGTGTAAAGCACCATCAGCACGACCATCGGGATTTGGCTGACAAGCGCTGCCCTCCGTGAGCCGAAGAGACGAAGGGCGACGACATGCGCGAGGAACACCGCAACGACATGCCCGATGACGATGAAGGCCACCGAGGCGTACCAGTAGGCGTATGGGTTCATCGTCCCGGTGGCCGGGCGAAGATCGGCGGTGCCGAAGAGGTTCCAGCCGAGCCCGAACGGATCGGATGCCGGCGGCAGCACGTAGACCGACTGGGAGATCAGATACGTGAAGTAGTGCGACAAGTGATAGGCAATCGCGATCGGCACCAGCGTCAGCACGAAGGCGAGCGCCGCCCGGCCGCCTGACACCGACCCGGCGCGGGAATCCGGCCCGCCGAAGCGCCGCGTCACCGCCACCATGACCACGCAGCCAAGCCAGAAGACGAGCGCGAAGACGATCGGGAAGAGGATGAGGATCACCGTCAGCACGATGTCGCGCTCGGTCATGCCGATTTCCGACAGCCGGAAGAGGAAGGTCGAGAGGCCCGGCGAGTTGAAGATCGATGCGGTGATCGAGCGGTAGAGCGGCGTCTCGATGAAGCCGTCGAACGTGACCGTCGACAGCATCACGATGACGAACACGAACAGCGACGCCGAGACGCCGTCATAGCGCATCAGCCCGGCGCCATAGGGCCGGAGGTCGAGCCGCCGTTCGGCGCCGTCGCGGCCCGATCCTTCGGGCACGTCGAACGGCGCGAAGCGCGCGAGGATGCCGAAAGCGACGCTGAAGGCCTCGCCGCTGCGGAGCCAGGTCTTGCGGCCGAACACGAACATCCCCGCGAAGGTGAGGAGGCTATAGGTGAGGACGACACGGGCCAGCGACGCCGGAATGTCGGTCTCGGCCCACACCAGCTCGGTCCAGGCGAAGCCGAGGAAGAACAGCACCGCCGGCCACACCCCGAGCCAGCGCGGGTAGCGAAGGCCGAGCGACAGGCGCCCCCCCGCGACCGCCGCCCATGCCCACTCGGCCCAGCGGAAGATCGTGTCGAGCGGATTGATGAGGGCCCAGACATTGCCGACGACGGCGCAGACGAAGGCGACGCCGACCCACCAGATCACCCAGACCAGCGGCACGATCAGGCTGTTGAGCGCGGACTGCGGGCCGGTGAAGCCCGATACCACCGTCACCACGAAGACGAGGACGGCGATCGCGCGGATGATCTCGACCGTGACGGGATGGCCGAGCCAGGCGAAGAGCGGGCTCTTGAGGATGTTGACCCTGGGGTAGCTGTCCCCCGCCCCGCGCTCGCGGACGAAGATCGCCATCACCACGAAGGAGAGGACGATCGAGGCGCCCGCGCCGGTGACCCAGAAGGAGAGCGGCAGCGGCAGGTCGAAACGCTGGCCGAAGCCGTGGGCCAGCGCGGGGTTCGCCACGACGACGAGAAGCGCCGCGACGATGCTTCGCAGCGTCCGGAAGCGCACGGCCGACATCGCTGGCGTTAGCGCCTTACGCCGATCACGCTGGCGGGCCGCGCGCGATGCCGCGATCCGCCGGGCGCGGTCAAAGCGCAGTCGGCCGCGGCGGGCCTCCCGCGTGCAACCATGGCCATGTCCTCCCCTCAGTCTCGATCGGGTTGTGGCACAGCTCTTCCGATCGATCCACAGCTTCGGCGGGCATCAAAGAAGACGCCGGCGGAAGAGCCGCGACGCGTTCCTGAAGAAGAGCCCGCACAGGAAGACTCCGAGGGCAAGAAGGGTCCAGAGCTGCCATCCCGGCACCGCGCGCCACGCCGGCTCGCCAAAGGAAATATCCGCGCCGGCGAGCATGCTTCCGCCGGTCGCGGCGGCGATCCTCCGGAGCGGCTCGAAATCTGTCCGGCTGAAGTCGTATCGCGCCGGATAGGGAATGAGGATGTCGGCGGTCGCCACCGCCGTCCCATCCGTGACGGTGACGACGAACATTCCGGTGCCCGGCGTGACCATCGCCCGGTATCGGCCGGGCTCGGTCTCCCGCAGCGGTACGGCCAGAGCCGCGCCATCCTCGCCTATCACCGTCGCGCTCAGCACCGCGCCGGTAAGCGGCGCTTCGGCGGCGTCGACATAGTCGGCGGTGATGGTGACCGCATCGCCGCTCCGCTCGGCCGCAACATGGAGCCCCGCGCCCTGCGCGACGGGCAGGAAATGGCGGATCGCCTGCGACCACAGCAGCGGATAGTCGGGCGCCGTGATCCAGTCGCGCGTGCCCTGCCCCGCTCCGTGGGTGGCGAAGGCGAGCACGCGGCCGCTGCCGTAGCGCCACGAAGCGAGCAGCGGGACCTCGGTGCCGTCCTCGTCGTCGACGGCGAGATGGACGTCGGCCGCTGGCTTCGCCGTGGTGACGACGTAGCTCCGCACCGGCGGCAAGGTCTCGCCGATCCCGTCGAGGAACGCCGCCCCGCGATCGACCCAGCGCGGCTCGACCGTCGCGCTGCGGACCGGCGACCCTGCCAGGAGCAGCGCCTCGCGGGCGAGGATGCTCGGCAGCGCCTTGAAATCCTGCGTCGCGCTGAAGGCGCCGCCGCCGATATTGGCGATCTGACGGAGGAGCGTGAGGTCGGCCCCCTCTCCCGTCGCGATGGTCGAGATCGTGATGCGATCCGAGCGCGCCTCCTGGAGCAGCGCATAGAAGTCGCCCTCTTCTGCGAGTCCGTCGGTCAGCACAACGATGTGCCGGACCGCCGCCTCGGACGCCCCGAGCGCGTCGAGCGCATCCGAAAGCGCGGGAATGAGTGCCGTGCCGCCGCCGGCCTGCATGCGCTCGATCGACTCCGTCGCCGCTTCCGCCGCGGCCTTCGACCCGAGCGGAACGATCACCGCGCTCGCCGAATCGAACGCGATCACCCCGACCTCGGCATTGTCGGAAAGAAGGCGGATGGCCTCGATCGTCGCGAGCTTCGCGATGTCGAGCCGGTTGCCGGCGCCCACGGTCGCCTGCATCGAGCCCGAGCGATCGAGGACGAACATGATCGCGGCCTGCGGCGCGTCGCGCGGCGTCCGGCTCGACAGCGGCGACAGGCGCTCGAAGGCGGTCTGGTAGTAGCCGCCCGGGCCAAAACTGTTCTCGCCACCGAGGATGAGGAGGCCGCGGCCGTGGGCGGACACCGCGGTCTCGAGGAGGCCCTGCTGGATGGTGTCGAACGACAGCGCCGGCGCGTTCATCGTCACGATCACGTCGAAGGCCAGCCAGCCATCGAGGTCGAACGGCGCCTGCTGCGGCAGCATCACATCAGCGTCGAAACCCTGGATCGCGATCGCGTCGGCGAAATACTGGCCCCACGACATGTCGGGCGTGATGATCGCGACGCGCGGTTCCGCGGTCGTGCGGACGATCGCACCGGCGCGGTTGTTCTCCGCAACGGCGTCCGTGTCGGCGGCGACCATGATCTCGTACGTCGCGATACCCGGCGTCGCTTCGGCGACCAGTGCATCGACCCGGTTCGTTCCGGGCGACAGGGTCACGGCATGTTCGGCGATGGCCACGCCGTCGCGGAGCATGGTCACCGTGCCCGCCTGCTCCCGGTCGCTGAAGATCGTCGCGGCGAGGAGGAAGGGGTCGCCGATGCGGATCGGGTTGGGCGCGGTCAGGCCGACGGCCACGACCTCGCCCGGAGCGGGCGCGAGCGGGACGATATCGACTGGGATTGCCGACGCCGACAGCGCGGGAAGCGCGCCCTCCGCTCCGCCGGTGCCGACACCGTTCGACAGGAGCACGACGCGGCCGGACCGGTCTCCGGGCAGCATGGCGGCCGCGAGCTGGAGCGCCTCGCCGAGCCCGGTCGCCGGCATCGGCCCGTCGGGTATGCCTTCCGCGGAGGGTTCCCGCGCAAGGTCCGCCGCGACGCGGGCCGCACCGTCGAGCGTCACGATCCCGAGCCGGGCGCCGCCGGGCGGCTCGACCTCCGGAACGTCTCCGGCCGCCGCCACGACGACGACATCCTCGTCCCCGACCCGGGCGGGGTACGGCACGTTGGCGATCGCGAGGACGAGGAACGCAACAGTGACGGTTGCGGCGGCGAAGACCGTTCGCGTGCGGGCGGCGCTCGGGTTGGAGCCGCGGAGCCGGTGCCAGCGTAGGAAGCCGGCCTCGCCGCGCCCGGCGAGCCACGCTTCCGCGAGCACCGCCGTGAGCACGGCGATGAGAAGCCATCGCCAGAGTGCGACTGACGAGGCCGACGACGCGGTCGCAGTCATCGGCGTGGACGCCTCGACTGCGGCGACACGCTCCGCAGGATCGGCGTTGACCGCAACGAGAGTGGCCCCGGCCCCCTCGCCCACCCGGAAGAGGCCGGCACGCGCCGGCACCCACGCCTCGGAATCCCGCGGGAGAAGGACGGCGATGCCGGTCTCGATATCGGTCGCAGGTGCCCCGGCGAACCGAACCGGCACGGCGCAGGGCAATCCGGCGACACAGCTTCGGGTCACCGTGCCCCGCTCGATGCCGAGGCTGGCGATCACGTTACGGACGAAGAGCGGCAGCAGCGCGCCGTCGCTCCAGTTCGCCGCTTCGATCGGGAACGCGACCCGGATCTCGCGGCCGGCTTCGGTCAGGCGCTCCTCGATGAGGCCGACGAGGCCGCTCTGCACCACGGCCGTCGCCCCTTCGGCGGCGTCGCCCGCGAACACCGCGCCGCCGATCTCGAGCTGCGCCCAGTCGATGTCGGCCGACAGCCAGTGCTCGCCGCGCCAGCCGGCGGGCTGGACGTCGGCGATCGCTTGCCGCGGCGGCGCGCCCTCGACATCGGCCGCGCCGATCCAGAGCGTGCTGATCGCAGGCCGGCGGGGAACAGCAATGCCATCGACGACCACGAGGTCGTATCGTGTCTCGTCCGCCGGCAGCGCGGCCGCGGTCGTGACCGCAACCCCCTCGTTCGCCCCAAGGGCCGCCACGAGCGGCCCATTCCCCGGCCCGACATAGAGGACGTCGATCGTGTCGGGGGCCGACGCCACTACGGTCCCGACCACATTGTCCGCGGGGCCGTCATCGTCAGGGAGGCTGAGAACGACCGCCCCCGGTCCGGGAAGCGCGAGGTCGAACGCGAACCCGCTCGCGGCGTCCGCGGCGGAAATGGCGACGCTGGTCCAGTCGAGGAACGTCGTGTCGCCCTCCGGCAGGAACCGCACGGCGACCACGGTCTCGCCTTCGGCGCCCTCGATCCGCCCTTCCACGCGCCACGCGCCTCCGGCCGGGTCGACCGGAACCACGGCTGCGGTCAGCGACCGGTTGTCCGGACTCGCGCCGAAGAGCCGCGACTCGACCGCCATCTCCGCGCCGAGGAAAGCAGCCGCGGCCGGGTCGTCGCCGAGGACCACGAGCCGCGTGCTTTCGCCGTCGCGAACAAGCGACGGGACCAGCGCCGCGGCGCCGGTCCAATCCGCACCGGCATCGGTCACCGCCAATCGATCGACGAGCGGGAGGATGCCGGACGCGGTGTCCTGCCGTGCGACGCGAACCGCGGCGGTCGCGCCGACCTCGATGACCGACACGCGCTCGTTTTCCCGCATCGACCGGACGGCGTCGCTGAGGAACGCCTGGGCCGCGCCAAACCGCGACGGCTCCACATCGGCCGTCCGCATCGAGCCGGAAATGTCGAGGAGATACACGGTGTGCGCCGGCGCCGCCGCACGTCCGAGGAGCGGCTGCGCGAGCGCCAGCGCGGCCAGCACCACGACCAGCAGTTGGAGGAGGAGCAGCACCGTGAGCGGCGGCCGCTTGAGCCGGCGCGGCGCGGCGGCGTCCTCGAGGCGGCGCCAGAGGAGGATGCTCGACACCTCGATCCGGCGGCGCTTCCGGCGATGGAGCGCAAGGACGACCAGCGTCAGCGAGCTCAGGAGCAGCCAGGCCGGGATCAGGAGGATCACGGAGCGATGGCCGCCGTGGCGTTGACGTAGCCGGCGACAAGGTCGCGCGCCGCCGGATTGAGCGCGGTCGGCGCCACCGCCGCCTCGACCTCGCGGACCCAGCCGGCGGGGACGGGAGGCATCTCGCCACCGGGCACCAGCTCCGCCGGCGGGGGAATCTCGATGCGGATGCGGCGGCCGGCCGGGTTGGCGTCGCCGGCGATCATCATGCCATGGTCGCCCTCGATCTCGATGTCGGGCGGCGGCGGACCCTCCTCGCCCGGCGCCTGGACGGCATTGCCGGCGACCTCGCCCGCGGTCTCACCGCGCTGCGTCGTGCCGGCGCCGGTGCGCTCCTCGCCCATGCCTCCGGGCGCATTCATGTTGAGCTCGGGATGCTCGAGATTGGTCTCGACGCCCTGGTTGCCCGGCTGGGCACCCGGCCGCGGCGTGGCACCGGCGCGGGCCTGGTTGACGACTTCGTCCTCCCCGTCGTCGTCCTCCAGCATCACCTGCTGCCCGCCGAGATTGCCCTCGACATGGTCCATCGGCGCCTGGCCCGCGCCGTCGCCGATGCCACGCTCGCCGCCCGGCGGGACGATGGTGGCGTCGTCCGCTCGCGGCGCCGGCGGGTCGAGGATCTCCGGCGCGCCGTCGCCGCCGACGAACGCGAGTTGCGGCGCGGTCTCCCGTTGCGGCGTCACGGCGCGGAGGGCATCGGCGAGCATCGCTTCGGCGGTGGCGGTGGCGGCGGGCGTGCCGCGCTGCGCCGCGGCGGCCGTGGCGTGGTCGAGCAACTCGCCCAGCTCCGTGGCGATGGCCGGCAGGGCCTCCGGATCGGCGGTCGCCAGCGTCGCGGCGAGCCGCTCTGCGGTCCGCCCCACGGCTTCGAGATAGGCGTCGTTCTGCACCGTCGCCTCGGTCCGGAGCAATTCGCCCGCAGTGCGAACGAGGTTGGCGGCCTCCGTCCGGGCTTCTTCGGTCGGCGTTGTGGGAGGCGCGGTTGCCGCCGCCATCGTGGCGGACGGAGATGCACCAGCGCCCGCCGTGCCCACCGGCGAAAGCTGGAGCACCGCCGCGACGACGAGAAGACCCGCAGCGACCGGCAATGCCGCCGGCCATCGCCAGGGATGAGCGGCACGGTGGTCGATGGACGCGACCCGCGCCCCGGCATCGGCTAGCGCCACCGTCTCGACCGGGTTGAGTGGCCTGTCGAGTGCGGAGAGTTCCGTTGCAGTGGTCATGCGCTCGGCCAGGCGAAGGCGGCGATCGATCTCGCGCGCCGCGGCGACGCGGCTCGGCCGGCCCGTCCTGCGCGCGATCGCGGCCACCATGGCTGCGGCGAAGCCGGCGGCCAGGCCGATCCCGAGTGTCACCACGAGCGGGTCGACGATCGCGTCGCCGAGGAAGCCTGCCGCTGCGCCGGGCGCTATGCGGCGCGCCGCTTCGAGGAAGACGGCCACGCCAAGCCCGACCACGAGCCCGATCGCAATGCTGGCGACGGCGTCGTGCAGGCGCGCGCGCCGCCGGACGAGGTCCAGCTTCCGATAAAGCTCGGCTACCGTGGTATTCGTCATGGCAGGCGATATAACCCAGCCGGGGGGTCAGCGTCATTGGATTGTCAAACGGCCTTGGCGACTGTCGCGAGCGCGGCGCGAACGGAGGGAAGAGCAGGCCGGATCGCCCGGATTCTCGTCCTTTCCGTCATCGGAATTCTCCTCCTCGCCGCGCCCGCCTTCTCCCAGCCGGCCGTGCTCGACGTCACGCTCGGCATCCACGTGACCCGGCTCGACGCAGCCGCCTTCCGGGCGCCGACCTGCCTCGATGCGGAGGGCCGGCCTCTGTCGCGCCTCGCGGGGCTTGCCGACTTCGCCGATTGCCCGGCCGTGGCGCCCGACACCCGAGCCATCGCGGTCCGGCCGGACGACACGGAGGAGGCCATCGCCCTGGCCCGTCGGGCGGTGTCGGCGGTCGCCGCCATGCCGACGGTCGGACCCTATCCGGTCCGGCAGATCCTGCTGGTGAACGACGCCGGCCAGGTGCGCGGCTTAGCCCTGACGACGCTGCCGGAAACGAGGCTCTCGGCGGAGGATGCCGCGGCCGCGTATCAAGCCTTCGTCGCGCTGATTGGCGGCACATGCATCGCCACCGACGCACCGAGGGCACGCGAAGCCTGCACGATCGTGGCGGACGGCGTTCGCACGCTGATCGAGCTGACCGAGGAAGACGGTGCCCGACTGCAGTCGCTCACGGTCGACCCGGCCATGACGCCGGGGGTGCTCATCGGCCTCGGCGCTGCGGAACCGCCCGCTCCGGCAACGCCCTTTGCCGGCCGTCTCGCCGCCTTCCTCGCCGGCGCGACGCCCGACTGCCCGGGATGCGAGCTGGCCGGCGCCGACCTCCGCTGGATGGACTTCCGCGGCGGCGATCTCGCCGAGGCAAACCTTGCCGGCGCGAACCTCCACGGCGCATTGCTCTCGGACGCGAACCTCGCCGGCGCGGACCTCGCCGGAGCGAACCTCAATCGCACGATGCTCGACGGCGCGTTCCTGCGCGGCGCCGACCTTTCGAGCGCGATGCTGTTCGAAACGGTCGCGACCGGGGCGGACTTCACCGGCGCCAATCTCGCGAGCGCGCTCATGGGCAGCGTCGACCTCACCGGCGCGATCTTCGACGGCGCGAGCCTCGACGGCGCCGACCTCGCGGCTGCGGGCCTCGCCGGCGCCCGCCTATTCTTCGCCACGCTCCGTTACGCGACGCTCGAACGGGCCGACTTCGCGTCCGCGGACCTCCGCGGCGCCATCCTCGCCGACGCCCTCGCTACCGGCGCCGGCTTTGCCGGAGCCGACCTTTCCGACGCCGTCCTCGTCCGCGCCGACCTTTCCGCGGCCGGCTTCGCGAACGCGAACCTCACCAACGCCGACCTGACGGACGCAGTCGTCGCGGCGGCCGACTTCGCCGGCGCCGTGCTGGACGGCGCGATCCTGACGGGCACGGGGCTCGGGCGGTAGGTCCTACCTCCTGGCGGACGCTGTTGCGGACTACCGGAGGAACTCCTCTGCACCATCTCCCCGGCGGGGAGGTGGGAGATTTTCCACAGCGTCCCGGCGCTACGACAAGGTCTCGCACGGGGAGAAAAGACCTCGGGAGCGGTTGACCTTCATTGAAGCCGTCCGTGCCGGTCTACGGCAGCACCTCCAGGAAGAACACCGGCGACTCGTTGACGTCGTGGGCCTCCGCCACGAAGCGGCCCGCGAGGTCGGCGTTGAAGAGCACGGTCACCGGCGAATGCGGCGCTACCTCGGTCTCGATGTCGAAGCCGTGGAGATGCACCACCTGGGGCTCGTCGGCCATGAGCCGCAGTTCGACCGTCTCGCCGAGCCGGACCCGGATCGTCGGCGGGTCGTCGACGATCGCGATCGGCACGTCGTGCACCACCCGGTCATCGGCGACGGGCGCCCCGACCCGGAGCGCGACGCGATCGGCGACCAGCCGGCCGCCGCTCATGAAGGCACGATGGTCGAGGGCATTGAGGTTGGCGAAGATGTCGTAGACGCCCGGCTCCAGCGGCAGGAGATATTCCGTGTCGAGGAATTCGGCGACGTACTGCCCGTTGAGGAAGAGATGCGCGTGCCCTACGCCGGGCACCGCCTCGGTGCCGTCCTCCGGCGTCGCGAAGCGGAAATTCGCCAGCGTGAAGCTGAGGAGGAAGGACCCCGCATCGGCCTGTCGCACCGCCATCGCGATCGACGGAGCGTCGGCGCCCTCGACCGCATAGACCTGCGCGGCGTCGTTCACGTTGATGCCGGGCAGCGCGGTGTGCTCGTGGCCGTGGCCGTCATCGGCAAGCGCGGTCGGCTGCGTCGCCGCCGCGTTGGCCGCATCGGGAATCACGATGGTCCCTTCGACGATACGGCGGTCGAAATCGGAGACCAGTACCGTGAGCTCCACCGTCCACGTTCCGGGGAGCGGGATGGTGACCGGCGGCGTCGCCCAGGTGCCGCTGTCGGCACGCGCCGCGTCGACCTCGATCGGCTCGACTCCAAGGTCGGCATTGCCGAAGGCGAGCGTGATCTCCATCGGATCGATCGGCACCCCGTCGAGGCTCGGCTGCGTGAGCCGGGCGACGACCTCGCCGGCCGTGCCGGGCGTCACCGTGAGGTCGGCCGCGATGCCGTTGCCTTCGAGCCGGGCGATCGCCGGCGGAACCACGATCGGCGCCGGCGCCGGCGTGGGCGCGGCGGCCGCCGCAGGCGCGACCTCGTCGAGGGTCCGCGGCGGCGGCGTGAAGCGCCAGCCGGCGACGATGCCAAAGACGAGGACCACCAGCACCAACTCGACGATGATCGAGCGACGCAACGCGCGCCCGCCTTCCCGCGGCATCGCCGTGACCAGCGGGGTGAGGCTGTAGCGGTTGACGATCGCGACGACGAAGAGCGCCGCGACCGCGGCGAGCTTGGCCGCGAGGACCCGGCCATAGTCGGTCGTCCAGAGGTCCGAGACCGCTTCGACCTGGATGAAGATGAGGAGCGCGCCGGCCACGATCAGCGGTGCCAAGGCGTGGGGCGCCGACGCGGAGAAGCGCTGCAGCGGGACGAGGCTGGCCCTGGAGGCATCGCGGAGCAGGAAGACGAGCGGCGTCAGCGCGCCGACCCAATAGGCGACGCCCAGGGTGTGGAGGAGCACGACGAGCCAGCTCAGCGCCTGGGGCGGCGCCCGGCTGGCATGGCCGCTGAGCGACAGCGCAACGCCGACGCCGATGAACGCGGCGAGTGCGAACCAACGGCTCCGTGCGCCGGCGGGGAGGCTGACGAGCGCAAGGATGAAGGCGACCACCGCGCCGATAAGCGTGGCGGCATAGGTGGACTCCGCGGCCACCGCCCACGCGTCGGCCCAGAACAGCGCCCCCGGTCCTTCGCCGAGAAGGTCGGCGCCCTGGAAGGCAAAGGCGAGCGGCGCGGCCACGAGGCCGGCGACGATGCTGGTCCGCACGATGCGGCGCGCACCCGCCGGAAGCTGCGCCGGCGCCACCACCCAGGCGGCGAAGAAGGCGCCGCCGACGCCAATGAAGAGGCTGAGATAGAGGACCACGCGCGTCAGCCAGATAAGCGGCCGCAGGAGCGGATCGCCCTCCTCCGCCGCGATTTCGGCCTGCGTGACGGTGCCGATCGAGAACACCACGCTGCCGCCGATCGGATGGCCGTCGGCGGAGACGACGCGCCAGCTCAGCACGTTGGTGCCTTCGGCAACCGGCGGCGTCGCAATGACGATGCTTGCGCCGTCCCGCGCGAAATCCTCGATCTCGGTCGCCGTACCGGTCGCATCGATGAGGCGAAGGACTGTCGGGTTGACCGGCTCGTTGAAGGTGATGCGAAGCGACTCCGGAACGGTGTCGAGGACCGCGCCGGTCGCCGGCGACGTTTCGAGAAGCACCGCATGGGCCGAGGCGGGCGTGGCAAAAGCCACGCCCGCCAGGACCATCAGCGCGCTGGCGAGGCGCGCGATCATCTTAGTGGCCGCCGCCAGTGGCGGGCTCGGTCACGAGGAGGCCCGGCGTCGGCTCGTCCGGCTCGGGCTGTCCCTCGACCGGCACCGTGATCCAGCGGCTGGTCGCGCCGCCCGGGCACTCCTGGATGACCGGGAACCACAGGGTCGTCCCCGGTTCGACATTGTCGGCGATGCGCGCGCGGACATAGAACTCGTCGTAGAGCGCATCCGGGACCTCGCCTCCGGTCCAGCGGACCTCGACCACACCCTCGGCGATCTCGGCGCCGTTGAGCGTTTGCGGCGCCGCATAGGCTCCGGTCACCGCCTCGATCTGCCAGCCCGCCTTGACGAAAGGCTGGACGCTGACGATGCCGGCCGGCATCTGGACGCGAAGGGCCGTGGTGGGCGCGCCCTCGCAGCCATGGCCGAAGGTGAAGCCGAGCGTGAAGGTTGCGCCCGGCCCGGCTTCGGCCGGAACGACGTGAACATGGGCCTGCGCCGCGCTCGCAAGAAGCGCAGCGGCGCCGCCCAGCAGAATGATCTTCCTCAAGATGGTTTTCCCTCGGATGAGCGCGTTCCTGCGCCTCATCCGGACAAGCAGCTTCGATCGTTTCGCGAATCTAGGTCCGGGAAGCCCGGACGATTGAGGCTGCTTCGGGGGGACCGCGGGCGTCGTAGGCCTGGCGGAAGACCGGATGCGGCGCGCCGATCCTCGCGCCGCGGATACGCCGCTTGCGGACGCGCCGCGCGGCGATGGTGACGGACCCTTCCGAGACCGGGCCGACCGCGCATGGCCCGGCGCCGCAGACGACGCAGCAAAGCTCAGGGCCGCTGTGACGGGGCGACGGCTCGCCGGGGGTGCCGTGAGCGTGGGCCGACGCGGCAACGACCGACGGCATGGCGGCCGGCATCCCGGCCATCCACGGCGTATGCAGGACCAGGGCATACAGCGCAGCCACGGCGGCCCAGATCTGGACCCCGCGGATGCGCGACCGCGCGCTCATCCCTTGCTGTCGTCCTCCCAAGGCGGTCGCGCTCCCATTCGAGCGCGGCCGCCAAACTCCACCTACCTTCCCCTTGCGGGGAGGTCAAAACCCGAAGGGTTTTGGGTGGGGGTGGGCCTCGCGCCGACCGCCCACGACCGTCGAACACCCCCCACGCGCTCCGCTAAGGCTTGCTTCGCAAGCCAAGCTTCGCGGTCTCCCCCTCAAGGAGGAGAAGGGGGAGCTTCTTCCAGCGCTCTCCCACCCCCCTGGGCCGCCACCGACCCTACGGCGCCGGCGGCTGCACCGCCTCGCGCTCGCCCTGGGCCTGTGCCTGGTAGGCCGGATCGTCGGTCGACCAGTGCAGATGGGCGATGCGGAAGAGGTCGCCCGTCCGGACCACGACCGCGGTCTCCATCACGGTGTGATCGATAGGATCGCCGATCGCGTCCACGCCGGTCACGCGATAGGTCGTCAGCACCCAGCGGGTTTCGCCGGTGCCGCCGAGCTGGCGCTCCTGGACGGTCCAGGTCGTGGCGCCCGCCATGTCCATGTCGAGCGGCAGATGCTGGAACGCGTAGGCCTCCAGCGTCGGGTCGACGATGCCGAACTCGTAGACCACGAGGTCGCGGGCGAGGAGCGAGATCGCGGCCGCGGTGTCGCCGATGCGGAGCGCCGAATGGAACCCGTCCACGGCGCCGGTCGGCGTGGTCGCATCCTGCGCGGCGGCCGAGAACGCGAACAGCGACAGCCCCGCGGCAATCATCAGGCGCTTCAGCATAGGGTCTCCTCCTCCTCGCGGCCCTCTCCGGGCTCAGGTCCCGGGATTCGCCAGTTGCGGCACGGGCCGGCGCACCGGCGTCTGCTCGATCAGGAAGCCGTCCCCCACCGCGATCCCGTTGAGCGGCCCGTCGATCGACGTCACCGACACGCGGGGCCCGTCATTCTCCCGGATCTGGAAGACATAGGCGAACAGTTCGCCGCTCACGAAGGTGAGCCGCCAGCTCCTGATCTCGTTCAGCGCGAGGTCGGTGATGTCGATCTCGAAGCTGTAGATGTTGCCGTCCGCATCGGGCTCGCCGACCGCCGTGACGCGGCCCGGCAGCCGCGGCACGATCTGCGCCATCTCGGCGCCATGGCCGACGAGGATCAGCTCCGGCGTCAGCGCCGCGGGGGCCGGCCAGGGATTCTCGGCCGACGCCGTGCCGGCGGCCGCGATCGCCGCGACGACGACGGCCGCGGGCCGGACCACGCCGGCGACCCGGCGACGAAGGCGTTTCCGCATCACAGCTCGTCCTCCTGGAACACCTTCTCGCGCCGCTTGGCGACGAAAGGCAGCAGCACCACCACGAGCGCGACGAGCGCGAGGCCGAGGAGCACCGCGCTGATCGGCCGTTCGATGAACACCATCGGGTCCCCGCGCGAGACCTGGAGGCTGCGGCGCAGGTTCTGCTCGATGAGCGGCGACAGGACGAAGCCGATCAGGAGCGGCGCCGGCTCGCATTTCAGCCGCACCAGGAGGTAGCCGATGAGGCCAAACACCGCGAGCGCATAGACGTGGAACGGGTTCGAGCTCACCGCATAGACGCCGATGCAGGCGAAGGTGATGATCGCCGGGAACAGCACCTTGTAGGGGATCGACAGCAGCCGCACCCAGAGGCCGATCAGCGGCAGATTGAGGATCACGAGCATCAGATTGCCGATCCACATCGACGCGATCAGGCCCCAGAAGAGGCCCGGATTGCTCGAGATGACGTTCGGCCCTGGGATGATGCCGTTGAGCACCATCGCGCCCATCATCAGCGCCATCACCGGGCTCGGCGGGATGCCTAGCGTCAGCATCGGGATGAACGAGGTCTGCGCCCCGGCATTGTTGGCCGATTCGGGTCCGGCGACGCCCTCGATCGCGCCCTTCCCGAACTCTTCCGGCGTCTTCGAGATCCGCTTCTCGACCGAATAGGAGGTGAAGGAGGCCAGCACCGGACCGTTGCCCGGCAGGATGCCGAGCAGCGAGCCGAGGCCGGTGCCGCGGAGGATCGGCCCGGTGATGCGCCTGATGTCGGCGCGCGACGGGAGGAGGTTGCCGACGCGCTTGAGGAGCACCTCGCGCGTCCCGGGACTCTCGAGATTGCGAAAGATCTCCGAGATGCCGAAGAAGCCGATGACGATGGCGAGGAACAGCTCCGATCCGTCCGCGAGCTCGGTCTGACCCAGCGTGAAGCGGAGGCGTCCGGTCGTGATGTCCTGGCCGATCGTGCCGAGCAGCAGCCCGAGGACGATCATCGCGAGCGCCTTGACTGGCGAGCCGTGGGCGAGCGCGATCGCCATCACGAGGCCGAGCACCATCAGCGAGAAATATTCGGGCGACGAGAACCGTGTCGCAAGTGCCGCGAGCGGCGGCGAGAAGGCGGCGACGACGAGCGTCGAGATCGTGCCGGCAATGAAGGAGCCGATCGCGGCCGTGGCGAGCGCCGGTCCGGCGCGACCCTTCCGCGCCATCTGATAGCCGTCGATGGCGGTGACCGCGGACGACACCTCGCCCGGCACGTTGATGAGGATCGCAGACGTCGAGCCGCCATACTGGGCGCCGTAATAGACGCCCGCGAGCATGATCAGCGACGTCGCCGGGTCGCCGCCGAGCGTGAGCGGCATCAGGACGGCGATGGTCGCCATGGGCCCCACCCCGGGCAGGACGCCAACGACGGTGCCGAGCAGCACGCCGAGGAAGCAGTAGCCGATGTTGGTGAGGGTGCCGGCGACGGTGAAGCCGTCGGCGAGGTTGCCCAGGAACTCGGTCACGCCCCGCCTCCGCGCAGGAAGTCGAACCACGGCCCGAACGGGCGCAGCGGCAGGTCGGCGAGATAGACGAACACCAGCGCGCAGAACGCCGTGATGCCGAGCGCGGTGAGGAGCGCGTAGACGATGCCGGTCTTGGGGCTCGCGAAGGACGCGGCGAGGGCGACTATGAAGATCGGCGGCAGGAGGCCGAGGCCGTTGATCGTCAGCCCGAAGAAGATCGGCAGCGGCGCGAGGACCAGGATCGCCCGCCACGGGATCGGACGCTTCTCGGGCGCCTCGATCCGCGCGGCGATCCCCCGCACGAGGATGATGACCCCGAACAGGATCAGGATCCCCGAAAGGACGATCGGAAAGAAGCCAGGCCCCATGCGGAACGGGGTCCCGATCGCAAGCTCGGTCCGGAAGACGTCGGCGCCGAATAGGACGCCGATGAGGATGAAGATACCGCCGAGGGCGATATCCTGACGATTGGCGACCATGGTGCTGGCGGATCGAAGGGCTCGTCGAGGGCTACTCGACGAACGCACCGGCGGCTTCGATCAGCGGGCGCCAGTATTCGATCTCGCTCTCGACCCGGGCGCGGAGCGCTTCGGGGGTCTGATCCTCGAGCGGGCTGACGGTGGTCGCGAAGAGGTCGAAGGTCCGCAGCACCTGCGGGTCCGTGAGGGCGAAGCGGAGCGCCTCGTTGAGCCGCTGGACGATCTCGGGCGGCGTGCCCGCCGGCGCCCAGAGGCCGTGCCAGATGCTCATCTGCATCTCGGGCGGGAGGCCGACTTCCGCAACCGTGGGGACGTTGCGGATCTGCGGCAGCCGCTCCGGGCTGGTGACGAAGAAGCCGTTCACGCGGCCGTCCTGGATGTTGACCGTGGTGCTCGTGGTCTGGTCGCACATGATGTCGACGAACTCGCCGGCGAGGTCGAGCATCGCCTGCGCGGTGCCGGTGTAGGCCACAGTCACGATGTCGAGGCCGGTGATCTGGCGGAACATCAGGGCGCAGAGATGCGAGGCGGAGCCGACGCCGGCATGGGCCATCGCCATGCGGTCGAGGTTCTCGCCGAGATAGCCGATCAGCATCTCGTAGCTCGAGGCCGGAAGGCGCTGGCGGCCGACCAGCGTCATCGGCACCTCGGTCGCAAGGCCGATCTCGGCGAAGGCGGTCAGCGGATCGTACGGCAGGTCGGGGAACAGCGTCGGCGTGGTCGCCATGCCCACGTGATAAAGGAGGATCGTGTAGCCGTCGGGGGCGGCTTCGGCGACGCGCTGGGCGCCGATGGTGCCGCCGGCGCCGTCGATGATCTGGACCTGGACCTGCTGGCCGAGAAAGCGGCCCATCGCATCGGAGAGGGTTCGGCCGACTGTATCGGTCGGTCCGCCGGCACGGAACGGCACAACCATAGTGATCGGCCGGTCGGGATACTGTTGTGCAGCGCTTGCTCCCGCCGCCAATACCACGGCAGCCGCCACCATGGCGCCTAGAAGACGCTTCATCTCCCGAACCTCCCTCTCAATCATTCCCCGCCGTCAGGTGAAACCGCGCGGGTTCATTTGGCGCGCGACACTAACCGCGGGTCGGAATCGATTGCAACGCCGGATTGGCGAGCGTGGGATGGCGACGGGTAGCGCTACCGCCAATGCAGGCTACGGGAAGGCGATCTCGGCCACGTCGTAGGCGGCGACGAAATTGCCCGAGAAGAACCAGCGGGTGCTCCAGGCGCCTTTAGCCGGCGCGACGAGCGGAATCTCCCACGAGATATCCCGCGAAGCGTCGTGGAGCGTGAGCGCGGTGTCCGACATCGACTGGATCGCAAACGCGCTGCCGCCGGGCTGCTCGACATAGGCCGCGCCGGTCCAGACGAGCGCGGCGCCGTTGGTGAAGGCGATCCGCAAGGGCGCGCCGGCCGGCGAATCGAGATCCATCTCCAGCGCCGAGCCGCGATAGAGCGGGCGATAGTCGGCGCCGGTCGCCGTCCGCGCCGCCATCACAAGATTGCGGATGGCATCGGCGGGCGATCCCGCGGCCGGCATCGTGGCGACGGCACGCCAGAACGCCTCGAGCCCCGCCTGGCCGTGCTCTGCGTAGATGACGTAGAGGAGCGCTGCGGCGAGGTCGGCGGCACCCCATCCGTTCGGGTTGGCCGGGGCGGCCTCTGCCGCCAGCGTGTTCTCCCAGGTCAGGGTTCCGACGCGGACATACCGCTCGCCAAGGTCCACGAGGATGGAGGCGCGAAACTCGGCGAAGGGCAGCCTGTTGAACGGAGCGCCGTCGAGGCCCGCCGCCTCCATCGCCAGAAATCGCCCGAGGATCGCAAAGCCCGTGACCAGCGGATCGAGCGCGCCGAGCTGGGCGTGGAAGAGCCAGAAATTCCGGCCGAGTTCGTAGAACAGGGCCTGGTCGTACTGGCCGTCTTCGAGCAGCGCCTCATAGACGAGCGGAAACTGGTCCGCGGTGATCTCGATGCCCGTGGCGCCGAGATAACCGCAGGCCGCACCTCAGGTCTCGGGCACCACGGCGATGGCAAGGCGGCCCGCGACCTCGCGGTCCAGCGTCGGACGATCGCCGACCATGGCCGCGTAGAAATCGTAAGCGGCGTCGAGCCCGGCGAGAAGGCTCGCCATCGTCGCCGCATCGTAGTCGCCGCCCGGCGTCAGGAGCGCAACGTTCCGGCCAACCCAGGGATGGAGCTCAAGCGCTGCGCCGTCGAAGGTGGTGTAGAGGACGGTCTCGCCCACCACCGGCGTCTTGCCTGCCGAAGACGCCGGTCCCGCCGCAAGCATGGCAGCCGAAAGCACGGCAGCCGCCACGAACAGGATTCCCGAGCCCGGTCGACGCCCCCGCATCAGCACGCTCCCCCAAACGCCCCGATCTTCCCAGCATGCCCGCTTTCGCAGCGGAAGTCTTGCCCGCTCCGGCGCCGACCATGATGCCGGACCGCGCTGCGCTGGGAGACCCCGCAGCGGACCACATCGTCGCCCGCCCGGGAACGTGTCTGCTATTCCGGCAGGCGCGCGGCGCCGTTGCCCTCCGTCCGGAGCAGCCGGGCTGCCTCGGCCTCCGCCGCGCCATAGCAATCGGCGGCCAGCGCCTCGAGCCCGGCGCGCCGGCGGATCGTGATCGACTGGCGCCGGGCGCGGATCAGTTGCTCGCCTTCGAGGAGGTGGAGGGCCACCGTGACGCTGGCGCGGCGGACGCCGAGCATCTGCGCCAGGAAATCATGGGTGATGCGAAACTCGCCGCCGTCGGAGCGGTCGTCGTAGAGGAGGAGCCAGCGGGCAAGGCGCTTCTCCACCGTCTGGGTGGCGTTGGCGAATGCCGTCTCGACCGTCTGCAGGTGGAAGAGATAGGCGTAGCGGAGGAGGAGCTCGCGGATCGAGGTCCGCCGCATCGCCTCCGAAAGCGCGGCCGCCGGCATGGTCCAGCCCTCGCCCGGCACCTGGACGAGGTAGCGGTAGGGCGTGCGGTCGACCCCCATCGCGAGGGGATAGCCGACGACGCCGTCGTTGCCGATGATGCCGAATTCGAGGACCGTTCCGGAACCCGATCCGGCCACGGCCGACACCAGTCCGCGGTCGACGAAGGTGACCATCTCGATCGGCATATGAGGCTCGGACAGGACTTCGCGCAACGCGAGCGAAGCCGGCTTCAGGTCGCCCGCGATAAGCCGGAAGTCGTCCTCGCGGAGCAGCCGCAGCAGCCGGTTGCGGACGAAGGCCCGCAGCGGCCACAGGCCGTCGTGCCGGTCCCTGATCGTCGCGAACGCAGCCTCCATGTCCGCCAGGGCCCGATCGGCGCGGCTGGTGTCGCGCCCGGTGCCCGACAGATGCGCCACGAGGCTCCTCTGATCCTCGATCCGGCGCTCGGCCTCCCGGATCGCGACGTCGCTCGATGCCACGGCCCTCGAACCTTCTCGCTCGTCGTTCCCGCGTCCGGGTAACGCCCAAACCGCGGCATTGGATGCAGCGGGAGATGCGCCTGATGCGCCGGTGGGCACGACCAGGAAATATGCATCCCCGCAAGTAATCGAGGACCAATTGGGTGAGTTAGAATGGTTATCTTTCGCGGTTGCACAGGTACGATAGCGCACTAAAGGTTTTTCCTGCCATCGTCAGATGTCTCAGCCGCAACCATTGCTGTTGTCAGCCGTTCTGATGCGGACTGGGTGCTTATACGAAATGACCAGGCGATGATCTCCAGCAATCATCGGGGCGCCAGAACCCACCGCAAAACAAACTAGCGAAGGTGTAGCCCTGCCGCGGCCGGCGCATTCCCCGCCGGTGACGAGCGTGCGCGCCACGATTGGAAAGAGGAACAGATGGCAAGGACAGCAAAGACGGCGAGGGATCTGTTCGTCACATCCCTCAGGGACATCTACGACGCCGAGCAGCAACTCCTGAAGGCGCTGCCGAAAATGGCAGCGGCCGCCCGGAGCGACGCGCTTGGCGAGACGTTCGAGAACCACCGCGCCGAGACCGAAGGCCAGGTGGTACGGCTCGAAGAGGTCTTCAAAGACATCGGCGAGCCGGCGCGCGCGAAGCGCTGCGAGGCGATCCGCTCGCTGATCGGCGAAGCCGAGCGCCATATCGGCGCGTTCGGCGGCAGCCCGGCCTCGGACGCGGCGCTCGCGGCAGCGGGCCAGGCTGTCGAGCACTACGAGATGGCTCACTACACCGGGCTGAAGCGTCTTGCGCAGCAGCTCGGACTGACCAACGCCGCGTCGAAGCTCGACGAGACGCTGCAGGAAGAGGTCGCGGCAAAGGACGCGCTCGACCAATTCGGAACCACAGGGGCCTGGGGGACAACCGCAAGAAGCGCGGAGGCAACAAGCAACCGAAATCAGGCGCCGCGGGAACTCCGCACCGCGGGCGTCCAACCCAGGGTGAATGAGATGGATCGCAACTCCAACGTCCGCGAACGGGACGATCGCGGTCGCTTCATGAGCGACGACGACAATCGCGGCAGCTACCGCAGCCGGTCGCAAGACTACGACAACGACCGCTCCTATCGCAGCCGGTCGCGTGATGACGACGACTATCGCAGCGCGTCGCGCTCCCGCTCGCGGGACGATGACGACAATCGACGCCAGGGTCGCGGCGGATGGTTCGGGGACTCCGAAGGCCATTCCGAAGCCGCGCGCCGCGGCTGGGAGGATCGCGACGACTACCGCGGCCGGAGCTATGACGACGACAACCGCCGCAGCTCCTATGGCCGCTCACGCGACGATGACGACTACCGTTCCTTCCGCTCGCGTGATGACGACAACCGCAGCGGCCGTCGCACCGGCGGCTGGTTCGGCGACTCCGAGGGTCACTCGGAAGCGGCGCGCCGGGGCTGGGAGAGCCGCGACGATGACGATCGCCGATATTCGTCCCGCGGCCGCGATGACGACTACCGCAGCTCCTCGCGCTCGCGGTACGGCGATGACGACAGAAGCTATCGGTCGCGCTCGCGCGACGACGACCGCAATGGCCGTCGCAGCGGCGGCTGGTTCGGTGATTCCGAAGGCCATTCCGAAGCGGCCCAGAAGGGTTGGGATCGTGGTCGCGAGCCCGGCGGCTGGTTCGGCGACTCCGAGGGACATTCGGAGGCGAGCCGCCTCGCCTGGGAGCGCGGACGTGAGGCAGGCGGCTGGTTCGGCGACTCGGAAGGACATTCCGAGGCGTCGCGCCGCGGCTGGGAGAACCGCGACGACGACCGCCGGTCGAGCCGCCGCTCCTATCGCGACTAGCTGAGCTTCCGTTTGCGAACGG
Organism: Bauldia sp.; assembly: GCA_050184415.1. GTDB lineage: Bacteria > Pseudomonadota > Alphaproteobacteria > Rhizobiales > Kaistiaceae > JADLGL01. The sequence goes on from JBFXAJ010000004.1 coordinate 27,995, forward strand.
ACCGTCCCGCATTTTGCGGGGCGGTCCTGCTCGATCCCCTTGGAGGTAACAATGCTGCAGGAAAATCGGGCGCTCGCCGAGCTATTCGTCGACACGCTCAAGGACGTCTATTCGGCCGAGAAGCAGATACTGAAGGCGCTGCCGAAGCTCGCGCGGGCGGCGCAGTCGGACGAGCTTCGCCAGGCTTTCGAGACCCACCGCGAGGAAACCCTCGGCCAGGTCGAGCGCCTCGAAGAGGTGTTCGGCATCGTCGGCCGGAGAGCCGGCGGCATCTTCTGCGAGGCCATGGAAGGCATTCTCGAAGAAGGCACCGAGATGATGGAGGAGTTCAAGGACAGCGATGTCCTCGACACTGCCCTCATCTCCTCCTCGCAGGCCGTCGAGCACTACGAGATCGCGCGCTACACCAATCTGTCCCGCTGGGCCCGCGAGCTCGACCTCGACGAGGCGGCGGACCTTCTCGACGAGAATCTTCGCGAGGAGGAAGCAACCGACCGGAAGCTCGAAGGGCTCGCGGAGTCCGAAGGCAAGTCGATCGCCAAGCTGCCCCAACGCAACGGATCGGCTGCGAGATCGGCCGGATCGTCGAAGACCGCCGCCTCGGCGGCAGCGGGGACATCCGCGCGGCAACAGGCGACTGGGAGCATGACATCGTCCAGCTCCGGCGGCGCGAAGAAGGACGCCGAGACCGCCTCGACCGTTCAACAGTCCGCGAGGTCGGCGGCAACAGGATCGGCCGGCAACGCGACCCGCACGCCGGGATCCCAGGCGCCGCAGGGAACCGGTCAGGCCAAGAGGTCCTGACCCTGGCCGGCACCCTTCCTACGCGAAGGGTGCCCTGCCTGGATGCGGCGGCAGCCTCATCCAGGCCAACGGCGGCGGGCTGATCGAGTTCAGGCCGTCCTCGAAGAACCACGACCCGGACGGGGACGGGTCGGCGGACCAGTAGCCCACCACGATCTGCCCGGTATCGAGCGCGAGCAGCACCTGCTCCTCGGCCGGCGCGGTCGCGGGCGATTGCCAATCCTCGGTCATCTCAGACTCCGTGTTGTTCCGGCGAACGCTGGGACGGGCGTGGGGTTCCACCGGGGACACCGGGGAGCTTCGCGAGTGGAGCGAGACTGCACCTAGACCACCGCCTGCAGCGGATCCGCGTCGAGGCGGAGCACCTGCATCGACCGGCCTTCGAGCGGGACGGTCGCGCCGGCCGCTACCGCCGCGATCACCTCGGGCTGCGCGGTGTCGATGAGGGCCTGCCAGCCGCGCTGCCCCGACACGGCCGGCAGGACGAAGTCGACCGCGTCGGCACCGGCGTTCATCAGGATCGCGATCGTTCCCCTGCTGTCCGGACCGCGCGGCGCGGCGGCACGCGCGCGGCCGTCAATGAGAAGGCCGAGCGCGCGGGCCTGCGCGTCGCTCCAATGCGCATCGGTCATCTCGACCCCGTCCGGCGCGAACCACGACACCTCCTTGCCAGGGAATTCCGGGACCGCGAAGCCGCCGAGGAAGTACGGCGAGCGCAGCACCCCGATCTCCTTGCGGAGCGCGATGAGCCGGCGGACGAAGGCGACGAGACTGCGCCCGTCCTCGCGGACACCCTCCCAGTCGACCCAGCTGATCTCGTTGTCCTGCGCGTAGGCGTTGTTGTTGCCGTGCTGGGTGCGGCCGAGCTCGTCGCCGGCGAGGATCATCGGCGTGCCCTGCGAGACGAGGAGCGTCGTCAGCATGTTGCGGACCTGGCGGGCACGGAGGCTCCGGATCTCGGCGTCGTCGGTCGGCCCCTCGACGCCATGGTTCCACGACAGATTGTGGGAATGACCGTCCCTGTTGTCCTCGCCATTGGCCTCGTTGTGGCGGTCGTTGAACGAGACGAGGTCGTTGAGCGTGTAGCCGTCATGGGCGGTGACGAAATTGACCGAGGCCCACGGCCGCCGGCCGCGCTTGGCGAAGAGGTCGGCCGAACCGAGGAGGCGCGTCGCAAGCTCCGGGAGCTGGCCTTCGTCGCCCTTCCAGAAGGCGCGCACCGTGTCGCGATAGCGGTCGTTCCATTCCGCCCAACCGGGCGAGAAGCGCCCGACCTGGTAGCCGCCCGGACCGGTATCCCAGGGCTCGGCGATCAGCTTCACCTTGGAGAGGATCGGGTCCTGCCGGCAGGCATCGAAGAAGCGCCCGTTCTCGTCGAACCCGTCCGGCTCGCGGGCGAGGATGGTCGCAAGGTCGAAGCGGAAGCCGTCGATGTGCATCTCCTCGGCCCAGTAGCGGAGCGAGTCGAAGGCGAGCTGCAGCACGCGCGAATGGCTGAAATTGACGGTGTTTCCGGTGCCGGTGTCGTTGATGTAGTAGCGGGAATCCGGCGCCAGCCGGTAGTAGGACGCGTTGTCGATGCCCTTGAAGGACAGCGTCGGCCCGAGCTCGTTGCCCTCGGCGGTGTGGTTGTAGACGACGTCGAGGATGACCTCGATCCCGGCATGGTGGAGATGGGACACCATCTCCTTGATCTCGTTGACGAAAGGCGTCGCGAGATAGCGCGGCTGCGGCGCGAAGAAGCCGATCGAATTGTAGCCCCAGTAGTTCCGGAGCCCACGGTCCGCGAGATAGCCCTCGTCGACATAGGCGTGGATCGGCATCAGCTCGACCGCCGTCACGCCGAGATGGTGGAGATAGGCAATGACGTTCGGGTCGCGAAGGCCCGAAAACGTGCCGCGGAAGGGCTCGAGGACGTCGGGATGCCGCATCGTGAAGCCGCGGAGATGCGCCTCGTAGACGACCGACCGGTCGAATGGGGTGTGCGGCCGGCGCTCGTCGCCCCAGGTGAAGGCGGGGTCGATCACCCGGCACTTCGCCATGTAGCGGGCGCTGTCGCGGCGGTCGAAAGAGAGGTCGGCGTGCGACGAGCCGATCGTGTAGCCGAAGATGGCGGGATGCCAGACGATGTTGCCGACGATCTGCTTCGCGTAGGGGTCGAGGAGCAGCTTGTTCGGGTTGAACCGGTGGCCGGCGGCCGGCTCGTAGGGGCCATGGACGCGGTAGCCATACGTCAGGCCCGGCCGGGCGTCCGGCAGATAGCCATGCCAGATCTCGTCCGTGAACTCGGGCAGGTCGATGCGCTCGAGCTCGCGGCGGCCGGCTTCGTCGAAGATGCACAGCTCCACCCGCGAGGCATTGGCGGAGAAGATGGCGAAGTTGACGCCGAGCCCGTCCCAGGTGGCCCCGAGCGGATAGGGATGCCCTTCCCTGACACGGCGGCCGAGAACGGCCGGCGCCTGAACGAGCGTTCGCAATGGTTGGTCCATCCAGCCCTCCCGGCCGAGGAAACGCGTTTCACCTCAGAAGGTTCACCGATGCCCGAGGGGTTCGCGCAGTACGGTTGCGGACCGACCGTCGCAGGAACCGTGCCGGGCTGAAAAGTGTTCTCTCCAAGGCAGAAATTGGAGGAGGACAGAACCATGCCACAACCAACCGAAGCTGCCATCCGCGCCCGTGCCTATGAGCTCTGGGACCGCAATGGACGAGTGGACGGACGCGACATCGACTACTGGCTGCAGGCCGCGCGCGAGCTCGAAGAGGAAGACCGCCTCACCGGTCTCCCCGACGATGGCCCGCTGGCGGACGGACTGGACGCGTCGGCGATCGACGATGCCGAGATGACTCCACTTGCTTCCGACGGCGGCCTGCCGGAGAGCCCGGACAGCTCGCCGCTCGATTACGCCTCCGATCAGGGCAAGCCCACGGCTTCGTCCGTCCCACGGACGGGCAAGGAGAAGCGCGGCATGAACGGTCGGCTGCGCGCCTGATCATGGCACCAGGGGAAGGCGGCACTTGACCACCGTCGGGGCGGAGAGTCTCCGCGACACTGAGCTCTCCTACGTCTCGCCGGAGGAGCCGGGCATCCTTCGCCGGCGGGTCGGGCGCGGCTTCAGCTATGTCGGCCCGGGCGGCCGGCGCGTCGAGGATACCTCGACGCTCGACCGCATCCGCAGCCTGGTCATCCCGCCGGCCTGGACGGGCGTCTGGATCTGCGCCGATCCCAACGGCCATCTGCAAGCCATCGGCCGCGACCAGAAGGGCCGCAGGCAGTATATCTATCATCCCTCGTTCCGTGCCCTTCGCGACCGCACCAAGTACGAGCACCTCGCCGACTTCGCCGAGGCATTGCCCGCGATCCGTGCGCGCGTCGAGGCCGACATGGCGCTGCGGGGCCTGCCGCGGGACAAGGTGCTGGCGACGGTCGTGGCGCTGATGGAGCGGACGCTGATCCGCGTCGGCAATGACAGCTACGCCAAGGACAATGACAGCTACGGCCTGACGACGATGCGGGACCCGCATGTCGCCGTCGAGGGCGAGACCATCCGGTTCCTGTTCAAGGGCAAGAGCGGCAAGGAGTGGAACCTTACGCTCCGCGACCGCCGGCTCGCCAAGACCGTCCGCGCCTGCCAGGACATCCCCGGCCAACGGCTGTTCCAGTACTACGCCGAGGACGGATCGCGGCACTCGGTGACGTCGTCCGACCTCAACGCCTATCTGCGGGACATCACCGGCCGCGACATCACCGCGAAGGACTTCCGGACCTGGGCCGGCACGGTCGGCGCCGTCCGCACCTTCGCCGAAGTGGCGGCGGCGGCGCCCGATCGCCCCCGCGCCAAGACGCTCCGCGAGACGATCGTGCTCGTCGCCCGCCGGCTCGGCAACACGCCGACCGTCTGCCGGCAGTGCTACATCCACCCTGCGGTGCTCCAGGCCTTCGAGAGCGGCGAGCCGCTCCCGCTGCATCCGCGGCGGAAGGAGCCGGCGGGCCTGTCGCGCGAGGAGGCCGAGGTGCTGTGGTTCATCCGCGACCATGTCGAGCGGACGGCCCTTGCGGCATAATGGGTTGACGGAGCGGCCCGGACTCTGCGGACATGGTGCCGGTGGCCGGGAGGCGGATTGGAGGACGACATGGATCGCCAGCAACGCGTAACCGAGCGGGCGGAGAAGCTGTGGCGCGAGGCCGGCTCGCCGGCCCAGGGTCCGAACGCCTATCGCGACCTCGCGAGCGAGCTGATCGCGATCGAGGACAACCAGCACCTCACGCTGAAGCCTGTGCACCAGCCGGGACCCTATGGCGAGCCGGTGGAGCCAGCGGAGCCGGTCGAGAATCTCGGCGAGTTCCCGACCCTCACCGACGAGGGCGACCAGCAGTACCCGCCGGACGTCAGGAACGAAGAACCCGAGAAGTAGAAAAGGAAAGGCCCCACCGCGGGCACGGGGCGGCAGGGCCTTCGACGCAAGGGCCGCCCAAGGGGGGAAAGGGCGAACCCACTACTTGCGCGGGGTAAACGCGACCGCGGCGGACGGGTTCCGCAAGAATCACGATTTTTCTTTCAGCGCCGGATTCCGTGGCGCTTCAGGGAGTTGCATCTCCTCGGTCGCCTCCGTCGGTTTCATCACGATCGCCGCATGACCGGGAATCGTCCAGCCGCGATCGTGCTCGACCGGCGCGGTCCCGCCGCCGCCATAGCGCGGGTTCTCGCTCGACCACACCAGATGCCAGACCATCCCGGCGGGCGGCGCGACGAGCGGGTCGGCAATGCTCGGCACATTGAGGTCGGCGCCGAGATTGAAGAGGAGCAGCCAGTCGCGGTCGTCTGCCGCAAACACGCGGAGGCAGAAGGCTTCCAGCCCGAGGACCGCACCGTCGAGCCCGTCCCTGCCCTCCCCTCGCGCCTCCGGCATCTCGCGCCGGAGCCGGATCAGGTCGCGGTGGAGCGCGACCGCCTCGACGTGCTGCGAACGCTCGGTCCAGTTCAGGATGCAGCTCGTGAAGGTCGCCGGCACCGAGGGGTTCGGAAGGCGGACCGACATGTCCTCGTCGGCGAGATTCGGGAACTGGGCGAGGAACGTCCGGCGCCCTTCCTGGATGGCCTCGGCGAGCTCCGGCTTGTGGTCGGCGAAATAAAGGAACGGGGTGCTCGCCCAGAACTCCTGCCCCTGGAACAGCATCGGCGTCTGCGGCCCGAGCAGCACCAGCGCCGTCATCGCCCGTGCCCGTCCCGGCGTGGTCCGCTGGTGGAAGCGGGCGCCGTGCCCGGTATTGGCGACCTGGTCGTGGTTCTCGATGAAGGAGATGAAGGCCGATGCCGGCAGATCGAGGCCGGGATGGCCGCGCCGCGCGGCCTGCCACGAATAGAACTGGCCCTGGAACAGATAGCCATATTTGGCCGAAGCGATGAACTCCTGCGGCGTGCCGGCATGGTCGGTGTAATAGGCCCGGCGGCGGCCGCCCATCGCGACGAGCGCGGAGTGGTGGAAGTCGTCGTTCCACACGCCGTCGGCACCGTGCCCACCGCGCTCCCGCGGCCGCACGAGCCGCGTCTCCTGCGTCTCGCTTTCGGCGACGATCACGATCTGTCGGTCGCCGGCGGCGGCGCGGGCGTCGGCAACGATCTCGGCGATGATGTGGGTCGCCGAAGCGTCGTGGATCGCCTGCGTCGCATCGAGCCGCAGCCCGTCGAAATGGAATTCTTCGATCCAGTACCGCGCATTGGCGCGGAAGAACTCGCGCACGGGTCCGGAACCCGGCCCGTCGAAATTGATGGCGTCGCCCCACTCGTTCTGCTGCGGCTTGAAATAGTCGCGCGCGAAGGCGCCGAGATAATTCCCGTCCGGTCCGAAATGATTGTAGACGACGTCGAGGATGACCCCGATGCCGAGCCGGTGCGCGGCGTTGACGAAGCGCCGAAGGTCGTCCGGCGTGCCGTAGAGCCGGCACGGGGCGAAAAGGTTGACTCCGTCATAGCCCCAGCCGAAGCGCCCGGGAAAATCGGCCACCGGCATCATCTCGATCAGCGTGATGCCGATCTCCTTGAGGAGCGGCAGCTTCTCCGCGGCCGCCGCCCAGGTGCCTTCGGGCGTGAAGGTGCCGACATGGATCTCGTAGATGATCTGGCCGGCGATCCCGCCGCCCTTCCAGCCGGCGTCCGACCATGCGAAGGCAGTCGGATCGACCAGCGCCGACGGCCCGTGCGGCCCGTCCGGCTGATGGCGCGCCGCCGGATCGGGATAGAGGATCGGATCCCTGTCGAGCCGCAGGCGATAGCGGTCGCCGGCCCGGGCGCCGGGCACGATGCCGGCAAAATACCCGTTCCCGTCCGGCTTCAGCGGAACGGATCGCGACGCGCGATCCATGACGACCGCCACGGACCGCCGTTCCGGCGCCCATACCCGGAAATGCGCCCCGAAAGGTCCGATTACGGCGCCGATCGGGAGCCGCCGCGCGGCGGCCGCATCATCGCTATTCACCTGCGCTCGCTTTCGTCGATCGTCGTTTTGGTGTGAACCAAACCGGCAAGCACCTCGTTCCCCAGCGAAACGCCGCTCAACGGCAGAGCCGGAGCATCGGGCTTGCCGTGGGATCGACAGACGTGGAGCCGGGCATGACCGAGAGCAACGAGATGGCGATCGCGGATGCGCCATGGTGGGCCCGGGGGATCGTCTACCAGATCTATCCGCGCTCGTTTCAGGACACCAATGGCGACGGGGTCGGTGACCTCGAAGGAATCCGCCGGCGCCTCCCCTATCTCCGCTGGCTCGGGGTCGACGCGATCTGGATCTCGCCCTTCTATCCCTCGCCGATGGCCGATTTCGGCTACGACGTCGCGGACTATTGCGGCGTCGATCCGCTGTTCGGCTCGCTCGCCGATTTCGACGCCCTCATCAGGGATGCCCACGGCCACGGCCTGAAGGTCATCCTCGACTTCGTGCCGAACCACACCTCCGACCAGCATCCCTGGTTCGTCGAGAGCCGGTCGTCGCGGATCAACGCGAAGCGTTCCTGGTACATCTGGCGCGACGGCAGGCCGGACGGCCGCCCCCCGAACAACTGGGTGTCCAATTTCGGCGGCAGCGGCTGGGAATTCGATCCGGCCACCGACCAGTACTACTACCACGCCTTCCTGAAGGAGCAGCCCGACCTCAACTGGCGCAACCCCGACCTCCGCGGCGCGATGCACGATGTGCTGCGGTTCTGGCTGGATCGCGGCGTCGACGGGTTCCGGGTCGACGTGATCTGGCACCTCATCAAGGAGGGGACCTTCCGCGACAATCCGATCAATCCGGCCTATGCCGAAGGCCGCCCCGAGATCGAGAGCCTGCTCCAGGTCTACTCGGCCGACCAGCCCGAGGTTCACGACATCATCCGCGAGCTCCGCGGCGTGCTCGAAGAGTACGACGACCGCGTCCTGATCGGCGAGATCTACCTGCCGCTCGAGCGGCTCGTCGCCTACTACGGCTCCGACCTCACCGGCGCGCACCTGCCCTTCAACTTCCAGCTCATCCACGCCGCCTGGGATGCCCGCCACCTCAAGCGGATCATCCGCGAATACGAGGCGGCCCTTCCGCCGCGCGGCTGGCCGAACTGGGTGCTCGGCAATCACGACCAGAAGCGGATCGCGAGCCGGGTGGGCGAGGAACAGGCCCGGATCGCCGCGATGCTCCTGATGACCCTCCGCGGCACCCCGACGCTTTATTATGGCGACGAGCTTGGCATGGAGCAGGTCCCCATCGAGGGCGACGACGTCCACGACCCGTGGGAGAAGAACGAGCCAGGCCTCGGCTTCGGCCGCGACCCTGCGCGCACGCCGATGCAGTGGGACGCCTCGCCAGGCGCGGGGTTCACCGGCGTGAAGCCGTGGCTTCCCCTCGAAGAAAGCTTCCCGACCCGCAACGTCGCCGCGCAACGCGACGATCCGCGGTCGATGCTGTCCCTGGTTCGCGGGCTCCTCGCCGTCCGGAACGCGCACCCCGCCCTCGCGATCGGCGCCTATCGCGAGATCGACGCGCCCGACAGCGTGCTTGCCTTCGAGCGCCGGCATGGCGAGGAGCGCATCGTGGTCCTCCTCAACCTCGGCCCCGATCCGGTGCGCTTCGAGGCGGATGCGGTGGCGCGCGGCGAGATCCTCATCGCAGCCCGGCCGGACGGCGGTTCCGCCATCGAGGGCACTTCGGTCGACCTCGCGGGCGATGACGGGATGGTCGTTCACGCATCGTGAGATTCCGGAGTGGCGCGCGGCACAGGCGTCGTTGACTCGTGCTGCCGAAAGCGCCGCGAAAGCGCCCTCAAATGGTCAAGGTCAGAAGGCCTAACCCGCGGCAGCGGCTACAGATTTTTGGTGCAGCGCAGCGGTAGCGCTTTATAGCCGCGACGTGGAAGGACGGCGTCCCGTCTCTTCCGGGCTCCGGCGTGGACCGGCGCCGGCAATGATCAACGGAGCATGGAATGAAGCATAGGAAGACGCTGCTGGCCGTGACGGCCGGCACTGCGGTGCTCGCTTCGGCGGGCGCGTTCGCGGCCGACGTGGGTCCGATCGTCGTGCCCGAGGCACCCGCGCCGGCACCGGCGCCGATCGTGGAGCCCGCCGGCTTCGACTGGAGCGGGTTCTATCTCGGCGCCCTCGGCGGCTATCGCATCGGCCCGAGCGACTGGAGCATCGCCGGCCAGGCCGGCTACAATTTCGTGGCCGGCGGCAACCTCCTCTTCGGCGTCGAGGCACGCGCGGGGGTCACGGGTCTGGGCGGCGACGGGACCGAGTTCGCGGCCATGATCGGCGGCCGCGCCGGCTTCATCGCCGGCGACCGCCTCCTCCTCTACGCGGCGACCGGCCTCGGCTACCGCCCGTCGGAGCCGCAGTGGTCGTGGAACGTCGGCGGCGGCGCCGAGTTTGCGCTCGGCCAGAACCTCTCGATCTTCGGTGAGGCGCGCTACGCCCGCCCGTTCGGGGAAGGCGAAGGCGGCACGCAGATCAATGTCGGCCTGAACTGGCATTTGTAGGGGCGGGCTTCCGCGTCGCGCGCGATCACCGGCTGGACGGGAGCCCCCGAAACGGGTCTCCCCTCCGTCTCCCGCAAGGGCGAGTGTTGCATGGAAGGTGGAACCGACACCCGGGCGGCGGTTGCCGCAAGTTCGGACGTCGTGCGTCACACCAACCTCTCAACCTCGTCATCCGACGGAGGCCGGGATCCATACTGGTATCAATCACTTGGCAAAGTATGGGCCCGGCCTCCGCCGGGGTGACGACTGAGGAGTTGGCGGAGGTTGGAATGCCTCCGCCACTCAGAACGGACCACGCAACAGGCCTCGCAAGGGGAGGTGGCGCAAAGCTTCAGGCTGCGCAATTCGCGGTCGCGACCGATGTGCTGGTCAGCGGGCGACGATTGAGGTCGCGGAACAGATAGCGGACGACCGCGCCGCGATCGATGAGCGGCCGGAGCACCGGGTCGGCGCAAACCGTCGCCGCGAAGGCGGGGGTGAAACCGTAGCAGGTGCGGGGTTCGCCGGCGCCGGCGCAGTTGCGCGCCTCAAGCGCTGGATAGAGCTCCGTCGGATCGGCGGGCAGCCGGTAGTCCTGCACGTCGATCTCGATCTCGTAGGTGAAGGTGAGCTGGTTCTCCGCGGCCGTCACCAGATACAGCACCGTCGGGCCGCCAAGGACGGGCATGTGAACCGGCGGCAGCGCGGCCTGGCGTTCCGCGGCGAGCGCCGACAGATCGGCAGCGAGCATCCGCGCCTCCGCTTCCGCCACCGCCGGATCCACCACCACCGCATCGGACGCGTCGGCAGCGGGGGTCTCCTCTCCGGCTGACGCGACGACGATCGGTTCCGCATCGGCCGGCTGCTGGCGGGGATTTGCGACGAAGAACACGATGAGAGCGGCCGCGGCCACGCCGACGATCAATCCGCTCAACACCCACACGCGCGCCGGCAAATCTCGCCCTCCGATTGGCGGTAGCGAAACTAGCGTTTGCGCTCCGTCCTCGGCAAATGACACCGAAGGCGCCACGACGCCCGATCGAAGCAGCCACCCGGTCCCAGCGCTTTCTACTTCGCCCGCATCCGGTTGTTGCGCGGATTGTCCTCGACCTCGGCCAGCCCCAGAGCCGCCAGCACCGGCGGCACGTAGACCGCAAAGCGGCCGCGGAGCCCCTTCTTCAAGCCGTACCAGCCGCCGACCGGATTGTCCTTCGACCGGCCCCAGGCCTCGACCGTGCCCTCGGCCGCGGTCTTCTGCTCGTCGGCGCCGCCGAGCGGCACCCAGTCGCCGGCCTTCTTCAGCATCGCGTGCAGGTCTTCGATCGCCCGTAGCTGGTAGCGGAGCTCGGTCTTGCCGGCGCGGATCACCAGCGCGGGCGGATCAAGGCCCGGATCGCGGAACGCCTCGTACGCGGCCTTACCGCCCGGCGTCGCCAGTTGCCACGGCGATTCCCGCGTCCCCGCACCCTCAACCTGATCGGCCATTGTCCCGCACTCCTCGAACCTCAATGGGGTGCGATGATACCACCGCGCGCGGCGACGAGTCGGTAGACCGTTACCCCATGGGGGTGTTTCGGAGGAAGGAGGGAGACCTATGGTGATCGCCGGTCAAGGAAACATCGCCGACAGCGGAGATCGCCAGCGCTAGAACGACCAGGTCTCGGCCTTGTCGAGGAGGAAGTCGCGGAAGGCGGCGACCCGGGCCGAGTTCCGGAGCTCGGAGGGATAGACGAAGTAGGTCGTGAAGCTCGGCGCCTCGGCCTGCGGCAGGATGCGGACGAGCTCGTTCGAGTTCTTCTCCATCAGATAGTCCGGCAGCGCGGCGATGCCAGCGCCGTTTCTGACGGCGCGCCAGATCGACGACACGTTGTTGATGAGGAGGACCGACTTCCGCGGGCTGCCGCGCTGGCGGCCGGCGACCTCCAGCCAATTGAGGTGGCGGAGATATTGCGGCACCGGCACGCCGAAGGTGACGATGCGGTGGTTGTCGAGATCCTCGAGCGTCTTCGGCTCGCCGAAGCGCGCGAGATAGGACGGCGACGCGTAGATATGAAAATGCACCGTGAAGAGCCGGCGCTGGATGAGGTCGGGCTGGCTCGGCTTCTGCAGCCGGATCGCGACGTCGGCCTGGCGCATCGAGAGGTCGAGCTCCTCGTTCTCGAGGATCACCTGGAGGCTGATGTCGGGATAGAGCTCGACGAACTCGTGGAGCCGCTCGGCAAGCCAGGTCGAGCCGAGGCCGACCGTGGTCGTGAGGCGGAGCGTGCCGGACGGCTTGTCCCTGGCTTCCTGAAGCCGGGCCTGCACGGCTTCGAGCTTCATCATCATCTCGTTGGCGGCCCGATAGAGCATCTCGCCCTGCTCGGTCAGCATCAGGCCGCGGGCATGGCGATGGAACAGCGGGACGTTGAGCTCCTGCTCGATGGCGCTGACCTGCCGGCTCACGGCCGACTGGCTCATGTCGAGTGTTTCACCCGCTTTGGTGAAGGAGCCGGCATGGGCTGCGGCGTGGAAGACCCGCAGCTTGTCCCAGTCCATTCCGTCTCCGCTCTGCATCCCTACTCCGCCGCTTCGGTCTCGGCGACCTCCTCGAGCGAAGCGAGATACCGCTCCGCATCGAGCGCGGCCATGCACCCCATTCCGGCCGCGGTCACCGCCTGGCGATAGGTCTCGTCGGTCACATCGCCGGCGGCAAAGACACCGGGAATGTTGGTCGCCGACGAATCGGGCGCGGTCCAGATATAGCCGGAAGGCTTGAGTTTTACCTGGTGCTTGAAGACCTCGACCGCAGGGGCGTGGCCGATGGCGACGAAGAACCCGTCGGCCTCGAGCCGCTCCTCCTTGCCGGTGACGAGGTTGCGGATGCGGATGCCGGTCACGGAGCGCGGGAACGTCTCGACGCCCTCAACTTCCTCCACCACGCTGTTCCAGATCACCTCGACCTTGGGATTGGCGAACAGCCGGTTCTGGAGAATCCGCTCGGCGCGCAGCGAGTCGCGCCGGTGGATCAGCGTCACCTTCGAGGCGAACCGGGTAAGGAACAGCGCTTCCTCGACGGCCGTGTTGCCGCCGCCGATGACGATCACCCGCCGCTCCTTGAAGAAGAAGCCGTCGCAGGTCGCGCAGGCCGAGACGCCGAAACCCTTGTAGAGCTCCTCCGACGGCAGGCCGAGCCACTTGGCCTGGGCGCCGGTCGCGATGATGACGGCATCGGCGGTGTAGACCGTGCCGCTGTCGCCGACGAGCCGGAACGGGCGCTGCTGAAGATCGGCCTCGGCGATGATATCATGCACGATCCTGGTGCCGACATTCTCGGCCTGCTCGCGCATCTGCTCCATGAGCCAGGGCCCCTGGATCGGCTCGGCGAAGCCCGGATAGTTCTCGACCTCGGTCGTGATGGTGAGCTGCCCGCCCTGGGGGATGCCGGCCACCAGCACCGGCTCCAGCATCGCGCGGGCCGCATAGATGGCGGCGGTGTAGCCGGCCGGTCCGGACCCGACGATGAGCACCTTGGAATGCATTGGAAATGGCCTGTCCCTTGTGCGGCCCGACGCCCGGCCGCCCTACGGCTCCCACGACCGCAATGTAAGAAAGGTCCGTAACGGATGAAAGAGAACCTTAGGAGAGCCGCGGCCCGGCAATCCACAGCTGGACTCCGCCGCAGGCCGGCGAAAGGGTCGCAGCCGGCCCATGACAGCGTAAGGGCCGTGTGACAGATTGGAACGAGACCAGGTGGGAAACGCGGGCGCCGGATCCAGAAAAACCGGAACGCCGCCCGGCAATGGGATTTCGATGACCGGACGTATTGCGGCGATTGCCGGGGCGCTCGCGGCCGCCCTTCTTCTTGCTGCCTGCGGCAATGGCGAGGACGAGCCGGAGACGCCGCCGCCGACCGAGACGACCGCAACGCCGGCGCCTGCCGCCACGCCCGTCGAACCTGCAGCGCCGGCCCCGGCCACGCCGCCGGCCGAAGCTCCCGCGGATCCGACGCCGGCCGCACCGGCGGCGACGCCGACACCAGAGCCCGCGCCGGCTCCGGCGGCGGCCCCCGTCCCGACGCCCCTTCCAGCGGACCCGACGCCGGCACCTGCGGCGGCGGCCGCGCCGACCCCCGAGCCGGCGGCACCTGCTCCCGCCGCGCCCGCGGCAGCCACCCCGGCGGAACCGGCGGCGGCAGCCGCTGCTCCTGCGGAACCCGCACCTGCCGCTGCGGGAGAGCCCGCGGCCGCCGCTGCGGTGGGGCCGGCGCCACCCGCCGAGCCCGAAGCGCTTGGCGCCCCGGTTCTCCTCGAGCGCATCGCGCTGGCCGACCCGACCGCCGGCGAGGCGATCGTCGCGGAGCGCTGCCTCGGCTGCCACACGGTGACCGCGGATGGCGCGACCGCAACGGCACCGTCGCTCTTCGACATCGTCATGGCGCCGGTCGCCCGCGACCCCAATTACGAATACTCGTTCGCCATGCGCACGCTCGGCGACAGCGGCGCCCTGTGGAGCTTCGACCGCCTCGCGGCCTTCCTGACCAGCCCGCAGATGGCCGTCCTCGGCACGCGCATGGGCTTCACCGGCATCGAGGAGGAACAGGACCTCCACAACGTCCTCGCCTATCTCCGGACCCTGTCGGACGAGCCGGTGCCGGTCGGGCCGCGCGTCGGCGTAATGGTCGCGGGCCTCAGCCCGGTGACCTTCATGGGGCTCCAGGCCAGCAACGGGCGCGACACTTACGTTGCTCAGTGCGCGAGCTGCCACGGGCTCGAACTTCAGGGGCGCGGTCCCGAACAGGCCGCCAACGGACCGCCGCTGTTCGGCCCGCAATTCGAGGCGAACTGGTTCGGCGGCCCGGTGAGCGAGCTCTACGAGTTCATCCGCCGCAACAAGCCGCCCGGCAACGAGCGGAGCCTCAGCAACGAGCAGTATGCGGCGCTCGTCGCGGTCATCCTTCGCGCCAACGGGTTCCAGGCGAGCCCGACGGTCGACTTCTGGCTCGAGCCGAGCGCGCGCGTGCTCAGCACGATCGGCTTCTACCAATACTGAAAGGCGGCATTCCGTGGCGGGGCGGAGACAGTGGACGAATGGCTGGCGCGGTCTTTCGGCCGCGGTGGCGCTGGGACTGGCCGCGCTGACCCTCGCCGCCTGCGGCGACGACGAGGACGAGCTGCCGGCGGTGACCGAGCCGGCGCCGATCCCGCCCGCGCCGATCCCCAATCCCGAACCGGCCGCGGCGCCCGTCGAACCGGCCGAGCCCGCGCCTGAACCCGTCGCGCCCGAGCCGACCCCGCTCCCGATCCCGCCCGCCCTTATCCCTGACCCGACACCGGCCCCGCCACCGGCGGCTGAGCCCGCGGCCATCGCGCCGACGCCGGCAGAGCCCGCTCCTGCCGCGGCGCCGGCAGGAGAACCTGCCCCTGCTGCCGCTCCCGCCGAGGCGCCCGCCGCTCCAGCGCCTGCCACGCCCGAGGTCCCGGCGCCTGCAGCCGCCCCCGCCCAGGCTGCCGCACCGGCGCCACCTCCTGCGGAACCCCTCGTCATCGCCCCCGAGCCGCTGGTCGCGCGCGAGGATGCGGCAGCGGGCAACAACATCCTCCTCCTCCAGCGCGTTGCGGCCGCCGACGTCGCCCGAGGGGACGACATCGCGGCGGAGGAATGCGGCATCTGCCACACCTTCGCGGAGAACGGCCCGCTGATCATCGGCCCGAACCTCTTCGACATCGTCGGCAAGCGGATCGGGAGCGATCCCTCCTTCGCCTATTCGCCGGCGATGGAGGCGGCCTATGCCCAGGGCGACGTCTGGACCTTCGACAAGCTCGAATCGTTCCTGATCGCGCCGCAAGTCGGCGTTCCGGGAACCCGGATGACCTATGCCGGCATGAACGACCAGGAGGAGCGGACACAAGTCATCGCCTATCTCCACTCTCTGTCCAACGCCCCGGTCCAGATCCTGCCGCCGGACGCGCCGCGGGTCGGGATCCGCATCGGCACGCTGCTCCCGGTCTTCTTCTCCGAGCAACAGCTCAGCGACGGCCGGGACTACTATGTCCGTTACTGCATCGGCTGCCACGGCGACGTGCTGCAGGGCGTCTGGTACGGCGGCGAGTGGGGGTCGGCGCCGGCGCTGGCGGGGCACCGCTTCGTCGACAAATGGTATGACGGCCCGGTGCTGGGCATTTTCGACTCCCTGATGGCTGTCGGCGACCGGGCGTTCCATTCCCCGCTGACAGCGGAGCGAAATGCTGACATTCTCGCCTATATTTTAGAGCAGAACGGTTTCGTGCCGGGCGAGTTGCCGCTGCCGATCGATCGCGAGGCCCTCGCAACGCTCGGCTTCTACCAGTAAAGCGCTCGCCGCACGCTGCCGATGGAGGGGTGCGGTGCGGCTGCGCGGTTGGATGTTCCTGCTGTTGGCTGGCGTCACGGCGGCGCTGGCTGCCTGTGGCGGCGATGACGAAGAGACGCCGCCTCCCGCTGAAACGCCAACCCTGACGCAGCCTCCGCTTGGGCAAACGCCTGAAGGACCGGTTCCGCCTTCGGCCGTGGTCCCCGGAACGCCGCCGACTCCAGACCCGGTGGTTCCCGAGCTGCCGCCGGCCCCCGTCGACGCGCCGCCTCCGGTCGCTCCCGCCCCGGCGGCCACTCCGCCCGCCGCAACGCCGGGTCCGGCTGCCGCCGCTCCGACGCCGACCCTTACCGCCGCCAGCGCCGATCCAGCCGCCAATGCCGATCTCATCGCCCGCATCGCGGCCGCCGATCCGATCGCGGGGGCCGACCTCGCACGCCAGTGCCTCGACTGCCACACCGCCGACGAGGGCGGCCGAACGATCATCGGACCGAACCTCTTCGGCGTGGTCGGCCGACCGGTCGGATCAACGTCGCCCTTCGCCTACTCGCCCGCGATGCTGACCCTCCACGATGCGGGCGCAACCTGGACCTACGAGCGCCTCGATGCGTTCCTGACCAGCCCCGCCATCGCGGTCCCGGGCACCCGCATGGGTTTTGCCGGCATCTCCGACCCGCAGACCCGGGCAAACATCATCGCCTGGCTCCGGCTCCAGGCGACGACGCCTGTACCGCTGCAGGAGGCGGCGGCCGCGCCCGCGCCGGCGGCACCTGGCGGCCCCGACCTGGCGGCCGCCGACCGGCCGACCTTCAGGGCCATCGAGGCCGACAGGGGCCTGGAACATTTCGGCCGTATCGGCTGCGGCGACTGCCATGGCCCGACCGGTGGTGGCGGCCCCGATGCGCCAGCATTGAAGGGGCCGGAATTCCAGGCCCGGTGGGATGGCCGCAACCTCTACGAATTCTTCAACCTGACCCGCCGGACGATGCCGCCCGCCGAGCGCGGCGGCTATCCCGACGAACGCTACGCCCAACTCGTCGCCTACATCCTCGAGCTCAATGGCTACACGCCGACATCCGACTGGCTGCCCCTCACGCGGGCGGAGCTCGAGGCGATGCGCTTCAACTTCTGACGCGCGCGGTCCAGCTCGGCGGGCGGGATCCGCCCCGGTTCGGGCTAGCGCTGATTGGCGGCCTGAGGACGGTTTGCCGCACCCCATTCGCGGCACAGTCGCGGGACGGTTGGCGGCGGTGCCGGCCCACGCCGTTGGCCGGAAAATGGCGGCGCTGTGCGATTCCCGCACGTTTCGAACCGGCCGTTTCTACCTGTGGTAGTGTCGCTCCCAGACGTACACCACCGTACCGAGCGCGCGGAACTATATTTGCTTTGCCCACGTTGAAAGCCGGTATGGCGAGCTGTCTGGCCACAAGAATGACCGAATTCGGCCGGTCTTGGAGATCACTCGAACGCGCTTCGATCCGGTCGGCAATTGCATGCCCGTGACGGACATGGGCGGCCGAGAGCGTTGGCGGTAGCGCAAACAGGTCAATACCGCAGACCGATGGAACCGTTGATCAATATTGCAGGAGGTTAAGTTATGAAGTCCCGTATCCTCGCGGTTGCAGGTGTGCTCCTCGCCTCGGCGACGCTGGCTGCGTGCGGTGACGACGCTGCGGATGACGACACCGACGTGGTCGTTCCGCCGGCAGTGATCGAGCCCGCTCCCGCCCCGATGACGCCCGAGCCCACTCCGACCCCGACGCCAACGCCGACCCCGGAACCGACGCCCGCTCCGGCGCCCGTCGAGCCCGCCCCGGTCACTCCCGCTCCCGCCGTCCCGTAGCCGGTGCGCAACGGAACGATCGCGGGGAGTCCTGCGCGGTCCCGTATCTCGGCGCTGGCCAGCATCATGCTGGTCGGCGCCTTTCTCGCTGCATGCGGGGACGATACGGCCGATGAGCCAACGGACACGACCCCCGCGCCGGCGGCCGAGCTGACGCCCGCCCCGCCCGCAATGGAAGCGGCGCCGCCCGCAATGGCCGCAACGCCACCGGCCATGGAGGCCGCGCCGCCGGCAATGGCGGCGACGCCACCGCCGGCCGGCGCCACGGTTGCTCTGACCATGGAAGACATCGCCGGAAATTGGGCCGCGGATGCCGCGGCCTGCGCCATCCCGACCGAAATCACGGTGATCGCCGCCGACGCCTTCACGGGCGGCGGCATGAACTGCACAGTGAACGGCACGACGCCGGTCGCCACCGGCCTCGACGTCGCCCTCACCTGCCAGACGGCAGCGGCCGGTGTCATCAACGAGACCTGGACCTTCACCGCCAACGCGACCCCGGTCGACGCGGTCGAGGTGAACATGGGCGGCGACATGATCGCCCTCGTGCGCTGTCCGCCGGCGTAAGCAAGAGGCGAATAGCGAATAGTGAGTAGCGAATAGTGGGAGGACCCCCTCCTCGCTATTCGCTATTCGCTATTCGCTACTAACTACTCACGCCCTACGTCAGATTCCCGCAGAACCGCTGGATCCTCACGCAGGCATCTTCGAGCAGCTCCGTCGAGGTCGCGTAGGAAATCCGGAACGCCGGGCCGAGCCCGAAGGCGCTGCCCTGCACCACGGCGACGCCCTCCTCCTCGAGGAGCGCGGTGACGAAGTCCTCGTCATTGCCGATCGTCCGCCCCCCCCTCGACCGCTTCCCGATCGCTCCGTCGCAGGACGGATAGACATAGAACGCGCCCTCCGGCGTCGGGCAGCGGAGCCCGTTGGCCTGGTTCAGCATCCCCACCACGAGGTCGCGCCGCTCCTTGAAGAGGGCGGCGTTCCTCGGGATGAAATCCTGCGGCCCGTTCAGCGCCTCGACCGCGGCATATTGCGAGATCGAGGTCGGGTTCGAGGTCGACTGCGACTGGATCGTCGCCATCGCCCTGATGAGCTGGACGGGACCCGCGCCATAGCCGATGCGCCAGCCGGTCATGGCATAGGCCTTCGACATGCCGTTGACCGTCAGCGTCCGGTCCTTCAGCGCCGGCTCGACCTCGACGATGGTCGCGAATTTGAATCCGTCATAGGTGAGGTGCTCGTAGATGTCGTCGGTCATCACCCAGACATGGAGATTGCGCACCAGCACGTCGGTGAGCCCCTTCAGCTCGGCGAAGCTGTAGGCCGCGCCGGTCGGGTTGGACGGCGAATTGAAGATGAACCATTTGGTCTTCGGCGTGATCGCAGCCTCGAGCACCTTGGGATCGAGCTTGAAGCCGGTGTCGGCCGTGGTGCCGACGATGACCGGCGTGCCGCCGCCGAGGGCGACGATCTCGGGGTAGCTGACCCAGTACGGCGCGGGGATGATCGCCTCGTCGCCCGGGTTCAGCGTCGCCATCAGCGCGTTGTAGAGCACCTGCTTGCCGCCGGCGGAGACCGAGATCTCCGATGGCTGGTAGGCGACGTTGTTCTCCCGCTTGAACTTCTGGACGATCGCCGCCTTCAGCTCCGGAATGCCGTCGACCGCGGTGTACTTGGTCTTGCCCTCGCGGATCGCCCGGATCGCCGCTTCCTTGATGTTGTCGGGCGTGTCGAAGTCGGGCTCCCCGGCGCCGAGGCCGATGACGTCGCGGCCCGCGGCCTTGAGCTCGCGGGCCTTGTTGGTCACGGCGATGGTCGCGGACGGCTTGATCCGCGCGAGGGAGTCGGCGAGGAATCCCATCAGGGAGTCTCCAGTCTTCCGGGAAGCGGCGGACCCTAAGCAGACGGAAAGATCAAGGCAAGGCGGTCGGCGCATCGACGGGGTCGCGGGGCGAACGGCAATGGCAAAGCGGTCGATCAAGGAGCGCTGATCCTCGTCGCGCTCCTCGCCGCCCGCTCCGCCTCCGCCGCGGCGGAGATCGCGCCGAGCCGGACACGCAAACGGACTCTGCAATGGAACCTGCCGTCAGAGATCGCGACGCGGCGTGCATCCATGACTACACCATTCGGCGACGAGCCGTGGGCGGCGCCGTCCCCGTCAGGAGCGTTCCGTGGACGAAGCGGTTTCCCCTGCCCTCACGCCGAGTCTCCGCCTCATGGTCGGCCGCACCGTCGTCATCGGGCCAGGCAAGGCCCAGCTCCTCGACCTCATCCGCGAGACTGGATCCATTGCCGCCGCGGGCCGTCGGATGGGCATGAGCTACAAGCGCGCCTGGTCGCTCGTCGCCACCATGAACCGCTCGTTCCGCGAGCCGCTGGTGTCGGTGAGCCGGGGCGGCAGCGAGCATGGCGGCGCCGCCGTGACGGCGATCGGCGAGTCCGTGCTCGCCGCGTATCGGCGGCTCCTGGCCGGCATCGATGCGGGCACCGACACCGCCTTGATACGCGGCGCTCTTGTTTTCGGGGCCGGGCAGGACGGGGCGGCAGACGAGGGATAGTGCTCGGCGCCCTGCTTCGATATGTTCTCACGAACATATCGGAGGATGTCGTGCAGGGGACTGCCTGGATCTCGGGGGCGCCGCAGTGGACGAAGGCGGCTGCGCTCGCCATTGCAATCGTCGGAACGGCTGCGTCAACGGCGCCGGCCGCCGCGCAGCAGACGACGATCGTCTTCGCCGCGGCGAGTCTCCAGACCGCGCTCGACGAGATCGTCGACAACTTTAACGCCGCAAATGGCACGGATGTCACCGTAAGCTACGCCGGCACCTCGACGCTGGTCAGGCAGATCGAGGAAGGCGCGCCGGCGAACATCTTCATTTCCGCCGACATCGACTGGATGGACTACGCCATTGAGCACGCGCTCGCCGTTCCGGACAGCCGGGTCGACCTCCTCGGCAACCGTCTCGTCCTGATCGCGCCGGCGGCGAGCATTGTGACCCTGACCCTCGGCACCGATCCGATCCTTCCCGCGCTCGGCGCCGACGGGCGGCTCGCGATGGCCGACGTCGAAGCGGTGCCGGCCGGCCGCTACGGCCTTGCCGCCCTCACCGCTCTCGGCCAGTGGGAGGCGCTCGCGCCGCGGGTCGTCGAGGCGGAGAACGTGCGGGCCGCCATGCAGTTCGTCGCGCTCAGCGAAGCGCCGCTCGGCATCGTGTACCAGACCGACGCGAATGCCGAGCCGGGTGTCCGAATCGTCGACATGTTCGCCGAGGATCTCCATCCGCCGATCGTCTATCCGGCTGCGATCACCGCGAGTTCGACCGATCCGGTCGCCGAGACCTTTCTGGCCTATCTCGAGACCGAAGAAGCGGGCGAAGTCTTCGTCCGGAACGGGTTCTCAGTACTCGCCCAAGGCGACTGATGTGGCATCGCTGACGCCCGACGAGTGGTCGGCGATCGGCCTTAGCCTGCGGGTCGGCGTGGTCGCGACCATCGTCGCGATCCCCTTTGCCCTCGTCATCGCGCTCCGCCTCGCGCGGGGCCGCTTCCCCGGCCGCCTCGTGCTCGACGCCATCGTCCACCTTCCGCTGGTGGCCCCGCCGGTCGTGACCGGCTACCTCCTCCTCCTCGCCTTCGGCCGCAACGGCCCCGTCGGCCGCTTCCTCGAGGAGACCTTCGGGATCGTGCTCGCCTTCCGCTGGACCGGCGCGGTGCTCGCTGCCGCGGTCATGGGCCTCCCGCTGATGGTCCGCTCGATGCGGCTCTCGGTCGAAGCGATCGACCGCAAGCTCGAGGATGCTGCACGAACGCTGGGCGCAGGTCGCGTCCGCGTCTTCCTCCGCATCACCCTGCCGCTGATGATGCCTGGTATCCTCGCCGGCGCGGTCCTCTGCTTCGCCCGCGCCCTCGGCGAGTTCGGCGCCACCATCACCTTTGTCGGCAACATCCCCGGTGAAACGCGGACCATCCCGACGGCGATCTATACGGAGCTCCAGGTCCCCGGCGGCGATCCCGCGGCGCTCCGGCTCACGGTCATCTCGCTCGCGATCGCCCTCGGAGCGCTTCTGGTGGCCGAAATCTTGGCGCGTAAGGCGCGGGGCAAGCGGCGACGGGTGATCGAGTAGGTGTAGCGGCAGTCGGCAATCGGACAGGAGCGCTATGGCGGCTCGACGGAGCCGCGCTTCCAGCCGAGCCAAACAAAAAGCCGCCGGAAGGCCGGCGGCTTCGTTCTCTCCCTCGGTGCCCTTTCGGGCGGTCGGCTCGAACCTAGGCGAGCTGTAGGTTGACGGCCTTCGGGCCCTTGCCCTGGCGGTCCGGCTCGGTGTCGAACGAGACCTTCTGGCCGTCCTGCAGATGCGGGATGCCCGAACGCTCGAGGGCGGAGACGTGGACGAACACGTCCTTCTGCCCATTGTCCGGGGTAATGAAGCCGAAGCCCTTGCTGGTGTTGAAGAATTTTACGGTGCCAGTCTGGCGCATGTAAGTTGGGATCCTTTTCCCGTTAGCGTTTATTGCGCGGGAGCACTCCACCCGCGCGGTGGTGATGGGCAGCAAGAGGTGTCGGGGAAAGGAATCGGCGTCGTTTCTTTGGTTCGGCACCGGCTTTCGCCGGCTGCGAGGTCAACCGAAATCGGCCCCGCGCCTTAAGTTCCAGTCCTGAGGGCCCGCGTGCCCGAGCGGAGCAGATATGCGTTACTGCGTCGCAAAATGCAACGCTGCCCTTGGCCTATTGCGGGCATAGACAAAGCTAATGCCGGCCATAATCGCGTCCGATCAGCGCATGTCAGCAACCGGGCAGCGTATCGGCCCCGGCAACCGTCAGCCGGACGGGCACCACCCCCGCCCGGACCATGTCGATCTGGGCCGCCGCGCCACGGCTGAGATCGATGACCCGGCCGCCGCCAAAGGGGCCCCGGTCGTTGATGACCACATCAACGCTTTGGCCGTTCTGGAGGTTGGTGACCCGCACTTGCGTGCCGAACGGCAGCGTGCGGTGCGCGGCGGTCATCCGGTTCGGGTCCATGCGGTCGCCATTGGCGGTCCGCGAGCCCGGCATCGAATACCAGGTCCCCAGCCCGCATTGCTGGGAGGTCTGCATCAGCACGACCGGCGCCTCGCGGGGCACGCAACCCGAGAGGGCGGCGGCGGTGACCACGCCGGCGAACATGCGTCTGAAAAGCACCCTTGCATCACCCGTTCTTCGAGTGCCCCCCGAATTGCTCTAGCAGAGATCGGAAGCCGTCACCTCCTCCCGATGCTCCGCCGCGACAATCGTGCTAGTCTTCGCGGATGAGGATCACCGGTCCCGTCCCGATCGCAGCGTTGACGATCGCCCTTCTCGGCGGCGCATCGCTGCCTACCGCCGCGCAGGAGGTTGCCGTCGCCGTATGCGCCGGGCCGGCAGCCGTCTGTGCGGACCCGACCCTGACGCGGCAGCAGGAGCTGGTGACCGAGCACTACGGGTACCTGATGGCCAACGCGCCGGCCTGGGCCACGCTCGAGATCAGCCGGGACCAGGCTGCCTTCCTCCAGAGGCGCGACGCTTGCGGGACCGACACCACCTGCCTCGGCCGCGCCTATACCGTGCGCCTGATCAGCCTCTATGGCTGGTACGAGTGCCTCCGCACCGACCTGCCGCCCGAAGCGTGACCGCGGTGGGATGACCGGAACGGCCCGCCTGCGAGGCGGCAATCTGTTCGACGGACGCCGTGCGGAACCAGGCACCTCCCCGGAAGAGGTCACCGAACTCCTCGCCCGACCTGGCGTCCGGATCGAGCGCATCGTCTCGACCGGTCAGTCCTCGCCGGACGGCTTCTGGTACGACCAGGCGGCCGACGAATGGGTCGTGCTGCTCGCCGGCGCGGCCCGCCTTCAGGTGGAGGGCGAGGCGGCGCCGCGGACGCTGGAGCCGGGCGACTACCTCGTCATCCCCGCGCACTGCCGGCATCGCGTCGACTGGACCGATCCCGCCGCGGTCACGGTGTGGCTCGCGGTCCATCTGACGGCCGGCGGGCCCGGTTAGCGGACGGGGGGACTGGCCCGGAAACTATTCCGCCGCGATCGGCTCCTCGATCGCCTCGAGCGCATCGACGATCGCCCTCACGAACGCGTCGAGGTCGCGCGGCGAGCGCGAGGTGATGAGGTTGCCGTCGATCACCACTTCGCGGTCGGCCCAGACCGCGCCGGCATTCTGGAGGTCGCGGCGCAGCGACGGCCAGGAGGTGACGTTGCGGCCGTCGACCGCATCGGCCTCGATGAGCAGCCAGGGCGCGTGGCAGATCGCGGCGACCGGCCTCCCGGATTCGACGAAGGCCTGCACGAGCTCGATGGCGCGCTCGTCGAGCCGGAGGGTGTCGGGATTCATCTGGCCGCCGGGGAGGACCAGCGCGTCGAATTCGTCCGGCTCGACCTCGTCGAGCGTGAGGTCGACCGGAGCCAGCCGCGCCCAGTCCTTCTTCGACCAGCCCTTGATCGCGCCCGGCGCCGGCGCGGCGACGCTCACCGTGGCGCCGGCCTCGCGGAGCCGGTCGCGCGGCACCTCGAGCTCGGACTGCTCGAAGCCGTGGGTGGCGATGATCAGGATGTTGGCGTTGGCGATGTCCATGTGTCGTCCCTCCATTGGCCGCCCGATTTCGAAACCCGCGACCGAAGGCGGAGTTCCTGTCCGTCAGGAACGCACGGTAAGGTTACGCTGTCGCAAACGACGGAGGGATGATGGCAGATCGCTCGTCAACGCCGGGCCGCGGCGGCGCCTTCGGCGCCGCGCTCCAGGCCTCGCTCGAGGCCGAGATCTTCGAGGAGCGCGCGGCGTCGCTCGGCCGCGCCGGCCGCCGCCTCGAGACTGCGATCGGGCGCCTTCAGGCCTTCGACGCCGGGCAGCCGCTGCCGCCGCTCGCCGGCCACGTGGCGCCCGATCGCGCCGCGCTTCTGGCCGACGCGCGCGAGGCGCTGTGGTTCCTCGTGGTGCAACGCGAGGCCTGTGGCATGGCGGGCTCGGAGGATGTGCTCGTCGCCTATGGCGTGCCCAAAGAAGTCAGCTCCGGGGTGACGACGGAGCGCGTCGTGTGGCGACGGCGGCGGTAGCGGACCGCGTTCGCCCCCCACCCCCGGCATCGTGTTGTCGATCCGCCACGCGACAGCCTGTCCTATGCCACATACTGGGAATACCCCTAGGGAAGCCCGTATTTGCACCTAGTAGATTCCCTAGGCGCCCGCCAGTGCGATGACCTTCCAGTAAGATACTGATCTTATTATATAAATATGATCAGATGCCGCTTTTCCACGTGCATTTACGAGCCTCGTAAGCGGCCGTAGCGGTTGCGGGCCGCCTGTTGAAACTGGCGGGATTGTGGCATTTTCCGTTCGGCCGGAAAGCGGCCTTGCGGGCCTCCGCGAAAAATTTGGGTCTCCCCCAGGTAACTGGTAAATCCACCAGCACCACCTGAGAGGGGATAACCCACATGTTGCGGTCACTTCTGACCGCGGGCGCGCTGGCGCTCGCGGCACTGACTTCTGTTGCCGAAGCGCGGACGGCCAATTTCAATGGCGCCTGGCCGCCGGAGCCGTTCCTCAGCCAGGCCATTGCCTCGATCGAGGCCGGCCGGTCGCCCTGGGTCGTCGTGCCCCAGCGCACGATCGAGCAGTGGGGCTGCTCCCGCGGCGCGCTCGGCTGCACCGCCGATGGCGGCCTCGGGCTCTTCGTCATGATCTCCGACGAGGCGAGCCGGATGTCGCGGTGCATCGTTCTGATCCACGAAGAGGCCCACCGCCTCGGCTGGAGCGGCAACCACGCCGGCGGCACCTGGGCCCCGAATGGCTGCCCGCTTTCGGCGGGCTCCGTTCCGTAGCCAATCTCCCGCCGGGCCTCGTCGCCCGGTTCACCAGGGCAGGGTCGGCCACGGCCGTTCCGCGTCCCACCCCGGCGCCACCCGTCCGGTCAATCGTCCGGCGGGGCGCTGCCGAAGCCGGAGATGTCGAATTCCGCGGCGGCCGAGAGGCGGGCGGTGACGAGGCCGGGGATTTTTGCTTCGTCCTCGGCGATCTCGTCCGGCCGGAAGCCGCCGCCGCGGGCTTCCGCGAGGATCTCGTCCGCAAGGCGCTTCGCCCGCACCGCGAACGGCTCGATGTCGCCGCCATCACCCTTGGCGACGTTGTCCTCGATCCACGACTCGACCCAGCGAAGGAAGCGCCTCGACATTCCGGCCCGCCCTACTCCACGCGGTAGGCAACCACCTCGCCGGTCGTGAGCATCGGGACCACGGCGAGGCCTTCCGCCGCAATGTATTCGAGGTCGGCGGCGCCCGCACCGGGTTCGGCGAGCGCCGTCACCGTCCCGTCCGACGCGACGCGGAGGAGGCGGCCGCCGCCATTGTCGGTCACCAGCATGCCGCCCTCCATCGGCTCGATGCCGTCGAGCCCGCCAATGCCTGCCGGCGATCCGTAGTCGCCGATCGCCTTCGTCGCGAGGTCGACGGTCTTGACGTTGCTCGGCTGGAGATTGGCGAACTCCCCGGCGCCCTCCCCGACCCGCGCGACATACATCGTGCCGTCCACGATCGTGATTCCGTTGGCAAAGCCCAGCGCCGGATCCTGCAGCCAGAGCGAGAACGCGCCGTCCTCGAGCACGAAGATCGCGCCCGCGAAAGTGTCGGTGACGAAGACGCGGCCGTCCTCGGCCGCGAAGACGTCGTTGGGGAACACCGCGCCGTCGGCGGTGAAGCTGTTCACAACCGTGGCGGTCGCGATGTCGATCTCGTAGAGCGCCGACCCCGCGACCCACAGCGTCCCCTCCCGGACATCCGTGCCGCGCGGCGTATCGAGCCCCTCGACGAACCGCTCGGCGGCGACCGTCCCGTCAAGATTGAGCTGCGTGATGAACCCCGCGCCATTCGGCATCATGTCGGCGCTCGCGACATTGGAGACGAACAGGGTGTTGGTGCCGGGGTCGTAGGAGACGGATTCGGGGAGGTCGAAGCCGGTGACGCGCCAAGCTTCGATGGGTTGGGCCGAGGCGGGGGCGGCTAGGAGGGCAACGGCGAGAATCGCGGCGGCGGCGATGTTCGGGGGGCGGTGCATTAGAATGGGTTCACGTTGGCGGAGCTGAAGGGCGAGCAACATCGATCGTGGCATGGGTTCGGCGCGACGGGAGCCCAATCGGGCAACGTGGGCGCCCCCACATCATAGCGGATTGATTTACCGCAGGCCGTCCGATCCCACGTCGCTACTCCAACCATGGCACAACTGTCCCCACCGAATCGTCCCCCCCGGGATTCCGGGCCGCGCGGTCCAAGCGTTCCAATTGCAACGGCGTCGTTTCCTTTTCTCGGGCGGAATCTAGCGGGCCAGCATACTCTAGGGGTGAACGGCCGCCTGCCGGGCGGTATGATCGACGCCAACCAGCCTCGCCATGGACAATTCCTGCAACGTGCCCTCTCAAATGGCCCAAACGCTTCAGCCTTGTTCGGCGGCTAGCAAGGCAACACGCCACGCGATCAAGCCCGACAATTGCGAGGGGCAGTCACCACCACGGGGTGGCTCCTTCAGCAGTGTGATCGTATCGTCGCAATCGGATCGTCCGGCGCCCTTCCTCAAGGTCGAAGAAACACGTCATTGCTGAGAACGCTTAAGATAAATCGCTTCAAGTCGATACACGATCAGTCGATCGACTTTGGGGCTGTCAATCTGTTTATCGGGGCCAACGGGTCTGGAAAATCGAATCTTCTTGAGGCCATCGGAATTGTTAGCGCCGCGCTCGAGCGCGGAATTACTGATTCTGACCTAGCGCGAAAAGGCGTTCGACTTTCCACTCCAGCCCTCTTTAAGTCGGCCTTTAAGAACGATAAACTTCCTCGTACTCTGCAATTGTCCGCATATTTCGACCGCCAGGTAACGTATTCATTTGAATTGACCGCGCGGGACTCCGACACGAGTCTACGGTTTAACACTGAAAAGATTAAGCTCTCTGATGCCACTCTTTTTGGTCGGAGCGGCAATGGGGCGACAGCCATGGGTACCAGCTTAACTCAACGCCCAAACGAACGCCGAAGCGTTTGGGATCAAACGCGCTCAGTACACCAAGTGCCAATCGAAGTGCCCCTGGAATTGGATGCACTCGCTGGATACGCTATCTATTCCCCTCAAACAGCCTTCCTCCGAGGAGAAGAAGTTGGCACAGTACAAAGTCCGCCTATTGGTCTTCACGGCGAGGGATTACCTCAGGCTGTGCTCACATTGCTCCGCAAATTTCCTACTGAAACCAAAGAAAACCAATCTCTATATACTGATGTCTGGTCCCTCGTCTGGCTCCCCGGTTGGGCTCGTCAATTTCGCGTTGGCCCAGTGGACCCAATATTGACTTCATCTCGGTCCAAAACTGGATCTGAAACGCTATATTTCCTGGACAAATTTATGCACTCCAAGCGTAATACGTTGTCCGCCTATGACTCAAGCGAAGGTACGCTATTTCTGCTATTTGTTGTGACGCTTCTACTTCATCCCGATTCTCCCGACATATTTGCTCTGGACAACGTTGACAATGCGCTTGATCCAAAGATGACTAGGCTGGTTATAGAGAAAATAATACGCGCTACTGTTGATCCAGTTTTCGAGGATGCCGGCCTAGGCCCAAGGCAGGTATTCATGACAAGTCACAATCCTACGGCCGCGGATGCTTTCGATCTCTTCGATGATCGCAACCGGATCTTTGTCGTGAAGCGTCAAGATGGAAGAACGGTCGTCAACCGTCTGAAGCCCCCTGACGGCATGACCAAAGAGGAGTGGATAACGCTTCGTGCCGGCCGATCACTGTCAGAGCTCTGGATCGAGGGTCAAATTCCGGACGCCTTGGGCTAGGCGATCCGATGGCGAAGTTTGTCGTTGGCGTCGTGAGCGAAGGTCCTACGGACTTTGTCGTACTACAATATATTCTCTCGACCTTCGCCCAATTTCGGGGCGATGAAATCGAATTGCGCCGTATCCAACCTCACATAGACGCCACCAGCGGTCGGCGTTCGGAGGGTGGCTGGACACAAGTCTATCAATGGTGCGTAAGAAATCCACCACCCGCCCGCGCTTTCCTCTTTCAATCCGGTTCATTGTTTGAGGGAGGCGACGACCCGCTGGACTTCCTCATTGTTCACATGGATACGGACATTGCAGAACACATCCTCTACGGACGATATCCTCTACCGCAACAAGGCGCACAAGCCCACAACCTTTCCTCTAATGTTGGCCGTGGAGCATTTGTGAATGACACCATCGCCCTTTGGCTCGACCTGAGTAATGATGGGAACGCCGCTAGGTGCTTACCAGCGCCGGCCGTCGAGTGCGCCGAGACTTGGCTGGTTGCAGGGCTTCGCCGCGCGCCAAGTAACCCCGAAGCATTTCCAAGAATAATGCAATGGTTTATCCGCGCGATGTACCGGTCGGAGGGCGTTGCAACCGTGCCGAGAGGGCTCCGCAAGCTCAAGAAATCTGAATCAAGGTACATCAGGTTCTTAAGTCGGGCCAGCCCGGATGTATTAAAGTCGCAAGCCAGATGCCTGCATTTACGGCGGCTTGTCGCAAGAATCTTTGTGTAGAAATCGGACGGGCTGGTCCCCCTTGCCCAAATCCCTCCTCATCACCGACCTCGACAACACGCTCTTCGACTAGGTCGAGATGTGGCACGGGTCGTTCGAGCCGTTCTTCCGGGCGCTGGTCGCCCGGATGGCGGTGACGGACACGGCGCTCCTGGAGGAGATGCGGGCCGTGTTCCAGAGGCATCGCACCACCGAATACGACTTCGTCCTCGAGGAGCTGCCGTCGGCGGCGGCGTTTTGCGGGACGGCGGACCCGGCGACGGTGTTCGCCGCCGAGCTTAAGGCGTTCGGCGAGGCGCGGCATGCGGGGCTGCGGCTCTATCCCGGCGTCGCCGAGGGGCTGCGGGCGCTGCGGGCGCGGGGGACGGTCGTGGTCGGGGTGACGGAGTCGCTCGCGCATTATTCGGCGGCGCGGCTCCGCCGGCTCGGCCTCGATGGCGCGCTCGACGTCCTCTACTCCTACCCCGACGATCCAATGCCGGGCGGCAGCCGCCGGATGCGGCGCTATGCCGAGCTTCATCAGGCTGTCGCCGATATAGACCGCCTCTTCGGCCGCCGCGCCGATGCCGGAGTGCCCCACGGGTTTTCCCCTGCGGCAGTTGAAGGCGGGGGGCCGGGCTCATAAATTTGCCTGTTCCACCGCGGCTTCCTGCGCAGCCCTGCCCGCGGCCCAGGCGCGGCCGAACGGGCCGCAGAGACCAGAAACATGCCGAAGCGACAGCCCCCGACCGGATTTGAAGAGGCGCCGCAGCCCGAGCTCGAAGGGGCGCCGGTGTCGGGGCCGATCAGCGACTGGGCTGCGGAGATCGCGCGCGAGGCCGAGAAGCCTGCGGCGCCGAAGCCCGGGCGCAAGCGGAAGGCCGCGGGCGAGCCCAAGGCGCTGCGGACATCGCGCGGGACGTCGATGGGCGGACCGGCCTCGGCGAAGGAGCGCGCGGCCGCGGGCCTGATGCCGGTGCCGGGGCTCGACGTGACGCTCGAGGAAGCCGAGACGCTGCTCGGCAAGAACCGCGGGGCGCAGAACCTCACCGGGCCGATCAAGGACGGCGTGACGGCGACGGTCGCGGCGCTGACCCGGCTGATCGAGGAGGGCCGGCCGGAGATCCATGACGGGACCTGGGTGCCGCACCGGCCCGAGCGGCCGGTCAAGGCCGAGGGCGGCATCCGCTTCCGGCTCGAATCGGAGTTCGAGCCGAAGGGTGACCAGCCGCAGGCGATCCGCGAGCTGGTGGAGGGCGTGAAGGCCCACGAGAAGGACCAGGTGCTGCTCGGCGTCACCGGCTCGGGCAAGACCTACACGGTCGCGAAGGTGATCGAGGCGACGCAGCGCCCCGCGCTGATCCTGGCGCCGAACAAGACGCTCGCCGCGCAGCTCTATGGCGAGTTCAAGAATTTCTTCCCGAACAACGCCGTCGAGTATTTCGTCTCGTATTACGACTACTACCAGCCCGAGGCCTACGTGCCGCGGACCGACACCTACATCGAAAAGGAATCGACCATCAACGAGCAGATCGACCGCATGCGCCATTCGGCGACGCGGTCGCTGCTCGAGCGCGACGACGTGATCATCGTCGCCTCGGTGTCGTGCATCTACGGCATC
Organism: Bauldia sp.; assembly: GCA_050184415.1. GTDB lineage: Bacteria > Pseudomonadota > Alphaproteobacteria > Rhizobiales > Kaistiaceae > JADLGL01. Next base: position 59,135 of record JBFXAJ010000004.1, read on the forward strand.
GGCTCGGTCGAGACCTACACCGCGATGACCTTCGAGCTGAAGCTCGGCGAGCGGATCGACCAGCGCCAGCTCCTCGCCGACCTCGTCGCGCTCCAGTACAAGCGCACCGACGTCGCTTTCGCCCGCGGCACGTTCCGGGTCCGCGGCGACACGATCGAGATGTTCCCGGCGCATCTCGAGGATCGCGCCTGGCGGATCACGCTGTTCGGCGACGAGATCGAATCGATCACCGAGTTCGACCCGCTCACCGGCCACAAGCAGGCCGAGATGAAGTCGGTGAAGGCGTACGCCAACTCGCACTATGTAACGCCGCGACCGACGCTGGCGCAGGCCACGAAAGGCATCCGCGAGGAGCTGAAGTGGCGGCTCGAGGAGCTGAACCGCGCCGGCCGATTGCTGGAGGCGCAGCGGCTCGAGCAGCGGACGCGGTTCGACCTCGAGATGATCGAGGCGACCGGCTCCTGCGCCGGCATCGAGAATTATTCGCGCTATTTGACGGGCCGCCGCCCGGGCGAGCCGCCGCCGACGCTGTTCGAATACCTGCCGGACAACGCGCTGGTGTTCGCCGACGAGAGCCACGTCACGATCCCGCAGATCGGCGCGATGTATCGCGGCGACTTCCGGCGCAAGGCGACGCTCGCCGAGTATGGCTTCCGCCTGCCGTCCTGCATGGACAACCGCCCGCTCCGCTTCGAGGAATGGGACATCATGCGGCCGCAGACGATGTATGTCTCGGCGACGCCGGGCCGCTGGGAGATGGAGCGCGCCGGCGGCGTGTTCGTAGAACAGGTCATCCGGCCGACCGGGCTGATCGACCCGCCGGTCGAGATCCGGCCCGCAAAACACCAGGTCGACGATCTCCTCGACGAGATCATGGCGGTGACGCGGCGCGGCTACCGCACGCTGGTGACGACGCTGACCAAGCGGATGGCCGAGGACCTCACGGAATATCTTCACGAAAACGGGGTGAAGGTCCGCTACATGCACTCCGACGTCGAGACGCTGGAGCGGATCGAGATCATCCGTGACCTCCGGCTCGGCGCGTTCGACGTGCTGGTCGGCATCAACCTGCTGCGCGAAGGCCTCGACATCCCGGAATGCGGGCTCGTCGCGATCCTCGACGCCGACAAGGAGGGCTTCCTCAGATCCGAGACGTCTCTGATCCAGACCATCGGCCGCGCCGCGCGGAACGTCGACGGCCGCGTCATCCTCTACGCCGACAGCATCACCGGCTCGATGGAGCGGGCGCTCGCCGAAACCGGACGCCGTCGCGAAAAACAGCAGGCGTACAACATCGCGAATGGCATCACGCCAGAGAGCGTGCGCAGCCGCATCGGCGACATCCTCGATTCGGTCTATGAGCGCGACCACGTCATCGTGCCGACCGGGATCGTCGAGGAAGGCACGCTGGTCGGGCACAATCTCCGCGGTGCGATCCAGGAGATGGAGACGCGGATGCGCGATGCCGCGGCGAACCTCGAATTCGAGGAGGCGGCGCGGCTCCGCGACGAGATCCGGCGGCTGGAGCAGCTCGAGCTCGAGGCGGCGCCGGATACGATGCCGGCGCTCGGCGGCGATCCGGCGGCCCTTCCCGCACCCGGAAGGAGCGATGGTCCGAAGGGCAGGATGAGGGGCGGCGGCCCCAGGGGACGCGCCCGGGAAGGCAGGGACGAGAGCCTGCGCACGCCGTCGGGGAAGGCAATGCGCGTCGGCGGCTCGGAGGGCGTCTTCATTCCGAAGGATGGCGGGCTCTTCGGCGACGATGCCGACCTTCCCGCGCCAAGCGCGAAAGTCCGCAAGAACTCGCTCGACGAGATGACCGTGGGCCGCACCGAGAAGCCGCTGGCGCCGGGGATGCGCCCGATGCCGCGATCCATCGGCGGCCGTCCCGGCAGCCAGGCGGGGCGACGGGGGCGGCGGTAGCTCTGGTCGTCGCCCGAGCTAGGTGCCCCCCGCCACTGCGACCACGACCTTCCCCAGCGTCTTCCCGTCGCCGAGCTTGCGCAGCGCCTCGCCGGTCCGGGGCAGCGGATAGACCGTGTCGATCGCCGGGCGCACCGCGCCGCTGATGGCAAGCGCCGCGAGTTCGGTAAACTCGGCCGGGCGCGGGCGCCAGATGACGAGGCGGTACGCCTTCCCGCCGACCAGCGAGCGCAGCGAGCCGAGCGTCGCGATCTTCAGCAGGGTCCGGGGCGTGCCGCCGATGACGGCCAGCGCGCCGCCGGGGGCGAGCGCTCGGGCGTAGGACGACAACGGCCGGTTGGCGACGAGATCGACGATGAGGTCGTAGCGGTCGCCGGTCGCGGTGTAGTCGGTCGCGGCGTAGTCGAGCGCGCGGTCGGCGCCGATGCCGCGGATGAAATCCTGCTTCATCGCGGAGTCGACGCCGGTCACCTCGGCTCCGGCATGCTTGGCGAGCTTCACGGCGAACGATCCAGCGCCGCCGCCCGCGCCGTTGACGAGCACGCGGCTTCCCGGTCCGATCGGCCGTTTCCGCAGCGCCTGGAGCGCGAGGCCGCCGGCCTGCGGGATCGTGGCGGCCTCGACGAAGGACAGGCCTTCGGGCTTCGGTGCGAAATACGTCTCCGGCCCGGCGGCGAGCTCCGCGAACCCGCCCCAGTTTGCCGAGGTGAGATCGCCGAACACGGCATCACCTGGCCGGAACCGCGTCACGCCCGGTCCGACGCCGACGACAATGCCGGACAGGTCGCCGCCGATGACGGCATGGCGCGGCGTCTTCCGCGCGCCGAGCCGCCCGAGGAAGGTGCCGACGAGAACGTCCCAGTCCCACGAATTGACCGACGTCGCGTGGACGCGGATCAGGAGCTCGCCCTCCTTCGGCCGGGGATCCGGCACCTCGCGGATTTGCAGCGCCTCCGGCGGGCCGTATCCATCCCGAACGATCGCCTTCATGCCGCCGCTCCCTCATGCGCCGGCGGCACTCTGGCGGCAACCGGCGTCATGATCCAGCGTGGCCTTCCGCGATCGGCCGGCCGGTGCCACCATGCCGGCATGGCCACCGCCGCCGATCTCCGCCGCATCGCCCTGTCGCTCGAGGGCACGACCGAGGCGCCGCATTTCGAGCGCGCGGGGTTCAAGGTCGCGCGCATCTACGCGACGCTGCCGCCGGACGGGAAGACCGCGAACTTCAACTTCACGCCCGACCAACAGGCGCTGAAATGCACCGTGCTGCCGGAGGCGTTCACGGCGATCGACAATGCCTGGGGCCGCCAGGGTTGGACGACCGCAAGGCTCTCGGCCCTGACCGAAGAGGACCTCCGGTCGGCGCTCGAGACCGCCTGGGGCAATGCGCAGAAGAAGCCGCGGGCGCGGAAGCGCTGAGCTTTGTGCCGGCGCCGCGATGGATCCTTTCGCGATGGCCACCTCGTGGTGCCAGTCGATCAGCACTGCGGGAACGCCCCAGGAGCCAGCCTCAAGGCGCCCGCTCCTCGAACCGTAGCTTGTTCCCGAACGGGTCCGTCAGGTTGAGGGAGATCGCGCCCGGGCCGCTGTGCCCGGGATTGATGCCGGGTCGCGCGAACTTGAAACGCTTGCCGATGAGCTCGGCGTGGAATTCCCGCAGCCCCGTCATCTCGATGAACACGCACGAGCCCGGCATCGCGTCGCCGAAATGCTCGCTGATGTGGAGCCGCAAGTCGCCGCGCGACACGCCCATATAGAGCGGCATATCCGGCTCGAAGCGGTGCTCGAAATCGACCGTGAAGCCGAGGAAGTCGAGATAGAACTCCTTCGCCTTCGCCTCGTCGAAGGAGCGCAGGACCGGGATCGTGCGGAGGAAGTCGGGCATCGGGGTTACCTCGCGGCTGGCGGCAAGGCCCGCACTCCGCGGAGCAACCGCCGTCGGGTCAAGCGGAATCCGGCCGGCCCGCCACCGCCGGAACGAGCGGTCCGAGGCTGGCGTTGAGGAATGGGGCCGGCCACAGGAGACGACGATGCCGAAGGACCATCGCAAGGACGGCGGCGTGCGCCGCGACGACATCGAAGACCCCGGCCAGCCGGACCTTCCCGAACAGGATCACGAGGTGCCGCCGGACCGCCGCACGCGGCGGGAAGCCGGCGCGGAGCGGCTCGAGCTCAACCGTACGGGCATGGCGGCGGCGGGCGCGCTCCTCGATGCCGACCCGGACCTCGACCGCACCAGCGAGACCGAGGCCGAGCTCGAGGAGACCGTGGCGAAGCGCGAACGGAGGCATTGATGGACGGCGCAGCGAGAATGAAGGCCGAGGAGCGGACGGCGGCGGACGGCATCAAGGTCGAGGCGGTCACGGTGGCCGACGCGCCGATGCTGTACGTCTCGCAGCGGATCCCGATGGAGCCGGCGACCATCGAGAAGGCGATCGACCATGCGATGACGGAACTCGGCTCCTTCATGAAGGAGGCGGGCATCGCCCCGGCCGGCCGGCCGGTCGCGGTGTACCGCGACTACCACGAGGGCGTGGTGACCCTCGATTTCGGGATGCCGGTGCCCGAAGCCGCCACCGAAAAGGCATCCGGGGAGGTCATGGCGGGCCGGACGCCGGCGGGGGCCGCCCAGAGGGCTATCCATCGCGGGCCGTATGACACGCTGGTCGAGACGTACGAGGCGCTGGAGGACTCCGGTACGCTGAGGCCGCACGCGCTGTCCTGGGAGGTCTACGTCTCCGACCCGGCCAACACCGCGCCGAACGAGCTCGTGACCGAAATCTATTTCGCGCGCTGACGGGGGCACCGCCGCGTCGTGACCACGACGGCCAAACCGCCGCTGCATTCGGAGGCCGAGGCGCGGATGAGTGCCGCGCCCCGGCCGCCGCGCCGTCAATAGACGGCGAAGAACACCACGACAAGAATCGCAAAGCAGACGATCGACGTGTAGCCGAGCAGTTTCAGGAAGTTACGGTACATCTTCCTGTGCTGCGCCATGTCGGCGGACAGGTCCGCCGCGGTCGCGCCGAGGACTTCCATTTCCTGATGCGCCATGAACGTTCACTCCCTCGAGTTGAAAGGACCGGCGACATCTTCATAGCACAGGTAAGGCTCGCGTTGAGCCTGACATGATCTCCCGCGGGGACGGTGGACAAAGACTGCCGACGGCCGTGGGGCCGCCGGCATGAGGACGGTTCCGCCGGCCGCGCTATCGCGCGTAGAGCCAGATGTTGACGCCGGGGCCGTAGTAGCGCGGGCCGGGCGTGACGATGATCGGCGGCGGCTGCACCGGATAGACGACGGCCGGCGGCTGCGGCGGGTAGTAGGCCGTGGTCAGATAGCGGGCGGAGGCCCAGCCCTGGATCCCGTTCCAGTCGCCGAAGCACCAGTTCTGCGATGCCTCGCAATAGAAGGCGAGGAACGCCGATCCGCGCGGCATCACCGCGATCGCGGGATAGCTGGTGCCGGCCCCGACCCGAAGGTTGAGGTCGTTGGTCGTGAAGACCTGGGTCGCCTGGCCCGGCCCGGGCGTCGGGGTCGGCGTTGGGACAGCGATCTGGGGCTGCGGCACGCCATAGGGCGGCGGCAGACCGCCATACTGCGCCTCCGCGCCGGCGCTGAAAGCGAGCACTGCACCGAGCGCTACCGCGCCGGCAGCGAGACTCTTCCTGAGGGAAACCATAACCGTCCTTCCATCATGGGTGCCCCCCACTTGAAAGGCAGCGTTGCGGGCTCGTGGCCTGACAACGCGCTTCGCCGACAAGCTAGCCAAAGCTCACTGAACGGCGGCTGAATGGCCGGTCCGCCCGACCGCGTTCTGATACGAAGTCTATCATGATCCTGACGGAAACGGTCGACCTCGATTACCCGCCGGACGCGGTGATCGCGTTCCTGGAGGACATGGACCGGCACTATCTCGCCTGGCATCCGGACCACATCGCGTTCCGCTGGATCGCGACGGGCGACGGGCCGAAAGCCCGGCTCTTCTTCGACGAGCGGATCGGACGGATCAGGCTCCGATCGGTGATGGATGTGAGGCGGTCGGCCGATGGGCGCTTTGCGGCCCTCACGCCGACGAGCGCGCTCCTGCGCCTGTTCTTTCCGGCCATGACTTTCGCCGTCGAGGATCGCGGCCCCGGGCGCAGCCGGTTCGTTCATCGCATCAGGTTGCGGCTGGGACCGCTGCGGGGCATCGCCGAGCCGATCCTTCTCGGGCCGCTCCGCCGCCACATGGCCGAGGAGGCGGGGAACCTGCATCGGCTCATCGCAGGAAGGTGACCGCCGCGATCGCGTCGATCTCCTCCGGTTCGTGTCGAACACATAGCCCCAGGCCATTGTGGGCATTCGGCTTTCGCCGTCACGCAGCCGAGTACAACTGCGACACCATTGCATTCACAATTGCGCTACCGCATAAAAAACGGTCACGGGGGATTAACCCCCGTGGCGACAGGCGCGAGAGCGACCATAGAGGACGCCAGGGCGCGGCTGGGCGATGTCCGAGCGAAGCGAACAGAGGGCGCTGAGAAGACGCATCGAACAGTGACTGAGGGACTGGGAGGCTTGTGCCGGCCGTCACTTTCGGCCGGCCTTACTGCAACAGGTGGGGCAAGGCGATGCGTCAGAATGGAACTGTGAAGTTCTTCAATGCGGCGAAAGGATATGGGTTCATCACTCCGGACGGCGGCGGCAAGGACGTCTTCGTGCATGTGACAGCCGTCGAGCAGTCCGGCCTGCCGTCGCTCACGGACGGCATGCGGATCTCGTTCGAGACGGAGCCGGACAAGCGCGGCAAGGGCCCGAAGGCCGTCGGCCTTCAGGCATCGGCATAGACGGAACGGCTACCGAGGGAGAGGCGGCGGCGCGCTGCCTGGGAGGGAAAGCGCGCGCCGCAGGAAGTGCTAGCCCGCGGCCGCCATGGCCGGAGCGGGACCCATCACGAGAGCCGTGTAGTCCTCCATCAGCACCCGGCTGATCTCGCCAGGCGTGAACCGGTACGGGCCGATCTCCGAGACCGGCGTGACTTCTGCGGCCGTGCCGGTGAGGAAGCACTCGGTGAACGTCCGCATCTCATCCGGCATGATCGCGCGCTCGATGACGTTGTAGCCGCGCGCCTTGGCGAGACCGATCACGGTCCGCCGCGTGATGCCGTCGAGGAAGCAGTCCGGTGTCGGCGTGTGGATCTCGCCGTCTTTCACGAAGAAGATGTTGGCGCCGGTGGCCTCCGCCACGCGGCCGCGCCAGTCGAGCATCAGGGCGTCGGCATAGCCCTTGTTCTCGGCGGCGTGCTTGGAGATCGTGCAGATCATGTAGAGGCCGGTCGCCTTCGACTTCGACGGCGCCGTCATCGGATCGGGCCGGCGGTAATGGGCGATGTCGAGCCGGATCCCCTTCAGCCGCTCCTCGGGGCTGAAATAGGACGGCCACGGCCAGGCGGCGATCGCGACATTGACCGGGTTCTTCTGCGAGGCGACGCCCATCATGGGGCCGCTGCCGCGCCATGCGATCGGTCGGATATAGCCGTCGACGAGGTTGTTGCGACGAAGGGTTTCGCGGGTCGCGTCGTTCAGTTCCTCGACCGTGTAGGGGATCGTGAAGCCGAGGATGCGGGCCGACTCGTGAAGCCGCCGGGTGTGCTCGTCGAGCTTGAAGACGGTGCCGTTATAGGCCCGCTCGCCCTCGAACACCGCGCTCGCGTAATGCAGCGCATGGGTCAGGACGTGGACGTTCGCCTCGCGCCACGGGACGAAAGTCCCGTTCATCCAGATGACCCCGTCGCGATCGTGGAAATGCTGCATGACGAGCCTCCTGATGGCAGTTCCGCAGCCGGTTCAGGACCGGCCGAAAGCAGGCGTATCCATCCCTGGCATCCTACCGGCTTTTGCCTTGGTGTCGAATGGCCGGTATCCTGAAGCGGCGCGGGAATCCGGCAAAACGCGCGGGTATCCGCAACCGGCATCGGAGCCAATGGACATTGTCTAGCGACCCGACCAAAATATGTCAACATGACTGACGTAATTGGCATCACACCGGTCGTCTCTCGGCGCGCGCCGGCGGCCAGCGAGCCGCACGAGCTGACGCTGATCGAGCTCCTGTTCTTCGCCTATCGCGATTTCGTCTCCGATCCGGACGCGCTGCTGACGGACTACGGGTTCGGACGCGCCCATCACCGCGTCCTGCACTTCGTCAACCGCCATCCCGGGATGACGGTCGCCGAACTCCTCGACATCCTACGCATCACCAAGCAGAGCCTCGGCCGCGTGCTGAAGCAGCTCATCGACGCCGGCTTCGTTGACCAGCGGCCCGGGCCGCGCGACCGCCGCCAGCGCCTCCTCTATGTGACGCCGCCGGGCGAAGCGCTGGCGCGCCGCCTCCTCGACATGCAGTCGCGCCGCATCCGCGCGGCGCTCGAGGCGGTCCCGCCCGAGCTGCGGCCGGGCGCGGCGGCGTTCCTCCGCGGGATCATCGACGGCGGCGAGCGCGACAAGGTCGCGCGGCTGCTGAAGGGGTGATGATGATCGATCGGTCCCTCACCGTTTTTCGCAGGAGCTGCAACACGACGGGCCCGAGCTCCCCCCTTGAGGGGGAGCGGGCTTTCGCGAGGCGGAGCCGATGCGAAACCGTGGGGGGTAGCGGCCTCTCCGCTGGGCCCACATTCGCGATGAGTCACAGACCCCCTCCGAAGCTTGCTCCCTGCAGTCGCAAGCTTCCGCCTCCCCAGCCGAAGTCGGATGTTTCCGACTTCGACCAATTTGAGTGGCGAACTCGGCAACAGCCGAGTTCGCGGGGGGAGGCTCGGGAGAGTGTGGCGAAGCCGGCTCCATCCACGCGGCCGCCGCGTTTCTGCGAAAGGGGCCTTTCATGACCGCCTTCCCGCAGGACGAGGCCCCTCACCTCCTCGTCATCGACGATGACCGCCGCATCCGGCAGCTCCTGCAGCGCTACCTGACCGAGAACGGCTATCGCGTGACGGTGGCCGGCGACGCGGCGGAGGCGCGGAGGCGGCTGGGCGGGCTCTCGTTCGATCTCCTGATCGTCGACGTGATGATGCCGGGCGAGAACGGCCTCGCCCTCACCCGCTCGCTCCGCAAGGAGATGGGCGTGCCGATCCTGATCCTGACCGCGCGGGGCGACGCCGAGGCGCGGATCGAGGGGCTCGAGGTCGGGGCCGACGACTATCTGCCGAAGCCGTTCGAGCCGCGCGAGCTGCTGCTGCGGATCAACAACATCCTCCGCCGCACCGGACCGGTGGGCACGCCGCTGATCGAGCACGTCCGGTTCGGGCCGTTCACCTTCCACCTCCAGCGCCTCGAGCTGACGCGGAACAACGAACCGGTGCGTCTGACCGAGCGCGAGAAGCGGATCCTCAAGGCATTTGCCGAGACGCCGGGCCAGGCGGTCGACCGTCTCGCCCTCCTCGGCGACGGGACCCTCTCCGGCGACCGGACCGTGGACGTCCAGATCAACCGGCTGCGCCGGAAGATCGAGGACGACCCGTCGAATCCCCTCTATCTCCAGACCGTCCGCGGCTATGGCTACCGCCTCGTGACGGAGGCCTGAGGCCGCAACGATGGCCATCATCGCCGAACAGGACGGACGCAGCCGGCGCCGCCTCGCGGCCGTCCTCGCCGCCCTCGTGGCCGCGCTGCGGGCGCTGCGGAGCGGGTATCGCCGGTTCGCGCGCGTCCTCGGCCGGGCGATGCCGAAGGGCCTCTACCAGCGTTCCCTGATCATCATCATCGCGCCGATGGTTCTCCTGCAGGCGGTGGTCGGCTTCGTCTTCATGGAGCGGCACTATCAGAGCGTGACGTCCCTCCTCTCCGCGGCCACGACGCGGGACATTGCGGCGGTGCTCGACATGATCGCCGCCGATCCGCCGGGCGCCCATGCCGACACGATCCGCCTCGCGATGGAGCGGCTCAACCTCAATGTGGTGGTCCTGCCGGGCGAGACGCTGCCGCCGCCCTCGTCGCAGCCCTTCTTCTCGCTCCTCGACGCGACGCTCGCGCGCCAGATCACCGAGCAGATCGGCCTCCCGTTCTGGATCGACACGATCGGGCGCTCGAACCTCGTCGAGATCAGGATCGCCACCGGCGAAGGCGTCGTTCGCTTCTTCGCGCAACGCGGCCAGACCTATGCGTCGAACTCCGAGATCTTCATCTTCTGGATGATCGGCACTTCGCTGGTCCTGATCGCGATCGCGATCCTCTTCCTCCGCAACCAGATCGTCCCGATCCAGCGCCTCGCCGACGCCGCGGAGGATTTCGGCAAGGGCCGTCCGCCGCGCGATTTCCGGCCCCGCGGCGCCCGCGAGGTCCGCCGCGCCAGCGCGGCCTTCATGGAGATGCGCGAGCGCATCGTGCGCCAGATCGAGCAGCGCACCACGATGCTCGCCGGCGTCTCGCACGACCTTCGGACCGTGCTCACACGGTTCCGCCTGCAGCTCGAGTTCCTCGCCGACGATCCCGACGCGAAGGAGATGCGCGAGGACGTCGAGGACATGCAGCGCATGCTGGAAGGGTATCTCGCATTCGCAAAGGGCGACGCCGGCGAGAAGCCGACGCCCACCCATATCCGGCCGCTCCTCGAACGCGTCGTGGAGCAGGTCGGTGGCGACCGGCCGATTGACCTCGACCTGAAGGGCAATCCTGTGCTGACGCTCCGGCCGCTCGGCTTCCGCCGCTCGATCGGCAACCTCGTGAAGAACGCGCTCCGCCACGGCAAGACGGTCCGGATCGCCGCGCGCCACGAGAATGGCTGGCTCACCATCGACATCGACGATGACGGCCCGGGCATCCCGCCCGACCAGCGCGAGGAAGTGTTCCGGCCATTCTACCGGCTCGATTCGGGGCGCAATCTCGACGAGAGCGGGACCGGCCTCGGCCTCGCCATCGCGCGCGACATCGCCCGCGGCCATGGCGGCGAGATCACGCTCGGCGACAGCCCGATCGGCGGCGTCCGGGCCACGGTCCGCGTCCCGGGATGATTTTGGCAGCAAGCGCGGCGCGGCCCACGTCGCCGCTCCCTCGAATGTCGCGCCGCTCGCTTCCGGAAGAAGTTCTGTGCGCCGCCGATATCGGGTCTCCACACCTCTCCCCGACGGCGAGAGGCGACCTCAGTGCGAGCGCTCGGATACCGGTGGCAACCACAGACAGCCCCCTGCAATCCGGTGGTGACGCCGGCGGCGCCGCCCCGTAGAAGCAGCGCGGCCGACACGGTCTGACGGCGGGCCCCGCCGCTCCGACGTGACGGGGCGAGCGCGGGCGCGAGGCGGGGAGCGGGATGAAGATCACCATCATCGGCGGCGGTTCGGCCGGGCTTGCGGCCGGCATCGGGGCGCGGCAGAAGCTTGGCGCCGACGTGACGATCCTCGAGCGCCAGGCAGCCGGCGAAGCGCCGGGGCTCGGCGTCGCCCTCCTCCGCTTCGCCTTCAACGAGCTGCGCATGGCCGGCCTCGAAGGCTTCACCACCCAGGCCGACGGCTTTGCGATCGGCAGCGAGATCGGCGTCTTCGCCGGCGAACATGGCAGGCCGTTCGTCCGCCAGACCCGCCGCAACGAGCAGCAATATTGGGGCGTCCGCCGCTCGACATTGCTGTCCTTCCTGACCGGCGCCGCGGAGAAGGCAGGCGTCCGCATCGAATATGCCACCGACGTCACGCCCGACCGCATCCGGGCCGAGCGCGCCGACGCGGATCTCCTCGTCGGCGCCGACGGCGCCGGCAGCCTCGTCCGCGGCACCTATGCCGACGAGTTCATGCCGACCATGGCGGAGGCCGAGTCGCGCTATGCCTGGCTCGAGCTGGAAGGCCGGCTGACCGATTTCATGTTCGGCTATGTCCTTGTGCCCGGCGCGGGGCTGATCCGGATCACTGCCTATCCCCACAGCCCAACCGAATGCTCGGCGATCGTCACCCATAGCGCCGGCCTCAGCGCGACGCTCGACGCGCCGGGGATGCTGGACGCTGACGGCAACATCACCGAGACCGCCCTCGCCCTCCTCAACGACTACTTCGCGGCCGGCCTCGACGGCCGGCGGCTCAAGGGCACCACGCGCTGGCGGCGCTTCCGCGCCACGAGTTGCGGCCGCGCGGCTTCGGGCAACGCCGCCATCGTCGGCGACGCCTTCGCGACCGTCCACTACGAAACCGGCTGGGGCACGTCGGCCGCGCTCCAGGAGTCGCGCATCCTCATGCATATCCTCGAGCTGTCGCTGCGGCAGCGGGGCGAATCGCTCGACGCCGCGCTCGGCCTTTTCAACCGCAAGGCCCTCGAGCTCTCGAGCGGCCTTGTCAGCGAGGCGCTGCGGGTGATGCGGGCGATCGACAGCCAGGCGGCGCTGTTCGCCGAGCTGGGGGCGGCACGTTTCCTCGAAATCGAGACCCCGTAGGCGGACGGGCAAATCCCCCATTGGGGTTATTTCGTGGCGCTGTCGTGCGGGAACAGTGACTTCCGATAGTATACTGCGGTCCATGCCCGCGGGCATTTGATCCACATCTGCCTCGGATCGCGGCAGCTTCAAATCCAGCCGCAAAACATACTTTGAATATCTGCAAATCCGACGGTTGGCAACCCAAGTTTACTCGCTTGGGCTCTTCTCAGGTATTTTATGGGTTTGCAATACCTAAGCTTCCCGCTTCCATCTTTTACATGATTGACATCGAGCATTACATCTGCTCGAACTACCGCTCAGGCGGCCCCCGTGAACATGTGGTTAAACCTCATGTTTACCCGTTTGGGGCTATCGCCATAGGGGACGACAAGAAGCCAGACAAAAATATTCGGAAACGCAGGCAGATAGGGAGGATACTTAATGCTTGCTGCAAAGAAGTCGCTGAAACTTTCCGCATCGCTGGTGGCGATCGCGGCCGGCTACGGGATCGTGGCGCCGGCGTCGGCCAATGACGACGTCCTGGCGCTGCAGGACGATCCCGCGAATGTGGTGATGCCAAGCGTCAACTATTTCGGCTGGAACTACTCCACGCTCGACCAGATCACGCTCGACAACGTCGCTGACCTGCAGATCGCCTGGACGTGGCAGATCGGCATCCTCGATTCGCACGAGGCTCCGCCGATCGTCGTCGGCGACACGATGTACATCGTCTCGCCGAAGCCGAACTACGTGTACGCGCTCGATCTCAACAACAACGGCGTCATCAAGTGGGAATTCCGCCCCGACATGAATGTCGAGGAGGCGGTCCGCGTCGCGTGCTGCGGCGCCCAGACCCGCGGCATCTACTACGCCGAAGGCAAGATCTTCTACCAGACCCTCGACGGCCAGGTGTTCGGCCTTGACGCCGCAACCGGCGAGGCGCTGTGGCGGTCGGTCGGCGCCGACATGTCGGTTGGTGAGACCCTCGTCGGCAACGGCCTTGTCGTCGGCGATCTGTTCGTCACCGGCAATGCCGGCGGCGAGTACGGCGTCCGCGGCAAGATCCAGGCCTTCGACATCAACAACGGCAATCTGCAGTGGGTGATGTACTCGATGGGCCCCGACAACGAAGTCGGCATCGGCCCGCGCTTCAACCCGTTCTATGCCGACGACAAGGTCGGCTCGCTGACCACCTGGTACGGCGACTCCTGGCGCCGCGGCGGCGGCACGGTGTGGGGCTATTTCACCTGGGATCCCGAGATCAACCTCCTCTACTACTCGACCGGCAATTGCGGCCCGTGGAACCCGGACTATCGCCGTCCGTGGGGTGAGCTGGTCCTCGACGAGAATGGCGGCCTCGCCGAGTACCGCAACAACTGGTGCGCCTCGCAGCTCGCCCGCGACGCCACCACCGGCGAACTGATCTGGGCCTACAACATCACTCCCGCCGATGCGTGGGACCTCGACGAGCCGCTGATCACGCCGCTGATGGACATCGAGATCGACGGCCAGATGCGGAACGTTGCCGTCAAGGCGGCGCGCAGCGGCTACTTCTTCGTCTGGGATCGCGAGACCGGTGAGCTCGTCACCCAGCCGTGGCCGTTCGTCTATGTCGACTTCATGACCGGCGTCGACATGGAGACGGGCCGCGTCCTCTACAACATCGACGACATGATGTTCACCCACGCCGAGGATCGCCTCCGCTATACCCAGGCGGGCGTGATCCCCGAAGCCGATCGCGGCCCCGACTACACCGGGACCGAGGTCGAGTGGTGCCCGGGCATCGCCGGCCGCAACTGGCAGAACGACGCCTACTCGCCGCGCACCGGCCTCCTCTACACCTCGACCTCGACCGGCTGCGGCCGTCTGATCGTGATCGAAGAGGAGTACATCCCCGGCAATGCCTGGCGTGCCCGCACTTCGCTGGCCGGCGCTGCCCGGCAGCTCCGGACGCCCGATGGCGGCATCCCGGCGATCGGGGAAGGCGTTGAAGCAACCCATCAGGGCGAGCTTCAGGCCAACAATCCCGGCACGAGCACGACCGAGTGGCGGCTCAACCAGATGCAGGGGAACAGCGTTCCGGTCATGGCGACCGCGACCGACCTCCTGTTCCAGGGCGGCAACGACACCGGCGTCGTCCGCGCCCTGAACGCCACCAATGGCGACATCGTGTGGGAGTTCCGCACCGGTTCGCGGTTCAACTCCACGCCGATCACCTATCTCGGCCCGGATGGCCGCCAGTACATGGCGATCGTCGCGTCGTCGGCCGCGGCCAACGGCGCGGTCGCGATCGACGCCGCCCCGGACAACGCCAACCGCTACCGCCGGTCGGGCTCGACCCTCTACGTCTTCGCCTTGCCGGAGACGGTCGCGGCGAATCCGTAGTAGCCGTTTCGGCATAGCCAAACACGAAGGCCCGGGTGGCAACGCCCGGGCCTTTTTCATTGCGGGAGAATCCTTCGCCCCGCGAAGGGGGAGAAGAGCCTGCCCCAGGCTCGACCCGGGGTGGCGCGAAGCGCTGGATGTGGGGCGCGCCGAGGGCGGCGTTGGCGAGACACGCCGCCGTTCCCCCTCACCCTCCCCGCAGGCGGGTAGAGGGAGGAGCAACTTGCCAAGTTGCGACCCGCTCGACCTATCGTGCCCGGAGCCCCCATTGACGGCTCTTGGCGAAGACGAGCTCGAGGCGGTGGGCGGCGGCGAATTCGTTCACCGCGCGGTAGACGCCGTGCTGGTTGGATGCGGGATCGGGGTCGTAGTCGTCGCCGGTGATGATGCCGCCGGATTTCATCTTCGGCAAAGCCGCGGCCAGCTCGTCGAGCGTCTGCTCGTAGCTGTGGGAGCTGTCGACATAGAGGAAGTCGAACCAGCGGTCGCGGATGCCGCGGAGGAAGTTCTTGGCCCAGTCGATCACGACCTCGACCTGCCCGGCGCTGATCTCCTCGCGATAGACCGTCAGGATCTCGATGACCGTGTCGACGCGGGCATCCTGCTTCAGGCCCGACTGCCAGTAGCCGCCGAGACGGAACCACGGGTCGACGAGATAGAGTTTCCGGCAGTGCGGCAGCAGGAACTCGCCGAAGCCGCCCTTGTAGACGCCGAGTTCGGCCCCGACCGCGTCGTGGCCGAGATAGGGCCGGATGACCTCGTAACGCTCGCGCTGGCGGTCGAACGAGTTCCAGCGCGCATCCTTCCAGGCCGCGAAGCGATAGCGCGTCCGTTCCTCGGGCTCACCGGCGACCGCGGCGCGGCCGGCGTGGCCATTGGTCGTTGCTCCCGTCGGCATCTTTCCTCCTATCGGTTGGCGGCGGCCCGCGCCGCGAGCGCCGGAACCGGCTCCTCCACCGGCCCGACCGGATAGAGCGAGGATCCGCCGAGCGTGACGATGCCGGCGAGTCCCCACTTCCGCTGAACGAGATCGAGCCGCGCCTTGGCATAGGCCTCAAGCGCGGCCTGGTTCTGGCGGCTGCCCCGATGCGGCGGAAAGTACTCGTAGGAGTAGCCGCGCTTCCGGAAGATCGCGATGCTCGTGCTGTCGGTCAGGAAGAGCGGGATGAAATCCGCGGTGCGCTTCTGGTTGTCCTCGACATAGCGGACGACGGCATCGAGATCCGCGTCGCCGAGGCCGAAGACGGCGAAGCCGATCACCCGCACCTTCGAGCGGTTGATGGCGTAGCTGGCAAAGCCGGCATTGGGCCACAGCGGGTTCGCAGGCGCCCGTCGCGTCGGCCACGCAGCCGGATCGCTGAGCCGCTCGGTCCGCGGGTTCGGCCGGGGCACGATGGCTTTCCGCCGCGAGCGGTAAGGCGAGGCATCGACCACGATCGGCGGATCGCCCGGCGGCATCATCAGGCGGAGCGCGGAGAGTTCCGCGAACTGGCGCTCGACCAGCTCCTTCAGCCGCCGGATCTCGGAGTGAAGGACGGCGTCCTGCGGTTGGCTCATCGGTGCTTCCGTTTCGTCAGGCGGGGACGAGCGCGCGGCGCTCGGCCGGCGGGGCCGCGGCCGTCCCGCCATCGGGGAGGACACCGGCGATCAGCGCGGCGGCTTCCGCAGCGCCATTGTCGAGGGCGATGCGGAGGCAGTTCACCCGCATCACCTCGCGCGTGCGCGGGTCGAGGACGGCGGCGAGGATCCCCGGGAGGTCGTGCGCAATCCGGTTCTCGGAAACCGACAGCGCCGCTCCCTGCTCTTCCGCAAAGACCGCGCGGCCGCCCTGGTCGTCCATCATCGGAGCGTCGTTGGCGACGAAGATCGCCGGCAGGCCGAACGAGATGATCTCGTTGTAGGAATTGTAGCCGGCCGCGGCGACCGTAAAGTCGAAGGCGTTGAAATAGCGGCTGGTGGGGAAGCCCTTCATCACGCGGATGCCGGGCCATCGGTCGAACGACGCCACCCCGATCGACCATTCGATGAGAACGATCTGAAGCTCGGGATGGGCCTGGCAGGCCTCGATGACCTCGCGGGTGATCGTGACGACGTCGCGCGTCGTTCCCGAGCCGAGCTGGACCAGCACGGCCGGCCGGTCGGGATCAAGGCCGAGCTCGGCTGCCGCGGCGGCGCGGGTGAGGAGATCCTGCTCGTCGAGGAGCCGGATCGGATCGACATGGGCAACCCGGCCGCGATGGACCGCGGTCATCCCCTCATCCTTCGAGCCGGCGATGTCGCGCGGCTCGATGATGAGGTCGAAGAATTTCTGCCGGCGGATCAGCGGCTCGTTGAACTGCTGCGCGCGCCACATGCCGCGGCGGACCCAGACGGCCGGCACGTCCGCGCGGTTCGCCACCGCACCGATGAGGCCGGCATAGGGCGCACCGCCGTCGAACACGACCGCGCTCACGGCGTAATAGTCCATCAGCTGTTCGAACTGGACCCTGAACCAGTCGTTCCAGTCGGCGTTGGTGCTGTGCTCGCTCTGGGTGTGGAACGGGATGTACTCGGCGAGGTAGCCGAACGCCTCGAGGAGGCCGAAGGCCTGGCTCATGGTGAAGAACACCGGCTCAACGTCGGCGGGGAGCCGCCGCGCGATCGACAGGAGCCGCGTGATGTGGCCGAGGCCGACGCCGTTCGACGACACGAAGGCGATGCGCCGCGGCGCCGCAGCGGCCCGCGCCGCCACCGGCGCCTTGCCGGTCAGGCGCTCGAGGCGCGACAGGTGGATCGCGTCCGGCCAGACGTTCCGCGCCGCGCGGGCCGCGTCGCGGGCGAGCTCGCCGAGCCGGTCGTCGTCCCAGGCCTTGGCGACGATCTCGTTGATCTTCCCCTTGTCGCCGGCGACGCAGCCCGGGCCGATCTCCTTCTGGATCGCCGAGGGCAGGATCGGGACCGTGCCGCCCGCCATCGCCTCGGCGACCAGCATGCGCGGCAGCGTTTCGGACACCGGGTCGGCGATCACCAGGAAGTCCGAGCGGGAGAGTACCTTGGTGATGGCGATCTCGGCCGGCGAGAACCATTCGCTCGTAGCGCTGATGGTCTTCTCGTCATGGATGTCGGTGCGGATCGCCCGCACGTAGTTGATGCGGCCGAGGTCCTCCACGAACTGCCGGTCATCGCCCGACGGTCCGCCTTTGGCGTCGGCAAAGGCCACCGCAACCACCGGCCGGTCGGCCCGGAAGGTCCGCGGCCGGTAGGGCGACGCGGCAAGCGCCGGCGACCAATTGTCGACCTCGATCGGCACCTCCTCCCAGGCTTTCAGGAGCGCGTCGCGGATCGCCGGCGTCGTCGGCGCCCACACCGGCGTCGTCCGAAAGACGATCGACAGCATGCGGTGGGCGTGGTGGAGCGCCGGCTGCGACAGGGTGCGGTCGATGACGACGATCAGCCGCGCGGTTTCGATCGCAGGGAACGCATCGGGGATCGGGTCGAACAGGCTCTCGCCGCCATGGACGACCACGAGCCGGGCCTGGACGCGGTCCTTGTGGACCACCAGCGACGCCTCGCCCCGGAGGAGGCAGGCGTCGATCTCCGAGCGGACGTGCTCGGCATGCACCGCCTTGGTCGGAACGTGGATCAGACCGGAGCGGTAGCCATTCGCCGCCTGGATGCGGACCTCATGTGCGATGCGGAGCGGCCGGTCGCCGGTTGCCCGCATATCGGCGATGGTGATGACGTCATAGGCGTCGGCGCGGACATAGATGGACGCCAGCGCGTTTGCGGAATCGACCGCCTGGTCCACGGCAATCCTGCGCGACGGCGTGCGGCGCGGGTTACCCTTAGCCGGCTTTGCTCCAAGATCCCGGACGAAACGCACGTGACGCTCGGGTCCGTAGTTCTCCTTCACCCAGCGCGCGGCATGGGCGGATTGCGAGCGGTAGCGGCCCCAGTCGCCGTGGAGGCTGCGGGCAACGTCGATCGCCTCTTCGTCGCGGGCGTAGATCGCGGCGCCGTCGAAGGTCGATTCGAAGTGCGGGGGCAGGATCGCCACCGCGCCCGAGGCCAGCGCCTCGGCGACGGTCCGGCCGAACGCCTCGATCCAGTGCGGGTGGTGGTAGTAGACGAAGAAGTCGATGCCCTTAAGGAACTGCGCCGGCTCAACCTCGCCGAACCGGAAGGTTCGCCAATTGTCGGGGAATGCGCCCATGGTCCGGGTCAGGAAATCGCCGACGCCGAGGAGACGGACCTCAACGGCGGGATCGGCGGGATAGACCCGAAGGATGTCGGCGCGGGTCGCGGGCCATTTCTCCTTGTCGGCGCGGCTGTGCCGGCCGACCACCGGGATCTCCCGGAGCGGACGGGGCCGCCGGGCGTGCCATTCCTCGGGGAAGATCGTGTTGTGCCAGTCGGCGTCGTGGACGCGGATGCCGGTGGCGCGGTCGAGGCTCTGGCGGACGTTGGGCGAGATCGGCGCCCAGGCGACGGCGGTGCCCGCAAGGTCCGCGCAGACCGCGTCGACCGTCGCGGGGTCGTAATAGGGCACGCCATTGGTGTCCTCGGCGCCCTGGTGGGCGACGACGATCGCGGCGTCGACCTTGAGGCGCGGCCCGGCCATGGGGGCGGTGAAGGCGAGCGGATTGTGGAAGACCGCCAGCGGCGCCTCGATCGCCTCCCGCGCCTGCGGCGCGACGAGCGTCGCATGCTTCTGGTCGATGCAGTCCCTGATCTGGGGATGGAGGCCGCGCCGCTTTCTCAGGACTGGCGCTTTGACCTGGCAAAGGCCGATCCGGTACCCGGCGCCGGCGAGCGCCCGGATCTCATGAGCCGTCGCCACGGACGTTCCACCCGGGAATCGAAAATCTCCGACGAGGAGGACGTCGTACGCTTCCATGGGATTGCCTCAAGTCAGGAGTGGAAGCCGCCGCGCGTCGGGCCGCGACGGTGGGGCTGCGCCGCGCGAACGCGACGCAGCCGTTGCGCTAGCCCTCGTACTGGCCGGGCGGGCCGATGTCCGGCTTGCCCGGAGGGCCGAAGATGTCCGGCCGTCCGGTATCGCCCGGCGGCTTGAACTTGGAGCCCGGGCCGTGGGCCCAGGCGGGCGGGTCAGCCAGAGCTGAGCCGCTACCTGCGGCGATGCCGACCGCGACGCCTGCTGCTGCCAAAGCCTGCAGCAGCTTGCTTGGTTTCTTCATTCAGGGCCTCCTGAGTGCACTAAGTGTATCCCCGCTCACCGGGCAAATGTCCCCAGTGATTCAGGCGATCTATCGACCGTCTCCGGGTCCAAATGCGGCATTTGTCAGTCTGTGCCGACAGCGCTTCGGACCCATTGCCAGTCTTGGCGACAATCCCCGCTTCGTCTTAGCGAGACAAGCCAGTTTGATATGCAGAATATCTAGTTTTGCGCAGCACAATTTTGTTTATGAACCTTACTATGTCTTTGGCAATCTTATATTGATACTTAGAGTCAGCTTATAGAAATTGCCAGGAAATCTGCGGTCCGGAACGGATACGCCGCCGCCCACAGGCACCCTCATGGTGTGCCAATCATCGTTCCAGGATGCCGGTTCCAAACCTGTTGACATCACTGGTACTGACCCTCGTGTGTCCACCGGCTTATCCGGTTTTACTTGATAGACTGCGACGAAACCTCGCACCGCTATTGGGTGATCTTCACCGTGTGTAGCCATTCCAAGGTGCAAAACACAGCAGCCGGACCGGTGCAGGCCGCGCCGCGGCTGCGGTCGGCCCGGCGTCGCGAGCAGGCGCTGGACTTAAGAGCCCAATGGGGGCGTGTCGGCGCAGCAAAAGGTCGGGAATTCGTGGCGCGGCGGCGCGGCGGCCGTGAAGCGGGCGAGGAAATCGAAGACGTTGCCGGCCGGCATGGCGTTGATCGACGGCAGGTCGCATTCCCACCAGGCGGTCGCGAGGAGGTCCGCGATCACCTCCGGCGCGAACCGGAAGCCGAGAGACCGCGCGGCAACTCCGCCCACGATCTCGTAGGGCGCCACGTCGCGAAGGACGACCGCGTTCGCCCCGATCACCGCGCCGACTCCGAGCCGAACGCCCGGCCGGATGACGGCGCCATCGCCAATCCAGACATCCGATTCGATGATCGTCGGACCGGGAGTGGCGGACGGGATGTGGACATGCACCGCCTCCTCCGCCGAATAGGACCGTGACGGCGTCCCCTTGATCCGCGGCGAGGTCGAGAGGCTCTTCATGTTGTGGGCGCCGGCGGCGATCGTGACCCGGCGGCCGATCGAGCAATAGCGGCCGATAAGGACGCCGTCGCGGAGATAGCCGCCCGGATTCACGTAGGAATAGGCGCCGATGAAGTTGGTGACCCGCGACCCGCCGGTACGGACGACGGGTGAGGCCATCATCGAATGCGGCTCGAAATAGTAGTCGGCCGGCTTGATCGAGGTCCCGGCCACATGCCCCGTCGCGGCGAGCTGCGCGGACATCCGAGGCAGCGGTTCCAGGGTGCCGGCGACCATCCGGTCAAACTTCTCGCGCAGATCCATCCGCCGGGTCTGACACGGCAGCGAGACTTTGATGTGGCGCCGGATGGGCCGCCGATCGATTGGGATGACCGGCAAAAAGCCAGCGGAACGGCCCAGAAGCAGGAGGGGACCACATTGCGGGGCGTTCCGCTGAGTTACGTCCCGCCTGGGGCACGCCTTCGCGCCCCAGGCAAAGTCTCGACGGTCGTCGGCTACATCGCGCCGGCAACGGTCTCCGGCAGGGCGAAGACGTAGAGGGTCGAGCCCGACCGCCGATAGCGGTTGGCATCGTCCGGCGCCGCGTCGATGGCGACGGCCGTGTTGGCGGCCGCCGACGAGGCGATGATCGCCAGATACTGACGCCCGTCGGGACCGATATAGGTGATCGGCGACTGGTTGAACCGCGAGCCGGTGCGGAACTCCCACACGATCTCGCCGTTCGTCGCGTTGAACGCGCGCATCACGCCTTCATTGTTGCCGCCCTGGAAGAGGAGGTCCGTGGCGGTGGCCATGATGGGAAGGGCGTTTGCGATCGTCCATTCGTGGCGCCACGCGAAGGCATTGCCCTCGACGTCGACGGCGCCGAGGAAGCCGCCGGCGAGCGGCTCGCCGAGCGGGATGAGCTCGCCGTAATTGGCGGCGGTGTGGTCCGGATAGGCGCGCGGGATCGCGGCCGTCCCGGCACCGCGGAACAGCGTGTACCCTTCGCCGGGCGTGTACTCGCCCTCGATCACGACCTGCGTACGGCAGCCCACATAGTAGGCGGTGTAGAGAAGGCCGGTGCGCGGCGAGTAGGCGTCGTTGTGCCACTGCCGGGCGGTGATCGACGGGCACACCGTGACTTCGGTGCCGGTGTAGTCGGTCACCGTGGTGCCGTCGGGGAGACGGCCCGGATCGGCCTCGGTGTAGCGGCGGCGATCCTCGACGTCGGTGAAGGCCCAGGTGTCGATGTTGAGGCGGGCCCGGCCGGTCTCGAGATTGTAGCCGTTGGCCCAGTTCACGTAGACGGTCGGCCATGGGTCGTTCAGCAGCTCGCCGGTGTCCCGGTTCCACTGGAAGAAGTAGCCGTTGCGGGCCGCGCGCACGACGGCGTCGACACCGCCGACGGTGATGAGCGGGTTGATCAGCGGCTCGTCATAGTCCCACGGATCGGCCGGGGTGTTGTTGAAGGCCCAGATCAGCTCGCCGGTGGCGGCGTTGCGCGCGAGGGTCGAGGCGCACCAGTTGTTCTGGTAGTCGATCATCCCGCCGTCTTCGTCGAGATTGATGACGCCCCACTCACGACGGTAGTCCGGGTTCCACGGGCCGCAATTGCCCGTCGAGTAGTAGAAGGCGTTCCGCTCGAGGTCGGCCGTGATGTAGCCCCACACGGTGCCGCCGCCACGACGCCAGCTGTCGCCGTACCAGGTGGACAGCGAGTCCTGGTTGTCAGCGTAGTGCGCGGTGTAGCCGGGGCCGATGCCGACCTCGTTGTCCGGGCCCATGTTGTACATCACCCACTGCAGCTGTCCGGAGTTGATGTCGAAGGCCTGGACCTTGCCGCGGACGCCGCGCTCGCCGCCGGCATTGCCGGCGATGAGGAGGTCGTTCACGATGACCTGGTTGCCGACGGTGGTCTCACCGATCGACAGGTCGGCGCCGACCGAGCGCCACAGCGCCTCGCCGGTGGCCGCATCGAGGCCGAAGAACTGGCCGTCGAGGGTGTTGAAGAAGATCTTGCCCTCGGCGTAGTTGAGGCCGCGGGTCTGGGCGCCGCAGCAACCTTGCCGGGTTGCTTCCTCGACATTCATGTCGGGGCGGAATTCCCACTTGATGACGCCGTTCTGCGTCAGATCGAGTGCGTAGACGTAGTTCGGCTTCGGCGAGACGATGTACATGGTGTCGCCGACGACGAGCGGCGACGCCTCGTGGCTGTCGAGGATGCCCACCTGCCACGTCCAGGCGACCTGGAGATCCGCGACGTTGTCGAGCGTGATCTGGTCGAGTTCCGAGTAATTCCAGCCGGCATAGTTGATCGACGGCATCACCACGTTTGCCGGATCGGCAACGAGCGCCACCACGTCGTCATTGGCAAGGGCCGGGCTCAGAAACCCGCCGGCGACTGCAACAGCAGAGACGGAGACCGACGCAACATAGCTCCGCCGCCCAAGGCTGACATTCTTCCCAAGTCGCATGCTTTCCTCCTCTTTCAGGACCTTGAAGACAGTCCTTCGAGATACTTAGCCCCCGCCGTGCAACTGCGTGTCACTCAATCGGGTAGGCCCGGTGCCTGCGGAGGTTTCGTGGCACAGCGCTGATCGGCCGGATGCGGTCGCCGACAGGCACATCAACGTTCACGGCTTGGGCGCGGGTCGGCGCCACTGGACGTGCCGCTGCGGCCGACCGGATGCGTATCCGGACGATTTCGGGCTCTGTGAAAACGCCGGTGATATCAATCGCGGAAAGCGGCGCACCGTCGCCGGACAACCCGGCCTCAAAGGAAACGCGGCGACCCCGCCTGGCGCCGTCAGCGCCGCCGGGCGACGGAGTCCAGCATGTCGTCGGCGGACTTGCCCTGAGGAGTTCCGCCGCCCAGGAGGCTGCTGAGCAGACCACCGATGGATTGGGTGGCCTGGTCCCGGACCTGCGGGCTGGCATTCGCCCCGAACAGGCCGCCGAGGACGTCGCCGAGCCCGCCGCCACCACCGCCTGTCGAACGTCCCCCGCCCTGCCCCAGCAGTTGCCCGAGAATGTCGCCGATACCTCCGCCGCCGGACGCTGCACCCGATCCGGCCGCTGGTTGGCCACCGAGGAGCTGTCCGAGGATGCCGCCGAGACCGCCCATGTCGGGAGCGTGGGCGGCGGTCGCCGGGGCAGCCTCCGGTGCACGGGTTGCCGCCGGCGCCCGGGCGCCCTTGACGGATTGGGACGCCACGCGCGCCCGCCCGCCAACGTTCCTGGCACCCGCGTCGTCACCCGACGAGTCGCTGACGGCCCGAGCACGGCTCTTCAGGCGTTCCGCCGCGCCACCGCCGCGCAGCGGTGTGGCCGTCGTTGCCGGCGGCCGATCACCGATGACCTGTTTCGACAGCGCTCCCATCACCATGGCCGAAACCACCGGCAGCATCTTCCGGAGAACGTCCGGCGTCACCCCGGACGCCGCCGCCACCTTGTCGGCGACGCCCCGGCTGACCTCCTTGGACTTGAAGACATGCCCCAGAATGGCCTTGCCGTCGTCGACGATCCTGTCGTCGTCGCGGTCGAGGTAACGGCCGTGATTTCCCGTCGCCAGCGCCGAAAGGAGCTTCGACACGCCTTCCGGCGACTGGATCTCGCGCCGGAGACCCGCCATCACCGCGGGAGCCAGTTGGTCGATAGCAGCGCGGGTCTGCCGCTCGGTCAGGCCGAATTTCTGCCCGAGAACCTGGATTCCGCGTCCGCCATAGGACTCGGCGATCACATCCAGCAAATTCATGCGTGCGCCCTCCGGATCAACTGGGGGTGGGCATCCATGTTAGCGACGAACCGGCGGCTCCGACAGGCTTCGCCAGCCTGGCGCCGGCAACGGGCCGCGGCCGTCCGAACCGAAACAGTAAAATCAGTGTAAAACGGCCCACGGGGTCTGACGAACCGGGGCCGATTTTAGCAGCTAAATCAATTGGCTGGGGGACCTGGATTCGAACCAAGACTAACGGAGTCAGAGTCCCCCAAAATCCGTTTGACGCAGTTCCCGCTGATGCCAGCTACGGCTGATTTCTGCCAATTCGGTTTCCACAGGCTTACCCGCAGTTCCACGCCTGTTCTTCCATTTTCCCTCCATTCCGCTTACCATGCGCTTACTCGAGACTGGCGGGACTCCCGGCCGGTAAACAAATCCAGACCAACGGACCATGCCCACAATTCGGCTTACAAAGGCGTCGGTAAAGGCCCTGCAGCCGACGTCGGTCCCGATGTTCTTTTGGGATGACAGCCTCCCCGGCTTCGGTGTGAAAGTCTCCGCAGGTGGCC
Source organism: Bauldia sp. (assembly GCA_050184415.1). Taxonomy (GTDB): domain Bacteria; phylum Pseudomonadota; class Alphaproteobacteria; order Rhizobiales; family Kaistiaceae; genus JADLGL01. Next base: position 84,286 of record JBFXAJ010000004.1, read on the forward strand.
GAAAAACGTGGGTGATCCAGTATCGCGTCGGTAGGGAAAGCAAGCGCCGGTCTCTTGGCTCTGCTGACACTATTGCCCTGGACCGGGTGCGCCGACGTGCCGGTGACATTCTGGCAGCCATACGACTCGGCGAAGATCCCTTTGAGGAAGAAGCACCCTCCCCGACCTTCAACGCCGTTGCAGATCAGTTTCTAGCCACCGTGGAGGCCAAGAAGGCCCCCCGGACGGCACAGGACTACCGGGAGAAGCTCGACCGCCATATCCGGCCCGCATTTGGCTCCCGCCCACTTCGCGAGATCAGCCGAGCAGACATCGAGATTTGGCACGAGGGAATCAGACGAACACCACGGACCGCCAATTACGCTCTCGCAGTCCTCGTCGCTGTTTTCACCTTCGCCGTCGGACGCGGGATTATCCGGGGTCATGAGCACCCCGCCCGCGGCATCACGAAGTTCGGGGAGACGAAGAGGCAAAGGTATCTTTCGCTCGAGGAGCTGACAGCCTTTGGTGGCGCGCTGACGGACCTCGAGGCTGCGCGGAATATCTCGCCCTGGGCAGCCGCCGCGCTTCGCCTCCTCGTTCTCACTGGAGCCCGATCAGGCGAGATCCTTTCGCTTACGTGGCCGATGGTCGACCTGGGACATGCCCGGCTCAATTTGCCGACGTCGAAAACCGGTCAGAAGTCGATCGCGCTGTCGAGCGCGGCGGTCGACGTTTTGCGCGGGGTGCCGAAGATCGAAGGTGTCCCGTGGGTGATAGCTGGAAGGCGGCATGGCGAGGCGATGACAACGCTTCAGCGGCCCTTCCGTATGGTTTGTGAGCGCGCCGGCATCGCGGGACTCCGCATCCACGACCTCAGACACTCCGCGGCGAGCTTTGCCACGTCCGAAGGCGTTGGCCTCCCGGTGGTCGGCGCCCTCCTTGGGCAAAGCCAAGCCTACACAACCGCCCGCTATTCGCACATTCACGACGACGCACAGCGCGCTGCCGCCGAGACGATCGGCAAGAAGGCCGGGCCTCTTCTCGGACGTGGAATTGGAGTGCGGCGGTGAGTGCACGCCAGTTCGAAGAAATGATCCGCCACGCTCGGGAGGCCAAGGGCGATCTGTCTCCCGAGGCCATCGATCGGATCGGGGAGCTTCTCCAGGAGTCGCTCAATCAGTACGTGGACGAGAGAAACCTCCAGCTAGCTCAAGATTGGGATGTTCTCCCGCGCACACTGGAGCACCTCCAACGGGCTTTGGCAGCCCTTATCGCCTCTCGATGGACCTTCGATTCCGACGACGAGCTGGCGCCATTCGACGATGAAGAGGGGGCGTTCCAATGGCTATCCGGCAACGGCCAAAATGAGGATGCTGGTGAGCCCGGCCCCTTTTTCGAGGATAGCAGTCGCTGGGACGAGCGGACCCTGTGGAGCTTGATCGCCGACGGGAATCGTCGGCTCGGCGATCTTGTCGCGTTCGAGAAGGGTCTCTGGAAACATCATTGGTCCCGGCCTGTAAGAACGCCGTCCCGGCTTCCTTGGCCGGTTCAAAAGCTGATCTTTGACCTGTGTCAGATTTGGCACGACCACGTCAGCCCCAGGCTCGGACTGCCCCGGCGCGATCCTAACCCGGACAACCCATTGCTGCGCTTCGTCGACACAGGCCTTTCGCTCGCCCTGGCCGAAGGTCGCCCGGCGAAGGATACGGTTCTCAACGTCATCTCTAAGTTCATCCGGCCGGCGATTCTGCAGCGAGCCGCCGACGACGGCAGCCCGATGAGGGTGGACCTTCAGGACGACGAGAACCCATTCGGGAGGGTGGACTTCGGTGACGAAGAGGACTCCTTCAAAAGTCCACGGTGACAGCGGCGGGAACATGCCATCAATAGGAAGGCACCGACATCAATTGAGGTGCCTTCATGGATGCTCAGCTCCTCCCTACTGAAGCTGCTGCCGCGCGGCTCGGACTCCAGCCCAAGACACTGCATCAATGGAGAAGCCTCGGCCGGGGCCCAAAATTCGTAAAGCTTGGCGGGCCGCGTCTTCTACAGGCCTGAGGATCTGACGGCCTGGATTGCCGGCCGAGTTGTGGACCCGGAGGCCGCATGAAGCCGGTTCTGCACTCCGTCGCCGTCTACGATGGCATGCGTCACATCGGCGAAGTCGTTGTTCGGGGGACCGGCCAGATCGAGGCTCTTGATGGCAACGGTCGGCCTCTAGGCTTCTTCCCGGATCGCCATGCCGCCGAAGCAGAGTTGTGGCGAAGACGCCTTGGGGAGGCGCCAACATGATGGCGCTTGAAAAGCGAACGCCCGCCGTCGGCACGGCGGGCGTCACATCGAATGGGTCGGTTGAGGGGTTCGACCAAGAACAAAGTTATCATCGGGGCGCGCAGCGTTCAACCAAATTTATCGCAGCTCTGCACCGTGAGGTCGCGCGACGGTACGCTTGGGCTGCACGTCAGCGCCGCGAACGTGAAGGCGGGAAGCTCCGCCCGACATCCTTCGCTTCGATCAGGGTCCGGGAGCTCGAGGCCGTGATCCGCCACCAGCACGGTATGGTGCTGCCCGACAGCAATATCGGACGAGCCCGCGCCTTCGAGGTCCTGCACCATCTCGCTCGCACGGCGCAGCCAGATCGCCAAATGATGGGTTGGAGGATCAGGCGCGCGTCGCCGGCCTCGCCGCCGACTTCTTCGGCGTCCGTGCCGGCCCGCGGCTGGTCCAGGCGCTCCGGGAGGGCAGCGGCGCCGTCGAGGCCATGGAAGACAGGATGCGCCGCCTGGGCGTCCTCATGTCGGACGGGATGATCCAGCGGGCCGCGGACCTGGACGATCAGTTCCAGTTCCTGAGCCAGACGATCGAAACGCGGTTCCAGCAGGCGGTCCTGACGGCTGCGGGTGCCGCGGACGGGACCGCGGAGAGTTTCGAGAAGGCCGGCGACAGGATCGGCGACTTCTTCGACGTCATCGCTCGCGGGATCGGCAATGGCTATTTAGAGAACCTCGCAGTCGGCCTCCTTGGCCTCGCCGTGGCTGGGCCGATCGGTGGCATCATCGGTGCGCTCCTGCCCGAGCTGCGGCAGCTGTGGGACGTCGGCCAGGCTTCGGCCGACGGCGCGAACGCCGCGCGCACGGCGCTGGAGCTTCTCCACGACGAGATGGCGGACACGGGCCCGCTGACGCTGGAGTACATCCAGAACAGCATCGCCCGAGCGGAGGCCGACCTGGCGGAGGCGGAGGCAGCCCGAAGCCTCGCCAACATCCGCGCCCTGGCGCTGTCCACGCAGGGCGATTGGGCAGGAGCCGCGGCTGCCCGTGACGAGCTGCTTGCCCTCACGGACCTCATCAACGCGGCGACCACGCGCCTTGACGACCTGAAGATGCGGGGACGGTTCACCGTCGCCTTTGGCGCCGATCTCGGCCCGACGGTCCCCGGCGCGACGGGGCCAGGGCAGCCCCCCGGCCCGCCGCCTCCTCCGGGGAGGCCGTTCGTGCCCACCGACCCCCGCGCCCAAGAGGCCCTGGACCAGCAACGTCAGAAGATTGACGACGTCGTCGCCTCACTCCGGATGGAGCGCGAGCAGCTGGGGCGCACGAACCAGGAGCAGCGGTTCTACGAGGAGCTGGCGCGGGCGGGCATCGACGCGAACCACGAGCGGGCCGCCGAGATCCGTGAAGCGGTGGACGCTCTCCTCGCGGAGGAGGAGCGGCTGGCCCGGATCAATGAGATCATGGACACCGCGAAGTCGGTGACGTCGGACTTCTTCCACACGTTCCAGGACGGGCTCCTGGAGGGCAAGACGGCGATCGAGTCCCTGGGCGATGCGCTGGACAATCTCCGCCAGCAGCTCTTGCGGATGGCGCTCGATCGGTCGATCCAGATGCTGTTCGACGCGCTGACGTCGGTGGCGACCGGCGGTGTCGGCGGCGGCAACTTCCCGATCCTCCGGGCCATCTTCGGCCGCGCCGGCGGCGGCGCCGTCATGGGCGGTCGGCCCTACATGGTCGGCGAGCGCGGCCCGGAGCTATTCATCCCGCACTCGGCCGGCGTCATCAAGCCTGGCGCCAACGACAATCGCGGGGGCGGGGTCTCCGTCCAGATCATCAACAACACCGGGTCCCAGGTCCGCGAGGAGCGGGGCCGCGGTCCCGACGGCCGGTCCTTCGTCCGCTTCATCATCGGCGAGGTCGGCGCCGCCATCGGCCGCGGTGAAATGGACGGGCCGCTGACGCGCTTCGGCTCCAGGCCGCGTGTTCGAGGGCGCAGCTGATGGCGGCGTGGTTGCCGCGGCCTGTCATTCGGCAGCTGAAAAACGTCGGGAAAGAGTTCGCCAATTCCATCATCTCGTCCGTGGATGCGGGCGGACATGCCGATGGTCTGGCTGCCGCCATTTTGGCGTCGCGAGATACCATTGCCCGCGAGGTCGCGGCCATCGGCATTAGACCGGAATTGTTCAATCGTGCGCTTGGTATCGTCCTGCGCGCGACGAACGAGGCAATCGTCCAACACCTGGCGGTGGCAATGCGGTCAGGTCGCGCCTGAATCGCCTGGAGGGTCGCTCCGCGGGGGAGTCTCTCTCGCGCACCCTATCTATCGGCAGGGCAGAGTACCCGTTGGCGAATTGTGCGCGTCGAGTTTTCCCTTAAATAATTCCACTACTACTGGCGCGACGTTCCAACTTCCTCCTCTTGTTGGAGACTAATTCCAGAATTAAATGGAATAGACGTCCAACATGGAGGATTAATCCTGATGACAATACCGAGCAATTTAAGTAGTGTTGGGTTGCTGTATTAGCTGCTGGAACAAGGGGGTTTACCAATGTCTACCAGCATTCTGTCCCTTCATGATGAGTGGTTGGCGCTTCGCAAGGCGCTGCCGATTGTCGGCGAGTTGAGCGATGACGACGGCTTACGACTGAGTCAGCTGGCGGATGATCGGGAGCGAGAGATTCTTAAGCGGCCCGCCGAGAGTGTCGTCGACGTCATGGCCAAGCTCGATGTTCTGAAATTTTGGATGGAGTGCGGCGCAGTTGATGGTGACCTGGAGGCCGTCGACACCATCAAAGCGGACCTCACACGCCTTGGAGCAACGATCGCAATGCAAGTCGCGGCAGGACGGGCAAAAAGCTCCGTTTAGGTCTCTGGCTTGCCGAAGGTGTCGGCGTCAGTGCTGCCTGCTCCCCCACCCTGGCGGCTCGTGAGAACGAGTGCATCCCAGTTTCGGGCCTGGGCACGCAGGGCTGGAGCCGCGGGGCGCCGGAGGGTGCCAGCGGCGGCCCGCGAGGACGAGTACGCCAGCGCGCCCGCGCGAACTACGCAGGCCGAGTCGACTGGCCGGCTCCGGAGGAGTGTGCCGACGGCCCCGAGTTCATTCCTTCTCGCCCCCGATCAAGAGGGAGTTGCTGCGGCGGGACCTAGGCCGGCATAGGGGGCCACAGGACGGGCTAGTGTACCAGGGCAGGCTTGAGGTCCCGGCAGGTCGCCCCCCGCCGTCCTGGGCCTTTCTCTAAGCCCACAGCTCCATTCGGAGGCCGCGGGCGTCGATGGCGGGTTGCGGCGGCGTCACGACAGCGGTGCCGTCGGCGATCCTCGTCGCGGTCCAGCAGGCCACGCAGGCGTCGAGGACGTCATCCCATTGGGCCCCCTTCGGACGCACGAGATTCTCGAGGAACGTTCCAAAGCCGAGGCCGGCCAGTACCGACAGTCTCTCCGCGCGCCCCTCGGCGGACTTCTTCTTGTGCACCATCGCTTCGCCGCCATTTGCCACAGCAAAGCAAAGCTCCGGGTGGATCTCGTGCACGACCGCCTGGAGCTCAGGGGTCATTTGCGCGTCCACCTCGCTAATCTTCTGGAGGATACCGAAGGCCTGTTGCGAGATTCCAGGGCCGCCCCAAGCACCGCCGTTAGCGGCCGAGACCTCTGGGTAGAGTTTGCCAGCTCGAAATGCGGCCAGTGCGGCGCGTGATGGGGCGGAGAACACACTTGGCGACCGCTTACCCAGGCAACGACGCGCCAGCGCTTCACACTCTCGTCCACGGTCACGACCGAAGGCCAGAAGTCCGATGGGGACATCGATCGCGATTACCTGTGGCGCCTCTGATAGCGCTAGAACAGTTGAGAAATTCGATGCGACCTGAATCCTGGACGCCCCGACGCTGGCATCGCGAAGCACGACAAGCCAGCCGGCCCGGCAAGCGTCGACGCCGGCAACCCACCCTGACCTTCGATTATCTGTCGCGAACAAGGGCCTTCCCCGGGATACGGTCCACGAGGTCAAGCATATTGGTGGCCAACCTCGGCCAGCGGCTATCCGCGATCGAGAACTGGATCATTGAGCGGAAGCGCCCTGGCCGCTAGCTGTGGATTATCTATCTTGCTACCGGAGCATCCGGCGGCATGAACGGAAAGAGGACGAAGATGCACGACTCAGTAAGAATCTGTTCGAAGCTATATTCCGCCCCAAAGTTCAATACTTGAACTCCAAGTGTACAAAGCAGATCAGTCGGAAAGTCGGCCATTCGCGAAATCGCAGACAGATCGCTCAACCTATCGGTCTGCTCTGCGCGAACAAGTCGAATCGCAAGTGCTTCTCCAGCGCCCACAAGAAGGGCAGATTCGTTACCGCTCTGTGGAGTCAGGTAAAAATTGAATATAGTCCCATGGCGTTCGAACGTAATAAGACCACGCTCGATCAGGCCTGGCCGAGCCCCGAGGTTGAACACGTAAATAGAGATACCGTCCAAGTCGACGTCTCCGACCACGCGGAAAACAAGGTTGCTGCTGTCGGCCCTCAGAGTTGTGTCTAGCTCGAGGGAGTCTTTGAGCAATGCCAAGCTCACCGCGAACACCGAAATTAGCGCGATGAGCGAAGTGAGAGCTGACTGACTCGTTGGTATGTGCCGACGCCAATCTTGGTAGCTGCCGCAGTGTGTGCAAAGGACCGCCCCAGGTTTGATGGGCTCCCTGCAAATGCGGCACGGCGCCGTCGGACTTTGCCGGACTGGCAACCTCGAATGGCGCAAACTCCCCACCCCCGCGCGCGATGGTCGAGCGTGCGTTGACATTGGTGGTTGAATCGGGGGCCGTCAATCAGCAGTCGAAGGCGGAAGGGCTGATGCCTTTAGGACTGGATTGGGACTGCACAAGACTCTGGGCTGCATCGGCGATCATCACGCCATCGCCCCCTAGAGAAGTCGCGAACTCCGTCACCCACGGTTCCCAGCCAAGACCTGGTTGAGCACGCCGAGCAGGAAGCCTGGCTCCTCCGCTTGCATCCGAATCCGATCCGGCCTGATCCCGGTCAGCATCAGGAATCGGCCGAGGCGGTCTTATCATCCTCGGCGATCCAGCCGAGCGCCGCGATCGCAATCGCCTTTAGGGTCGAGCTCCGGCTGACGCTCGCGGATCATGTCTAGCGATGACGCCTTCCCGCGGCGATCCGGCGACAGCGGCGCTGGTGGCTTCGGGGTCGGGATGGTCATCAATACCGCCGTCTCCTCGCACCAGCCCTCTCCTTGGAGGAGAGCGACGATCATCTCGCGCGCGGGCATGTCCCGGACGGTGTGCTGCTCGATGAAGATAGGGTCCTTGTCCGACCGTCGGCGGCGAGCTCGAGCGCGAGCATGTTCGCAGCGTGGATCGCGCGTCCGCCTTCTTGGCGTAGTAGTCGACACGACGACGATGCCGGAGCGCATACACGCCCGCGCCACCCAGGCCACGATTTCTGCCGGTCGTGGTCGACGGCCGGCCCTCCAGATCCTCGATACGCAACATGACCCGAAAATAGGTTGCGGCGGACCGGAAGCCGAGTCCTGATACACCGCCGGTCAACCATCTCGTTCGTCGGTTCGTGTCTCAGTCTGGATTGGGCCGCTTGGGCGGATCGACTGCCAACACTTCTTGGAGTGCTCAACCGCCGCGCGCGACTTCTCCAGCAGTCGATCGCTAATCGAGATGCGTTCGCGGAGCGTCGAGTACCAGTCGGAATGAGGGATAGTCAGGCCATTCGCCGAGGTCCTTGGCTATACTGTGGACCGGCCGGCAGGTGGACTGGTACCGCTGAACGTGGCCTAAGACCGATCTAAACGGGTGCGCCAGCGGCCGAAAGCGGTCGTAGGCGGTCTGGGGCTGCCAAAGGGCCCTCCGGCCGTTCCTGCGTGTTGATCTGCTCAAAGGCATCGTAGGGCGACCGGCGTTGGACTAGCTCGCGACGGAACGTGGACCGGCGCGGCGAGCGGCGTCTTCGCCGACTGGTCCGGCGGATAATCGAAGAAATTGGTTTTTCGCCAGGCCTAGCGGCGCGAGTTGCGCCCGGCGGGTGCATCGGCCTGAGGCGCTCGTTAACACCAGCGTAGGCGTCACGAAGGCCCTGTCAGGGCCCCTGCCCTTCATCAACGCGGCGGCCATCGCAGCCGCCCGGCGCGACGCAGATCGGGGGCGATCCGGAGGGCTTAGCCGGGCCGAGGATCGGTGCCAACGCCATCGCGCGGTGGCGGCGGTGGACGGATCGCGGCGGGGGCGACACTGGCGGCGGCGCAAGCCCAGGGCCAGCTTGTGACGACCGGTCTGCAGGGGGCAACTTGAGATCAACGGCAACAGTCAGGCCGACGAGGAGGCGGAGGACGTCCCCCGCCTCGACGCGGTTGTCGATCAGACTGGGCGGGTTACGGGCGCCAGCTACAGGCGGCCGAGACGGCTGTAAGCACCTCTTCGATTCCCGAGCCGGTCCAGGCCGGCCAGGCCCACTGCTGGAGCTGCTGTCGTCACCGCGATTTCAGGTGCAGCCGCTGGTGTTGTCGCCCTTTGGACAGCCGGGCCCGGTTCGCCATTTCGCGGTTGTGACGCCAGATAGGCGATGACGCCCAGGGTCGCCACATTCCCGTGAGCGTCCATTTCATCGGCCGATCGCCGCTTGCAGCATGACCGGATCGACCGTGGCGGCGGTGTCAACAATCGTCTGAAAGGCGGCAGGCAGCCCCACAATGCCGCTTATCATCCCAGCTGCCAGTGAGTGCACTTGACGCCACATAGACGGCCCCTCTGGTTGCCGGGCGCTCCCGCGATTACCTTCCCGCTTCGACGGTCCTGATTCAATTGCAATGCGTATCAAAGCGTCAATCAATCCGAAGGTGCTCGAGTGGGCTCGGGTGTCGGCTGGGTTCTCGCCTGCCGAGGCAGCCGGACGCCTTAACCTTGAGGAGGACAGGCTCCTCCTTTGGGAGGCGGGAACGGATGCGCCGTCCATCCCGCAACTCCGGAAGCTGGCAGAACTCTACAAGCGGCCACTCGCGGTCCTCTATCTTCCGGAACCGCCCCTGACCTTCCAACCGATGCATGACTTTCGGCGGTTGCCCGACACGGGATCGCGCCCCTTCTCTCCTGGACTTACGCTCGAGATTCGACTGGCGCAGCAGCGTCGGATGTTGGCGCTTGACCTGTTCGAGGAGGCTGAGGAAACGCCGATCCCCTTTGCTCTCACTGCCGCCGCGGACGAAAAACCGGATGTTGTCGGCGAGCGGATCCGCACCGCCTTGGGGGTCGACTATGGCCTCCAGTCCCACTGGCGCGAGGCGCGCGTGGCCTTCACGGCTTGGCGCAGTCAAATCGAGGGTCTTGGCGTCCTGGTCTTCCAGGCGTCCCGTGTCGAGAGCGAAGAGGCTTCGGGCTTTGCCATCTGGGGCGACCCGCTCCCGGCGATAGTGGTGAATCGTAAGGACGCCTACCCTCGCCGAGTCTTCAGCCTTCTGCACGAGCTCGCGCACCTGATGTTGCGACAGTCAGGTGTTTCGGATCTAGAGTGGGAAGGTCCGCGTCCGACGGGCGATCAGGCGATCGAGGCCTTCTGCAACGCGACGGCGGCGGCGGCACTCATGCCGCGCGAGCTGTTCCTGGCTGAACCCCTAATTGCAGCTCACTCTGGTGGTCCTTACGCGTGGTCGGACTTGGACGTGAGGGCGCTCGCCACGACCTATAGCGTCTCACGCGAAGCGGTCGTCCGCAGGCTGCTACATTTCGGCCGGACGACAGAGGCCTTCTATTCTCGAAAGAGGGCGCAATTCGCGGCGGAGTATCAGCAGCAACGAGCGCAGGAGCGGGAAAAAAACAAAGGCAAGAAAATTGCGCGAGACATCCCCCGGGACACGCTCGCCGACTTTGGTCGGCCCCTGGTCCGTCAGGTGATTGATAACTACCATCAGGACCGGCTTAGCCTCTCTGCCGTATCTGGTTATCTTGGGATCAAGGTCAAACACCTTCCGAACATTGAGCGCAAATTGGGTCTCGATTGATGCCGTCCGCCAAGGTGTACTGCATCGACTCCAGCTCGCTGATCCACGCTTGGCGACGCGCGTACCCGCCACACAGATTCGCTCCGGTGTGGCAGGCGATCGAAGGCCTGATCGATGACGGACGTCTTCGCTCGTCGATCGAAGTCTTCAACGAGCTGGGGCGGAAGGATGACGATATTTTCGCCTGGGCGAAGGCGAGGAAGGATGCCTTCCTTGAGATTGATGACGGCGTCCAAGATCAGGTGGTCCGCATCATGGCGGTGTACCCAAGGCTGGTCGACACGGTTAAGGGGAGATCTGGCGCCGACCCGTTCGTGATCGCTCAGGCGATGGTAGGACAGCCCGCGATGACTGTGGTGACGCAGGAAGGCGCCGGAGGTGAAAAGAGCCCTAAGATTCCCTACGTTTGCCAACGCGAAGGGCTCCGATCGATCAATCTCCTGGAGCTGATCGAGGAAGAGGATTGGACATTCTGAGCGCTCACAGCCTTCCCGGGTAAACGAAAACCACAAAGTAAGTCCACGCCAGTGCGGTTAGCGCAGCAGCGACGAAAGGCGCCGCCGTGACGGCTACAAGGGCAGCGTTGCGAATCCTATTCCCGATCCGGCTTTCGAGGTACGGCTCCTCCCCAAAAACCAGTCCAAACAGGCCAAAGGCCAGCGTTCCCGTAAGCATAAAAACTAAGATGGCTGGTAGATAAGCAAAGAGCACGATCCAGCCGAGAACGTTCACAGTTACTGTTCGCCAACTCATCGCTGCCCCTGACCGTGACGGCATTTGCGCGATCCTTATTGGAAAAGGCCGATCACGGCACTTCGAGTTACGAAGATTCCGACGACGAACGCGAGAAGACTGCTGCCGCCCACGCCGATGGCAAGGTGACGGAACAGGTCCGAGGCAGCGGCTTGGCTTTCAGATTCGAGCGTCGACGCGATGTACGGTGGCTCCGGAATCTCAACGCGAGCGTGGCTGTCGCCCACGCCGAAGTACGAAGCCAAATAGGTGGCGGCCAGGCCGAGGGCAGCCAAGAAGACCCCCACTCCAAACCAGAGGAGGCTGTTGGCGACGCGCTCGACATCTCCAGTCATATCTATGTTCGCCGCAAGGGAACCGATCAGCGCGAGGAGAGCGACCGCAGCACCGCCGTTGATCAACATGGCCGTCTTCAACGCTATGTTGCCCGTGGTGATAGCGGCGTCGTTGAACTTGTCGGCGTACGCCTGATTGAGGTCGCGCGCGTGTTTCCGTGCTCGCTCCTCGGGCGTCTCTTCAGTCATCGTTTGCGTCCCCCCAGAGGGGACAACTTGCGCGATCATGCGAAGCGGTTCAACCTTTCCGTGATGTGAGCACCCGGACCAGTGATCGGCCCGTACGGAACTGAGCAAGGTCGACGGACGCTCTTGGTCGCGGGGACTCCAACGGCTGTCATAGAGGAAGCCCGCGCCGGAGCGGTCCTTGATCAAGCTTGGTTAATCGTCTCCTGGGATCTGATCGAGGTCGTGCTGCCGAGCGTCGCGCTCCCCCTTTCGGGTCAGCCCTGCCCCTGGGTGACTCAGAAACAGGATCCGGACGGCCGGCAGGGCCCAAGCCCGAGGTTAACAAGGGGGAGGTGGGTCCGGGGCCCCAGGGGGCGCTCTTCGGATTCTTCACCGAGGTTCTCTCAGGAAAGGACCTCACGGCCCACGGCGCCCTGTCCCCGCGCAGCCGCGGGCGAGAATCAGCCTGCGAAGCCGGTTGAGCGCTTTTCAGGTTCCCCGCTGGTACAGCGCGCTCGCCCCTGGCCTATGAGCAAAACCGTGCCCGCGGCCCCGGCCGGACCTCCTGGCGCAGATCGGGCAGTGGCTCCCGATGCATGCCGAGCGAATGCTCGACGCACCATCGACAATGTGGAAAGTCGACATCAGCGACCAGCGGGCCGCTACTCGTCAGCGAGCGGGACTACGCCCCCAAGCGGGTTCCTTCCGATCCTAGCGAAGCCGCTTACCCGACGCTTACCGGCGAAACACAGCGTTTCGAGCTACGCCCCCGGTAAGCTAAAACCGAAATAGATTAGAGTAGGTTAGATTGGCTGGGGGACCTGGATTCGAACCAAGACTAACGGAGTCAGAGTCCGCTGTTCTACCGTTAAACTATCCCCCAGCAGGGGTGCCCGTCCGAACGGGATCGGAGGTTTGTGGGGCAAGGCGCGAGGCGCCGTTGCGGGGATGACGTAGCGACGGGCCGGTGGGGTGTCAACCGCGGCCGGTGTGCGGCGCGCTAGTCCTTCGCGCGCTCGGCATAGGTGCCGTCGGCGGTCATGACGATGATCCGCGTGCCGGGGGCGATATGCGGCGGGACCATCGTGCGGACGCCGTTCGAGAGGATCGCCGGCTTGTAGGAGGACGACGCGGTCTGCCCCTTCACGGTCGGCTCGGTCTCGCTGACTTCGAGGGTCACGCGCTGCGGCAGTTCGGCGGCGACCGCGATGCCCTCGTGGAGCGAGAGCTTCACGGTCATCGATTCCTGGAGATAGACCGCCTGGTCGCCGAGAATGTCGGGCGTCACGGTGACCTGGTCGAAGCTCTCCGGGTTCATGAAGATGTAGTTGCCGTCCTGGTCCTGATAGAGATAGGTGAAATCGACCGTCTCGACGAAGGCGCGCTCGACCTGCTCGGTGGTGCGGTAGCGGACCGACGTCTTCACCCCGTCCGACAGGCGCCGCATGTCGATCTGGGTCGTCGGCGTGCCCTTGCCGGGGAAGAAGCTCTCCGCCAACAGGACGACATAGAGGTTCCCATCCATCTCGAGGATGTTGCCCTTGCGGACGTTGCTGGCGATGACCCTGGCCACGATGAAATCCTTTTGCCCCGAGGAACCGGGCTTTGCGCGGCGGGACCATAGCGATCCGCCGGGAAATATCCAGCCGGCATGGTGCGGCGCGGTGGCCGGTCATTCCGGCCGGCGGAACGCCGCGCGGTGACGGGCTCCTCGCCCTTCTGGTCGCCGGCGCGCCATGCCGACCGGAGGCCCGGTCTCCTCCTCCGCAACCGCATCAAGGCGGCGCTCCGGGCGTGGTTCGAGGCCCGGGACTTCGTCGAGTTCGACGCGGCCGCGCTCCAGACCTCGCCGGGCAACGAGACCCATCTCCATGCCTTTGCGACCGAGATCCGCGCGGCGGACGGGACGCCGGCGCCGCTCTACCTCCACACCTCGCCGGAATTCGCCGCCAAGAAGCTCCTCGCGGCCGGGGAGGAGCGGCTCTTCACGTTTGCGCCGGTGTTCCGGAACCGCGAGCGCACCGCGCTCCATGCGCCGGAATTCACGATGCTGGAATGGTACCGGACCGGCGACGCTTATGCGGCCGTGATGGACGACGCGGTGGCGCTGCTTCGGGTGGCGGCGGGGGCGGCTGGGGTGACCGTGCTACGCCGGGGCGCGGTGACGGTCGATCCTTTCGCCGAGCCTGAGCGTCTTTCGGTGGCCGAGGCGTTTGCCGGCCGCGCGGGCATCGACCTCCGCGCCACGCTTGACGACGATGGCCGTGGCGACCGCGATGCTCTTTTCGCTGCCGTCGCAGCGGCCCGAATCCGCACCGCGTCGGACGACACCTGGTCGGACCTGTTCAGTCGCGTGATGGCCGATCGTATCGAGCCGCATCTCGACCCGGGGGAGGTGACGGTGCTCCACGACTACCCCGCCCCCGAAGCCGCCCTCGCCCGCCGCAAGCCCGGTGATCCGCGCTTTGCCGAGCGGTTCGAGCTGTTCGCGTGCGGCGTGGAACTCGCCAACGGCTTCGGCGAGCTGACCGATCCGGCCGAGCAGCGCACCCGTTTCATGGCCGACATGGACGAGAAGGCGGCGCTCTATGGCGAGCGCTATCCGATCGACGAGGATTTCCTCGCGGCGCTGGCGGCGATGCCCCCGGCGGCTGGTGTGGCGATGGGCTTCGACAGGCTCGTGATGCTGTGTGTCGGCGCCGAACGGATCGAGGAGGTGCAGTGGACGCCCGTGGTGGACCCGTTCGCCACGTAAAGTGGCCGTTAGCGTTGCGCGGGCGAACGCGCTGCCCGCTGCGCCCTCCCCGCCTGCACGGAGGCAGATACATCCTCCTTCCCATCCCAGCACCCCTCCCCCCGGGCTCGACCCGGGGTCCATTGGCCGTGCCGCCGTTGCGGCATCCCGGAGTGACTCCGCGGAGCCGCTTGAGGTGGACTCAGAGACGGATCGCCTCAACTGACCGCAAAACAGAAAGGCCGCCCGAAGGCGGCCTTTCCAAATCTCGGGCCAGATCGGCTGGACCTAGAAATCCATGCCGCCCATGCCGCCGCCGCCCGGCATTGCCGGGGCCGAGTCCTTCTTCGGGTGCTCGGCGATCATCGCCTCGGTGGTGATGAGAAGGCCGGCGACCGACGCGGCGTGCTGGAGCGCCGAGCGGATGACCTTGGTCGGGTCGATGATGCCGGTAGACACCATGTCGCCATAGGTCTCGGTCTGGGCATCGAAGCCGAAATTGGCTTCCTTGCTGTCGAGCACCTTGCCGACCACGATCGAGCCTTCGACGCCGGCGTTCTCGGAGATCTGCCGGATCGGAGCCTCGAGGGCCTTCAGGACGATGTTGATGCCGGCCTGGACGTCGGAGTTGGCCGACGTGACCTTGCCGACCGCCGTCTTGGCGCGGAGGAGCGCGACGCCGCCGCCGGGGACGATGCCTTCCTCGACCGCGGCGCGGGTGGCGTTGAGCGCGTCGTCGACGCGGTCCTTCTTCTCCTTCACCTCGACCTCGGTCGCGCCGCCGACGCGGATGACCGCGACGCCGCCGGCGAGCTTGGCGAGACGCTCCTGTAGCTTCTCGCGGTCGTACTCGGAGGTGGTCTCCTCGATCTGCGCCTTGATCTGCGCGACGCGGCCGTCAATGTCTTCCTTGCGGCCGTTGCCGTCGATGATCGTGGTGTTCTCCTTGGTGATCGACACCTTCTTGGCGCGGCCGAGCATGTCGAGCGTGACGTTCTCGAGCTTGATGCCGAGATCCTCGGAGATGACCGAACCGCCGGTCACGATGGCGATGTCTTCCAGCATCGCCTTGCGGCGATCGCCGAAGCCCGGCGCCTTGACGGCGGCGACCTTGAGGCCGCCACGGAGCTTGTTAACGAGGAGGGTCGCAAGGGCCTCGCCCTCGACGTCCTCGGCGATGATCAGGAGCGGCCGGCCCTGCTGGACGACGGCCTCGAGGACCGGGAGCAGCGCCTGGAGGTTCGAAAGCTTCTTCTCGTGGAGGAGGATGTACGGATCCTCGAGCTCGGCCACCATCTTCTCGGCGTTGGTGACGAAGTAGGACGAGATGTAGCCGCGGTCGAACTGCATGCCCTCGACGACCTCGAGCTCGGTCTCGAGCGACTTTGCTTCCTCGACCGTGATCACGCCCTCATTGCCGACGCGCTGCATGGCGTCGGCGATCATGTCGCCGATCTCCTTGGCGCCGTTGGCCGAAATCGTGCCGACCTGGGCGACTTCGCTCGAGGTGTTGATCTTCTTCGAGCGGTTCTCGAGGTCCTTCACGGCGGCTTCGACCGCCTGGTCGATACCGCGCTTGAGGTCCATCGGGTTCATGCCGGCGGCGACCGACTTTGCGCCCTCGCGGACGATCGCCTGGGCAAGCACGGTCGCGGTGGTGGTGCCGTCGCCGGCGATGTCGTTGGTCTTGGAGGCGACCTCACGGACCATCTGGGCGCCCATGTTCTCGAACTTGTCTTCGAGCTCGATCTCCTTGGCGACGGTGACGCCGTCCTTGGTGATCCGGGGGGCGCCGAACGACTTGTCGAGGACGACGTTGCGGCCCTTCGGGCCGAGCGTCACCTTGACGGCGTTGGCGAGGATGTCGACGCCGCGAAGCATCTTGTCGCGGGCGTCAGCGGAAAAACGTACGTCTTTCGCAGCCATTTTCTATGGTTCCTTGGAAACTGATACTTTGGGGGACAGGGCGGAGGCGCTTACGCGGCCTTCTTGCCGGCGGCGGTGCCCTCGATGACACCCATGATGTCGGACTCCTTCATGATCAGGTAGTCCTCGCCCTCGATCTTGACCTCGGTGCCGGACCACTTGCCGAACAGGATGCGGTCGCCGGGCTTGACGTCGAGCGCGACCTGCTTGCCGGCCTCGTCGCGGGCGCCGGGACCGACGGCGACGACCTCGCCCTCCTGCGGCTTCTCCTTGACGGTGTCGGGAATGATGATGCCGCCGGCGGTCTTCTCCTCGGAGGCGACGCGGCGGACGACCACGCGGTCGTGCAACGGACGGAATTTCATCGGAGCTCTTCCTCGCTAAAGGCGGCCGGGAGCCGCTCTCTGATGGGTTTAGCACTCCCTTCCGGACAGTGCTAACAAACGGACGGCGCGGATTTAGGAACGCCCCGGAACCTTGTCAAGACGAGGTGTGGGGCACCCGGAAACAGCGGGGGCTCTTTCTCTCCATTGCGGCTTACTGCGAGGTTCCGGCTCCCGGTCGGATTGCAGCCTCCCAACCACCCCTCCCCGGGCTTGACCCGGGGTCCATTGGCGGTTCGTCGCACGCGGAGTCGCCTGAATCCCCTCCGGATCGGTCGATGGGCCAATGGGCCCCGGGTCAAGCCCGGGGAGGAGTGAGCTGTTAGGCTACGCTCCTACGGAGAGGCCGGTACCACATATAGCAGCCCTCTTTGCGGGGCGGCTGTTACGCGGTTCGTTCTGAGTTGGCGAGGTACTCCAACCTCGACGCTCCCCTCCGTCATACCCGGCACCCTCAGCCCAAGTCGATGCCCCAGGCCTGCCGCTTGCGGTAGATCGTAGACTGATTGATCTGCAGCGACGCCGCGGCGCGCGAGATGTTGCCGCCATGGGCGGCGATGGCGGCCTCGATGATCCGCCGCTCTTCTTCGTGGAACGGGCGGAGTGTGGCGCCGGATACAGAGGGAGCGTCCTTGGCCGAAGTCTCCAGCGTGGCGCCGCGGGAGTCCGCAAACGCTGCCGCCACGACCGTGGCCGTCACCGATTGCGGCCGCTGCATCACCACGATGCGCCGGATCACGTTCTGCAGCTCGCGGACGTTGCCGGGCCAAGGCTGCTCGGCGAGGAAATCCGCCGCGGCGGGCGCGAGGATGGGCGGGGCCATCCCTTCCTCTCCGGCCGCCAGCGCCAGGAAATGCCGCGCGAGCGGCGCGATGTCGTCGCGGCGGTCACGCAGCGGCGGAAGACGGATCGGCAGGACGTTGAGCCGGTAGAGGAGGTCGCCGCGGAACGTCCCTGCGGCCACCGCCTCGGCGGGATCGCGGTTGGTCGCGCAGATGATGCGGATGTCGACGGGGCGCGCCCGCGCGTCGCCGACGCGCTGCACGAGGCCGGTCTGGACGAAGCGCAGGAGCTTCGCCTGGAGCGGCAGCGGCATCTCGCCGATCTCGTCGAGGAACAGCGTGCCGCCATCGGCGAGCTCGGCGGCGCCCAGGCGATCCTCGGCTGCGCCGGTGAAGGCGCCGCGGACGTGCCCGAACAGCTCGCTCTCCACGAGGTCGCGCGGCAGCGCCCCGCAATTGATGGCGACGAAGGGCCGGCCCGCCCCGCCGCGCTCGTGGATCGCGACGGCGCAGACCTCCTTGCCGCTACCGCTTTCGCCGGTGATGAAGACCGGCGCACGCGAGGCGGCGACGCGATCGATGCGCTCATAGACCGACCGCATGAGGGCGGAGTCGCCGACGAAGCCCTCGAACCCCGCGGTGCGCGGAGCCGCCGCAGCGACCGATGCCATCGGCCGCGGCCGAGGGGGCTGCTCCGACAGCGCGAGCTCCAGCCGCTCGATGAGCGCCCGCGCCCCGATCGGCTTCGGCAGGAAATCGGCGGCACCGGCGCGCATGGCCTCGACCGCCCTCGCAACCGATCCCCGCGCGCTGATGGCGATCAGCGTGCCCGCCGCACCGAGCGGAGCCAGCCCCGCGGGCCCGCCCACCGACTCGACATCGGCGATGACGACGCCGGCGCCCTCCATGGCCGCGAGCTCGCGCGCCTCCTCAAGGGAGCCGCAGGCGGTCGGCCGGAACCGCTCGCCCGAAACGCGACCGAGATGGTCCGCGAGGAGCCTTCGGCTGCCCGGATCGGCATCGACGATCAACACCGGCACTCGCGGTGCGGCGGCACGCATCTGTCGGGGACCCCTTGTCGGCCCGGACCGCTGGCGGCGCAGGCTGAGCCCGCAGTCTGGGCCGGCATGGTAAACAAAGGATTGTGCCAACCGGGGGCGCCGTGCCGCGCTTGACCGGTCCCAGGCCACCCACTAGCTCAGCGCGATGGATCACACCCCCGTTCCCGCCGTCGTCGCCGGCCTTTCGGCCGTTGCCGCGCGCTACAATGCGCTGCTGTGCGACGTGTGGGGCGTCATCCATAATGGCGTCGGCCATTTCCCCAGCGCGGTCGCCGCGCTGGTCCGCTTCCGCGCCGCCGGCGGCATCGTCATCCTCATCACCAACGCGCCGCGCCCCGCGTGGTCGGTCCGCGACCAGCTCGACGGCCTGAGGGTCGACCGCCGGGCCTACGACCGGATCGTGACCTCGGGCGACGTGGCGGCATCGCTGATCGCGCTCCGTGGCGTGTCGGCGGTCCACCATGTCGGACCCGACCGCGACCTCCCGCTCTATCGCGACGTTGCCGTAACGCTCGTGGGCGTCGACGAAGCCGCCCTCGTCTGCTGCACGGGGCTGGTCGACGATGAGACCGAGACTGCCGAGGACTACGACCCGCTGCTCGACCGGTGCCTCCGCCACGACCTCGAGATGATCTGTGCCAATCCCGACATCGTCGTCGATCGCGGCGGCAAGCTGATCCCGTGCGCCGGCGCCATCGCCGAACGCTATGCCGCGATGGGCGGCCGGGTCACGATCGTCGGCAAGCCGCTCGCCCGCATCTACGACGTCGCCTTGGCGGAGATCGCCGCGGTCGCCGGACGCGCGGTCGAGACCGGCGAGATCCTCGCCATCGGCGACGGAGCGGAGACCGACATCCGCGGCGCCAACGACGCCGGCATCGCCTCGCTCTTCATCGCGTCCGGCGTCCATGCATCGGAATATGGGGAGGAAACCGAGCACATCCTCGATTTCCTCGGCAGCCGCGAGGCCCGCGTCATGGGCGTCATGCCCCGGCTGATCTGGTAAAGACCGCGCACCCGCCATGACCGTCGCGCCCGCACCTGAGATCCTCCCCGTCGCGCTCGACTCGCTCGACGCGGTGCCGGACCGCATGCGCGGCCTTGCCCTTGCGATCGGGAATTTCGACGGCGTCCATCGCGGCCATCAAGCCCTCATCGACGCGACCGGCGCCCTCGCCCGGCGGATCGGCACGGCGGCCGGAGTCCTGACCTTCGAGCCCCATCCGCGGAGCGTGCTGCGCCCCGACGCGGCGGTCTTCCGTCTCACGAATCCGGCCGCGCGGCGTGCCCTCATCGGCGCCGCCGGGATCGGCCGCATCGTCGAGCTGACCTTCGACCGCATGCTCGCCTCGCTGACCCCGGCCGAATTCGTCGAGCGCGTCCTGGTCGGTGGCCTTGGTATCCGCGGCATCCTCTCCGGCCAGGATTTCCGGTTCGGCAATGGCCGCGCCGGCGATGTCGCCTTCCTCCGCGAGGCGGGGCGGACGCACGGCTTCGCGGTCGAGGCGTTGGCGCCGGTCAGCGACGCCAGCGGCGCCGTGTTCTCGTCGGGCCGCATCCGGAAGGCCCTCGGCGCCGGCGACATCGCCGAGGCGAACGAGGCGCTCGGCTACCGCTGGTTCGTCACCGGCACGGTGATCCACGGCGACAAGCGCGGCCGCGAGCTCGGCTATCCGACCGCCAACATCATGATCCCGGCGGGCCACAGCCTCCGCCACGGCATCTACGCCGTCACCGCGGCCGTCCCCGGCGGCAAGCCGATGCCGGCCGTCGCCAGTTTCGGTGTCAGGCCGACCTTCGGGCATGGCGGCGCGGCGCTCCTCGAAGTCCACATCTTCGATTTCAGCGACGATCTCTACGACCGGGAGCTCCGGGTCACGTTCTTCGCCTGGATCCGCCCCGAGGAGCGCTTCACCTCGATCGAGGCGCTGGTCGCCCAGATCGACCACGACGCGGAGACCGCGCGGCAGATCCTCCGCGCTGCCGACGGCGGCACCGCACTCGACCGTGTCCTTGCCGGGCCGGTTGCCGCCGAATCGGGTATCGCCTAGAACGTCTTCGCGTCCGGCCCGCGGCCGGCGAGGTCCCGCAGGTGGGCGCGGGACGGTCGCCGACGGCGAAGTAACCTGAGGGGATTGTGATGATTGCAACTCGCGGCTCGGCGATCCGGCTGCTGCGCGGCGTCGCCCTTGGCGCCACTGGCCTCGCCCTCGCGGCGTGCTCCACCACCACCTACGGCACCGGCGTCGGACCGACGGCGCAGACGGTGCAGGACCTCGCCAATATCGTGGATTTCGGGCCCGGCGACCCGGTGTTCTACTGCGTCCGCCCCGGCCTCGAGAACCAGCCCACGCCCGGCGCGCCGCTGCCGCCGCCGCCCCCGCCCGGGACCGAAATCCCGCCCTGCCCCGAGCCGGAGCGCTAGGCCGGCACCTTGAAGGCGCGGCGGGCCGCATCGCATTCGGCGCGGCACCAGCAGCCTTCGACGTGATCGTTGACGAGCCCCACCGCCTGCATGAAGGCGTAGATTGTGGTGGGGCCGACGAAGCTCCAGCCGCGCTTCTTGAGATCCTTCGATAGCGTCACCGATTCGGGCGTGGTCGGCATGGCGCGGAGCGTGGCCCAGTCGAGCCGCGACGGCCGCGTGTCCGGCCGCGGCTCGAACCGCCAGAAATAGGCCGCGAGCGACCCGGTCTCGGCCACGAGCTCCACCGCCCGCCTTGCGTTGTTGATCGTCGATTCGATCTTGCCGCGATGGCGGACGATACCGGCATCGGCGACCAGCCGCTCCACATCCTTAGGCCCGAACGCGGCGACCTTGGCGAAATCGAAGCCGGCGAAGCCTTTCCGGAACGCCTCGCGCTTGCGGAGGATGGTCAGCCAGGACAGCCCGGACTGAAAACCTTCGAGGCAGATCTTCTCGAACAGGCGGAAATCGTTCGCCTGCGGCCGGCCCCATTCTGCGTCGTGGTAGGCGCGGTATTCCGGAATGCCCTGGTGCCAGAAGCAGGTGAGCCGCCCGCCATCGTCGGCGACGAGGCCCTCGGCGGGCATCAGGCGATCAGCCCATAGGCCGGGAGGGTGAAGAACGGCTGCAGCTCCTCGGCGAGGCTTGATCGGCGGAAGAGCTCGATCGCCTCGGGGAACCGCCCGGCGGCGAAGGTGTCCTCGCCGATCTCCGCCCTCACCTCGGTCATCTCCTCGGTGATCACCTGGTCGAGGAGCGCGGCGCTCGCGCGCCGGCCGTCGGCGAGGCTGGCCCGGAAATGGATCTGCTGCCAGATCTGGGCGCGGCTGATCTCGGCAAGCGAGGCGTCCTCGACGACATTGTCGATCGGAACCGCGCCGCGGCCCGAAAGCCAGGCCTCGATATAGCGGACGCCGGTGCGGACATTGTCGCGGAACCCGCCCGCGGTGCGGATGCCGTCATGGACTTCCAGCAGCTCGTCCTGGCCGACCCGCACGTCTTCCCGCAGAACGTCGAGCTGGTTCGCCCCGGGCATCAGCCGATCGAAGACCTCGCGCACCACCGGGATCAGGTCGGGATGCGCGACCCAGGTGCCGTCATGCCCGGCCTTGGCCTCCCGCTCCTTGTCGGCCCGGATCTCGGCGAGCGCTCGGTCCTTCGTCACCGCGTCCGCGCCGTCGGGAATGAAGGCCGACATGCCGCCGATCGCGAAGGTGCCGCGGCGGTGGCACGTCTTGATGAGGAGCTCCGAATACGCCTTGAGGAAGGCGTCGCCCATGTCGACCTGCGACCGGTCCGGCAGGAGGTAGGCCGGCGTGCTGCGGAACGTCTTGAGGAGCGAGAAGATGTAGTCCCAGCGGCCGCAATTGAGCCCGGCCATGTGATCGCGGAGCTCGTAGATGATCTCGTCCATCTCGAAGGCGGCGGGCAGCGTCTCGATGTGGACCGTCGCCTTGATGGTGCCCACCGGCAGCGACAGCGCGTCCTCGGCGAACAGGAACACGTCGTTCCAGAGCCTGGCCTCGAGATGGCTCTCGAGCTTGGCGAGATAGAAATACGGCCGCGAGCCGCCGGCGATCGACGGCTCGGCGTTGTGGAAGACGAGGAGGCCGAAATCGAACAGCGATGCCGACATCGGCTCGCCGTCGATCAGCACATGGGCCTCGGGAAGGTGCCAGCCGCGCGGCCGCGTCATAAGGACGGCCGTCTTGTCATGAAGGCGGAGCGTGGCGCCGGTCGATGGGTCCGCCACCTCGAGATTGCCGCGCCAGCGGTCGCGGATGTTAAGCTGACCTTCGATCAGGTTCGACCAGGTCGGCGCGAGGCCGTCCTCGAAATCGCCCATGAAGGTCCGCGCGCCGGAGTTCAGGCCGCGGATCAGGGTCAGCCGGTCCACCGGACCGGTCATCTCCACGCGGCGGTCGTTGATCTCGTCCGGCATCGGCGCGACCCGCCAGTCCTCCTCACGGATGGTGAGGGTCGACGGCAGGAAGTCGGGGAGCTCGCCGCGGTCGAACCGGGCCTGACGGGCGACGCGCTCCGAGAGAAGGTCGAGCCGGACCTTGTCAAAGCGCCGATGCAGCTCGCCGAGGAACTGCAGCGCCTCGGCGGTCAGGATCTCGTCGTAGCGCGGGCCGTCCGCACCAGTCAGCGTAAGGCGCGCGGCCTTCGCATTGTCAAAGATCGTCATCCGATGTCCCGTGGGACCCCCGCGTGCCGGTCACGCCCGTCGCCAGTTTGCTTGGTAGCGCAAAGGCGGCGGTCGTCAAGAATGTGTCATGCCGCGGCACGCCGACCTCACAGGTCTCCGTCATCCTCGCGGTCATGAGCGGCATGCTTGGCGCGGAGGTGGCGAACGAAATACCAGATGCCGAGCACGACCGGCGGCACCGCGATCGCGGTGATGAGATAGCGGTCGACGCCCCAGCCGAAGGCCTCCGCGCCGCCGGCGAGGTAGGACACGAGGCCGACGACATAGTAGCTGACGGCGGCGACCGAGAGTCCTTCCACCCATTGCTGGAGCCGGAACTGCGCACGGGCACGCCGGTTCAGCGATGCCAGGAGTGCCCGGTTCTGCTGCTCGAGCTCGACCTCGATGCGGGTCCGGAGGAGATTCGCCGCCCGGCCGATGCGGTCCGAAAGGTCCGCGAGCCGGGCCTCGACCGTCTGGCAGGTCCGCATCGCGGGCGCCATCCGCCGTTCGAGGAACGAACTCCACCTCGTGTAGCCGTCGAGCACGCCCTCGCGGATCGACCGGAGGCGGAGCTTGACGATCTCGTCATAGGCGCGCGTCGCCCCGAACCGGAACGCGCTGAGCGCGGCATCGGTCTCGACCTCGGCGGCCAGCTCGGTGAGCTTTCCGAGGAGCACCCGGTTCGCGTTGAGGTCCGGCGTGCCGCCGATCTTCTGCACCGTATCCTGGAGCGCGGTCTCGATCCGGCTGATCGACGGCTGGAGCCGCCGGGCTTCCGGCAGGCCGAGGAGCGCCAGCGTGCGATAGGTCTCGAGCTCGATCAGGCGCTGTACCAGCGGCCCGATCTCGTGCTCGTAGAGCCCGCGGTCGACGAGGAGGATCCGGGTATGCCCCTCCGGCCGCAGCCGGAAGTCGGTCGCGCCGATCGCGCGGCCGTCGCGCATGGTGGAGACCGCGGTCGACCCATGATCGAGGCCGTGCAGCAGCGCCTCTGCGGGACCGTCGTCGCGGACGAGGTCGAGCCGCGTGGCGACGATAAGCGGGCCTGGCTGGCGGAAGGACTCCCCGAGGAGCTGATCGAGCGTCAGCGGATTGCCGGGGTCGTTGCCGGGGCAGTCCCAGGTATAGGCGACGATCTCGGAATGCGTCTCCCAGCGGAGGCGGACATGGCCGATCCAGACGATGTGCTGGTTGCTGTGCGGGTCGGGCGGCGACAGGCCGAGGGCGACGCAGCGCTCGGCGAACGCCGCGCGGGCCGCATCGGCGGCAGCCGCATCGGTCGTGAAGGCGTAGTGGAGGACGAGCCGCGGCGTCGTGATGAGCTGGAACGGACGGGCGTGTATCTCGCGGAGCGCGAACTCGCGGAGCGGATGTTCTGTGAGCTGCATTGGCGCATTCCGGGCGGAAAAGCCGCCTGCGCGATGGTCGCCGTCCATCAGCGTCCCCTGCCGAACCGGCCGTGTTCTGCCCCCTGTCGGTGCCGGTGTCGAGCGCCGCCGTGCCGCAGCGAAAAGAAAGACGCCGCAGACGGTGCCGCGGCGTCGCGATCGGCAGTGGTCGATTCTGCGCTATTTCGGGTGCGGCACGAAGCGGATATAGGGCTTCGGAGAACGCCAGCCCGCAGGGTACTGCTCCCGCGCCGCATCGTCGGTCACCGAGCCGGCGATGATGACCTCCTCGCCGGTCTTCCAGTTGGCCGGCGTCGCCACCTTGTGCTTGGCCGTCAACTGCAGGGAATCGACCACGCGGAGGATCTCGTCGAAGTTCCGGCCCGTGGTCATCGGGTAGGACATCACGAGCTTCACCTTCTTGTCGGGACCGATGACATAGACGGTGCGGACGGTCTGGTTGTCGGCCGCGGTGCGGCCTTCCGACGTCTCGCCGGCATCGGCCGGCAGCATGTCGTAGAGCTTCGACACCTTGAGGTCCGTGTCCCCGATCATCGGGTAGTTCGGCGCCTCGCCCATCACCTCGTGGATGTCCGCCGACCAGCCATGGTGCTTTTCGACCGGGTCGACGCTGACGGCGATGACCTTCACGTTGCGCGCCGCGAAATCCGGTTGCAGCTTGGCCATGGTGCCGAGTTCGGTCGTGCAGACCGGGGTGAAGTTCTTGGGGTGCGAGAACAGGATGCCCCATGAATCGCCGAGCCACTCGTGGAAGCGGATCCTGCCCTCGGTGGTTTCGGCCTCGAAGTCCGGAGCGAGGTCGCCAATGCGAAGCGTCATGGATCGGTACTCCTATAGTCTGAAGGAAAGGCTGCCCTTCCGGCGCTCAATATCGAAACGCCGCGTGCCGGCAGCAAGAATGCCGCCATGCCAAAATTCCGCCGCGGCGGAATTGTCGTACCACGCGACAGGCTGCCGTCGTCACACACTTTCCCTGGCACCTAATAGGCGTAGCGCCGGAACAGTTCGCGGACATCCCCCTTCCAGGGGCCGTGATAGCTGGCAAGGAGGCGCTCGGCGAGCGTCTGGCCGGTCTCGACGATCTCCTGGATATATTCGAGATAGATCGTCTCGTCGGCCCCGATCGGCGACAGCCGCCGCCGGCGCTTGAGGCCCTCGCGCGCCAGCGTGACGATTTCGCGGGCGATTTCGAGCACCGGCCGTCCGGCGAGCGTGCCCTTCAGGGCCACTCTCGGCACCTCGGCGCGGAAAGCCTCGATGTCCTCGACGCTCCAGCGCTTCACGAGGTCGTCCGCCGCCGCGAGCACGTCGGTCTCGTAGAGGAGACCAACCCAGAGGGCGGGAACCGCGCAGATCGACGCCCAGGGACCGGCATCCGCGCCGCGCATCTCGAGGAACTTCTTCAGCCGCACCTCGGGGAACAGCGTCGAGAGGTGATTGTGCCAGTCGGCGGTCGTGGCCCGCTCGCCCGGCAGCGACGGCAGTGTGCCCGCCATCAGGTCGCGGAACGAGGCGCCGGCGACGTCATGATAGATGTCGCCGCGCTTGACGAAATACATCGGCACGTCGAGCGCCCAGTCGACATAGGCCTCGAAGCCGAACCCTTCGGAGAAGACGAAGGGCAGGATCCCGGTCCGGTCGCGGTCGGTGTCGCGCCAGATCTCGGACCGGAACGACAGGAAGCCGTTGGGCTTCCCCTCAGTGAATGGGGAGTTCGCGAAGATGGCGGTCGTGATGGGCTGGAGGGCCATCGCCACCCGCATCTTCCGCCGCATGTCGGCCTCGTCGGAGAAGTCGAGATTCGCCTGCACCGTGCAGGTCCGGTACATCATGTCGATGCCCAGCGTGCCGACCGTCGGCATGTAGCGGGTCATGATCGCGTAGCGCGATTTCGGCATCACCGGGACCTCGTCCCGCGACCACAGCGGCGAGAAGCCGTGGCCGAGGAAGCGGATGCCGAGGGGATCCGCGACCTCCCGGAGCTGCGCCAGATGGGCGTTGAGCTCGCGATTGGTCTGGTGGATGTGATCGACGGGAGCGCCAGACAGCTCGAACTGGCCGCCCGGCTCGAGCGAAATCGCACCGAGGCCGGTGGGATCGGTCAGCCCGATCGGGTTGCCGCCATCCATGATCGGATGCCAGCCAAGGAGGCCCTCCATCCCCTCGATGAGCTGGCGGACGCCCGCCGGCCCCTCATAGCGCACCGGCGACAGGTCGGAGACGTGGAAGCCGAATTTCTCGTGCTCGGTGCCGACCCGCCATTCCGATTTCGGCTTGCCCCCGGCTTCGAGGCTGGCGATCAGCTCGTCACGGGTTTCGATCGGTGTCGGGTCGGAAACGTCGCGCGCCATGGAGGCTCCGGGCACAAAGGCGGCGCACCTTAGTGTCCGTCCCCTGCCGCCGCAATGAAGGCGGGCTCACGCGAGGCTATGTCGCGGGCTCGCGCCGCCAGTCCCCGACAACGGCCTGGATCAAGGCGATCGCAGCCACCGCCGCCGTGTCGGCCCGGAGGATACGCGGCCCGAGACTGATGGGCGTGACGAACGGCTTGTCGCGAAGGTCCTGGCGCTCCGCCTCCGAGAAGCCTCCTTCCGGCCCGACCAGGACCGCGAACCTGTCCTCCTTCAGCGCCCGCAGCACCGCCACGGCGTCGCCGTCGGGCGCTGCCTCGTCACAATAGACGATGCGGCGGGACGGCTCGACCGAGGGCCAGGCTTCGAGAAGCTGCGCGAGGGCGATCGGCTCGTCGATCTGCGGGATGCTGAGGAGGCCGCATTGCTCGGCGGCCTCGATCGCGTTGGCTTCCATGCGCTCGCTGTTTACGCGGCCGACCTGGGTGTGCTGGGTCAGGACCGGCGTCAGAAGACCGGCTCCCATCTCGACCGCCTTCTGCACCATGTAGTCGAGCCGGCCCTGCTTCAGCGGCGCGAAGAGGTAATAGAGGTCGGGTCGCTCGGTCTGGTCGCGCTCGAGCTTCTCGATCGAAAGGGTCGGCGTTCTTCGGTTGCGCTCGGAAAGCACGGCGCGCCATTGGCCGTCCTGCCCGTTGAAGACGCTAAGCGCGTCCCCCTTTTCCATGCGAAGGACGTTGATGAGGTAGTTGGACTGCGTGCGGTCGAGGTCGATCACCGTTCCTGCTGACAGCCGCGCGCGCAGGAACAGACGCTGCCTTGTCTCCGCCGCCATCCATTCCTCCGCACCGAGCTTGACGCCGCCAACGGCTATCGCCCACGACTCCCCGGTCAGTCCATAGAGCCTTGAACGTGTCGCCGACGAACGTCACCGAATACACCGTTTCCGGCATCTCGGCCGCGCTCAAGCGCACCGTGGAGGATGCGTATGGCTACGTACGCGTCCGGGGCGAAATCTCGGGCTACAAGGGACAGCATTCCTCCGGCCACGCCTACTTCACCCTGAAGGACGACAAGGCGCGCCTCGACGCGGTGGTGTGGCGGCTGACCTTCCAGCGGATCCGCTTCAAGCCGGAAGAAGGCCTCGAGGTCATCGCCACCGGCCGGCTGACGACCTTCCCGGGCAAGTCCGGTTACCAGATGATCGTCGACGCGCTCGAGCCCGCGGGCGTCGGCGCGCTGATGGCGCTCCTCGAGGAGCGGAAGCGGAAGCTGGCGGCGGCAGGCCTTTTCGCGGCGGAGCGGAAGCGGGCGCTCCCCTTCCTGCCGCGGATCATCGGGGTCGTCACCTCGCCGACCGGGGCGGTCATCCGCGACATCATCCATCGCCTCTCCGACCGCTGCCCGACCACGGTCGTCCTGTGGCCCGTGCGCGTCCAGGGCGAAACCGCGGCCGACGAGGTGTCGAGGGCGATCGCCGGGTTCAACGCGTTGCCGCTCCTCGGCGGGCCTGCGCCGCGGCCCGACGTGCTGATCGTCGCCCGCGGCGGCGGCAGCCTCGAGGACCTCTGGCCCTTCAACGAGGAGGTCGTCGTCCGGGCCGCGGCTTCCTCGGCGATCCCGATCATCTCGGCGATCGGCCACGAGACCGACACCACGCTTCTCGATCTCGCCGCCGATATCCGCGCACCGACGCCGACCGGCGCTGCCGAACTGGTGGTCCCGGTCCGGGCGGAGCTCGTGGCGCGGATCGACAAGGTTGTCCTTCGCGGACGGACGGCATCGGGCCGCGTGCTCGACCTCGCACGGCGCGAGTTGGCGTCGCTGGCGCGGGCGATGCCGGGGCCGGACGATTTCCTCGCGATCCCGCGGCGGACCCTCGACGAGCTCGGCGCGCGGCTGACGCGGTCGCTCGGCGCCAACGCCGCCGCACACCGCAGCCGCTACGAGCGGGCGTGCGCGGCCCTATCACCCGTCGGGCTGTCGCGGTCCGTCGCACAGCTCGGCCAACGGCTCGCGGCCGCGGGCGCGCGGAAGACGCAGGCTCTCTCCGTCCACGCCGAACGCAAGCGATCCGCCCTGACGCTGGCGGCGCGCCGGCTCCGCCCGGCCGCGGTGACGGAGCGCGTGGTCCGGGGCCGCCGCCAGGTACAGGACCTCGACGGGCGCCGGCGCCGCGCGGTGCGACAGACGCTGACGCTGGCGTGGCAAAAACTCGAGGCGCTCGACAAGCTCCTTGATGCCTTCGCCCTCTCCAAGGAAAGCATCCTCGCCCGCGGCTTCGCCCTCGTTCATCGTACGGACGGAACGCTGGTCGGGCGCGCCGCGGACCTGCCGCTAGGCGCGATGGTCGAGCTCGAATTCGCCGACGGCAAGGCGGCAGCCGTGACCGGCGCCGGCGGGTTCAGCCCCAAACGGCCACGGCGCCGAACCGCAGCCCCCTCCCCCGACCAGGGGAGTCTCTTCGATGCGGCGGAAAGCTAAGACTCGCTTGGGGCCGCGTCGAAAATTTGCACGGAGGTGTGCTCTCCGCACGTCTTTTCCTAGGTCGAGGCGTTAGACTAGAATCAACCGCGATTTGCGGAACGGCTGGGGTGTGCTGTGCAAGGGAAAGTCTTCGTCAGGACGGCGGCTGCGCTGGGCTTCGCCGTGGCTGTTGGCATGGGCACGTCGCCGGCCGCAGCCCAGGAAAACGCGTGGGCTGGGCCATATGTCGGCGCCCTCGTCGGAAAGGGGTGGGCCAATATCGACGGCCCGCCGTCGAGCGGCCTTGGCTGGACCGCGGGAATCTTCGGCGGCTACAATTTCAATACGCCAGGGAACTTCCTCATTGGCATCGATGCCGACGTGGAATGGTCGGGCCGCGGGACCGCCGTCTATGACAATCCGTGGACCTCGAATGTCCGGGTCCGATATGGTTACGCCTGGAACAGCCTCTTCATCTACGGCGCGGCCGGCATGTCGATGGCCCGCATCGGCATCGGCGGGGACTTTGCGACCGACATCGGCTGGAACATCGGCGCCGGCCTCGAACTCCGCCGCGGGCCGCTGATAGCGAGGGTCGAGTACCTCTACAGCCGCTTCGGAGAGATCCGCGACATCGGCCACAGCGCAAACCTTCACGAGGTCCGCATCGGCATCGGCATCGCCTTCTAAGGAAACCAGGCAGGGCGCTGCCGCCCTGCCGCCCCGCCCTCCTCGCTTCGCTACGGCGTCGCCGCCGCGACCGGCTCGATCGACCGGTAGAAGACGAACGCATGGTCTTCCGCCAGCTCGGGGTGAAAGATCTTGAGGAGGTCGAGAAGGATCAGGTCCGGCCGCAGGACGCCGAGCTCCCAGAACGGCAGCGCGCCGGTCTCCGTGCCGCCGAGATCGTAGTTCCACACCTGCCCGGCCTGGACGGCGGGCAGCGTGGCAAGGCGCGGCTCCTCGGCCTCGATGTCCGCGAGCGTCCGGTACTGCACGGCCGCGTTGATCCAGAACTCCGCATCCGCCGCGCGGTCGAGGATGACCTCGAGGTCCGCGAAGGAAAGGCTCGCGGTGTCGCGGTTGTCGGCGAACACGTAACGCGCCCCCGCCGCCTCCATCGCCTGCGCCGAATAGGACGCCCCACCCGGCGCGTTGAAGACGCCCTGGAATGATGAGCCGGCGAAGACGAGGGGCCGTGCCGAGTCCGGGAGGTCGGCCGTCCGGGCCGCGGCCGCCGCGTAGTCGGCGTCGATGCGGTCGAACACGTCCATCGCGTCCGCCTCGGCATTGAAGAAGAGCGCGATGTATTTGATCCACTCGGCGCGGGCGAGGATGTCCGGCTCGAGCCATTCGGCGTTGGCGACGACCGGAATGCCGGCATCGCGGATCCGGCCATAGGCAGGATCGTCGCCGCCGCCGGTCATCAGCGCGGCCGGACGCGCATCGATGACGAGCTCGAGGTTGGTTTCGAAGGTCGGGGCGAATTCGACGATGTGGCCGGCCGCGGCGCGCTCGAGCACCGACGCCGTGGCGGTGTAGGCGAGCGACGTGACCCCCGTCAGGCGATCGACGAGGCCGAGAGCGTCGAGCATCGGATTGTGCGTGGCGCTCGCCGAGAACAGCGTCGGCAGCGGGATCTGGATCACCGGCGCATCGGCAAGGTCGCCGCCGAGCTCGGGCTCCGGCGTCCCGCACTGCACGAGGACGTAGGTCTCGGGCGCCCCGCCGGGAAACGGCTGCACCACCGTCACGACCTTGTAGGTGTCGAAATAGTCGACGGTGAAGTTCTCGGCATAGGTGACCGTTGCCTTGTCGGGGAAATAGTCGACGCCGGCCTGGACGGTATCGACGCAACCGTCGGAGTTGGCTGCCGGCGCCTGGGCGGCCGCTCCTCCGGCGATGCCGATGGCCGTGACGAGGGCGGCAAACGCCGCGACGAGGCTTTTCTCAATAGGCATGCGTGTTCTCGCGATTGATGTTGGCAATGCTGGACTCCTCGGCGAGCGCCCGGACGAAGGCCGCGAGCTCGGCATAGGTCGCGCCGGTGCGGGCGACGCCGGGCGCTGCGGCGGACCACGCGCCGCGCGCGCCGATGGCGGTCACCCTGAGCGCGTCGGGCCGATCGGCGGCGCGGAGGTCGAAGCCCTCGCGTTCGAGCACGGCGGAAACGAGCACGGCGCCGAGACCGTCACCGATGACGATCGCGCTCCGCGCCGGTTCCCGGCGGAGGCGGAAGGTACGCGCCTCCGGATCGAAACTGATGCGGTCGCTGAGGAACGCATCGGCGAACGCGCCGTCCGCGACGAGGTCCTCGGGGGCGCCGTCGCTCAGCGAACGGTCCGGTCCGACCAGCCAGATGCGGTCGGCGGTGCGGAGGGCAAGGTCGAGCTCGTGGGTCGAGGCGACGATGGTGACGCCCCCTTCGCGCGCGAGGCGGCGGAGGAGCCCCATGAGCTCGACGCGGCCGGCGACATCGAGAAATGCGGTCGGCTCGTCGAGGAGCAGGATCGCCGGTTCCTGGGCCAACGCGCGGGCGATGTTCACCCGCTGCCGCTCGCCATCCGACAATTCCATCACGTCGCGGTCGGCCAGATGCTCCGCGCCAACCGCCGCCAGCGAGCGGCGGACGGCGTCGTGATCGGCCGGCCCGAGCCGGCCACCCCAGCCGACATGCGGATAGCGGCCGAGCGAAACGACCCGGGCGGCGCTGAGCGAGCCGACCTCGAACCGCTCGGTCCGCACCAGCCCGACAAGGCGCGCGCGCTCGATGTCGCGAAGGCCCGCGGCCGCCCGCCCGTCGAGGAGCAATTGTCCCGCAAGCGGGCCGAGGGAGCCGGACAGAGTGCGCAGCAGCGTGGTCTTGCCGACGCCGTTCGGACCGATCAGGCAGACGAACGCGCCGCGCCCGACCACAAGGTCAAGGCCGCTCAGCACCGGGTAACGCCGGCCGCGGCGCCGGTAGCCGACCGTGAGGTCCCGCGCCTCGATCGCCGCCTTCGTCATGCGATGAACGCGCCCTTCCGCGCCCGCAGGAGGACGAAGACGACGACCGGCGCGCCGATCAGCGCGGTCACCGCGTTGAGCGGCAGCAGCCCGTCGCGGCTCGCGAGGAGCGCGAGGATCTGGGCGATGAGCGCGATGGCGGCGCCGAGGATGATGACCGCCGGGACGAGCGTCCGGTGGTCGGAGGTCCCGAGGAGCCCGCGCGCGAGATGCGGCACCGCAACACCGAGGAACACGATCGGGCCGCAGAAGGCGGTGACGACGCCGGCCAGCGTCGAGGAGCCGGCGAGTGTCGCAAGCCGCATCAGCCGCGTGTTGAGCCCCATCGACCGGGCGTATTCCTCGCCGAGGAGGAGCGCGTTGAGCTGCTTGGTGGTGGCGGCGGCGATCGCCATGCCGGCGAGAAGAAGCGGCGCGAAGACGACGAGCTGGCCCCAGGTCACGCCGCTGAACGAGCCGAAGCCCCACGCGATCCAGCGCTGGAGCTGCTCGAAGGAGGTTCCCACGACGAGGATCGTGACGATCGACTGGACGGCGTAGCCGAACATCAGTCCGACGATCAGGATCGTCGCCGCATTGCGGACGCGCGCCGCGATCAACAGGACCGGCACCAACACCGCGAAGGCGCCGACGATCGACGCGCCCGCAAGCGCGAGATCGCCACCGAAGCCGCCATTGCTGCCGAGGACGATCCCGGTGGCACTCGCGGTGCCGAGCACGACGAG
The DNA here is from genome assembly GCA_050184415.1 of Bauldia sp. Lineage (GTDB taxonomy): Bacteria > Pseudomonadota > Alphaproteobacteria > Rhizobiales > Kaistiaceae > JADLGL01. The sequence goes on from JBFXAJ010000004.1 coordinate 117,316, forward strand.
CGCGACGCCGAGGCTGGCGCCCGACGTGATGCCGAGCGCGAAGGGATCGGCGAGCGGGTTGCGCAGCAGCGTCTGCATCTGGAGGCCGGCAATGCCGAGCGCGGCGCCGGCGAGCGCGGCGACGATGGCCCGCGGCACGCGGACGTTCTCGACGATCGTCGTCCAGCTCGCGCGCGCCGGCTCGCGGCCGAACAGGATGCCGACGACGTCGCCGAGCGGGATCGTCACCGACCCGAGCGCGATGGCGAGGAGAAAGGCGAGGACGAAGATCGCCACGAGAGCGAAGAGGACGACGATCGTGCGCGGGCGCGTGAGGAGCGACGGCAGCGCCTCGTCGCGAACCTCCCGCACGCCCGTTCCCGCTCCTGCCAACAGCATCGTCCGACCACGCGCTAGGGGAGCACCATCGGACGACCGCTGGACGGACGGGACCGTCGCGCGGCAACCCGTCGGGACTCCCCGCCCCGAGCAAAGTTCACCGTCGCGGCAGGTCTCCTGGCTCGCGGGTCGTCGCCGTCCGGACCGCCTTCCCGACGTCCGGAGACGTCAGTGGCTTTCGGTGTCAGGACAGCTCGCCGCTCACAGTTGCGGGGGCAGCTCCGGCCTCTCGGCAACGCCGATTTCCGGATTCCCTCTTAGCTCTCGCGCCCGGCTGGGTGCAGAGAACCGCGACGGCCCATACCTCCCGCCGGCGCGCGCCGAAGTCAAGCCGGCGCTTGTTTTCGGCGCCGCCCGCACACATCTTCCCTGTGCGGCCAGCATCGTGCCGCAACGGAGGACGAGATGGACCACAACGACCGCCAGGCGATCGACGGCCTGTTCCGGAAGCTCGCCGAGGTCGAGGGCCGCACCGGTCCGCGCGATCCGGAGGCCGAGGCGCTCATCCGCCAGCGCGTCGCCGAGCAGCCGAGCTCCGCCTACTACATGGCGCAGACGATCGTCGTTCAGGAGCAGGCGCTCGCCGCCGCCCAGGACCGCATCCAGCAGCTCGAATATTCGGGGAACCGTGGCGGCGGCCTTTTCGGCGGCCTGTTCGGGGGCGGGTCACGCCCGCCGCCGGTGCCGAGCCGCAACGTACGCAACCAGGGTTACGGCTACAATGACCCCGGCTATGGCCGCGGCGGCGGTGGCGGCGGCTTCCTTGCCGGCGCGGCGCAGACCGCGGTCGGCGTCGCGGGCGGCGTGCTTCTCGCCAACCTCATCACCGGCGCGTTCAGCGGCGACGAAGGCGCGGGCGCGGATGATGGCGGCGACGCCGGTGGCGATATGGGCGGCGACTTCGGCGGCGGGGATTTCGGCGGCGACTTCTAACCGCCGCTGCTCTCCGTCCCGTCGCGGCGGACCGGCATCGGCTGCCCCGGCGCGGCCTTGCCCGCGTCTTTCTTGCGCCGCTGCGACAGGAAGACCATGACGGCGTAGAAGCCGCAGACGCCCGCGGCGATCGCCATCACGAGAATCTCATTGGTATCCATGAAGTGCCAGCGCTCCCCGCGGGCGCGGCAATCGCCGCTGCCTGCAACTTCCTTCCGCGGGGCTTCCCACTTCAGGTCTTTGCAGCGCTTAGCATATCAGGACAGGGTGAGGAACGCCGCGTCCGGGGCGGACGATCCGCTCGTCAGGTCTGCGCGGGGGGAAGATTGGTACAGCTGACTGGGCTCGAACCAGTGACATCCGGATCCACAATCCGACGCTCTACCAACTGAGCTACAGCTGCACGTTCAATCGGGGCGGAACGTAGAAGGTCGGCCCACCCATTTCAAGCGAGCACCGGCGCGATGGATGTCGCAATCTGCCGCGGCCGTCTTAACCTCGTTTTCGATTCATCGGGGCGACGGATGCGTTGCGGCGTGGACGTATGGAGCGCATCGCCCTATCAAATCCCTCGGACCGCTGAAGAGCGGGGAGCGCCCGTCGGAAGCGCCGCATGAAACGGCCCAGCCATTCGTTCCTCGACCTCACCGCCCTTCCCGAGGTCGGCGCCCTGTTGCTCGATCCGCGGGCCGCGTGGCTGTGGTCGGAGGATGGCAGCCGCCTCCTCTGGGCCAATGCCGCCGGCATCCGCACCTTCGGCGACGGCACCGCCCAGCAGGCGATCGAGCGTCGTTTTCCCGCGAGCCATCCCGTCGTCCTTCAGCTCACGAGCCTCGCCCCGACGCTGAAGACCGCCGAACCGCAGATGACCCTTCTCCGCCTGCCGGCGGTGACGGGGACGGAAGCCCATCTCGCCGTCGCCACGCGCCTCCCGATCGACGAGGAGGAGGACGCCATCCTGATCGCCTCGCAGCAGCCGCCGCAGGCGCTGGAGCCCCTGACCGGACGGGCCTTTGCCCTTGCCGCGGCGATCGCCGGCGAGGGCATGACGGCCGTGATCGTCCGGCCCGACGGCAAGCTGGTCGGCTCCTCGGAGGGCGACGATCTCGAGGCCGTCCTTCCCGCCCTGGCCGACCTTGCGGCGTCGACGTCGACGGCCGGCCGCCGCATCCTGAAGCGCCGCATCCGGTTCGGCCGCGAGCAGCGCGTGATCGGCATGGCCGCCATCACCGCGGCCGAAGGCGAGTTCCGCCTGGCGCTGATCGGACCCGCCGAGGGAGCTTCGGCCGCCACGGACCGAACGTCCGCAGAAGCGCGCCCTTCCCCCGGCGCGGCGGGCCACGCACCGGCGGGAGGGGCGAAGGCGCCTCTCCCGGACGACGCGCCGCTCGCGCCGCCCGCCCCCGGCGAGACCGTGCCGTTCGTCTTCGAGGTGCGGCCCGCGCCGGTGCGGTTCGCCTGCCAGCTCGATGCCGAGCATCGCTTCACGCAGATCTCGCCCGAACTGGCTGCGCTGGTTGGCCCGCGATCCGCCGACATTGTCGGGCTGCGCTGGACCGACGTCGCGAAGGCATTTCATTTCGGCGCCGCCGAGGCGGTCGAGCGCCTCCTCGCCCGGCGCGACACCTGGAGCGGCGTGACGGTCTACTGGCCGATCCAGGATTCGGCCGATGCGGTCGCCGTCGACCTCGGCGCCCTCCCGACCTTCAACCGGGCCGGCGGCTTCGAGGGCTTCCGCGGCTTCGGCGTCTGCCGCACCAGCGACACCCGCCCGCTCAGCGAGACCCACGAGCCGAAGCCGGCCCCGATCCCGCCGCCGCCGGCCGAGCCAGCGCGGCCGAATTCGAACGTCGTGCGGCTGGCGGTGGGGTCTCCGCAGCGCGACCGGCCGCTGAACGGCAACGAGCAGGACGCCTTCCGCAGGATCGCCACGGCATTGCAGCCGGACGAGGACGGACCGGACGGCGCTCCTGCCGCGCCGCCGCCGGAGCCGGCCGCGGGCGAAGCGGAGCCCGCGGCCCCCTCCGGTGTGGCTGCGGAAGCGGCCACCGCGGCGGAAACCGCGGCAGCCGCGGCGGAGGCACCGGATGCCGCCATCGACACCGGCGCCGGGCTGCCCATCCCGGCACGGTTCCTCGACCGCATTCCGCTCGGCCTCCTCGTGTTCCGCGACCGCTCGGTGCTGTTCGTGAACCGGGCCCTTCTCACGCGCCTCGGCTATGCGAGCCGTGCGGCCCTCGTCGACGCCGGCGGCGCGGACATCCTCTTCGCCACCGCCGCCGAGGCCAGCGATAGCGATGGCGATGGCCAGATCCATCTCCGCGCCGCCGATGGCGAGGACGTCGCGCTCGACGCCAAGCTGCACATCGTGCCCTGGGCCGACGGGTCGGCGACCATGCTGTCGACCCGGCTCGACCCCGACCCGGCGCCCTCGCCCCAGGAAACCGCGGCACACGCCGCGGCGCGCTCGCGCATCGACGAACTGGAAGCAGTGCTCGACACCGCAACCGACGGCGTCGCCGTGCTCGACTCGGATGGCCGGATCGAGAGCCTCAACCGCAGCGCAGAGGCGCTGTTCGGGGTCGAGGCCGCCGACGTTCGCGCCCAGCCTTTCGTCAACCTTCTCGCCGAGGAAAGCCGGCGCGCGGCGCTGGACTATTTCGAAGGCCTCTCGCGCAGCGGCGTCGCGAGCCTCCTCAATGATGGCCGCGAGGTGATCGGCCGCGTGCCGTCGGGCGGGCTGATCCCGCTCTTCATGACGATGGGGCGGCTTGCCGAGCATGGGAAGTTCTGCGCGGTCCTCCGCGACATGACGCAGTGGAAGACCGCGGAGGAAGAGCTCATCGCGGCTCGCCGGACGGCGGAGCTCGCCAACCGGCACAAATCGGACTTCCTGGCACGCGTCAGCCACGAAATCCGCACGCCGCTCAATGCCATCATCGGCTTCTCCGAGGTGATGCTCGAGGAGCGCTTCGGCCCGATCGGCAGCGACCGCTATCGCGAATACCTCAAGGACATCAGGGTTTCCGGCGCGCATCTGATGAGCCTCATCAACGACCTCCTCGACCTCGCCAAGATCGAGGCCGGCAAGCTCGAGCTCGCCTTCACCGAGGTTTCGGTCAACGATGTCCTTCAGGAATGCGTTGCGCTGATGCAGCCGGAAGCGAACCGCCGCCGGATCATCATCCGCACCAGCCTCGGCACCGCCGTGCCGCCGGTGCTCGCCGACCAGCGCTCGCTGCGCCAGATCGTGCTCAACCTGATGTCCAACGCGGTGAAGTTCACGCTCGCCGGCGGACAGGTGATCGTGTCGACGGCGGTCGACGGCACCGGCGACGTCGTGCTCCGCATCCGCGACACCGGGATCGGCATGTCGGAGAGGGACCTCGAGACCGCGCTCAAGCCGTTCGAGCAGGTCACCACCACCAGCCGCGGCCGCTCGGACGGGACCGGCCTCGGCCTGCCGCTGACCAAGGCCCTCGTCGAAGCGAACCGCGCGGTTTTTGCGATCGACAGCGCGCCCAATCAGGGAACGATGGCCAAGGTCACCTTCCCGGCGCGCCGCCTCCCATAGGGACGAGTGCCGCGTCACCGTCTTTTGACCCGAAGGGCCGCACGCTAGCCTGCGGACGGAATTGCCGTTTCACCCGCATTTAGATTCGTTCCAGAAGTCGACCCAACAACCTATTGAAACAACTCGCGGTCTTGATTGACTGTTGAGTCGGGAGGCGACATCAGTCGGCGGCCGGCGAACAGCGCGGCGGTCCTGAGGGTGAGGCAGCGCCTCGCCGGAGAGAGGAACACCCATGGCACGCGTGTCACTGGCAGGCCTGGCCGCCCTTGCGGCCGCCGGGATGATGACAGCCGGCTTCGCATCGGGCGCGTCGGCGCAGGCGGTCAACGTCTACACGACGCGGACGCCCGACAGCGCGCTCCCCCTCCTGACGGAGTTCTCGGCGCAGACCGGCGTCGCGGTGAACACGATCTACGTCGTCGGGGACATCGCGGCGCGAATCACCGCCGAGGGCGCAACGTCGCCGGCCGACCTCATCCTTGCCGACTTCACCGCGCTCGCCGACCTCGCCGAGCAAGGGCTGACCCAGCCCGTGACGTCGGCCGCCCTCGCCGCGGCGGTCCCGGAACAGCTCCGCGATCCCGCCTCGAACTGGTTCGCGCTGTCGATGGGCGCCACCGTGATCTACGCCGCCGCCGATCGCGTCGACAACGAGGCGCTGACCTACGAGGATCTCGCGAGCCCGGAGTGGGCCGGCCGCATCTGCATGCGGTCCGGCCTCGACCCGATGAACGTGGCCCTGTTCTCGGCCTACCTCGCCAAGCATGGCGAAGACGAGACCGCCGCCTACATCTCGGACCTGCAATTGAACCTCGCCCGCGAGGCCGGCGGCGACGACCGCGACGCCGCGCGCGACCTCGCCGAGGGCATCTGCGACGTCGCGATCGGCAACACGACGACGCTCGGCCTCATGCATCTCGGCCTCGGCGGCCCGATCGAACAGGAATGGGCGGCGGCGATCCGGCCGATTTTCGCCACCTTCGACGACGGCGCGGGCACACTGCCCGCCGTGACCGGAGCTGCCCTTGCGGCCAACGCCCCCCATCCCGAGCAGGCGATCATGCTCCTCGAGTTCCTCTCCTCCGCCGCCGGCCAGGACGTCTTCGCCATCGCGAATTTCGAGTACCCGATCGATGCCACCATCGCCCTCGAGCCGCTCACTGCCGGCTTCGGGGAGTTCATCCCTGACCCGACGCCGCTGGCGGAGATCGGAGCCAACCGCGGCATCGTCCGCGGCCTCGTGGAAGCCGCCGGCTTCGACGGCTGACCGGGCAGTCGACGGCATGGACCCGGCCGCGGTCCTCCCGCCCGGCGGCGGGCCACCGGACTCCGCCGGCAACGCACCCTTCCTCGCTCTTTGCGGGGGACTGTTGCGTGGAGCACAGCGGTGGCGCCCCCTCTCCCCACAGCCAACTCGGCTGTTGCCGAGTTGGCCACTCTGGGATGCCAAAGTCGGAAACATCCGACTTTGGTGCGGGGAGAGGGCTGGGGTGAGGGAGATTCCCGCACACTCGGAGCCTGGGGCCGCCCCTCATCCGGCCCTTCGAGCCACCTTCTCCCCGCTTTGCGGGGCGAAGGAAGAGGCTTCCGCTCCATTGCGCGGTTCGGCCTCTCAGTCGGAGCACGGCCCGTCCGTTCGCTCCTCCCCGGGCTCGACCCGGGGCCAATTGGCCTCGCCACCAGCCCGGAATGTCGAGAATCCAGGCGATTCCACGTCGGCCGAGCCGCCATTGGGCCCCGGGTCAAGCCCGGGGAGGAGGTCGTTGACAGGTCGGTCCGCAACCGATCCGCGGGTGCGCATTTCCGCACCACGGCGGGAAGCTCGAAGCGTCGCTTGCTTGTTGCATTCGGCCGGCCCCGCGGCCGTGGAATGCCGTAGCGTCCGGAGCCACTAGCCCGTGGCACTCACCGATCGCACCGCGACCGCCGACCTGACCCCGCTCGCGCCGGGACCACCCTCGCGGCCGACGCAGCGGCGCTGGCTCTATCCGACGATAGCCATCGCGGCGCTGGTCCTTGCGCCCGTGTTCGGCCTCCTGTGGTTCGCGATCCGCGGCTCGGGCGATCTCTGGCCGCATCTGATCGAGTTCGTGATCCCGACGGCGACGCGGAACACCGCGGTCCTTCTCATCGGCGTCGGCATCGCGGTGACCATCATCGGCGTCGGCACCGCGTGGCTGGTCGCCACCTTCCGCTTCCCCGGCCGCCGCTTCTTCGAATGGGCGCTGCTGCTGCCGCTCGCGGTGCCGACCTACATCGTCGCCTACGCCTATCTCGATGTCATGCACCCGACCGGCCCGGTGCAGACCTTCATCCGGGATATCTTCGGCATCGCCAGTCCGCGCGATTTCCGCCTGCCGGACATCCGGGCGATGTGGGGCTGCATCGTCCTCTTCAGCCTCGTGCTGTTCCCCTATGTCTACCTGCCGGTCCGCGCGCTGTTCGTGCTCCAGTCCGCGAGCTACGTCGAGGCGGCGCGGATGCTCGGCTCGGGGCCGCGGAAGGCGTTCTTCCGGATCGCCGTGCCACTGATCCGGCCGGCGCTCGTCATCGGCCTGACGCTGGCGCTTCTCGAAGCCCTGAACGACGTCGGCGCCGCGCAGTTCCTCGGCGTCCGCACGATGACGGTCTCGATCTACACCGTGTGGTCGACGAATCACTCGGTCGAGGGCGCGGCCCAGATCGCGCTCGCGATGCTGGCGGTCATCCTGGCGCTTCTCGTGTGGGAGCGCTCGGCCCGGCGCCGGCAGCGCTATGTCGGCGGCGGGCATCGGACGGCACCTCCGCCGCCGGTCCGCCTCCGCGGATGGCGGGCGATCGCCGCGATGGTAGCCTGCGCCCTCCCGATCCTCCTCGGCTTCGCCGTGCCGGTCTCCTACCTCGTCCATTCGGCGCTGACGCGGATCGGCGAGTTCGGCTGGCCGCCGCAGCTCCTGTCGTGGATCGGCAACACGGTGACTCTTGCGTCGATCGCCACGATCATCGCGGTCGCGCTCGGCCTCTTCCTCGCCTACGCCGCGCGGATCCTCCAGGGGCGCGCCGGCCGGATCGCGCTCCGGCTGTCCACGATCGGCTATGCGCTGCCCGGAACCGTGCTCGCCCTCGGCGTCCTCACGCCGATCGGGTCGATCGACAATGCGATCAACCGCTTCATGCAGGACACCTTCGGCGCCTCCGTCGGTCTCGTCCTCCTCGGCTCCGGCGCCGCGGTGATCTTCGCCTACATCCTTCGGTTCCTGCCGATCGCCGTCGGCAATGCCGAGGCCGGTCTCGCCAAGGTCAGCCCGTCGCTCGACATGGCGGCTCGGAGTCTCGGCGCCGGCCCGGCCGAAGCGGCGCGGCGGATCCATCTTCCGATCATCCGTCCGGCCCTGATTGCCGGTGCGCTCTTGGTCTTCGTCGACTGCATGAAGGAGCTCCCGGCGACGCTGATGCTCCGTCCGCTCAATTTCGAGACCCTTGCGACCCAGCTCTATGGCGAGGCGGTGCGGGGCACCTATGAGGTGGCCGCGGTATCCGCGCTCGCGATCGTCCTCGTCGGCCTTCTGCCAGTCATTCTCCTCGCGCGGACGATGGAGCGGCGCCCCAGCATGTCGAGCCGGACATCGGCTTGAGAAGGCACTGCAATCTTGCGGGGCCGGGCAATCCAACCTATTCGGGGGCCTAAGGCCAAGCTGGAGGGGCGGGGGCGACGTTCCGCATGAGGCGGCTGGCTATCGTCGTGGTTGCCCTGTGCGTCGCGCTCCTCGGCGTGGTGGCGCTCGCCCCGCTGCTGGTCCCGACCGACGCGATCCGCGACCGCCTCCTTGAGCAGGTGTCGGTCTGGCTCGGCCGGCCGGTGACCGCCGTCGGCCAGCCGACGATCTCGATCTATCCGCGCCCGACGGTGCGTATCGAAGGCGTCACGATCGGCAATGCCGACGCGGCGACCGGTCCGTTCATGACCATCGAGGTCCTGACCGGGACCGCCCGGTTGCTGCCCCTTCTCTTCGGACGCGTGGAGCTGCGCGAATTCGAGCTCGAACGGCCGGTCCTGGCGCTCCGGATCGACGAGGCGGGCCAGCCTAACTGGGCGTTCCAGGGCGGAACCGTCGGCGCCCGCGTCGCCGACGCGCTCGACCCGGACGTCGAGCCGCCCGCGGAAGCCGCACCCGACGTATCGCTCGGCCGCTTCGTGATCGTCGACGGCACGGTTACTTATCAGGTCGGCAACGACGCTCCGACGGCGATCACGGGCATCGCGCTCGACATCACCTGGCCTTCGACCGGAGCCGAGGCGGAGGCCACCGGCAGCCTGACGTGGCGGGGCGAGCGCATTGCGCTCGAGGCAACGCTCGACAGTCCGCTCGCCCTGATCGCGGACCGCCAGTCCACCGCACGCTTCAGCATCGCCGGGCCGCCCGTCAGCATCGACTTCGACGGCGTCGTCAGCCGGGAGGGCCTCGATTTCGCCTTCGACGGGGAGACCGCCGTGGTCACGCCCAGCCTCCGCCGCCTCCTGGCGTGGTCGGGCTCCAATGTCGGCGACGCGCCGACCTTGGGCCGGGCATCGATCCGTGGCCATTCGCGCTGGCAATGGCCGCTGCTTGCCTTCTCGAGCGCCTCGATGTCGCTCGACGGCAACGACGCCGACGGCGCCTTCACCGTCGACTTTGCCGAGGACCGTCCGGCGATCCGCGGCACGATCGCCGCCGAGTCCCTCGACCTCTCCCCCTACGCGACCGCCTTCCAGACCGACGTCCAGGCTGACGGCGCCTGGTCGGGCGCGCCGATCGACCTGCCCGCGCTCGCGGTGATCGACTGGGATGTCCGCGTGTCCGCCGGCACCGTTACGATTGGCGGCGTCACCGCCGAAAGCGTCGCTGCATCCGCGGTCGTCGCGCGCGGCGCGATCCTCCTCAGCATCGGCGAGGCGACGCTCTATGAGGGAAGGATGCAGGGGTCGCTCACCGGGACGCTCGATGCGCCCCACCTTGCCGTCGAGGGCCAGGTCAGCATCGTCGGGATGGATGTGTTTCCAGCCTTTGCCGACGTGCTCGGCGTGACGTCGGTGACCGGAACGGCCTGGGGCTTCCTCGACGTCGCAGGGGCGGGGACGAACTGGGGCGAGCTTGTCGAGGACCTGAACGGGACGCTTCAGGCGAGCATCGTGGATGGCTCCCTCAGCGGAATCGATCTCGGGGCGGCCGCCCGACTCGCCTTGCCCACGGTCGAGTCGCTGACGATGGGGACGGATCCCACCGAGTTCAGCCGGTTCTCCGCCGTCTTCCGGTTCGAGGAGGGCGACCTCCGGACCGATGATTTCACCGCGGCGTCGCCGGCCTTCGATGTCGCCTTTGCCGGCGCCGCGTCCCTGATGCGCCCGACGATCGGCGGCGAGGGCATCATCCGGTTCCACCGGAACCCGGACAGCGGCTATAGCCTGCCCTTCACGCTGGACGGCACCTGGTTCCAGCCTGTTCTCCTCGAGGATCCCGATCCCATGCCCGATCCGTTCGTTCCGCCCGCAGGCCTCCCCGCTCCATGACGGCAACGCCTTCGTCGCTGGTCCCCCTGCCTGCCCTCGTCGCCGATGTCGGCGGCACCAATGCGCGCTTCGCCCTCGTCGGAACCAACGGCCATCTCGGCCCGTCGATCCGGGTCCTGATCAGCGACCATCCGACCCTCGAGCACGCCGTCGCCGACGTCGTGCGACGGCTGCCGGAACGGCCGCGGTCGCTGATCCTCGCCATCGCCGGCCTCGTCGAGGGCGACGAGGCACCGCTGACGAACGCGCCGTGGATCGCCCGGCCGCGTGCCCTCATCGCCGACGAGGGCTTCGAGGAGGTCGTGATCCTCAACGACTTCGAGGCGGTGTCGCTGTCGCTGCCCGCGCTCGGCGCCGCCGACAGCGTATCCCTCGGCGGGCCGCCGCCCACGCGCCATGGCAGCCGCATCGCGATCGGGCCTGGCACCGGGCTCGGCGCCTCCACGCTGCTGCGCGCGGGCGACCGCTGGCTCATCACCGGCGGCGAAGGCGGCCACATGGACCTTGGCCCGCGCACGGCGATCGACGAGGCGATCTGGCCGCATCTCGAGCGGATCGGCGGCCGCATCAGCGCCGAATGGATCGTCTCCGGTCCCGGCCTCCTCCGCCTCCATCGCGCGCTCGCCGCAAGCCGCGGCGTGCATTCCCCTTTGTCGACACCCTCCCAGATCGCGACCGCTGGCCTGTCCGGAACCGACCCCCTCGCCCTCGAAACGCTGCGGCTGTTCGGGACCTATCTCGGCCGCTATGCCGGCGACATCGCGCTGATCTTCCTTCCACCGGGCGGCGTCCACATCGCGGGCGGGATCGCGCCGGTGATCATCGACGCGCTGCGCCAGGGCGGCTTCCGCGCCGCGTTCGAGGACAAGGCGCCGCATGAGAAGGTGATGGAGCGCATCCCCACGGTGGTCGTCACCCACCCCGCCCCGGCGCTGGTCGGTCTCGCGGCGCTGGTGACCCGTCCCGACGACTATCTGATCGACCTTGCGGGCAGGCGCTGGCGCTAGACTAGCTGCTGGCGCCGAGGGAGCGGCGGAGGGCGTCCCGCCACCCTTCATATTTCGCCTCGCGGCGATCGCCGTCGATCGAAGGCTCGAACCGGCGCTCGACCGCCCACTCCCTGGCGAAGCCTTCCGTTGCCGGCCACAACCCGGCGCCGCTCGCCGCGAGCCACGCCGCGCCATAGGCGGCAGGATCGGCGATCGCCCCGCGCTCGACCGGCTGCCCGAGGATGTCCGCCAGGAACTGCATGGTCCAGTCCGACAGCGACGCCTCGCCCATCACGCGGACCGGGTTGGCCGCGGAACCCGCCGCCCAGCGCGGCGCCATCGCCTGAAAGATGTCCCGCGTCTGGTAGGCCACCGATTCGAGCACGGCGCGGGCGAACTCGCGGTGTCCGGTGTGCGTGTCGATCCCGACGATCGTGCCGCGCCCCGGCCCGACCCGATAGAGCGGCGCGTCGCCTAGCGACGCCGGCACCCAATAGACGTTCGCCACCGGATCGCTCTGCCGCGCGAGGTCCTCGGCAGCGCGCACTTCCCGCGTCCCGCCAAGCCCTTCGGAGAACCACCGCGGACCATCGGCGATGGACTCCGACCGGCCCTCGAGGAAGTAGGTCGTGCCGACGTCGAGGCGAAAGCCGACCGTCGTCACCAGCCCTTCCGCGGCGCCAACCATCGCCTGGCCGACATTGAGGAGCGCATTGCAGCCCCGGTCGTAGACGACGTTGGCGGCGCCCGGCGCGAAGCAGGCCTGCCCGACCAGGCTGGCCTGCTCGATCCCGATCATGCCGCGCACTGGCACCGTCCCCTTGCCGCCGAGGACGGAAACGTCCGCGGCCCCGAAATAGGAGGCGCTATCGTGCACGCGGGGCAGGATCGAGGGCGGGACCTCGAAGACGCGGAGGAGGTCGTCGTCCCAGCGCTGGCGGCGGATGTCGAACAGAAGCGTCTGCGACGCCTGCGTCGCGTCGGTCGCGTGCATCCGCCCCTGGGTCAGCCGCCACAGCAGGAACGTGTCGACCGTGCCGAACGCGACCCGTCCCTCCACCGCGAGGTCGCGGGCGCCGCTGACATTGTCGAGCATCCAGGAGAGCTTCGTCGCCGAGAAGGCGTGGGTGAGCGGGAGCCCCGTGCGGTCGCGGACCAGCTTGCCGATGCCGGCATCGCGGAGGGCCCGGCACCGCGCCGCCGTCCGCCGGTCATTGGCGGTGATCGCCGGACAGAGCGCCTGCCCGGTGCCGCGGTCCCAGAGGATGACGGCCGACCGCTCGGCGGCGATGGCAATGGCGGAAAGCGCGCCTGGCTGGAGATTGGCCCGCAGCAGCGCCATCCGGCAACTCGCGAGCACCGAGGTCCAGATTTCCTCGGGGTCCTGGACCTCCCATCCCGGGGCGGGATGGAGGAGCGGAAGGTCGTCGGTCGCGACCGCCAGGACCCGGCGGTCGCGCGAGAAGATCACGGCCTTCGTGTATGTGCTGCTTTGCTCGATCGCGAGAACGGGCCCGTCATTGCGCGACCTGTCACCACGCGTATCGGCCATTTAGTCGCCGGCGTTGCTCGGCTCTGCCTGGAGCTGGCCGTAGAGCTGGTCGCCGATGTCCTTGAGGAGGCTGAGCTGCGACTCCAGGAAGTTGATGTGCCCTTCCTCATCGCTCAGAAGGTCCTCGAACAGCTCCATCGAAACATAGTCGCCCGCGTTCTTGCAGATATCGCGGGACTCCCGATAGTACTCCCGCGCCTCATACTCGCCGGCGAGGTCGGCCTCGAGCACTTCCTTCACGGTCTGCCCGATCCGGATCGCGCCGATCTGCTGCATGTTCGGCATGCCCTCGAGGAAGATGATCCGGTCGACCAGCCGGTCGGCGTGGTGCATCTCCTCGATCGATTCGGCGCGCTCCTTCTTGGCGAGCTTGCCGTAGCCCCAGTCCTCGGTCAGGCGATAATGCAGCCAGTACTGGTTCACCGCCCCCAGCTCGAGCTTCAGTGCACCGTTCAGCCGTTCGATGACGCGGGGTTCGCCTTTCATGGCGATCTCTCCTTGTTTAGAATGAATCCAATATAAGAGTCCCGCAGCAGAAGGGTCAAACGGGCTCCTCGACCGGCTTGAGGCGCAACAGCGGGCCGTCCGTCTCTGCCGCCACGGATGCGAGCGGTTCGGGGCACGTTACCGGCATTCCGACGTCACGCAACATGGCGCGGATCATTTCGACGCAGCTTCCACATTGCGGGCGCTTGCCGCAGGCGAGGAAGGCACGGCCGGCCGTGACGGGGCGGGTGGGATCGGCTGTGACGAGATAATCGGCGGCTTGGAGAAGGCTCGCCTTGGTGAGGAGATTGCAGGAACAGAGGATCATTCAGAAGAAACCGGCAGTCCGGATGTCGCCCGGCCCTCACATGGCGCGAGAGCGCGTGAAGCGCAACCCAAACCACTGAAGTCCGGAAACAGTCTAACCTGCGGGTTCAGCGGAAGATCAGGACCAGCGCGACGAAAACCATGATCGCAAGGACGCCCCAGACCATCGGCCCGCCAAGGAAGTTCCTTGCCGCGGCGACCTCGATCTCTTCCTCGACCTCGCGGACGACTTCCGCGGCTCGTTCGGCAGGGTCTTCCACCACGCGTTCGCTCGGCTCGTCGCCGAGGACCGGGACGCCGGCGGGTGCGTGATCGAGGCGGTCAACGAAGCCGCCGGTGCCATCGTTCAGCCAGGACGCGATGCCCGCGAAGAAATCATCGGCCAACGCCTTCGCCTTGGCTGCGATAGCGGGCTCACCCAATTCCCCGAGCTTGCCGCCGACCCGGACCGATCCGCTGTAGGAAACGACGGTCTCCGCGCCGTCCTCGGCGAGCGTGATGTCGGCCTGGCCTTCGGCCGATCCCGACGGCCGGCCGCGCCCCTCGCCCGAGACGGTCGCCGAACCGGGCGGCACCGCGGACACCAGCCGCGCCTGGCCGGTGAAGGTCGACCGGAACGTCCCGATGTCCACCGCGACGACGAGCCTGAGATCGCCGTTCGGCAGCGGCTCGGCCTTCTCGCATCCGGGAATCGCGGCGAGGAGCGCCTGCGGGTCGCCGAGCACCTGCCAGACCGTTTCCCGGCGCGCCGGCAGCCGGTAGGTTCCCTTGATCTCCATCCCAACCCCTTCGGCCGTCGCCGCCTTGGCGCGCCAATCGGCGGCAGCTATCAACGCCCGCGCCCTCGCCACGAGGCGAGACCATCGAGCACACCATGCCAGACTCCGGCCAGCTTGTCCGTCACGATCCTGAAAGCCGCATGCCGGTGATGCTCGAGACGACGAGCTGGTCGGACTATGCGCTCCTCGATTCCGGCGCCGGCGAGAAGCTCGAGCGCTACGGCCGCTACCGGATCGTCCGCCCCGAGCCGCAGGCGATGTGGCAGCGCCGCCTGCCCGCCGCCGACTGGGAGCGGGCGGACGCGGTTTTCACCGGCGCCAAGGACGAGGATTCGGACGGCCGCTGGCGCTACCGCCAGCCGCTCGGCGAAACCTGGCCGATGGAGGTCGGCGGCGCCCGTTTCCTCGGGCGCTTCACGGCCTTCCGCCATGTCGGCGTGTTCCCGGAACAGGAACCGCACTGGACGTGGATGGCCTCGCGCATCACATCGGCCGGGCGACCGACCAGGGTCCTGAACCTGTTCGGCTACACCGGCCTCGCCTCGCTGCTGGCGGCAAAGGCCGGCGCCGCCGTGACCCATGTCGACGCTTCGAAAAAGTCGATCGCCTGGGCCCGCGAGAACCAGGCGCTGTCGGGCCTCAATGATCTCCCGATCCGCTGGATCCTCGACGACGCGATGAAATTCGTGCGGCGCGAGGCGAGGCGCGGCAACCGCTATGACGGCATCATCCTCGATCCGCCGAAATTCGGCCGCGGTCCCGAAGGCGAAGTCTGGGACATCTTCACCGACCTTGCCGAGATGATGCGGATCTGCCGCGGCCGCCTCACCGACGACCCGCTGTTCCTGGTGCTGACCGCCTATTCGATCCGGGCATCCTTCGTGTCGATGCACGAGCTGGCGCGCGAGGTCTTCGCCGGCAGCGGCGGCGTGCTGGAATCGGGCGAGCTCCTCCTTCGCGAGGAAGGCGGCGGCCGCCTCCTGTCGACGTCGCTGTTCAGCCGGTGGTCGCCATGAGCGGACGACGCGACGAACGGCCGCCGCGGCCGGGCCAGGTGCTGACCATCACCAGCTTCGCCAACCCGCGGATCAAGGACATCAAGGCGCTCGCCCTCCCCAAGCACCGCAAGGAGCGCGGCGTCTTCCTCGGCGAGGGCCTGAAGCTCGTGACCGACGCCCTCGCCGGCCACTGGCCGATCGAGGCCGTGGTCTATTCCACGGAGGCCGGCGAACAGCCGGCGGTCCAGAAGGCCGCGGCCACGGCGCGCGCCCGCGGCGCCGACATCCTCTCGGTTGGCTCCGCGGTCCTTGCCAATGTCACGCGGCGCGAGAACCCGCAGACCGTCCTCGGCGTCTTCGCCCAGCGGCTGGCGCCCGCGGCCGACATCGTCCCCGGCAAGAGCGGCGTCTGGGTTGCGCTCGAGACCGTCCGCGATCCCGGCAATCTCGGCACCATCATCCGCACCGTCGATGCGGTCGGCGCCGACGGCGTCATCCTGATCGGCGACACTGTCGACCCGTTCTCGGTCGAAACGGTGCGGGCGACCATGGGCTCGCTGTTCCACGTTCCGCTGGTCCGGATGTCCGTGGCGGAATTCCTGGCCCTCAAGGGCCGCTGGCCAGGCCAGATCGTCGGCACCCATCTGTCGGCCACGGCCGACTTCCGCGCCGGCCCTTACGACCGGCCGACCATCCTCCTGATGGGCGGCGAGCGCGCCGGCCTCACCGAGCCGCTCGCGCAGGCTTGCGATCGCCTCGTCCGCATTCCGATGACCGGTCAGGCGGACTCGCTCAACCTTGCGGTCGCCACCGGCGTGATGCTCTACGAGATCAGGCGGAACGCTCTTCCCGCCTCCAGCGAAAGCCCCGTTCGCCCATGACCGACCGCGCCGTCCATCCGGCCCTCCTCGCCCCGCCCGGCCCGGCGTCGCGCACCGGCATCATCATCATCGCGTCGGTCCTCATCGCGGACCAGATCGCGAAATGGGTCGCGCAGGCCGCGCTCGACTGGAACACGCCGATCGACGTCCTGCCCTTCCTCGGCCTCTATCTCACCACCAATCCCGGCATCGCCTTCAGCTTCCTCCGCGGCTCCAACACCGCGCTCCTCCTCGGGGCGGTGGTGGTCATCACGCTCCTCGTCCTCTTCTTCTGGGCCCGGGCCAGGGACGGCGGACGCCTCGCGGCGCTCGGCTTCGGCCTCATCGTCGGCGGCGCGGTCGGCAACATCGTCGACCGCATCATCTACGGCCACGTGATCGACTTCCTCCGCCTCTTCCTCGGCGACCGCACCTTCTTCGTCTTCAACCTCGCCGACGTCGCCCTGACCTTCGGCCCGATCATCCTCGTCCTCGCCTATCTCCGCGTCCCCCGCAGTGCGTGACCGGTGGCGGCGATGAGAACGGGGCGCGCCCCACTCTCCCAAGCCTCCTTTCTGAGGAGACTCCCGCCAGATTCTGCGCCGCAGTCGGGACACGGCCTGCAAGCGCACTCCTCCCCGGCCTTGACCCGGGGCCTATTGGCCTCTCAACCGGCCCGGAGCCGGCGGAACGACAGCGAGTCCGCATCGGAGGAACCGCCGATGGGCCCTGGTTCGGGGGCCGGGGAGGAGTCCGCCGAGAGGCTTGTTCGCAACCGATCCTCCGTCGGCCTTGCGGTCATTCGGAGGCTCCCGGCGTTTCTGTTTGCGACACTGATGGCCATGGCGATGGCAGCCTCCCCCGCCTCCGCCCAGAACGCTGCGGTCACTATCCCGAACTTCTGGGACCCTGCCGCACGCACCCTCCGGCCCCCGCCGGGCACCGTGACCGGCATCCGCTTCGTGACCACCGACGACTTCCCGCCGTTCAACTTCGTGGACGCCGCGGATCGCCTCACCGGCTTCAACGTCGATCTCGCCCGCGCGATCTGCGAGGAGATCGACGTGCCCTGCAGCATCCAGGCGCGTCCGTTCGAGGACCTCGTCCCCAGCATCGTGGAAGGCCGCGCGGACGCTGCGATCGGCGGCATCGCTATCTCACCGGAAACCCGCGCGCTGCTTGCCTTCAGCGACGTCTATCTCCGGATGCCGGCGCGCTTTGCGACCCGGAACGGCCTGCCGCTCGAGATTTCAGCCGAGGCCCTCGCCGGCCGTCGGGTGTCGGTCGTCGCCGGCTCGGCGCATCAGGCGTTTCTCGAGGCGTTCTTCCCGACGCTCCAGGCCCGCGCCTATCCGACCGCGGAGGCGGCCCGGTCGGCGCTTCGATACGGCCAGACCGACGCCACCTTCGGCGACGGCATCCAGCTCGCCTTCTGGCTCCAGGGAACGGCTTCGGCCGGGTGCTGCCGGTTCGCCGGCGGACCCTATCTCGACGCCGCCTTCTTCGGGGACGGCATGGCGATCGCCATCCGCCCCACCGATCGCGACCTGCAGACGATGATCAACTCGGCCCTCGCCTCGCTCCAGGCGCGCGGCCTCTATGCCGAGCTTTATCTGCGCTATTTCCCGCTCGGCTTCTTCTGATCAGGCCAGCCGGTAGCGGACCCGGGCGCTGCGCTCGATCGCGGCGACCGCGAGCTTGTCGATCTCGAGGTGGTCGCGGAGCATCTGGAGGAAGCGGAGCTCTTCCTGCTCGACATAGAGATCAGCGGCGGCGACTTCGATGGCCAGCGCATAGGCCGTCTCGTAGAGCCGCTCCGGAAGCGTATCGCCGATGAGGTCGAGCATCGACTCGAGCCCGTCGGGGCGCTGCAGGCGCCGGCCGCAATCCTCGGCGACGGCAATGAGATGGTTCGCATCGAAATCGGCGAAGATCGGCACCTGCCGGACGACCTCGCCGATCTTCATCATCTCGCGGTCGGTCATCGTGCGATCGACGGCGGACAGCGTAACCATCACGAAGATGAGCGCCTCGTGATGGCCGATCGGCTTGCTCAACTGGTTCATGCGCTTCGTCCGTGCTCCGGTCTCGACGGCGGAACAGGTATGGGGTGATTGCGGCTTCGGCAACCCGGAAGTGCCGAGCAGTGCCGGAAGACGTTGACCGCCAACCCTGCCATTCCTACGTTCCGCCCCTTTCCAATGGCCGATATTGCCGATGAACGCGCCCGCCCCTCCGCCACTCGAAATCACCGACGCCCTCGTCGCGGCGGCCGAGAGTTCCTCGGCGTGGCCGTTCGAGGAGGCGCGGAAGATCGTCGCGCGCGTCGCGTCCGACCCCGGCCGGCAGAGCGAGGTCCTGTTCGAGACCGGCTACGGCCCGTCGGGGTTGCCGCATATCGGCACCTTCGGCGAGGTCGCGCGCACGACCATGGTGCGGACCGCGTTCCGCCTCCTCACGCGCGACCGGATCCCGACCCGCCTCCTGTGCTTCTCCGACGACATGGACGGCTTCCGGAAGGTCCCGGACAACGTCCCGAGCCCGGACCTGTTGCGGCAGTATCTCGGCAGGCCGCTCACGGCGGTGCCCGACCCGTTCGGCACCCACCCGTCCTTCGGCGAGCACAACAATGCGCGCCTCCGCAGCTTCCTCGACCGGTTCGGCTTCGCCTACGAATTCGCGAGCGCCACTGAGTATTACCGCTCCGGTCGCCTGGACGCCGCGCTGCTGGCGATGCTGGCGAAGTACGACGAGGTCATGGCGATCATGCTGCCGAGCCTCGGCGAGGAGCGGCAGCGCTCCTACTCGCCCTTCCTGCCGATCTCGCCCACGACCGGCGAGGTGCTTCAGGTCCCGCTCGAATCCCGGGACGTCGAGGCCGGCACGATCGTGTTCCGCGACCCGGCGACCGACAGGCTGGTCGAGGTGCCGGTGACCGGCGGACATGTGAAGTGCCAGTGGAAGGCGGACTGGGCGCTCCGGTGGGCGGCCCTCGGCGTCGACTACGAGATGTCGGGCAAGGACCTCATCGATTCGGTCAAGCTGTCGAGCCGGATCTGCCAGGCGCTCGGCGTGAAGCCGCCCGACGGCTTCAACTACGAGCTCTTCCTCGACGAGAACGGCCAGAAGATCTCGAAGTCGAAGGGCAATGGCCTCACCATCGAGGAGTGGCTGCGCTACGCCTCGCCCGAGAGCCTGTCGCTCTTCATGTTCCAGAAGCCGCGGGCCGCGAAGCGCCTCACCTTCGACGCCATCCCGCGCGCGGTGGACGACTATTTCGGCTTCGTCGCCGGCTACCACCGCGACGAGGACGATCTCGCGCGCCGTCTCGGCAACCCGGCCTGGCACATCCACAATGGCGACGTGCCGGTCCTCGACATGCCGGTGACGTTCTCGATGCTCCTCAACCTCGCCTCGGCCTCGAACGCCGATTCCAAGGACGTGCTGTGGGGCTTCATCCTCCGCCATGTCGACGGCGTGACCCCGACCACCCATCCGAAGCTCGACGAGCTCGCCGGCTATGCCGTGCGCTACTACCAGGACTTCGTCGAGCCGACGAAGTCCTTCCGCGCCCCCGATGCCGAGGAGGCGGATGCATTGCGACGCCTCGACACCGCGCTCGCCGAACTCGAGACGTCGGGCGCAGCTGATCCCGATGCGATCCAGGCCGCGGTCTACGAAGTCGGCCGCGGCTCGCCGCGCTTCCAGGACGCGAGCAAGGCGTCGCCCGACGGCCGCCCCGGCGTCTCGCTGACCTGGTTCGCGACGCTCTACCAGGTGCTCCTCGGCCTCGAGAAGGGCCCGCGCTTCGGCTCCTTCGTCGCGATCTACGGCATCCCCGAGACCCGGGCCCTGATCGCCCGCGCGCTCGGCGGACAGGAGGTCACAGCTCGCTGAGCCGTGCGTTCAGCGGCTGAATTACCCCGGCGTTAACCTTGTCGGGCGATGCAATTGCACGAAGGCGGGCGAATCCATCGAGGGAGCGCGCTGCCAGGGTGGGGGTAACCGTCTAGCGTGACCGACCGGAGCCGTTTCCGTCTCAGCCTGCCGAGGAAGGCCCTCGCCATCCTCGGATTCGTGATCCTCCTCCTCGCGGGCTTCGAGGCGGCCGCGCAGAACCGCCTCGGCCAGGTCACAGGACTTCCCATTCCGCGGTTCGTCACCCTCGGCGCGGGCGAGGTGAACGTGCGCACGGGGCCGGGCGGCGATTATCCCGTGCTGTGGACGTTCGTCCGCCAGGGCTATCCGGTCGAGGTGACGCAGGAGTTCGACAATTGGCGCCGCGTCCGCGACAGCAATGGCGACGAGGGCTGGGTGCTCGGCGCGCTCCTGTCGTCGCGCCGGTACGGTGTCGTCCGCGCGACCGATGATGGGGCGCCGGTCCCGGCCTATTCGTCGCCGGCCGCGACGGCCGGCGTCGCGGCCCAGTTGCAGCCCGGGGTGATGGCCGAGATCGTCGAGTGCCGGCAGGGCTGGTGCCGGCTGACGGACAGCCGGTTCACCGGATGGGTCGAGCAGGGACGCCTCTGGGGCGTCTATCCCGACGAGACCTTTTAGTTCGTCCCGACGAGACCTTCTAGGCGCCGTTCTGCCGGATCCGGCGCAGGCGGATCACGACGTCGACGCGGCTGATCTCCATCCCGGGCGGCGGCGTGGGCAGCCGGTCGATGCCGAGCGCTTCCTCCGGCACGTCGAGCATCATGTTGTCGTCTTCGACGAAGAAGTGATGATGGTCGGTGACGTTGGTGTCGAAATAGGTCTTCGACCCATCGAGCACGACCTCGCGGAGAAGCCCGGCATCGGTGAACTGATGCAGCGTGTTGTAGACGGTCGCGAGCGAGACCGGGACGTCGGCCATCATGGCCTCGTCATGGAGCGCCTCGGCCGATACATGGCGATTGCCTTGGGCGAACAGCAGTTGTGCCAAAGCAACGCGCTGGCGCGTGGGACGAAGCCCCGCTGAACGAAGCCTTGCGCGCGTCGTAAGCATCCTGCCGTCCGGCATCCTGACAATATTGGCTTGTTTCGTCACCTTGGAAGCCTTCTATCTTACGGCATATAATAAGGTTTTCGTCCCGGCCCGGCAACCTTGTCGCATCCGCTCCATTTGCACAGGCGGGCGGTCCAGTAAAGCTGAATTCGCGTCGCAGGCTTTAGACTCAAACTAAACTGAACGGCCGTGACCGACCCTCCTGCGGGCCGCCGCCCATTGGCGATGCGAAACCCCCTGTGATAAAGCGCGTCATCCAAAGCGGCCTTCGATGCGGCTAGTCAGAAGCGTCAAAGCCAAACTGATGAGCTGAACCGACCGCATGGCAGACCGACCCGACAGCTACGACTATGAAGGCCTCCTCCGCTGCGCGCGGGGTGAATTGTTCGGTCCGGGTAATCCACAGCTCCCTCTCCCTCCGATGCTGATGTTCGACCGCATCACGCGGATCGCCGAGGACGGCGGCGCCGGCGGGAAGGGCGAGGTCCGCGCCGAGCTCGACGTTTCTCCAGACCTTTGGTTCTTCGCCTGTCATTTCAAGGGCGACCCGGTGATGCCCGGCTGCCTCGGCCTTGACGCGCTGTGGCAGATGCTCGGCTTCTTCCTCGGCTGGATCGGCGGCGAGGGCCGCGGCCGGGCGCTCTCGGTCGGCGAGGTGAAGTTCACCGGCCAGGTGCTGCCGACGGTGCGGACGGTCGAGTATGGCGTCAACCTCAAGCGGGTGTTTCGATCAAAGCTCTTTCTCGGCATCGGCGACGGCTGGCTCAAGGCCGACGGGGTCACCATCTATGAAGCCAAGGACCTCCGGGTCGGGCTCTTCCAGGACCAGCCGGCCGCTGCAGGCTGACCGCGCATTGCGCCGTTGGAAGCGGCCATCCGCACCGAAGTCGGATGTTTCCGACTTCGGCACTAGAGTGTTGACGAGGGGATTGGCGACATGAAGCGCGTTGTGGTCACCGGCATGGGGATCGTTTCCTCCATCGGAAACAACACCCAGGAGGTGCTCGCGTCGCTGCGCGAGGCGCGCTCCGGCATCGTCCGTGCCGAGCGCTATGCGGAACTCGGCTTCAAGTGCCAGGTCCACGGCGCCCCCTCGCTCGACACCGACGAAGTGCTCGATCGCCGCACCACAAGGTTCATGGGCGGCGGCGCCGCCTGGAACTATGTCGCGATGCGCCAGGCGATCCAGGATTCCGGCCTCGAGGACAACGAAGTCGTCAACGACCGCACCGGCCTCGTGATGGGCTCCGGCGGGCCCTCGACGCGCGCGATCGTCGAGGCCGCCGATGCCGCCCGGACCAAAGGCCCGCGGCGCGTCGGCCCGTTCGCGGTGCCGAAGGCGATGTCCTCGACCAACTCGGCGACGCTCGCCACCGCCTTCAAGATCCGCGGCGTGAACTATTCCATCTCCTCGGCCTGCGCGACCTCGAACCACTGCATCGGCAACGCCTATGAGCTGATCCAGCTCGGCAAGCAGGACGTGATCTTCGCCGGCGGCGGCGAGGAGCTCGACTGGACCTTGTCGGTCCTCTTCGACGCCATGGGCGCGATGTCGACCGGCTACAACGACCGGCCGAGCGTCGCCTCCCGCGCCTATGACAAGGATCGCGACGGCTTCGTCATCGCCGGCGGCGCCGGGGTCCTCGTGCTCGAGGAGTTGGAGCACGCCCGCGCCCGCGGCGCCAAGATCTATGGCGAGATCGTCGGCTATGGCGCGACGTCCGACGGCTACGACATGGTCCAGCCGTCCGGCGAAGGTGCGGTGCGCTGCATGCGCATGGCGCTGTCGACCGTCGGGGAGAAGGTCGACTACATCAACCCGCACGCCACCTCGACGCCGATCGGCGACAAGGTGGAGATCGACGCCATCCGCACCGTCTTCGGCAGCAACTGCCCGCCGATCTCGGCGACGAAATCGCTGACCGGCCACTCGCTCGGCGCCACCGGCGTCCAGGAATCGATCTACTGCCTCCTGATGATGAACAATGGCTTCATCGCAAAATCGGCGAACATCGAGACCCTCGACCCGGACTTCGCCGACATGCCGATCGTCCGCGAACGGGTGGACGACGCCCGCCTCAATGTCGTTCTCTCCAACAGTTTCGGATTCGGCGGCACGAACGCATCGCTCGTGTTCCAGCGCTACGCCGCCTAGACCCGCAGGGGGATCGCCGATGGGATCGATGCAGGGCCGCCGCGGCCTGGTGATGGGTGTGGCCAACGATCACTCGATCGCCTGGGGCATTGCACGGCGCCTTGCGGCGGAGGGCGCGGAGCTCGCGATCTCCTACCATCCCAACATGGAAACCCGGGTCCGGCCCCTCGCCGAGAGCATCGGCTGCCAGTTCCTGCTTCCCTGCGACGTCGCCGAGGCGACGGACTCTGGCGGCAATGCCTCGCTCGACGCCATGTTCTCCGACCTCGGCGCCCGTTGGGGCTCGATCGACTTTCTCGTCCACGCCATCGCCTTCAGCGACACGAGCGAGCTGCGCGGGCGCTACGCCGATACGACGCGCGCCAATTTCGTGAACACGATGGTGATCTCGTGCTTCTCCTTCACGGAGGCCGCACGGCGCGCCGCGGCGCTCATGCCGAACGGCGGCGCGATGGTCACGCTGACCTATCTCGGCGCGACCCAGGTCATCCCCAGCTACAATGTGATGGGCGTCGCCAAGGCCGCGCTCGAGGCCTCGGTCCGCTACCTCGCCGCCGATTTCGGCGGCCAGAACGTCCGCGTCAATGCGATCTCTGCCGGCCCGGTCAACACGATGGCCGCGCGCGGGATCGGCAATGCCCGGGCACTCTATTCCTTCCAGAAGACCGGCGCGCCGCTCAAGCGGACGGTCACCCTCGATGAGATCGGCGGCTCGGCCCTCTACCTCCTCTCCGACCTCAGCTCGGCCGTGACCGGCCAGGTCCACTTCGTGGACACGGGATTCAACATCGTTGCGGTGCCCCAGGCCGCCATCGAGGGGCCGGGGCCTGGTTCGACCGCGCAGTAGGGCTTCGGGCTTCGGGCTTCGGGCTTCGAGCCTCTGGTCTCGCTCTCCCCCCTTGCGGCCAGCTGTGCCACGACGGCACGCGACGAAGGTCTCCGCACCTCTCCCCGACGGGGAGAGGTGAAGGAGGGCGCTAGGGTGTCTTCGGGGCTTCTCCCGAGGGGGCGGCCGCGGGTGCCTCCGCGGGCGTCGCTGCCGAATCTCCCGCGGCAGGGACCCCTTCGATGGCCGGGTTCAGCACCTCGCGGAGCGCCCGCTCCTCGTCGGTGAACTCGCCGATCCGCGTGGCGACGTCCCCCCAGTTCGGCTCGGCCGCCGGCTCGGCATTGCCGCGGAAGACCGCGGTCACCCGCGACCACAAATCCTCCGTCCCGCTGCGGTCGGCATCGAGGATCACGAACGCGGTCGCGCCGACCACGAGGGCCGCGCCGAGGATGATGATCCGCCCGCGCATCACATGCCCGGCTGGAGGACGAGGCCGTCATTGACCTCGCCCAGGATGCGCATCAGGTCGCCCCATGATTCAACAAGCTGCGACCGCATCAGGTCGAGCGTCTCGATCCGTTCGAGGTCGGCGAGCGCGGTCTTGAGCGAGTTCGCAAGGCTCAGCGTCTGGGCGGCCGCTGCATAGACGCGGGCGTTCTCGCGGAGGGCATGAAAGAAGACGTTGAGGTCCTCGGTCTGGTCGCCCATCCGGCCGACGATCTCGGCGTGCCGGTCGGCGAACACGTCCCATGCCGCCATCGCGGCTTCGAGCGCTTGGATCTCGGCGTTGTTGGCCTGCTGCGTCAGCCGGTCCATCTCGATCTGGGCCGCCGTCTGGTTGCCGGCGACGAGGCCGTCCTGGATCCGGACGTTGTCCCCGCGGAGCTCTTCGAGGCGCGCGGCCGTGTCGCCGATCCGGAATCCGACGGCCGTGCCGATCGCATCGAGGTTGCCGATCTCGGCATAGCGCCGCGCAAACACATCGGGCGCGTAGTTGGCGATCTCCTGGAAGGACTGCGCGATCGCGGCGATCTCCGCCCCGATCTGCTGCATCTGCTCGTCGGTCAGCGCCGGCTCGGTCTCGGCCAGCTCGCGGATGCGCCGGGTTGCATCGATGTTGCGAGTGATCGCGTCGAGGATTTCAGGGATCGCGGGATCGGTCTGCGTCGCCTCGACGGTGCGGCCGAGCGCATCGCCCAGCAGCCGGAGGGCCTCGTCATTCGGCGTGCCCTGGATCGTCAGCGGATCGACCGGTGCCTCGGGGGTCGGGGGCGCCTGCGCGAATGCCGGAAGGGCCGTACCGATGAGGAGCGCCGCCGCGACGGCCGCAACGCCGCGCTGGAACCGAACCATGAACCTTCGATCTCCCGCAGAATCCCGCGCGCCCACCCCGTGCGAGGGACCATTGGAAGACATCATGTCCCAATTGTGTCTGAGCGCCAGCGGTTTGGGCCAGATCGCGGCATCGTTAGCGGGCCGAAAAGACGAAGGCCGCGCTGTAGAACAGCGCGGCCTCGCAGTGCCCCCCTTCGCCGAACCCCCCGGCTCGGCATAACTCGTCAGAACCAACGGCCAGCCAACCGAGAATG
This sequence comes from Bauldia sp., assembly GCA_050184415.1. Lineage (GTDB taxonomy): Bacteria > Pseudomonadota > Alphaproteobacteria > Rhizobiales > Kaistiaceae > JADLGL01. The sequence goes on from JBFXAJ010000004.1 coordinate 143,282, forward strand.
ACGTTGCGGTGTCAGCGCAGCGAAGGCAAGCGGAACCGTACCCTCCAGGGCGCTCGAAGTGACATTCGGGCACCGCTGTGGCGGGGATGCCACAGCGACATCGGGCGACCCGGTGTCGGACCGGCTAGAGCAGGATGATCGCGGCGGTCGCACCGGCACCCACGGCCCCGGCGCAGATCACCGGGTGATCGATGCAGTCGCGGACCGGACGCACGCCGCATCCGGCGAGCGCGATGGTGATAGCGGCTAGAGCGGCGACGAGAAGAGCACGCATTGGCACCTCCACGCCCCCATCCCGCCGCTGATGCTGGGGCGGTCGGGTTGCGGAAAGGTGAAGAGGCCGCCGCCTCCGAAGCGGCGTCTGCGACCCCAAAGCCGTTGGCTTGCCTTGCCGCCCGAGGGGAGCGGGTGCTACGGCCACGCCCATGACCGCGCAGCCCATCACGAACATCCGCAACTTCGCCATCGTCGCCCATATCGACCATGGCAAGTCGACGCTGGCCGACCGCCTCATCCAGATCACGGGCGGCCTGTCGGAGCGCGAGATGCGCGAGCAGGTACTCGATTCGATGGACATCGAACGCGAGCGCGGCATCACCATCAAGGCGCAGACCGTACGCCTGACGTACAAGGCAAAGGACGGGAACAGCTACGTCCTCAACCTCATCGACACGCCCGGCCATGTCGACTTCGGCTACGAGGTGAGCCGCTCGCTGGCGGGCTGCGAGGGCTCGCTCCTCGTCGTCGATGCCAGCCAGGGCGTCGAGGCCCAGACGCTCGCCAATGTCTATCAGGCGATCGACAACGGCCATGAGATCGTCCCGGTCCTCAACAAGGTCGACCTTCCGGCCGCGGAGCCCGACCGCGTCAAGCAGCAGATCCAGGACGTCATCGGCCTCGACGCGTCCGACGCGATCCTGATCTCGGCCAAGACCGGCGCCGGCGTGCCGGACGTGCTGGAAGCCATCGTCCGCCGCCTGCCGCCGCCGCAGGGCGATGCCGATGCGCCGCTGAAGGCGCTGCTGATGGACAGCTGGTACGACACCTATCTCGGCGTCGTCGTCCTCGTCCGCATCATCGACGGCAAGCTCCGCAAGGGCATGAAGATCCGCATGATGCGGACCGGCGCCGTCCACCAGGTCGACAAGGTCGGCATCTTCACCCCGAAGCTCGTAGACTTCCCGGAGCTCGGCCCGGGCGAGCTCGGCTTCCTCACCGGCTCGATCAAGGAGGTCGCCGACACCGCCGTCGGCGACACCATCACCGAGGAACGCCGCCAGACCGCGCATCCCCTCCCCGGCTTCCGCCAGGCAGTGCCGGTCGTGTTCTGCGGCCTCTTCCCGGTCGATGCCGACGATTTCGAAGAGCTCCGCTCGGCGATCGGGAAGCTCAGGCTCAACGACGCCGCCTTCAGCTATGAGATGGAGACGTCGGCCGCACTCGGCTTCGGCTTCCGCTGCGGCTTCCTCGGCCTCCTCCATCTCGAGATCGTGCAGGAGCGGCTGACCCGCGAGTTCGGCCTCGACCTCATCGCGACGGCTCCGTCGGTCGTCTACCGGATGAAGCTGACCGACGGGTCGGAGATCGAGCTCCACAATCCCGCCGACATGCCCGACCCGGTGAAGATCGAATCGATCGCCGAGCCGTGGCTCCGCGCCACCATCCTGACGCCCGACGAATATCTCGGCGCGATCCTGAAGCTCTGCCAGGACCGGCGCGGCATCCAGGCCGACCTGTCGTATGCGGGCACCCGCGCGATGGTGGTCTACGACCTGCCGCTCAACGAGGTCGTGTTCGACTTCTACGACCGCCTGAAGTCGGTGACGAAGGGCTATGCCTCGTTCGACTACCACCTCACCGACTATCGCGAGGGCGACCTCGTGAAGATGCAGATCCTCGTCAATGCCGAGCCGGTCGACGCCCTCTCGATGCTGGTCCACCGCAGCGCCGCCGAGAAGCGCGGCCGCGCGATGTGCGAGAAGCTGAAGGACCTCATCCCGCAGCACATGTTCCAGATCCCGATCCAGGCGGCGATCGGCGGGCGCATCATCGCCCGCGAGACCATCAAGGCCCTGCGAAAAGACGTGACCGCCAAGTGCTATGGCGGCGACGTCACGCGCAAGCGCAAGCTTCTGGAGAAGCAGAAGGAGGGCAAGAAGAAGATGCGCCAGTTCGGCAAGGTCGACATCCCGCAGGAAGCCTTCATCGAAGCCCTCAAGATGGGCGAGTGATGGCTGCTGGCGACGACGACACGCCACCTTTCGTCACCCGCCTCGCGCGTCCCGCCGACCGCCCTGTCCTCATCGACATCACCCGTCGCGCATCCCTGTTCAGGCCGTCGAACTACGCCGCGGCGCTGATCGCCCACCCCGAAGTGATCGACGTTGCCGCCGAGGACATCGCGGCCGGGCACGTCGTCGTCGCGACGCTCTTTGAGGTCGTGCTTGGCTATGCCTCGGTGCTGCCGCGCGAGGCCGGGCACGCCGAACTCGATGCCATCTTCGTCGAGCCGGCCGAATGGCGGCAGGGCATCGGCCGCATGCTGATGGACGCTTCCGAAGTGACGGCGCGTCGTCTGGGCGCCGACATGCTCGACGTCATCGCCAATCCGCAGGCGGAGGCCTTCTACCGGGCCTGCGGCTTCGTCGTGACCGGCACCGCCGGGACACGCTTCGCTCCCGCGCTCAGCATGAGCAAGACCCTTCGCAGCGACGGCCGATCCTGAAGGCGCCGCTTTCGGCCTCAAACCGGTGGATCCGCCTCGACAATCCGATGCCGGCCGCCGCGACCTGATGGAGAAGCCCGTCAGACGCTCCGACAACGGTCCGCCAGCAACGGCGAGCCGCTTTTTGCTTGCGCGCCCCGCGTGCGACAAGACAGGAAGCCGGAGCCGCGATACCGTTAGGTCGGGTTGGGAACGCCGCGGGCGTCAAAGGTTTATGCACACACGACGCGTGCTCGGGGGGCAGGTTCATCGCTTGATCGGACGAAACGCACTCGTCCTTTGCGGCGCATGGTTCGTCGCGGCAGCCCTCGTCCTCTTCGGCGGCACCCTGGCCTGGGCGCAGCAGGAGGTCCCGGGCTCGTCCGTGGCCGGGGTGATTTTCCCCGAGCCGGCGCGGGTCTGGTTCCCCGACCCGCAGCGCTCGCAGGCGGCGACGCTCAATGCGCTCGCCGCGGCCGCGGGGCTGAGTTGCTCCACGATGGAATTCCACATCTGGTACCCGCAGACGCCCGCGGCTTCGGACGACCTTCGCGGCCGGACCGACGTCGCCTTCACCGAGGCCGGATGGGCGCTCGAGCTCGTCGGCACGGCTGCCGGCGGGGCGCGCGACTACGTCGCGCGGCGCGGCGGCCAGGAACTCGTCATGAGCTGGCAGGTCCGCGAGGGCGAACTCGGTCTCCTCATCTGCCTCGTCGGCGGCCCGGCGCTCCCGGCCGCCGAAGGGGCGGGTGCCGCGATTGCCCTGGACGAACCCCGTGCCGATGACGGCACGCCGCTGCCGCGTCCGCGGCCCGACCCCAATGCTCCCGCCCCGGCTCCGCCGCCGGCGCCCGTCGTGGAGCAGGTTCCCGCCGTGGCGGTTCCGGCCGAGCCTGGCCCCGCCGTGGCCGACGCCGGCGCGGCGCCGCCCGCAGCCGCCCAGCCCGTTCCCGCTGCGGAAAATCCGGCCGCCGCGACCGCCGACGGCGGCGGGACCGGTGGCGGCGGCTGGTCGATCCTTCTCATCGTCCTCGCCGCGATCCTCGCCGGCGGCGCGTACTTCATGTTCCGCTGGGGTTTCGGCCGCGGCGGCGTCCACACCTGGCCGACCGCGATCGCCACGATCATCTACAGCCAGGTCGCCTCCGAGACCAAGGGCGAGGAGGGCGGCAAGGAAACCGTCCGCTATGTGCCGGTCGTCGCGTATGAATATGACGTCAGCGGCACGCCCTATCGCGCCGCCCGGCTCCGCTTTGCCGACGTGTCGAAGATGCAGTTCGACGAGGCGAAGGCGATCACGGACCGCTATCCCGTCGGCGCCGGCATCGAGGTCCACTACAATCCGGCGCACCCAGCCGAGGCCGTGGTCGAGCTCGATGGCGACCGTTCCGACCTCTATCTCATCGGCGGCGTCGCCTTGGCGGTCGTATCGCTCGCCTCCCTGATCAGCGCGGTGGCATAGGGCGAGTCCGGTAGTGCGAGCGGTTGCCGCGACCGTTCACGGGCCTTACGTTGGGGTTCGACTCGACGGCTAGAACGAGCCCGTGCCTCAACCGGTCCACCAGAGCAGCGTCATCGATCTCCACCAGGCAGTCGCCGCCGACGGCGAGCATTTGAGGCTTCCGAGCTCCGCGGCGGGCTATGCCTTCTTCTTCGATCTCGACGGCACGCTGATCGACATCGCGCCGACGCCCGGCAGCGTCATCGTCCCGGAGTCGCTCGCGTCCGACCTGATGGCGCTCGAACGGAGCGCCGGCGGCGCCCTTGCCGTCGTTTCCGGCCGCTCGATCGCAACCATCGACCAGCTCCTTGTCCCGGCGCGTTTTGCGGCGGCCGGCCTCCATGGCGGCGAGCTCCGCCTGCCGGGCGGATCCGTCACCGCCGAGCCGCCCCCTCCCGCGCTCAGAGCGCTGCTGCCGGACCTCGAGGCCCTCGTCAGCCGGTGGCCGGGCGCGATGCTCGAGGACAAGGGTGCCGCAATTGCGGTCCACTATCGCAACAACCCCGCCGCGGAAGGCGACGTCGTCGCCACCGTCGGCGCCCTCCTCCCGCGGGCCGAGGGGACGCTCGCGGCGCAGCACGGCAAGATGGTCGTGGAACTGAAGCCCGCCCATGCCGGCAAGGGCGAGGCCGTCCGCCGGCTGATGGAAGGGTCGCCCTTCGCCGGCCGGCGCCCGATCGCGATCGGCGACGACGTGACGGACGAGGACATGTTCAACGCGGTCAATGCCGCCGGCGGCATCTCCGTCCGCGTCGGCCCGCGCGACCGGCCGACGGCAGCCCGCTACCAGATGCATGACACGGCTGCGGTCAGAGCGTGGATCGGAGCCTTCGATTGAGCATCCCTTGCCTCCCGTTGCATGCATTGTCTGCTAAGGTCGCCAAAGTGTCGCAGGCCTCCTGCCTTCCTCCGACGTTGAAGAGAATGACGTGAGCCGCCTGATCGTTGTGTCCAATCGAGTACCGGCCGCCGGCGACGGCGGAGCGACTGCGGGCGGCCTTGCGGTCGCGCTGCACGCCGCGCTCGAGCAGCAGGGCGGCATGTGGTTCGGCTGGTCGGGCGAAAGCTCGGGCGACCGCGAGACCGACCGGCTGACGACCCGGGAATCGGGGAACATCACCTACGCCCTCGCCGACCTGACGCGCCGCGACCTCGACGAGTACTATTCGGGCTTCGCCAACCGCGCGCTCTGGCCGCTCTTCCACTACCGGCTCGATCTCACCGATTTCTCGCGGCGCGACATGGCGGGCTATTTCCGCGTCAACCGCTATTTCGCCCGTCTCCTCGCCCCGCTGATCCGGCCGGACGACGTCATCTGGGTCCATGACTACCATCTCATCCCGCTCGCGGCCGAGCTCCGGCAGATGGGCCTTCGCAACCGGATGGGCTTCTTCCTGCACATTCCGTGGCCGCCGCCGGACGTCCTCTTCGCCCTCCCCCCGCACGAGACCATCGTGCGCGCGCTGTCGAGCTACGACCTCGTCGGCTTCCAGACCGAGTTCGACGCCGAGAATTTCGCCGCCTGCCTGATCCGCGAAGGCCTCGGCAGCCGGGTCGGCAGCCAGGTGTTCGACGCCTATGGCCGCCTCTTCGTGATGGGCACCTTCCCGATCGGGATCGAGACCGACGCCTTCGTGAAGATGGCGTCCGAGTACAAGAGCAACCTCCTCGTCCAGCGCACCCTCGCTTCGCTCGAGGGCCAGCGCCTCATCATCGGCGTCGACCGCCTCGACTATTCGAAAGGCCTTGGCGAGCGTATCCAGGCCTTCGCGCGCTACGTCGAAAGCAACCCCGCCTGCCATGGCCGGGTGACGCTCCTCCAGATCACGCCGAAGTCGCGGTCGGAGGTGCCGGAATATGCCGACATGCAGCGCGAGGTCGCCGAGCTCGCGGGTCGCGTGAACGGGGCGCTCGGTGATCTCGACTGGACGCCGATCCGCTACATCAACCGCACCGTGAAGCGGCAGGCGCTGGCCGGGCTCTACCGCGTCTCCCGCGTCGGCCTCGTCACCCCGCTCCGCGACGGCATGAACCTCGTGGCGAAGGAGTTCGTCGCGTCGCAGGATCCGGAGGATCCCGGCGTCCTCGTCCTGTCGCGCTTCGCCGGCGCCGCCCGCGAGCTCGACGGCGCCCTGCTGGTCAATCCGTACGACACCGAGGACATCGCCACCGCCATCGGCCGCGCCATGGACATGCCGCTCGCGGAGCGCCAGGAGCGCTGGCAGCCGATGTTCGACCGCATCTCCAAGAACGACGTCATGGCCTGGTGCACGAATTTCCTCGACACCTTGCGGCGCACCAGGGTCATGGCCCGCGCCAGCTGAGACACCGCGCCAAGCGGGTTGCCGGCCTTCGATCACGCACCGACGCCATCGATCGGGAAAGACTCACCCCAACCACCTCCCCGGCCCCCGAGCCGGGGTCCATTGGCGGCGCGCATTGCGCGGTCGTCCGGGGCAATCCCTGCGCCTCGGTCAATGGGTCCCGGGTCAAGCCCGGGAAGGAGGAAGTGGCTGAGGTCCGGGCAGACGGCAGGGAGGGATAGGCGGAGCCGCGTCGGAGAGGAGCGCCAACCCGGCGTCTTCTCCGACCGCTCGAAATGCCGGCTACGCGACGTTGGCCGCCTCGGGAAGCCCCACGGGACACGACACGCCGGTGCCGCCGAGCCCGCAATAACCGCCGGGGTTCTTGGCGAGATACTGCTGGTGATACTCCTCGGCGTAGTAGAACGGCCCGGCTGGCTCGATCTCGGTCGTCACCGGCCCGTAGCCCTTCGCCTTCAGCGCGTCGGCATAGGTGTCGCGCGCCTTGACGGCCGCCGCGGCCTGCGCCGGCGTCGTCGTGTAGATCGCCGAGCGATACTGGGTGCCGACGTCATTGCCCTGCCGCATGCCCTGCGTCGGGTCGTGCCCCTCGAAGAACGCCTTCAGCAGCGCCTCGTAGCTGACCTTCGCCGGGTCGTAGACGACGAGGACCACCTCGGTGTGCCCGGTGCCGCCGCTGCAGACCTCCTGATAGGTCGGGTTGGGCGTCGCGCCGCCGGCGTAGCCTACCGCGGTCGCATAGACGCCGTCGAGCTTCCAGAAGATGCGCTCGGCGCCCCAGAAGCAGCCGAGGCCGAAGACCGCCGTCTCGAGGCCTGCCGGAAACGGCCCCTTGATCGACCGGCCCGAAACGAAATGGCGGCCGGAGATCGGGATTTCCTGGTCGCGGCCCGGCAGCGCCTCGTCGGCGCTCGGAACCGTCAGCTTGCGGCTGCGCATGGAGAAGAGGCCCATGGATCACCTCCGTGAGTTGGGTAGACCGGGTTGAATGCTGGACCGGTTATATGGTGCTGCCAAGCCGGCGCTTCACCCCCGGGGCACGCGCACGACTTCGTCATGCCGCGACCGGACCGGCGGCGGGCAGCCGGGCGGTGACGGAGATGCCGCCGGCCGGGCGCGGCGCAATGGTGAGCGTTCCGTCATGTGCCTCGACGATGCTCTTCACGATCGCAAGGCCGAGCCCGACCCCGGCGTGGTCGCCGCGGATCCGGTCGCTGCCGCGGCGGAAGGGCTCGGTGAGCGTCGAGACGAGCTGCGGGCTGAGCGTCTCGCCGGTGTTCTCGACGGCGAGGGTCACGGCATCGGCCGCGCTCGCGGTGCTCACCTGGACGGTCCCCTCCGCCGCGAGATTGTGAACGATCGCGTTGTGGAGGAGGTTCGACGTCATCTGCAGGAGCAGCGCGTGCGAGCCGATGGTGGGCGTGGCTTCCCCCGACGTCTGGATCGTGACCCCGCGCTTCTCGGCGAGTGGCAGCAGCGTCTCGGCGGCCTCCTCGGCGATCAGCGAGAGGTCGACGCGCTCGCGGCTGAAAGACCGCTGGTCGGCGCGGCTTAACACAAGCAGCGCCTCGGTGAGGTCGATCGCGCGGGAATTGATGGCGTAGAGCCGCTCGACGAGCGCACCCTTGTCCCAGCTCGGATCGTTGCGCGCGACATCGAGGAGGGTCTTCGTGATCGCCAGCGGCGTGCGCAGCTCGTGCGACGCATTGGCGGCGAAACGCTGCTGGGCCGCGATCTGCGCCTCGAGCCGCGCCAGCATGGCATCAAAACTGTCGGCCAGCTCGCGGAACTCGTCCTTGCCGCCGTCGAGGTCGATGCGGTGCGAGAGCGAGCCTTCGGCCGCCTTCCGGGTGGCGCGGGTGATGCGCGCCAGCGGTGCCAGCATGCGGCCGGCCAGGATCCAGCCGCCGATGAGGCCGAACACCAGCAGCAGCCCCATCATCTGGGCCGCCCGCGGCGCGAACGCCCGGATGAGATCGGTCCGGTTAGGAACGAAGCCGCCCGGCCCCATGATGACGTCGCGGTCCGGGACGTAACGAAGGAGGAACACCCACACGACCGCGAGGAGGAGCGCGCCGGCGACCATGATGACCGCGGCGTAGCTGAGCGTGAACTTCAGGCGGACGCTCAATCCCGGCGCCCTAGCCACGCTCGCCTCCCGACCCTCCGCCGCCCGCGCCGGTGTCGATGCGGTAGCCGACGCCGAGGACGGTCGCGATCAGCCACGGCTCGCCGAGGCGCTTCCGGAGCGCCGACACCGTGATCCGCACCGCATTGGTGAAGGGATCGGCGTTCTCGTCCCAGGCCCGCTCGAGGAGCTCCTCTGCGCTGACCACACCGCCTTCGGCGGCGACGAGGACTTCGAGCACCGCGAACTGCTTCTTGGTCAGCGCGACATAGCGGCCATCGCGGTAAACCTCGCGGCGGAACGGATCGAGCCGCAGGCCCGCGATCTCTCGCACCGGCGGCCGGCTGTGGGCACGGCGCCGGTCGAGTGCCCTGAGCCGCAGCACCAGCTCCTGCAGTTCGAACGGCTTGGTGAGGTAATCGTCCGCGCCGAGCTCGAAGCCGGAGGCCTTGTCGTCGAGCCGGTCGGCGGCGGTGAGCATCAGGATCGGCATGCCGCTGCCGGACGCGACGATGCGCCGGGCGATCTCGTCCCCCGAAGGTCCGGGGATGTCGCGGTCGAGGACGGCGATGTCGTAGGCATTGACGCTGAGAAGCTCCAGCGCGGTGTGCCCGTCGCCGGCGATGTCCGCCGCGATGGCTTTCAGGCGCAGCCCGTCGCGGATGGCCTCGGCCATGTAGGGCTCATCCTCGACGATCAACACACGCATGGGCCAATGCTAGCGCCGGTGCATATCGCCGGCATATCGAAAACCGCATACACGCCGGCAACATCCGGGCCGCCCTTGATGGGCGGCATGACACAGACCGCATTCCGCACCAACGGTTCGCCACCGGCCCCTCCGGCCTCGTCTCCGCCGTCCGTGCGATCGCGGGCCTCACCTCCTTTGCGGAGCATCACCACCGCGAAGGCTGAGCCCGTGAAACGCCTCGGCATCACCGTCTATGGCTGCGATCCCGACGAGGCGGAGATGTTCCACGCGCTGGCGCCGGGTCTCGGCGTGGTCGTCACGACAACGCGCGCGCCGGCCTCGAAAACCGTGATCCCGGTGCCAGGCAACCATTGCGTCAGCGTCGACCACAAGACGGCGATCTCCCGGCCGATCCTCCGCGCACTGAAGGAGAGCGGCGCCGCCTACATCTCGACCCGCAGCATCGGCCTCGATCACATCGACCTCGCCGCGGCGGCGGAGCTCGGCATCCGGGTCGGGAACGTGGCGTATGCGCCGGACGGCGTCGCCGACTACGCCGTGATGCTGATCCTGATGGCGATCCGCCACGCGAAGGACATCGTCAGCGCCGCCGGAGCGCAGGATTTCAGCCTTCGCAGCACCCGCGGCCGGGAGCTCCGCGACCTGACCGTGGGTGTCGCCGGCACCGGGCGCATCGGACAGGCCATGATCGACCGCCTGCACGGCTTCGGCTGCCGGATCCTCGCCCATGGCAACGAGCCGCACGCATCGGCCACGGTGTCCCACGTGTCCCGCGATGAGCTGCTCGCGCAAAGCGACGTCGTCACGCTGCACCTGCCGCTCAATGCCGGCACGCGTCATTTCATCGGGCCACGGCAGCTCGATGCGATGAAGTCCGGCGCCTTCCTCGTCAACACCGGCCGCGGCGCTCTGGTCGATACCGCAGCGCTGGTCGCGGCGCTCGAGGGCGGCCGGCTCGCAGGCGCCGCCCTCGACGTGATCGAGGGCGAAGAGGGCATCTTCTACTCCGACCGCACGGGACGGCCGATCGACCATCCGTTTCTGCCGCGGCTGCAGGCGATGCCCAACGTCATCGTCACCCCGCACACGGCTTACCACACCGAGCGCGTCCTCCACGACGCGGTCCACGGCACGATCCTCAATTGCCTGAATTTTGCCAGGGAAGCGAACCCGTGAGCCGGCTGAAGATCGCGATCCTGTTCGGCGGCAGCTCGGAGGAACACGACATCTCCGTGAAGTCCGCCGTGGAGGTCGCCAACGCCATCGACACGTCGAAATACGACCCGGTCTATATCGGCATCACCCGCTCCGGCGCGTGGAAGATCTGCGACAAGCCCGGCCCGGACTGGGAGAGCGGCGCTCAGCACAGCGCAGTGCTTTCCCCGGACCGGGAAACGCGCGGCCTGCTCGTCCTCGCGGGCGACGCCCTCGAGACCGTTCGCATCGACGCCGTGTTCCCGGTCGTTCACGGCAAGACCGGCGAGGACGGCGCGATCCAAGGCCTCATCGAGCTGTCGGGCATTCCCTATGTCGGCTGCGACATCCAGGGCTCGGTGGTCTGCATGGACAAATCGCTGGCCTACATCGTCGCCCGGAGTGCCGGGATCGCAACGCCCGATTTCCGGGTCCTGGACGCTGGCGACGACTTTGCGCCGGACGAGCTTGCATACCCCGTCTTCGCGAAGCCGGCGCGGTCCGGCTCATCCTTCGGGGTGACCAAGGTGGAGAGCGCGGAGGAACTGGACGAAGCGATCGCCGCGGCCCGGCACTACGACGGCAAAGTCCTGATCGAAGGGGCCGTCTCGGGCATCGAAGTCGGCTGCGCCGTCCTCGGCAAGGGCTCGGACCTCATCGCCGGCGAGGTCGACCAGATCACCCTCAGTCACGGCATCTTCCGCATCCACCAGGAGGCGGAGCCGGAAAAAGGCTCGGCGAACGCGGTGATGACCGTCCCGGCCGACCTGCCGGAGGAGAAGCGGAACGAAATCCGCGAAACGGCGAAGGCCATCTACCGGGCGCTGGGCTGCCGCGGTCTGTCCCGGGTCGACATGTTCCTGCGGCCCGACGGCGGCATCGTCCTCAACGAGGTCAACACGCTGCCCGGACTGACGTCCTACAGCCGCTATCCCCGGATGATGGCCGCCATCGGCATCAGCCTCTCGGAGGTCATCGATCGCTGCATCGCGCTGGCGCTGGGGCGGTGACCATGGAAACCGGCTTCGCCTTCCTCGACGACATCCTCGGCGGCGTGCGCTGGGATGCCAAATACGCCACCTGGGACAATTTCACGGGCAAGCCGGTCGATGGCTATGAGGTCAACCGCATCGTGGTCTCGAATGCCCTCGCCGAGGCGCTCCGCGAAGCCAGGGCGCACGCGGCCGCCCTCGGCTTCGGCCTCCTGGTCTGGGACGGCTATCGTCCGCAGCGCGCCGTGGACCGTTTCGTCCAATGGTCGGCGCAGCCGGAGGACGGACGCACCAAGGACCGCTTCTACCCCCAGATCGACCGCGCCGAGATGTTCGCGAAAGGCTATGTCGCGGCAAGGTCGAGCCACAGCCGCGGCAGCGCGGTCGACCTCACGCTCTACCACCTCGACACCGACGAGCTCGCCCCGATGGGCGGCGGCTTCGACCTGATGGACGAGCGCTCCCATCACGGCGCAAGCGAGGTTTCCGCGATCGAAGCCCGGAACCGCCTCGCCCTCTGCTCGATCATGGAGCGGAGCGGTTTCGCGCCCTACGACCGCGAATGGTGGCATTACGCGCTCGTCAGCGAACCCTACCCCGACCGCTATTTCGACTTTCCCATTTCCTAGGAGACCTCACCCAGACTCGGCGAGACTCCCCCTTCGCCTCTCCCGGCGGGCCATGGCGACCCCCTCAGCCTGACAATTCGCCCGTCTTGAAGCCGCCGTAGAGCTTCGCGACAGTCGGCGCGAAACGCAATCGCTGGAGGACCGATGACGGATGGCCGGGCCGGCCGGGTATTGTTCCTGGCGCTCTCCGTTCCCGTCCTTCTTCTCGGGGCGGCGCTGGTTGCCCGTCTCGTCTATGTCCTCGGCGCGACCCCCGTCGCCAACTGGCTCGACGAGTTCACCCCGCTGACCGCCCGCGAGGACTCGCCGGCGGCCCTTTCGGCGGCGGTCGTGGCGAGCGCCCGGTTCCGCGACCCCGAGCTCGCCGGCACGCTCTTCACCGGCTGCGGCAACGCCGCGCCGGCGGGCCCATGTCTCGATGTGGCGGCGTATGGGCTTTCCGCCAATCCCGTCTCGCCTGAGCTGTGGCTGCAGCGCGGCCAGATCCTCGCCGGCGCCGGAGCGTTCGACGACCGTCTCGCGCGGGCGCTCGCCGCCTCCTACGATCTTGGCCCCTATGATGGCTGGATCGCGGCCGCCCGCCTGCCCCTCGCGCTTCGGGTCCAGGCTTTCCTCGCGCCGGACGCCCTCGAGGATATCGGCCGCGACATCGAAACGGTGCTGTCGCGGCGCCAACTCGCTTTGCCCTTGATCGAGGCTTACATCGCCGACCCGCTGTTCCGCGACGCAACCTGGGACGTGATCGAACAATACGCTACGTTCGACCAGCAGGAGCAGCTGATCGCCTGGATCCGGGGAGAGATCTAAGGCCTTGACGCTCGCGACCCTCTATCGAGGCCTCTTTTACCTCTTCATTCTCTGGGTTCCGGTTCCGCTCGGCAGCAATCGTCCGATCTTCTGGGCGATCAACGGCATTCTCTGCCTCGTCGTCTTCACGCTCCTCGTCCTCGACGAGACGTTCGGCGAGCGGCGGCGCGCGTCGTCGCGGCGCGCCATCCTCGGCCTCCTCGCTTTGACGGCGATCCCCCTCGCCTACATGCTGCTCCAGGCCGTGCCGTTCTCGCCGTCCCTCCTCCACGCAGCCGAATGGGATCGCGTCCGCGCCGAGGGCATCGCCACCGCCGGCGCGATCAGCGTCAATCCGAGCGCGACCTACATGGCCGCGTGCTTCTTCGTCACGACGGCGCTCGCGGGCATCATCGCCGCCCGCATCGCGTCGCAGCCGCGACGCGCGGCGACCCTCCTCCATGTCGTGCTGATCGGAGCCGGCATCGTCGCCGCCTGGGGCCTTGCCGCGCTCGGCCTCGACCTCCCGCAGACGATCCTCGGCGGCGAGGGTGCGGGCGCCGCGCTGACGTCGTTCTTCGTCAACCGCAACACCGCCGCGACCTATATCGGCCTCGGCCTCGTTACCGCCGTCGCGCTCCTCGCCCGCCGGCTCTCCGACAGTACCGGCAGCGACCGCGTGCTGGCGGTGCTGGTCGACTTCCCGCGTAGAGCCGGCATCCACCTCGCGATCGTCATCTTCTTCACCGTCGCGCTGCTCGCCACCGCCTCGCGGGCCGGCGTCCTCGCCGGCCTCTTCGCGGCGCTGGTGGTGTTCGCGATCGGCACCCGCGGCGCGGGCCGCTCGACGCGGATCGTGGTCGGCGCCACGATGCTGGTTGCAGCTGCCGTCCTCGTCCTCCTTGGCGAAACCTCAACCGTCTTCTTCTCCCGACTCGCCGCGCTCGACCTCGACGATGCGAGATGGCCGCTCTATGGCGACACGATCGACGCGATCCTCGCCCGGCCGATCCTCGGCTATGGCGCCGGCACCTTCGCTGACTTCTTCCCGGCGTTTCATGGCGCCGACCTTCCGCGGGATGGCGTCTGGCTCGAGGCCCACAACACCTATCTCGAGACCGCCGCCGAGCTCGGCATCCCGATGTTCGTCCTCGCGCTGGGCGGGCTTGTCTTCCTCGCGGTCCGCAGTCTCCGCGCGGCGTGGCGGGGGGACGATCCTGTGCCGGCGAGCCTTGCCGCGACCGGGGCCGCCCTCATCGTCGCGATCCATTCGCTGCTCGATTTCAGCCTCCAGGTGCAGGCGGTGGCGATCCTCTTTGCCGTCCTCCTCGGCGCCGGCTCCGCGGCTCCGGCGCGGATTTCCTACCGCCGTCGCGATGCCGACCCGCCGCCCGCCCCGGCCGAGCGCCGCTACGAAGGCTTCAGCGTCGTGCCCGAACGGCCGAAAGTTGTGAGCTGACGCCCGACCGCAGGGGAGTCGACCTCACGCGCAATTGCTGGCAAGGCACTCGACCGGGCGACGACAATCCGGCAGCTTTGGAACCGGCGTCGATCGTTGCCGTTAGTTGGAAGGGCGACGAGGGGAATTCACTTGTTGGAGCTCGCGTTACTCGCTGCGGCCGGCTGGTTTGTCGCCGGGCTCTCGGCGGGCATTCCCGACATAGACCAGTTGGCGGAGTACGAGCCGCCGCAGCTGACGCGCGCCTATGCCGCCGATGGCCAGCTCCTGTCGGAGTTCGCGACCCAGCGTCGGATGTACCTGCCGATCGACATGATCCCGCAGCGGCTCCGCGCGGCCTTCATCTCGGCCGAGGACCGCAATTTCTATTCGCATTCGGGCCTCGACTATTACGGCATCGTCCGGGCGCTCCTGACCAACGCGATGGGTCTGACCACCGGCCAGGACCGCCTGGTCGGCGGCTCGACCATCACCCAGCAGGTCGCGAAGAACTTCCTGCTCACGGCCGACCAGACCTTCGACCGCAAGATCATGGAGGCGATCCTCGCCTTCCAGATCGAGGCCAATTTCACCAAGGACCATATCCTCGAACTCTACATGAACGACAGCAATCTCGGCATGGGCGCCTATGGCGTCGCCGCCGGGGCGCTGATCTATTTCGACAAATCGGTCCAGGAGCTGACGATCGCCGAATGCGCCTATCTCGCGGCGCTGTTGAAGGGCCCGTCCAACTATCACCCGTTCCGCAATACCGATGCCGCGCTCGAGCGCCGGAACTGGGTGATCGACCGCATGGTCGAGAATGGCTACGTCACCTTCGACGAAGGCGAGAGCGCGAAGGCCGAGCCGCTCGGCGTGTCGCCGCGCACCGCCCGTCCGCTGATTTTCGCCGCCGACCGCTTCGACCCGACCTTCGCCGACCTGTTCCAGACCACCTATGGCCAGGAGATCGCGGCCATGGGCGGCATCCCGACCCGCGCCGCCGGTTACTTCACCGAGGAGGTCCGCCGCGAGCTCCTTGCCCTCTACGGCTCCGACCAGCTCTATGGCGGCGGCCTCTCGGTCCGCACCTCGCTCGACCCTGACCTCCAGATCCTGGGCCGGAAAGTACTGATGGAGGGGCTCGTCCGCTATGACGAAGCCCGCGGCTGGCGCGGACCGGAAACGACGATCGACATAACGGGCGACTGGGGCGTCGCGCTCGGCGCGGTACCGCGGCTTGCCGACGTCTTCGAATGGGACCTCGCGGTAGTGCTCGCGCTTGAAGGCGGTGGCGCCACGATAGGCCTCCAGCCTGATGCCAACCCCGCCGGCGGCCTCATGGAGATCCGTGAGACGGGGACCATCGCCCAGGCCGACATGAACTGGGCCGGCAACAGCCCGCTCGACGTGGGCGACGTCGTCTACGTCTCCCCGATCGGCGGCGAGGACTACCGGCTGCAGCAGGTCCCCGAGATCGAGGGCGCCCTCGTCGCGATGGACCCGGTCACGGGCCGCGTCCGCGCCATGGTCGGCGGCTTCTCCTATTCGGGCAGCCAGTTCAACCGCGCGACGCAGGCGATGCGGCAGCCCGGCTCGTCCTTCAAGCCGTTCGTCTATGCCGCCGCGCTCGACAATGGCTACATGCCGACGTCCATCGTCCTCGACGCGCCGATCGAGATCGAGCAGGAGGGCGAGGAAGGCCTGTGGCGGCCCGAGAACTACGCCAATGATTTCCTCGGCCCCTCGACGCTGCGGACCGGCATCGAGCAGTCGCGGAACGTCATGACCGTGCGCCTGGCGCAGGATCTTGGCATGCCGCTGATCGCCGAGTATGCGGACCGCTTCGGCATCTACGACGACCTGCCGCCCTACCTCGCCTTCGCCCTCGGGGCCGGCGAGACGACGCTGCTGCAGATGGTGGCCGGCTATGCGGTCTTCGCCAATGGCGGACGCGCCGTGGTGCCGACGCTGATCGACCGCGTCCAGGATCGCCACGGCAACACGATCTACAGCAACCTGCCGCAGACCTGCGATCTCTGCGCCGCAGACGAGTGGAACGGCCAGCCCGAGCCGACGCTCGTCGACAACCGGCGCCAGATCATCGACCCGATGACCGCCTACCAGATGACCTCGATCATGGAGGGCGTCGTCCAGCGCGGCACGGCGACGGTGGTCCGCTCCGTCGGGCATCCGATCGCCGGCAAGACCGGCACGACCAACGACTATTACGATGCCTGGTTCATCGGCTATTCGACCGATCTCGTGGTCGGGGTCTTCATCGGCTATGACAGCCCGCGCAATCTTGGCGCCGGCAATACGGGCGGCGTCCTCGCCGCCCCGGTGTTCCGCGACTTCATGACGGCCGCTCTCGCCGGCACCGAGCCACGCGAGTTCCCGATCCCCCCGGGCATCGAGCTGATCGCTGTCGACCGGCTGAGCGGACGCGCGGTTGACCCCAACGCCCCCGGCGCCATCCTCGAGGCCTTCAAGCCGCAGAACCTCACCGCCCCAGCCGGCCTCGCCCTTCGCCTGCCGTAATCCGGCAGGCGGGCCAATTGGGACGGTGCCGCCATCATTGTGGCGTGCCCGATCGACCGGTTGCCGATGGGCTCCTTCTCGGGGACACTGATCCGGGGGCGACAAAGACTGGAACGGCACCGGCATGACGCCTCGCTGCGCCTCCGGCGGATCGCGCATCCGCGCGACCCCATCCCCGATCGGGCCCTGACGCCCGATGCTCCTCGATTTCCTGCGCCGCGGCCGCGCCGCGGTCGCGACCCCCGTCCTCCAGCGCGCCGCCGTGCCGCCGGGGCTCCGCGTCTACGCCTTCGGTGATCTCCATGGTCGCGCCGACCTCGCGGCCAGACTCGCCGCGGCGATCGATGCCGACGTCGCCGCCAATCCGATCCCGAAGACCCTCGTAATCGGGCTAGGAGACTATATCGACCGGGGCCCGAATTCTTTCGAGGTCATCGCGACGCTTCTTAGTATTGCTGTCAGGTATCGCGCAGCGTTCATCAAGGGCAACCACGAGGCGATGCTTCTTGATTTCCTGCAGCGCCCCCTCGCCGCCGGCCCTGGCTGGATCGACATGGGAGGCGCGGAATTCCTGCAATCCTATGGTGTTAGGGCTGGAGTGCGCGTGGGCCGAGGCGAAGAACTGGAACGCATGCGCAGCGAGCTCGCGGCCAGGCTTCCGCCCGAGCACCTTCTCTTCTTCTCGCGCCTTAGTCTCAGCCAAATCGTTGGCGACTATTTCTTCGTTCACGCAGGCGTAAGGCCGGGGGTTGCGTTGTCTGAGCAGAGAGAACGCGATCTCCTCTGGATCAGGACCGGCTTCGCGGATCGGGACGCACCCTTCGAGAAGATCGTCGTCCACGGACATACACCGACCAAAGAGCCGTTCGACGGCCGCCACCGCATCAATCTTGACACGGGAGCCTACGCCACCGGGCGTCTCACCTGCCTTGCGCTCGAAGGGGAAGCGCGACGCTTCCTGGAGATCACTGCTTGAACCAGTACGAGACCGGGTTTCGTCCGGCCGATCCGGCCCTTGAGACGGCGATCAACCGCGCAGCCAGAGCCGCTCCCCAGCGCGGCTTCACGGATATCGAAGAACCGGCGCCGTTCGACCTGCGGTCGCTGATCGCCCTTGCCCGCCGGCAGAAATGGACGATCCTCGCCACGACCGTGCTCGGGGTCCTGATCGGCATCCTCTATGTCAGCCAGGTCGACCGCCAATACACCGCCACGACGCTCCTGGTGGTGGACACGCGGAACTCCGAGCTCCTCGGCGTGGCGCCGGCGCTCAACGACACGCTCGGCGTCAACGCCGTGGTCAGCACCGAGGTCGAGATCATCCGCTCGGCCAGCGTGCTGTCGCGGGCAGCGGCCCAGCTCGACGTCGCCAACTCGCCGGTGTTCGACGACCCGCCGCGCCTCAACGCCCTCCTCTCCCTGATCGGGCTCGGCGCCGAGCCGCGCGAAGGGCCGCAACCGAGCTGGGCGGAGATGTCGCCCGAGGAGCGGGACGAGTGGACCCGTACGCTCGGCACCCACATCCAGGTCAGCCAGCGCGGCACGACCAACGTGATCGCGATCTCCGCGATATCGACCATCCCGGCCGAATCGGCCCGCTGGGCCAACGCGGTCGCCCAGGCCTATATCGACGAGCAGGTCCTCTCGAAGGTCGCGGCGCGCGAGCAGGCGACGGTCCTCCTCCAGGAGCGCGTCGATAACCTCGCCGCCGAGGTCCAGGACGTCGAGGGCCGCATCGACGCCTTCATCGTCGATGCGATCGACGCCGCGGGGACGCCCGAGGCGCGGGTGATGCTAGCGGACCTTCGCAGCCAGACCGGCGCGCTCGAGACCCAGCGCACCACCCTGACCACCCTTCGCACCGCGCTCGATGCGACCGATACCGCAGCGCTCGCCGCTCTCGTTGAAGACCAGAATCTCGGCGTCCAGCGCGAGGCGCTCCTTGGCGAGCTCACCGTCGCGCCGGCGGAGCGGGCGGCCCAGATCCAGGCGGACCTTGCCGCCCTCGAGACCGAGATCCGGACCGCGGCGGCAGACCGGGCCGCGGCGCTTGAGGCCGCCGTCGCCGCACAGCAGGACGAGGTCACAACCCTCCAGGACGAGCTGAATGCGACGATCGTCGACCAGCCGCTGCCCAATGACGCGCTGCGCGAGCTCGTGAACCTCCAGCAGGACGCCCAGATCCAGCGCGGCCTCTATACCGCAAGCCTCACCCAGCTCCGCACCGGCCAGCAGGAGATGGGTCTCGCCCTTCCCGATTCGCGGGTCATTACCACGGCGACGACGCCGAACGCGCCGAGCTACCCGTCGGTCCGGTCGACGCTGATGCTCGCGCTCCTCCTCGCCGGCGCGGCGGGCTTCGGGCTCGCCCTCGTCCGCGAGAACCTCATCGGCGGGATCGCCTCGGTCGATCACCTCGAGCAGGTGACCGGGCTGCCGGTGGTGGCCGCCGTGCCGCGGATCAAGACGCCGAAGAACGAGGAGCCCGACTGGGCGATCGTCGACCAGCCGCTCTCGGCGTTCGCTGAAGCCTTGCGGCGGACCCGGATCGGCATCGAATCGGTCGATCCCGACCAGCAGCTCAAGCTCGTCGTCACCTCCGCCGCGCCGGGCGAAGGCAAGACCACCATCGCCCTCGCCCTGGCCCGCTCGTTCGCCCGTTCCGGCAGGCCGACGATCCTGATCGACGCCGACCTCCGCCATCCGTCGGTCCACAAGCACGTCAAGCACGAGGCCGAGGTCGGCCTGATCGACTATCTGCTCCGCGGCCGCGCGGCTGAAACCGCGCATCTCTTCATGATGCAGGAGGAAGCGACCGGCCTCCACCTCGTGCTCGGCTCCGAAGCCAGCTCGGTCGCGACCGACTCGCTGATCCTGTCGCAGCGCTTTCGTTCGGTGATGGAATACGCCACGAAAGAATACGAGGTAGTGATTATCGACTCTCCGCCGGTCGGGCTCGTCGTTGATCCCCAAATCATCGCTCGCGAATATGCCAACGTCGCGCTCTTTGTTGTCCGAGCCGAGGCAACTGCCCAGCGGATCGTGAAAGGCGCCCTTCGCGATATGATGATGCACGCGCAGATCCCGATCGTTGGGCTCCTCAATCAGGTTGCCGGCAACAAGCGTTACTACAGCAAGTATGCTGGGTACTACCGATGAGCACGCCGTTCGTCGTGGCCCCTGTCATTCAATGCGGCATATCTTGTCATATGCTCGAAATAACATTGCGCATCCTCCAATTCATAGAGACAGACCGCCGCCGCTTCGCCGCAAAGCGGTCGACTTCCGAAATCCAACTAGGACGATGCTTGTTGACACCGCTGTGATCCATGGGCACGATTGGATTCATCAGTGCGGCCTATAGGATGTTTGCCCGATGAAAAAATGGATACGTGTCGTTCCGCTCGTCGCGGCCCTTGCAGTTGGCGGCGCGGCGGGTCCCGCTTTCGCCCAGGCCCTGCCGCCCGAGGTGGCCGCGGTCCAGGCAAGCATCACTGCCGCCTGCGCGACCTCCGCGCCCGGCATCCTCGTCGACGAGGCCGGTTGCCTTGCGGCGATTGCCGCGGCGATCCAGACCGCCGCGTCCTTGCCGGTCCCCCTTCAGGGCCCGATCGGGATCATCATCGGCGACGTCGCCGAAGCGGTACCGTCGATCCTCGACGCGGTCACGGCGCTCATCCAGGCGGCGGGCCTGCCTGCGCTGATCGCCGGGTTCTCGGTCGGCCTGTCGAACCCGGGTCCGACCAACCCCATGGCGTTCAGCCCGGCCTAGGCGCTGCACCGTCTCAGCCCTGCGCCCGCCGCGTCCGCGGCGGGCGGTTTCTGGTCGGGTAGCGAACGATGACGGGACTGTCGGAACGGCGCTGGTACGTCGTCCAGACGCAGCCGAATCGCGAAGGATTGGCAGAGACCCACCTTCGCCGGCAGGCCTTCGAGACCTTTCAGCCGCTGCAGCGACGCACGACGCGCCACGCGAGGCAGTTCAGGACCCGCGAGGCGCCGCTCTTCCCGCGTTATCTTTTCGTTGCCTTCGACATCGGCCGCGACCGCTGGCGGTCGATCAACGGCACGCTCGGCGTCGTACGGCTCCTCACGGCCGGAAATGCGCCACTCGCAGTTCCACGAGGCACGGTCGAGCAGCTTCAGGCCGAAGGCCTTGAAGCAAATCCCATTTCCGGTCTTGGACCAGGACAACCTGTCCGCGTGAACAGTGGTCCGCTCGCGGGACTCGTGGGACGCTTGATGAAACTCGACGCGACCGGACGTGTTGAGGTGTTGCTGCAACTTCTGGGTGGCGAGGTTCTGCTCCAGGCCGATGCGGCAACGATGGTCCCGGCGGCTTAGCCGGGGCCGGCGATGACAAGGTGATTGCTTCGGGAGCCAGGGAGGCGCGGGCACCCGGAGTGCGGTAGCTATCGCCTCCGCGCGTGGGCACGCGGAGAGAGCGAGAAGGCGGGATCTCGGTGAACTACGCAGCTCCATACGACCCTTGCGGCCGCGCGCCATGACCGCGGTCCTCCCCTCGACCCGCGGGCCGAGTTCGCCGCCGCGCGCCTACAGCGCCGGCGGGAGCCTCCGGTTCCTCGCGCGCAACCGCTTCCAGATCCTTGGGGCGCTGCTCCTTGCGGTGCTGCTCCCGAACCTCCTCGGGCCGCCCTTCTTCCAGTCGGAGTTCCAGTTCCTCGGCCGCGCGTTCATGCGGCCAGACAGCACCGTCTTCGGCACCGCGCTCGCCGTCCTCGTCGGCCACCTCATCCTCAAGCGGATCACGATCTATCCCGGAGCGCGCGGGCCGGCCTACGTGTTCCCGGTGTTCACCGTGGCCTATGCCGCGGTCATCGTCGTCTTCTTCTTCGCCCGCTTCGACTACTCCCGGTTCCAGTTCCTCCTCTCCTTCATCCTTGCGGTCGGCTGGTATCTCGTCGTCTTCCGCGTCGAGCGGCGGCTGATCCGGCCGAACTACCTGCTGCTGCCCTTCGGCGCGGCGGGGCAGATGATGCGGCTCGGCGGCGCCGAATGGCGCGTCGCCCAAACGCCGCGCGAGATCCCGAACGGCGTCACGGCGGTGGTCGCCGATCTCCGCGCCGATCTCTCGGACGACTGGGAGCGGATGCTTGCTAACGCCGCCCTTCGCGGCCTCCCCGTCTACCACTTCAAGCAGCTTTCCGAATCGCTGACCGGCCGCGTCGAGATCGAGCACCTGTCGGAGAACAATCTCGGCTCGCTCCTGCCGTCGTCGCTCTATCTCCGCTTCCAGCGCGTCGGCGACATCCTGCTCGCCATCCTGACGCTGCCGGTGACGATGCCGATCCTTCTCCTCGGCATCCTCTCGGTGAAGCTGTGCGACCGCGGCCCGGTGTTCTTCACCCAGGAGCGCATGGGCTATCGCGGCAAGGTGTTCCGGATCGTGAAGCTGCGGACGATGTGCGTTAACGCGGCCGCGAGCGGCGCCTTCACGAAGGACGGCGACCCCCGCGTCACCAGCGTCGGCCGCTTCTTGCGCAAGATGCGCGTCGACGAGCTGCCGCAGATCTGGAACATACTCCGCGGCGACATGAGCTGGATCGGCCCCCGCCCGGAGGCGCTCGAGCTCTCGCAATGGTACGAGCGCCAGATCCCCTTCTACCGCTACCGCCACATCGTCCGCCCCGGCATCACCGGCTGGGGCGCGGTGAACCAGGGCAACGTCGCGGAAGTCGCCGAGGCAACGACGAAGCTGCAGTACGACTTCTATTACATCAAGAATTTCGGCCTGTGGCTGGATTTGTTGATCATGGCCAAGACCATCCGGACCGTGTTGACCGGGTTCGGGTCTAAGTAGACATAAACAGCGATGCTCGTACACTTTGGCTGCGGTACTAAAGTTGGGCCGAGCTGGCTCAATTTCGATAATTCCCCGACGTTGCGGCTCCAAAGACTACCCGTTGTTGGCCGCTTAACGACTTCCATTTTCGGCGCCGTCAAATTCCCCGCCGAGGTTCGATACGGCGACATCTGCAGCGGGCTGCCCCTGCCAGACAACTCGGTGCACGCCGTCTTCTCCTCTCACGTCCTGGAGCATCTTTCTTTTGACGACTTTCGTGTTGCGCTGCGCAATACTCATCGCATGATGGCTGATGGCGGGGTATTTCGATTGGTCGTTCCAGATCTGTTCGAACGAGCTGCACTCTATGTCGATGGCGCTCGGGCGGGAGACTCGAAGGCAGGCGAAGTTTTCCTTCGAAGCACGAGGCTTGGTCGCACTCGTCGACCAACTGGCCCAATTGGAAGGCTCCGCGCGACCTTTGGCGGATCCGAGCATCTTTGGATGTGGGATCAGCCCGCGATGACCGAAGCCCTGGCTCAAGCCGGCTTCGTGAATATCCGCCGCTGCGTGATCGGCGACTCCGACGTGGCCGCGTTTGCGGAGCTGGAAGAGCCCGGCCGGTTCGTTGACGAGCCCTCAGGTATCGCGGAGCTCGCGCTCGAGGCACGTAAGGCCTGAAGTTGCATTCCGTCGCTGCCCAGCCCCACATTGAGACTTGGCGTGAACCTCAGTCCGTAGTCCTTGATGGGTTGAGAGCGAGCGCCGCTGCCCTGGTGTTCCTGGCCCACCTGCGAATTATCCTTCTGCCTCCCTATGATGCTTTGCCTCCGTCGGACCAATCGGCTCTGTCCCTTGCATTTTACCTTATCTCACGTCCGGCGCACTCTGCGGTCCTCGTGTTCTTTGTGTTGAGCGGGCATTTGGTACTGGGACGAATTATATCAAGACTGCGGGCAGACACGTTTAATCTTACGACATACTCTGTCGATCGTGTTACACGAATAGTCTTACCGCTGCTCCCAGCTTTACTCCTAACCAAAATAGTAGCCGATTCACTTGAAATACCTTTTACATTTAGCTCCATAGTACTTCATGCAGTCGGCCTGAACGAGGTTATCGTTGATACGACGAGGGCAAATCCGCCGCTCTGGAGCTTGGCGTACGAGATTTGGTTCTATATCCTTGGTGGCGCCGTCGCCCTACTGGTCGGCCGTCGCTATGTGCTTCAAGGCATCGCAATTCTTGCCTGCATCATCATCGTGTTTTCGATCTTGAACGCGAGCTACCTCCTCTTCTGGATTTTTGGAGGGATCACAGTCTCGGTCCTGCCCTTCCGATTCAACGGGCAGGCCGTTATCGGGTGCGCACTCGCCGCCGTCGGCTTCATTCTTGCAGAACTCAGTTCACCCGGCGCGCCCTGGACCAGCGCCATCCAGTGGCACAGTCTGTTCAACGGTTTGCTTTGTGTCGGCCTTGGACTAGCTTTGCCACGCCTCGCGGAAATCCGAATCCGGCAAAGGGCGGTCATTTTCCTAGCAACGGCAGGAAGCGCCGTTTCATACTCCATGTATGTTGTTCATTACCCGTTTCTTCTGTTAGTTGCCGCTTACGTTGTTACGCCAGTTACCACGTTGTCGACAGCCAATGTTCTACAGCTGTTGTTGGCGGCAACGATCTGCATTCTTGCCTGCCTGGCCTTCTACTTCTGCACGGAGAAATGGACTACGCTGCTAAGGCGCACGATTGCCGAGAGGATGAGAGCCGGTTCCACCCCCGGCTTGGCTCGATCAGATGTCGGCAAACCTTAGCCCCCTTTCTATCGATTCCCATCGCCCGGCGCCCGTGGCGCGATGGTTCGGTCCTATTGCGAATGCCGGACGATCCCTAAGTAGGGGAGCAGCCTGGACCATCGCCGGCACCGCCGGATTTCGCGTTCTGGCTCTCGTCACCATGATTCTTGTGGGCCGCCTTCTTGGGCCCGCCGATTTCGGGGCGCTTGGTTTGGTGCAGTCCACTCTCGGCGTAGCCGCGCTTCTGGCAGGGATTGGATTTGGCAACGCCTCGACCCGTTTCGTCGCGCATTATGCCGACATCGACCCCGAAAGGGCGGGACGGATTGCAGGACTGCTGTCTCTCAGCTCGCTGACGGCGATCTCGTTGGTCACGGTCGCGCTGCTCGTTGGCGCGCATGGCTTGGCGAAGCTAATCTTGGGGGACGCCGATCTGAACGGACCGCTGATGCTCGGGGCCCTCCTCGTTGCAACTTGGTCGCTCAGGGGCGTGCAGAACGGTCTTTGGACTGCCGTGGACGGTTTCCGGACGCTGGCTATCCTTAATCTTCTCGATGGCCTGCTTTCGCTCCTCGCAACGATCGCGCTGGTGTCGTTTTTCGGGCTCGGCGGAGCGATCGCGGGTCTTGCGCTTGGCTCAGGTCTTGCGTGGGTCCTCGGCGAGATCGCCATCCGGCGCGCCTTGCGACAGCGGGGCGTCCGCCTCCAGTATCGCGGCGCCTGGCAAGAACGAAAACTTCTTGTCGCATACGCCCTTCCAAGCACAATGTCCGGGTTGGTGACGACGCCGGTCCTCTGGGTGGTAATGGCCTATGTAAGCCGCGTGGAGGGGCAGGCCGCGCTTGGCCTCTACAATGCCGCGTATCAATGGCACGGACCGGCCTTTTTCATTCCTACCATGCTTACGGTGGTGAGCATGCCCCGACTGGTGAAGGCTTGGAGCGCCAACGATTCCACGACGTTCAGAGCCATTTCCGCGTGGCTCTATTTTGCTGTCCTGCTGCTCACGGTTCCGCTCGCGTTGGCCGGCTCGCTGGCCAGTAGGCACATCATGGCGCTCTACGGCGAAGCCTTCGCTGCCGCCGCGCCAATGCTGGTGCTGCTCCTTGCAGCGGCCCCGTTCCATGCGCTGTGGCGAGTGTCGGCAACTCTCCTCTACGGAATGGACAAGCCGTGGATGGTGTTGGCTTCAAACCTGCTTTGGGCCGTAGTTCTCGGCCTCTTCACCGCGTTGGCCATCGGGGAGTGGGGGACGACTGCCCTCGCGGCCGGGTTCCTGGCCGCTTATGTCGCCTCTTCCGCGGGGTGCCTAATCGGCGTCGGTGTGAGCGCCAAGCGAATGCGGAGTAAGGCGTGACGCCCGGCGTCGGACGCCCCGCCACAGTCTTGCGCGCTTCACGATTGGGCGAAGCCCGATTGCGGAACTCGCGCCCGCTCATTCTGGCCCTTATAGCCAGCTATGTCGGACTGTTCTCCTATATCTACGTCGCGTGGGCCAGCCCCGCATTCTACTATTTCGGCTTCACCTATGCTCCATCGACATCGACCGTGGCTGCGGCGCTCGTAGCTATCGCCGTCTTTGCGTTCGCCCTGCCAAGGTCGATTGGCCGCCTGTCGGATTTCGTCATTTGGCTCATCTTCATGGGAATCTACATTCCCATGGTGATGACGGCCGGAATGCAGGGGACGAGTCTAGACAATGCCACACTCCTGATCGCTTCACTCGCGGTTTCCTTCTTTCTTATTGTAAAAATTCCGCGAATTTACGTCCGCCCGCCTTTTCGGCTGGCAACGACATATTCCAGTGATCGATTCTTCCTGATGGTCTGCGTACTATATTTTCTCATTCTTTTTTACTATATGTATTCGTACGGATCCCTTTTGTCCTTCTCCACCTTTGGTGAGATCTACGAGCAGCGGGCCAGATACGCCGGCGCCCAAAGCACAGCGTTGGCTGTATATGCCACGGGGTGGCTAGCTACCGCGCTAAATCCGTATCTGATAGCAACCGGGCTTCTAGACCGCAGCAAACGACTGTGGCTATTCATCGGCATTTTCGGTCAATTGCTCGTCTATATGGGGTCTGCGGGCAAGATTGTCTTTGCGATTGTCCTTGTTACACTCTGTTTCTTTGCCTTCGTGGTCAGGAATGGCGGTATATCTGTTGCGCGACTGGTGATCGGCTGTATCATCCTTCTATTGTTGATTTTACTAGCGCTAGTATTGACTGGCTACCGGCCTACCGGAATCGCGCTCGATTTGCTTTCGGTCGGCTACATGCGAACGCTAGGAA
>JBFXAJ010000005.1:0-148562 GCA_050184415.1 Bauldia sp.
CGGCGAGGAAGACGCCCAGCTCGACGCTCCACGCGCAGAGGCCGGCAAGGACCAGGAGCAGGACACGGCTGAGTCCCTGCGTCCGCACGTTGAACGAGAAGGCGAAGGCGAGCACGGCCACCGGGATCGCGATGTAGTAGGGGATCCGTTCCTTAAGGCAGAGCGCGCACGGGATGTAGTGCCCGATCAGCTCGAAGCCCCAGGCGCCGGCGATGGTCGCGACGGCGCCAAGGAGCACGAGGCCGGTGGCGAGCGTGAGCCGGTCGATCGCCCGGCGCTGCGGCATTTCCTCGATCTGGACGGTCATCGGTACACCGGCACTTACGGAACCCGCGCGATCAATAGCGCGGCAATGGTGGTGAAAACGAGCCCTCCGGCTGTCGCAGCCGCTTCACGAAGTGGTGCAGCCGCGTCCGCGGAGCACCGGGGCCGATTGTTGACCATCGGAGGCGGTGCCTGTAGTCCCGGCCGGCGGCCCCTGTGGCGGAATCGGTAGACGCGGCAGACTCAAAATCTGTTGCCGGCAACGGCGTGCCCGTTCGACCCGGGCCAGGGGCACCATCCAAAATCCAAGACAAGTCGCCACCGCGGCCGCCTCGCGGGGAGCGAAGCGCGGGCGGTTGCACGAAACTTGCGGCAGCCATGTCGATTTGGCCCCAACCCGTTCGTCGTGTTTTCGAGCGGGTTTGATCGGCCATGGTGGCAGTCCCGCCGTTTGACAGGGGATACTCCATGAGCATTGCCACATCCAAGGACGGCACCCGGATCGGCTACGACAAGGTCGGCAAGGGCCCGGCCCTCATCGTCGTCACGGGCGCCACGGGCTTTCGCGCCTTCGACGCCAATCTAGCCCCGCTGGCCGATCTCCTCGCCTCCGATTTCACGGTGATCAACTATGACCGGCGCGGGCGCGGGGAGAGCGGCAATACGCTACCCTATGCGCCCGAGCGCGAGATCGAGGACATCGCCGCCCTCGTCGACATTGCCGGCGGACGCGCGTCGCTGCTCGGCTTCTCCTCCGGCTCCGTGGTGGCCCTAGAGGCGGCGGCCGCCGGGCTGCCGATCGACAAGCTCGTGATGTACGAGCCGCCCTTCGTCCTGCCGGGAGCCCCGTTCACCCCGCCGCCAGCGGACTATGTCGAGACACTCGACCGCTTCACGGCCGCCGGCGATCCCGGCGGAGCGGCGGCCTATTTCATGAGCACCGTCGGCATGCCGCCGGAGGCGATCGAAGGCGCCAAGCAGAGCCCGATCTGGCCGATCATGGAGAGCGTCGGCCCGACCATCGCCTATGACGGCCGCTTCATGTTCAACGCCTACTACACCGCCGGACGGTTTCCCGACCGCTGGCAGAAGGCGACGCTGCCGGTGCTGGTCGTCAGCGGCGACGCCTCGTTCCCGTTCATGCCGATGGCCGCCGATGCGGTTGCGGCCGTGCTTCCGAACGCGAGCCGCAAGGTGCTTCCCGGCGAGGGTCATGGCCCGCAGCCGTCGGTCTTTGCGCCGGTACTGAGGGCGTTCCTGGGTTCGTAAAGGCGCCCCCCAGCCGACATTGCCGATAGCCCCAGCCTATCGCGATGATTGAGTGATGTTGCTCTGCAACTCGGTCACCTTGTCGAGGTCCGAACAATCAACGGGAGGAGACTATCTCGATGAGAAAGCTTGCAGGCATCATCGCGGGAGCCGGGCTCTCGCTCACGGTCGTCGGCGCCGCGCTGGCGCAGCAGGAGCCGGGGCGGGTCGGAGGCGGCCCGCCCGAGGACTTCACGATCGAGGTGGCGTTCGCCGCCGATCGGACGATGACGGTTTCGCAGACCGAGATCCGCCTCGCCCAGGGCGGCTACTACCGCCTCAATTTGATCTGCCCTTCGGGCGTCGTGAACGAGGCGGGCGTCACGTTCCAGGCACCGGAATTCCTGCAGAACATGCACATCCGCATCGTCAGCGTGAGCGAGCTCAATGGCGGCTTCCAGGACGTCAACGAGATCAACTTCCACATGCAGGGCCTGAACCTCCGCCAGATCGACTGCGAAGGGTTGGGCATGGCCGCTCGCATCAGCTTCCATCCGATGCGGACCGGCGAGTTCCCCTTCACCATCATCGACGACACGGTCCAGCCCAACGTCGAGGTGACCGGCGTCTTCATCGTCGAATAGCGCCCCTTCGGCGGTGGCGGTTCTCGCGAGCCGCTACCGCCGGACGCTCGGCACCCTCGCCGAGCTGGTGGCTTGTGTGCCGGTCAGGCCTTCCCTCCGGCCGCCGAGGTGGCGATCATCTGCCGGAGCACGTCGAGGTCGATGTCGCTCAGCTTGTTGACGTAGAGGCAGCCCTTGCCGGTCTCGTGCTTGCCGAGTTTCGCGAGCATCGGGCTCACGGCGTCGAGGCTCCGGAAATAGAGCACCAGCTTCGCCTTGCGCGGCGAGAAGCCGACCTTGAACCAGTCGCCGCTGCGGCCGCTTTCATAGTCGTAATGGGCGTCGCCATAGCCGATGATCGACGGCCCCCACATACGCGGCGCTTCGCCCGTCACCTCGCGCATGATCGCATCGACGGTCCGGGCATCGTCGCGCCGCCGGTCGCTCTCGACGGCGTCGATGAAGGCAGACACGTCGACGGTCGTGGGCTTGGTCTTGTTCTCGGCCATTCGGGCTCCAGGGCTCGTGTGCCGAACATACGTCGCCGGCGCTCGCCGCGCCTAGAGGTTCGTCCGGGTCCGGGATTCCGGCCGGCCCTTTCGCGTCCCGATTTGCGACCGGGTGTGTGCTCCGCGGCACAGCAATGCGTGGATGAATCGAGGGAATTGTGGTTACTAGGAACCCTCGCCGACCTGACAGCAAAGGAGGGCGAGCCCGATGGCGTCCGCAGCCGCTCTTGTCATTCCCGCCCATGTCACGCCGCCGGCAGCCCAGCTCCCGGTGCTCCGCTATCTGCGCACGGTGGTACGCAATCCGCTCGAAGTGTGGCCCGAGGCGATCTACCACCAGAAGACCTATGTCGAGCGCTTCCTCGGCCGCGAGACGCTGTTCGTGATGGATCCGGACCTCATCCACCAGATAATGGTGGTCGAGCCGGAGAAATACCTGAAGTCGGTGATGATGCAGCGCCTGCTCGCGCCGGCGCTCGGCTCCGGCATGGTCACCTCCGACGGCGCGCAATGGCGGCGCCAGCGGCGGATCGTGGCGCCGATGTTCCGCCCCGGCGAGGTCTCGCTCTTCGTGCCGGAGATGCTGGCGGCCGGCGATCGCGAGGCGGCGCGCCTGTCGGCGATGGCGGACGGGACCGAGATCTCGCTGAACTTCGAGATGATGCGGACGACGTTCGACATCGTCGCCGAGACGATCCTCTCGGGCGCCGACCGCTTCGACGTCGCAAGGCTCGCCGGCGCCATCGACACTTATCTCGGAGCGACCGGCTGGGTCGTGGCGCTCGCCCAGATCGGCCTGCCCGAACGCTTCCCCTATCCAGGACGCCGCAAGGTGATGGCGGCGCGCGACTACCTGCGCAAAGTCACCGGCGACCTCGTCGCCGAGCGGCGCCGCTCCGGCGAGCACCGCGGCGATCTCATCCAGGCGCTGATCGACGCGCGAGACGAGGAAAACGGCGAGCAGATGAACGACACGGAGATCGTCGACAATCTCCTGACCTTCATCACCGCCGGCCACGAGACCACTGCGCTGGCGCTGACCTGGACCTTCTATCTCCTCAGCCTCCATCCTGAGATCGAGGCGAAGGTGCTCGCCGAGATCGAGGCCGCCGGCGGCGCGGACGGCATCACGGCCGAGGGCGTTGCCCGTCTCTCCTACACCCGCCAGGTCCTGTCGGAAGCGCTGCGGCTCTATCCGGCGGCGCCGACGCTGCTGCGGACGCCGATCGCGGACACGACCATCGCCGGCCATCGCGTGACCTCGAAGAGCCAGGTCTTCATCCCGATCTACGCCATCCATCGCCACACGCTGCTGTGGGACGACCCGCACCGTTTCGATCCCGACCGGTTCACGCCGGAGGCGCAGAAGGCGCGGCACCGTCACGCCTACATGCCGTTCGGCGCCGGCCCGCGGATCTGCATCGGCATGGGGTTTGCGCTCCTCGAGGCTGCGGCCCTCGTGGCGAAACTCCTGCCGCGCTTCCGGTTCGATGCGTCGGCGGCAACGCCGATTCCGGTGGCGCAGGTCACGCTCCGGCCGCGCGGCGGCATGCCGGCTATCCTCAGCCGGCGTCCGCTGTCGTCGGCACGCAGGGCCGCGTAGAGAGGGCTTTCTGCCGCTAGTGCGCGGCGGGCTGCCAGAGCTCGATCGGGTTGCCCGACGGATCGTCCAGGATCGCGAGCGCGCCGGCAGGTCCGGTGACCGGATCGTTGCGGAATGTCACGCCGAGACCCTTGAGGCGCGCGACCTCGGCGGCGATGTCCGGGACGGTGATCATCACCCTGTTCCAGCCGCCGGGCGCCTGGTGGGTACCGTCCGGCAGCGGCTTGCCGCCGGCGCTGTGCGGATCGCTGAGGAGGAGCTTCAGCTCCCCCTTCTGCACGGCGGCGAAGACCGGCGTCTGGACGTCGAGATCGAAACCCAGCGGGCCGGTGTAGAAGGCGACCGCTGCCGGGATATCAGCAACGATGATGCGCACGGAGATCATGGGCTCAGTCCCCATTTCTGCGTAGTACCGATGACGGCGGAGACCGCCAGAATGACAGCAATTGCGAGATCGGTCACCAGCGCGATCGTCTCCACCCTGGTCCGGCCGGTGTTGGTGATGTGCTCGATGCCGGCGAGGCCGTAGAAAATGGCGCCGTAGATGGCCATCGGCACGATGAAGCTCGGCCAGGCGAGGACCGCCGCGCCGGCGACCCCGGCCGCGATATTGGCATAGCCGAGCTCAGTGACGATCTTGAGCCGCTTCCGGATCCCTGATGCTGAAGACCCGCTGGGCCGTGAACTCCGGCCGGATCGCAATCACTGGAAGGACCACCATGGGTCCCAGCACCGCCTTCAAGTAAACATCTCGCCCCCCAAGGCTTGCTGCATTGGGGAGACTGGTTGTCCGTCGCGCCGCGATCGAGTCCGCTTGGAGCCAGGTCCGAACTACGTGGAAACCCGGTTCAGTGCCGCGATGATCGCCTGGCCCATCTCCGTGGTGCCGACCTTCGTCATGCCGTCGGTGTAGATGTCGGCGGTCCGGAAGCCGGCATCGAGCGTCGCTGCGATCGCGCGGTCGATAAGCTCGGCCTCGGCGATCATGTTGAACGAGTAGCGGAGCGCCATGCCGAGCGAGGCGATCATCGCGATCGGGTTGGCGACGCCCTTGCCCGCGATGTCCGGCGCGGAGCCGTGGACCGGCTCGTAGAGCGATTTCCGCCGGCCCGACGCTTCCGGGGCGCCGAGCGAGGCCGAAGGGAGCATGCCGAGGGAGCCGGTCAGCATCGCCGCGACGTCGGACAGCATGTCGCCGAAGAGGTTGTCGGTGACGATGACGTCGAACTGCTTCGGCCAGCGGACGAGCTGCATGCCACCGGCGTCGGCCAGCATGTGCTCGAGCCTGACGTCCGGATACTCGGCCGCGTGCACGGCGGTGACGACCTCGTTCCAGAGCACGCCGGACCGCATGACGTTGCGTTTGTCCATCGACGTCACCTTGCCCTGGCGGGTCCGGGCGAGGTCGAAGGCGACGCGGGCGATGCGCTCGATCTCGTAGGTCTCGTAGACCTGCGTGTCGACGCCGCGCTTCTGGCCGTTGCCGAGATCGACGATCTCCTTCGGCTGGCCGAAATAGACGCCGCCGGTGAGCTCACGGACGATCAGGATGTCGAGGCCTTCGACCACCTCGGGCTTCAGAGACGACGCCGACGCGAGGGCGGGGTAGCAGATCGCGGGGCGGAGATTGGCGAACAGCCCGAGGTCTTTCCGCAGCCTGAGGAGACCCGCCTCCGGACGGACCTCGTAGGGCACCTTCTCCCATTTCGGGCCGCCGACCGCGCCGAAAAGCACCGCATCGGCGGCATGCGCCAACTCCATGTCGGGCTCGGAAATTGCTTCGCCGCTCACGTCGAAGGCCGACCCGCCGACGAGGCCCTCCTCGACCTCGAAGCCGGCGCCGCGGGCGTTGAGCCAGCCGATGACGGCACGGGCTTCGCGCATGATTTCCTGGCCGATGCCGTCGCCGGGAAGGAGGAGGAGCTTGCGGGAGGGCATTGGGCCTCGCGGGTTTCGGAGATTGCGCGCGTCTCCGTAGCCGTCCCAGCATGGCCGTTCAAGCGTCACGGGCGCGGCCAGTCCTCGCGCCCCTGGACCGACGACGGGGCCGGCACGGCACCTTGCCGGCGGCGCCGGCTCCCCGTTCCGGGGATACCGCAAGGCGTCGCGGCGTGGTCGATGCCTGCTTCAGGCCGCGCCTCGTGCTTCAGCCCGCCCAGTCCGGTAGAACCCATCTGCACGCAGAGGAAGAAATGGTCACGAAAACCCTTCGCCTGTCGGTCCTCACGCTCCTCGCGGGCGCGTCCCTGCTGTCGCCGCTCGCGGCCCAGGAAGGCGACGGCGCTCCGTTCGGCTATCAGGGGGAGATCGGTCCCGCGCATTGGGGCGAGCTCGACGAGGCCTATGAAGCCTGCGCGGTAGGGCTCCGGCAGTCCCCGATCGACATTCCCGGCGACGCGCCGCTGTCGACGGTGGACCTCGCCTTCAACTACCAGCCATCAGCGATCAACGTCGTGAACAACGGCCTCACCATCCAGGTGAACTACGATCCGGGCAGCACGATTATCGTGGACGGCAAGGCCTACGCCGTCGCGCAGTTCCACTTCCACGTGCCGAGCGAGCACACGATCGACGGCGTCTACGCGCCGATCGAGATGCACGTCGTCCATGTGGCGGACGACGGCGCGCTCGCGGTGGTCGGCTTCCTGTTCGACTTCGCGGACGAGGACAATCCGTTCCTCGCCCGGTTCTGGGGCGACGCTCCCGCGGCCGGCGAGACCGCCACCGTTCCCGGCGAGATCAACGTTGCGGACGCGTTCGACGCGGCCGGCGGAAAATACAGCTACACCGGCTCGCTCACCACGCCGCCCTGCAGCGAAGGCGTGTCGTGGTTCGTCATGGCCGATCACCTCGCCGTCTCGCGCGACCAGGTCGCGGAGTATGTCGACCTCCTCGGCATGAACGCCCGCCCGACCCAGCCGCTGAACGAGCGGGCGATCGGCGGCTAGCGTGGATGAGGCTCCGCGCACGGAGGCCGGGCGGCGTGCGGGGGCGGGGCGCACCAAGCGGGCTGTGGGAGGCGATGCCCGCCGACCGAACGTCCTCTGGCGTTAGTTCAATTCGGTCCCTTTTCCGACACGCCCAAAAAGGACCTGAGCCGACTTTGCGGCTCCCGTCTGCTATGCTGAAGGACGACACGGAAACTGCACGCAGCGGGGGAGGAAGCGCTGTGAATCGGTTTGTGACGGGTCTTCTCGCGCTGTTCGTGCTCTCGGTACCGGCCGCTGCATTCGATCCCGCGGCCGTCGCGACGCTCCTTGCCACCAAGAATTGCCTCGGCTGCGACCTGGTCGAGGCGGACCTCGCGGGCGCGGAGCTCGAGGGTGCCTTCATTCCCGACGTGAAGCTCGCGGGGGCCGATCTCACCGGCGCGAACATGATCCGCGCCTATCTCCTGTTCGGTCAGCTCATGGCGACGGATCTCACCGGCGCGGACCTCACCGACGCCAATCTCGAAACCGTCAACATGGCCGACGCGATCTTCGCCAATGCCGTGCTGGTCGACGCGTCGCTGATCAACAGTACGGCGAGCCGCGCCGTGTTCGACGGTGCGAACCTGACCGGTGCCAATCTCTCGCGGCTCAATCTCCGCGGCGGCAGCGCGGTCGGGGCGGATCTGTCGGGGACGACGCTGACCAACACGTCGTTCGGCAATGCCAACCTGACCGGCGCCGTCCTTCGCGGCGCGATGATCGACCGGGCTTCGTTCTCCGGCACCAATCTCACCGATGCCGACCTGACCGGGGCGACGGTCACGGGCGTCGATTTCACGGTCGCCATCCTGTGCCGAACGACCATGCCGGACGGCACGGTGTCGAATGCCGGCTGTCCGTAGCTGTCCTGTCACCGATTTGGTGTAGATTGCCCGTCGCACATGGAGCGCGTCCTCGGAAGGGGGAACGCGTGCTTTTCCTTTGGCATGACAGAAATCGGTGCCGATCGGCCGCCGAAGCCGAAGAGATCGTGCCGCGTGGACGCCGACGCCTCACGCTCCGGGACGGACCCTAAAACCATTCTCGGAGGGTAAATTGCTCAGGAAGCTCTTGACCGCCGGCGTCGCCGCAGCCGCCATCGCTGCCGTCGCCACACCTGTTCTCGCCCAGGAAATCATCCTCGGCGCGCCGCAGGACATGTTCATCAACGTCACCACCGGCACCGGCGGGGAGCCGGTCGTCGACGTCACCGAAGTCGTCCTCGCGCTCGGCGGCTACTATCGCTTCAACCTCGTCTGCCCCGACGCGCAGAACGACGACACCGGCTTCCATTTCGAGATGCCGGAGCTGCTCGCCAACGCCCATCTTCGCGT
Source organism: Bauldia sp. (assembly GCA_050184415.1). Classification (GTDB taxonomy): domain Bacteria; phylum Pseudomonadota; class Alphaproteobacteria; order Rhizobiales; family Kaistiaceae; genus JADLGL01. The sequence goes on from JBFXAJ010000005.1 coordinate 8,554, forward strand.
CATCAGCATCGGCGACATCGAAGTCTACATGCAGGGCATGAGCTTCCGCGCGATCGAATGCGACGAGGCCGGCGCCGCCCGGTTCTCGTTCCACCCGATGCGCCGCGGCGTCTACGAGATCTACATCCGCGACCACCTCGACCCGCCACAGGAGGCGTTCGTCCAGGTCGTGGTCGAGTAGACTCCACCATCACCGGGTAGCGGCGGCCGGGCCGCCGCTGCCCCTTCCCGAACCGAGGATGTCGAGATGAGCCTGTCCCCCCGCTGGTGCCGCACCGTCGTGGCCATTGCCGCGGTGACCGCGGCTTTCCCGGCGCTGGCGTTCGACGCGGCGCAGCTCGAGACGTTCCGGACGACAAAAGTCTGCGAACGTTGCGACCTCAGCGGCGCGGACCTCGCCGGCATCGACGCGCCGGGATCGCGGCTCGCGAACGCGATCCTCAACGGAGCCAACCTCTCCGGGGCCAATCTCCGCGACTCCAACATCCCGGTGGCGCGGATGATCGGCGCGAACATGGCGGGCGTCGTTCTCGCCGGCTCCTACCTTCGCTCCGCCGACCTGAGCGGGGCCGATCTGACCGGCGCCGACCTTTCGATGGTGACGCTGACCCAGGCGACGCTGTCGGGGGCGGTGCTCCGCGATGCCGATATGACCGGCATCGGCATGACGCAGACCACCCTCATCGAGGCGGACCTCCGTGGCGCGACGCTGACGGGCGCCAATCTCGAGCGCACGAACCTTCGCGGCGCCATCCTCCACGGCGCCGATCTCCGCGGCGCGACGCTTGTCAGCGTATCGCTCGGCGGCGCCGACTTCACGGATGCGGACCTGACGGGGGCGACGGTCGAGCGCACCACGCTCACGACCGCGATCCTGTGCCGGACGCGGATGCCCGACGGCACGATGAACAACGCCAACTGCCCGTAGGGCGCGACCGGAGGTCCCATGAACCGCCTTGCCGCCAGCTTCTCGCTCGCGCTGCTCGCCGCGCCCGCCGCGCTCGCCTTCGATCCGGCCGCGATGACCCAGCTCACCACGACGCTGCGCTGCTTCGACTGCGACCTTACCGACGCCGATCTGACGGGCCTCGACCTCGTGGGCGTCTACCTCACCAATGTCGACCTTCAGGGAGCCACACTCGCCGGGGCCGACCTCACGAATGGCTACCTCAGGTTCGGCCGGCTCAACGACGCCGACTTCACGGGAACGAACCTCACCAACACCAACCTCGAGAGCGCCAACCTCGCCAATTCGAACCTGGCGGGCGCGATCCTGGTCGACGCCTCCTTCATCAACACCACGGCTGGCAACGCGATCTTCGACGGCGCGACGATGACCGGCGCGAACCTCTCGCGGACGAACGGGCGGGGCGCGAGCTTCAAGGGCGCGGACCTCACCGACGCGAACCTCGCCGGCGCGGTCCTCAACAATGCCGACTTTACCGGTGCGGTTCTCCGGGGTGCCACCATCGATCGCAGCATCTTCTCGGGCGCGAACCTGACCGAAGCCGACCTGACCGGGGCCACCGTCACCGGGACCAGCTTCGCCAACGCCGTGCTGTGCCGCACGATCATGCCCGACGGCACGACCAGCAACGCCAACTGCCCGTAGGCGGCTGGACCATGACAGCGCGAAGGGTCTAGCGTCCGGGCTTCCTTCGCAGCCGGAATGGCGTCAGCGGGATCGACAAATGTTCGCGGCGCTGTCTCCAGCTTCGCTCGCCCGGTCGAGCGCCCACCATCCCTGGCGGACCATTGTCGCCTGGCTGATCGCGGTCGTCCTCGCCGTTGCCGCGGCGAGCCTCTTCCTCGGCGGCGCGCTCACGAGCGCGAACGGGCTCACCAACGAGCCGGAGGCGGTGGAGGGCAACCGTCTCATCAACGAGCGGTTCTTTCCGCCCGGTCCGATCGAGGCGACGGAGATCCTCTTCGTCCGCTCGGCGGAGCTCACCGTCGACGATCCCGCGTTCCAGGCGTTCGTCCAGAACGCTTACGACGTCGTCATGGCGCTCGGACCGGACGCGGTTCCGACCGGGCTCACCTACTACCAGGCCGGCATGGACGCGCTGGTCACGCTCGACCGGCACGCGACGGCACTGATCTTCACGCTGCGGTCGAGCGAAGAGACGCTTGAAGCATATCTGGACACCGTCGCGACCCTCGACGAAGACCCCGCCTTCGAGCTCTTTCCTCTCCGCTCGCCCGGTGCGAGCCGGCCCGAGATGGTCATCGTCGAATCGGCGGTCCATCCGGTCGATAGCCCCGAATTCCGGCAGTTCGTCGAGGACCTGTTCCTTGATCTCATCTCGCTCGGCCGCGACATTGTCGGCGGCGCCGTCACCTACTACGCGACCGGCGATGCCGCGCTCGTCTCCGAGGACCGCACCGCGACCCTGATCCCGATGGTCCTCTACGACTGGCGCGGGATCGGCGACATCCGGCGCATCGTCGAGGAGGCGCGCGGGAGTCCGGACTTCGATGTCTGGGTCACCGGCTCCGCCACCATCGACCACGACTTCAACGAACTGTCGGAGCGCGACCTCACGCAGGGCGAGTTCCAGATCGGCCTGCCGGCGGCGATCGTCGTCCTCATCCTGGTGTTCGGCGCGGTGGTGGCCGCCCTCGTGCCGCTCGCGGTCGCCTTCATCTCCATCGTCGTGGCGCTCGGTCTGGCGGCGCTTGTCGGCACGGGCACCGACCTGTCGCTGTTCCTCGTCAACATGGTCTTCATGATGGGGCTTGCGGTCGGCATCGACTACAGCCTCTTCATCGTCGCCCGTTTCCGCGAGGAGCGCGCGAACGGGCTCGACGTCGAGGCGGCGGTCGTCAAGGCCGGCGGCACCGCAAGCCGGGCGGTGCTGTTCAGCGGCATCACGGTGGTGCTCGCGCTGGTCGGACTGCTCCTCGTCCCGACCACGATATTCTTCTCGCTCGGCCTCGGCGCGATCCTCGTGGTCGTGGCCGCGATCCTCGCCTCGCTGACGCTCCTGCCGGCGATGCTCCGGCTCCTCGGCGACCGCATTAACCGGCTGCGGATTCCGTTCGTCACCCGCCGCGGTTTCAATCCTGGCCATGGCGGCATCTGGGAACGGATCGCGCGGGTGGTGATGCGGATGCCGTTCCTCGCGCTCGTCCTGTCGGTAGGCCTCCTGGTCGCGCTCGCGGTCCCGACTCTCGATCTCCGCACCGGCGCCGCTGGCGTCAGCTCGTTCCCCGACTCGTTCGAGAGCAAGCGCGGCTTCGAACTCCTGCAGGAGAAATTCTCGACCGGAATCGTCGCGCCGACGCATGTCCTCATCGACGGCGACATCGCCGATCCGGCCGTGCGCGCCGCCATCGACGACCTCAAGATCGCCATCGGGCTCGACGGCGCGTTCGGCGCGATCACGGAGGAAGTGAGCGACGCTGGCGACACCGCGTGGCTGCGGATGCCGGTGGTGTCGGGCGATCCGGTCAGCGTCAACGCCATCGAGGCCGTTAGCCGGCTTAGGAACGGCTACATCCCCGAAGCCTTTGCCGGCGTTCCGGCACGCGTCCTCGTCACCGGCGACACCGCCGGCAACATGGACTGGTTCGAGGTGGCGGATGCCGCGGTGCTCGTCGTCTTCCCCTTCGTGCTCGTCCTGAGCTTCCTCCTGCTTCTCGTGGTGTTCCGGTCGATCGTGGTTCCGGTCACCGCGATCGTCGTGAACCTCCTGTCGGTCGGCGCGGCATACGGGCTTCTCGTCCTCGTGTTCCAGCGCGGCATCGGCAACGAACTCTTCGGCTTCCAGGAGGCGGCGACCGTCGAGGCCTGGATTCCGGTGTTCCTGTTCTCGGTGCTGTTCGGACTGTCGATGGACTATCACGTGTTCCTGCTGAGCCGGATCCGCGAGCGCTTCGTCGAGACCGGGGACAACAGCGGCTCCATCATCTTCGGCGTCGGCTCCACCGGCCGGCTCATCACCGGCGCGGCGCTCATAATGGTCGCCGTGTTCGGGGGCTTCGCGAGCGGCGACCTCGTGATGTTCGAGCAGGTCGGGTTCGGCCTGGGCGTGGCCGTGCTCCTCGACGCCACGATCGTCCGCTCGGTGCTCGTGCCGGCGACGATGCGCCTTCTCGGCCGCTGGAACTGGTACCTGCCGCCGTTCCTGCGCTGGCTGCCGGAGATCACCGTCGAGGGCCACAACCAGGTGCCGCAAGCCGCAAGCCCAAGGCCTGCCGAGTAGCCCTCAGTCGCCGGCCATCCGCTCGGCGATCCGCCGCACGACATTGGATGACCGCATCGTCCCCTTGCCCAGCGCGGCCTCGAGGTCCACGGGCGCCTTGCGGCCGGTGACGGTAACCGGATGGAGGAAGTACACGGTCTTGCCCTTCAGCACCGGCCGCGGATCGACGATGTCGAGGGCGCTGAAGGCGTGTCGCGCCGCGGCCGGCGGCGGCGCCTTGAGGAGCAGGACCGCGCCGCTCTCCGGGAAGGGGTCGGCCGCCGCGATCGTCCGCATCTCCTTCGCCGTCCGGATCATCACGACCTTGTCGAGATGCGCGCCGATGCGGAGCTCCAGTTCGGCGGCCGCCGTCTCAGGCGTGGTGAAGATGAGATTGCCGGACATCCCGAAGCTTTGGACGTCCTCGAAGCCGAGTTCCTCCATCGCGCGGCGAAACGGAACCATCGAGACGTTGCTGATGGCGCGGAGGAGGGCGACGTAGCGTTCCGTCATCCGCGGGCTCCCGGCCTCCGGACCGGCAACCGGCGAGCCGGTCCGCGCGCTCGCTCTCGCCGGCGGCCGGCGAAAGAGAAACCGGGATTCCTCCCCAAGTTTAGATACGTTCTCAAAGACCTGACCTTCGGTTGCGGAGATTACGGAACGCGGTAAGACTTCTACCGAACGCGTCAGGTTGGTGCCGATGGTCGATGTGACGGGCGGCCGCTTCCGCCCCCTCTCGCCGCATCTTGCTGTCTATCGCTGGTCCGGGACGATGGCGATGTCCATCGCGCACCGGATCACCGGCGTGGCGCTCCTTGCCGGCGTCGGCCTCCTGACATGGTGGCTGGTTGCGGCGGCCGCCGGCCCCGACCAGTTCGTCGTCGTCAATGCGTTTCTCGGGTCCGTTGCGGGCCGCGTGATCCTCATCGCCTTCACCTGGGCGCTGGTGCACCACCTCGTCAGCGGTATCCGCCGCCTGGTCTGGGATTCGGGTTCGAGGATGAAGCAGCGTGCCCGCGACCTCCTGGCGTGGGGGACGCTCGCGACCTCGGTGGTCCTCACCGGAACGATCTGGGCGCTCGCCGCCGCCATCCGATGACCGCAGGGGACCGCGTGGGTCCCGGCTATTCGGGCACGCCGCTTGCGCGGAAGCTGGGCCTCAAGGACGGGCAGGTCGCGCTCTTTGTCGGGCTCCCGCCGGAGCTCGCCTGGCTCCGCGAGGCCGCCGGTTTCATGTCGGTCGACACGGCCGAGGGCGTCGAAGCGATTGCCGCTCGGCGCGACCTCGATTTCATCCACCTCTTCGCGACGGAAGCCGCCGTCCTTCGGCAGGCCGCGCCGCTGATCCGCAGGGCGCTGAAGCCCGCCGGCATGGCCTGGATCTCGTGGCCGAAGCGGGCGTCGAAACGCCCGACCGACATCACGGAGGACGTCATTCGGGACGTGGTGCTGCCGACCGGGCTCGTGGACGTGAAGGTCGCCGCCGTCGACGAGGTGTGGTCCGGGCTCAAGCTCATGATCCGGAAGACGGAACGGCCGGCATAGTCCCGCACGGTCCGCCTTCGCCCGCCGCCATTTTGCCACCCATTGGCCCCGATGCGGGACTAAACCCCTCCGTGCGTATTCGAGCAAGGAGACGAGTAGATGGCTCTGACGCGAGCGTTCGTCCCGATGGCCGCGGCCCTCGGTCTGGGAGCTCTTGCGGGCTGCACGATGATGGAGACCAGCGCCGGTGCCGCTCCGGGCGAGGTTGTGGCGGTTGCGGACATGCCAGGGCACTGCAGCAACGCCGCCGCGATCCGATTCGGCGTCGCGCCGGAGCAGTTGCTGGTGCGGCAGGCCGTCGGAACGAGCAACGGCTACGTCCTCGAGGGTCTCCTCGGCACCGTCGCTTTCTCGTGCTTCTACGCGCCGGACGGCCGCTACATCTCCATCGCCACGGCCGCCGATGCGGCGGCCGCCGTCCAGCCCGGCTAGGGAGCGGACTCAACTGGCCGAAGTCGGAAACATCCGACTTCGACTAGACCTTCTCGCGCTTCGGCGTGGCGTTGCCGTAGTTCCGGTAGGTGAACTCGCGGACGTCGGTGGCGGCTTCCTTCTCGGCGAGCTTGAAGATCTTCTCGTGCAGCGGGGAGAAGGAGCAGGCCGGGTCGGTGTTGCCGGCGTCGCCGGTCAGTGCGAAGGCCTGGCAGCGGCAGCCGCCCCAGTCCTGCTCGCGATAGTCGCAGCTCTTGCACGGCTCGGGCATCCAGCCCGTGCCGCGATACGCCCGGAACGCATCCGAGTTCTCCCAGATCCAGGCGATCGACTTGTTGCCGCGGACGCTGTCGAATTCGAGGCCGGTGATGCTTTCGGCAGCGTGGCAGGGTAGCACCTTGCCGGCAGGCGAGATGTTGAAGAACTGCCGCCCCCAGCCGCCCATGCACTTCTTCGGACGCTCGGCATAGTAGTCCGGGATGACGTAGTCGATGACGAGCTTGCCGCGGAGGCGCTCGCGGGCTTCCTCGACGAGCTTCGTCGTTGCATCGAGTTGCTCGACTGTCGGCATCAGCGAGGCGCGGTTCTTCAGTGCCCAGCCATAGTACTGGACGTTCGCGACCTCGAGCCGGGTCGCGCCGATCGCGACGGCCATCTCGATGATGTCGGGGAGCTGGTGGAGGTTCTGGCGGTGCATGACGGCGTTGACCGTCAGCGGCAGGCCGGCGGCCTTCACCCAGCGCGCCGCCTCGAGCTTCTTCTTGTGGGCGTCCTTGAAGCCGGCGATGCGATCGGCGACCGTCGACTCCGAGCCCTGGAAGCTGATCTGGACGTGGTCGAGCCCGGCGTCGGCGAGGTCCTTCACCTTCTGCTCCGACAGCATGACCGCCGAGGTGATGAGGTTGGTGTAGAGGCCGACCGCGCGGGCATGCGCCACGAGCTCCACGATGTCCTTGCGGACCGTCGGCTCGCCACCCGAGAAATGGAACTGCAGGACGCCGATCTCGGCGAGCTCGGTCATCACCCGCTTCCACTCGTCGGTCGTCAGCTCCGCGTTGGAGCGTTCGAGCTCGACCGGGTTGGAGCAGTAGGGGCACTGCAGCGGACAGCGATGGGTCATTTCCGCCAGCACCGCCGCCGGAATGCCGAAATCGACATGCGTCGCGCCGCCCAGGAGGGTCAGCGCGTCGATCGGTGCGTCGTCGCGAACGAGGTCATCCATTGGTCAACCCTCCCGCGCCACGGTCAGGAAGTCCTTGCCGCGAAGGTCTTCCAGCATGGCGATGACGTCGGTGCCGATCATTTCGCGGTCGGCGACGTATTTGGCGGCAAGAATATCGACGATGTCGGCAATCGTGCGCTTGCCATCGCACAATTGCAGGATCTCGACGGCGGTCTCGTCCGGCACCAGCACGCGCTCCGGAACCAGCAGCACCCACGCGCCGCGGACCTTGTCGTAGTGGAGCCTCGCATGGCGCGGCAGCACCGGCCGGCTCGCTTCGGTCAGGCCCGTCTCGTCAGCCATCGGCGTCGCCGGGTTGGTCTGGTCGAGCATCACATGCCCTCCGGAACGAACGCTCCCGGCGGAATGTGGCCATCGACATAGGCGTGGTAGAGCGCATCGAGCTGCACCCACAGCACCTGCGTCTTGAAGATCAGCGCGTTGCAGACCGCCTCGCGCTGTTCCGGAGTGTGGGCGTTCGCCTTCGAGAACTCCAGCGCGAAGCCGGCATCCCGCGGCGCCTGGACGAGGCGCTTGCGGAAATAGCCCATCACACTGTCGTCGATGAAGTCGTAATGCTGCAGCATCCCGGAGATGCGCTCTTCGTGGATGCCGGACGCAAACAGCTCCGTCAGCGACGAGGCCACCGCTTCGAGCGGGGTCCGGTCGCGGACGAAACTGATGTAGGCGTCGACGGCGAAGCGGGTCGCGGGAAGGATGCCTTGCGTCGACTCGACATAGGCGCGGTCGAGGGCGAGCCCGTCGGTCAGCTTCAGCCAGCGGTCGATGCCGCCTTCGCCGCCCGGCTCGCCGTCATGGTCGGTGATGCGGTGGACCCATTCCCGCCGGACCTCGCGGTCGCGGAAGCGCGAGATGACGACCGCATCCTTCAGCGGGATCGACGACTGATAGTAGTAGCGGTTCAGCGCCCAGGCCTGGACTTGGCCCTTGTTGAGCTTCCCGCCGTGGAGAAGCTTATGGAACGGGTGAAGGTTGTGGTACCGCGTCGCCCCGATCTCGCGGAGCCGCGCTTCCATCTCCTCGGACGAGCGCAGCTCGGTGCGCGCCATCATGTTCATAGGATGATCTCCGTCCCGTCGGCGGGTATTTCCCAGCCGGCGCGCGAAACATGCGCCCGTTCCGCCGTATCGGGCAGCAACGCACGGTTGGAGTTGTTGATGTGGAGGAAGACTTTCCGGCCGACGCCGAGCCCGTCGAACGCCGCGATCGAGCCGTCGCCGCCCGACATCGACATGTGGCCCATGCGCTTGCCGGTCTTCGAGCCGAGGCCGGCCTCGATCATCTCATCGTCGCGGAACAGCGTGCCGTCGAAGAACACCAGCGGCGCGCCGGCGACCCGGTCGCGCAACTCAGGCGTCAGCTCGGCGCAGGCCGCGAGATAGAAGAAGTGCGCGCCGTTGCGGCGGTTGCGGACATGGAGGCCGAGCGTGTCGCCGGCCCTGGTCCCGAATCCCGGACCGCTCGCGGTCGCGTCCTCGAGGTAGAGGGCAACCTTACCCGGCAAAGCAAGCGGCACGATTTCGATTCCGGACTCGGTGCCGTCGGGCAGGCGGAGCGAGACCGGCGTCTCGAGCGCGATCGCCTCGCGCTTCACATAGCGGGGGTCGAGGACGTTGAAGATGCTGTTGTCGCGCAACACGGCAAGGACGCGCTCGTGGCCATAGACGGTGAAGGCCTGGCTCTCGCGAAGATGCAGCAGCCCGGCGACGGCGTCGACGTCGCCATTGGTCAGGATCACGCCGGCGATGGGGCTGTCGCGCAGCCCATGGCGGGGGTGAAGCTGGGGATTGTCGATGATCTGTTGGCGAAGGTCGGGCGCAGCGTTGATCAGGAACCAGTTGCTGCCGTCAGCGCTGACCGCGGCCGAAGCCTGCGTCGAACGAAGCGCCGGATGCTCTATCGCCGCCCGACAGACCGGGCAGTTGCAGTTCCACTGAGGAAGTCCACCCCCCGCCGCGGCTCCAAGGACCAGCACATGGAGCATGATATCCGAATGAGCCGCGGCAGAGGATTAGATGACTACTTGCGGGTGGCGCAAGCGTACATGTTGATTTCCATGCCGACGCACACTTCGGCGATCTTCGGGGTCTTCCAGGACATGAGATCCTCCAAGAAAAGCGGCTTCGGTGCCGCGGCGAGACATCAGGGATTTGATGTCGCAGGGAGAAATTATGAAGGGAGCGGACAGAATTCGATCTATGGCTTCCATCATGTTTCCCTATGGGCCGTAAGTAGTTGATCTTACGGCAGCTATTGTGCGTCTCCCCCAAGAATCCGAAGCCGCGGGGTGACGGTGCGATGACCGTCTGATGGCCTTTGTCGTGCAGGGCAGCCATGCAGAGGCGGCATTCCGGCACCGCCTCGCTAAGCTGTCCGGCCAAGGAGGGGGGGCGCCGCCGAAGGGGCGCTCATCGAGGAACGGCACGATCAGCGGAAGCGCTTCGCTTAGCCCCGGACTTGCGCGGTCAGTTCGGCGATCGCCTGGCGCATCGCCGGCGTCACGCCGGGCTCGCTCATCGCGTGCCCGGCGCCCTCGATGATCCGGAGGCTTGCATTGTGCCAGCGCGCGGCGAGGGCGGCCGAATTCGCGGGCGGACAGAGGAAATCATAGCGGCCCTGGATGATGATGCCGGGAATGTCGCCAAGGCGCTCCGCGCCGAGGAGGAGCTCGTCCGGCGCGAAGAAGCAGTCATGGGCGAAATAATGCGCCTCGAGGAACGGCGTCGACGGCGCCGCTCCGCCGGGCGCCGGCGCTCCGAGGCGGGTCCGCGACGGCGACACCTCGGAGAGGATCCGTTCGGTATCGTGCCATGCCCAGGCGGCCGGGAGATGGACGGCCGGGTCGGGGTCGAGGATGCGCCGCCAATAGGCGGGGAGGGGATCGTCCCGCTCCTCCTCGCTGAGGTGTCCGACGAAGTCGCCGTAGAGCTCGGGGCGCAGTCGGCGAGGGCCGTCGACGAAGGCCCAGTCGAGCTCGGCGCGGGTCCCGAGGAACACCGCACGGAGGACCAGGCCAAGCACCCGCTCGCGATGGCGCTCGGCATAGGCGAGGCCGAGCGTCGCGCCCCACGAGCCGCCGATCACGAGCCAGCGGTCGATGCCGAGCGTTTCGCGGATCCGCTCCATGTCGGCGACGAGATGGTCGGTCGTATTGGCTCGGAAACGGTCCTCGGCGGCGCTCCGCCCCGCCCCGCGCTGGTCGAACAGGATCGCCCGGTGCCGGCCGGGATCGAAGAGGACGCGCTGGTCCGGCCGGCATCCGCTGCCCGGTCCGCCGTGCAGGAAGATCGCCGGCACGCCGGTCGGGACGCCGACCTCCTCGACATGGAGGACATGGCCGTCGCCGACGTCGATGCGGTGGGTCGCGAAGGGCTGGGCAAGGACGTTCATCGGATCTCAGCGGGCAGGCTCGACGAGCAGCCGGCCGTCGGCGCTCACCTCGGCACAGCGGTTGCGGAAGAACTCGTCGCAGATGCGGACATTCACCGGCTCGGCGGTTTGCGCAACGGCCGGCTGCACCGGCGCGAAGCCGCGCAGGGCGATCACCGCAAGCGCAATCGCGATCACGGTCAGCACGCCCTTGGTGTAGAGATCGATCGACATGAGGGAGGCCTTTCTCCGGTTCGCCCCGCCTGCGAACGATAGACGGTCCTCCGACCGAACCGAAGCGCCGCACCATGCTCCATCCGCAGCCTGCCACCTCCGCCGCGTTCGAAAAAGCCCTGGCCGGCGTTGCTGCGGCGGTCGATCGTGTCCTCGACGGCGTGCTGCCAAAGGCCGGCGACGGGGTGCCGGCGCGCCTTGCCGAGGCGATGCGCTATGCGGCCCTTGGCGGTGGCAAGCGGCTCCGGCCGTACCTCCTGGTCGAGAGCGCGCGTCTTCTTGGCGTCGACGACGAGCGCCCCCTCCATGCCGCGGCGGCGCTGGAGTGCATTCACTCCTACAGCCTGGTGCATGACGATCTGCCGGCGATGGATGACGACGACCTCCGCCGCGGCCGGCCGACCGTTCACCGCGCTTATGACGAGGCGACCGGGATCCTGGTCGGCGACGGGCTCCAGACGCTCGCCTTCGAGATCATGGCGAGTGATGCGACGGAACCTGACCCGGCGGTCCGGCTCCGGCTGGTCAAGGGCCTCGCGGCGGCGGCCGGCGCCGCGGGCATGGTCGGCGGCCAGGCGCTCGACATCGAGGGCGAACACCGGCAGCTCGACGAGGCTGCGATCGTCACGCTCCAGGAAATGAAGACTGGAGCGTTGTTCCGCTTCGCCGCCGGCGCCGGCGCTATCCTCGGCCGGGCATCCCCCGCCGAGGCCGACGCGCTCTCGCGATTCGGCCGGGCGTTCGGAGCCGCGTTCCAGCTCGCCGACGACCTTCTCGACCATGGGGGCAACATCGCCGTCCTCGGCAAAGCGTTCGCGAAGGACGCGGATCGCGGCAAGCCGACGCTTGTGGTCCTCCTCGGCGAGGACGCGGCCCGCGATCGCCTTGCGGCCCTGACGGCTGAAGCCGAAGCCGCCCTTGCCGTGTTCGGCGAGGCGGCCGCCTCGCTGGCCGCAGCAATTCGTTTCGTCGCCGGGAGAGGCTGATCGTCGCCGGCGCCGCTCTTCAAAGGCGCGCAGCGGTCCGCAATCGGTTAGGATACCGCGCCGTGCGTCGGGCGCTTTGGGGGGATTCATGATAGGACGGCGGATCGGCAGTCTCGGCTTGATGGCGTTTGCGCTCGCGATCGGCCCGGCCGGGCCGGGGGTCGCGCAGGGCGTCGTGACCGGGGTGACGGTCACCGTCGCGGACTGGCTGCCGGGCTGGGATCCCGACTATGGCGGATGGGGCCTTGTCCGGGCCGGCGCGGCGCCCGGAAAATGGTTGGTCTTCTCGCACGAAGCCACGGCCGCAGTCCCGCCGGGCAACTACGACCTCTATCTCGTCCCCGACATCGACCATGAGGATTGGCCGATGAAGATGGAGAGCGACATCGTCGTCGCGGAAGGCGCGATCACCGAGATCGACATCGACACCGGCCTCATGATCGAGACTGCCGACTGGGTGCCGCCGCTCGGCGAGGAAGGGTTCTGGGGCGCTATCCCGCACTACGACCCGGATGCAGGGCTGCTCAACTGGGCATTCGACGAGACGCCGATCGTGCTGCCGCCGGGCGAGTATGACATCCTGTGGGACGATGACCAGGGCGACGACCATCCGCCAATCTTCATCGACAACCTCCTCGTCGAGGATGCGTTCGGCGGCGTCGGCCTGGAGCTCCGCCAGGAGAACTTCCAGATCGTCGTCGTCGGCGTGGTGCCGGGCGGGCCGGCAGAGGCCGCCGGGATTGCGGCCGGCGATGTCATCGTCGCGGTCGATGGCTTCCCGCTCGAGCGCATCCCGCTCGACTTTGCGATCGGCTTCCTCAGGGGGGAGGCGGAGTCCGAGGTGGTGCTGAGCGTCAACACGCCGCCGACCGACGCGATCCGCGACGTCACGGTGACGCGGAACCGGGTCGAGCCCGAGCGCCTCGTCCGGGTCGGCGGCGGTGTTCGCCTGGTGCCGCCGCCGGACATGAGCGGGGAGGACCTCAAGGGCGCGCGGTGGGGCGCGGCCTTCGCCAATCAGGGCCCCGAAGACCTGGCCAACTGGACGGACGGCGACGTCACGCAGCCGCTCCTTCTCGGCCAGGAGTATTATGACATCTATTGGCGGGCGGCCGAGGGCGAGCCCTACCAATTGGTCGCCGAGGACGTCGACATCCGCGGCACCGTCGTGGACGTCCCGCTGGTCCTGCCGGTTGTGGCGCCGCCAACACGCTGAGAGTCTTACTCAACCTGTGGTCCATTCGCGATTGACTGGTGCGGCGCCCCGTGGCCCCCTGCAGCGCAGGTTGGGGAGAATTCCATGCGCGTGAATCTGATGTTGCGGGGCGCGCTTGCGACCGCCCTTGGCGTTGCGGTCGGCGGGTCGGCGAGCGCGCAGGATGCCAATCCTTATATGAGGGCGACGCTTGGTGTGGACTGGTCGAGGGCGTCGATCTTCTTCGACCGCGATTGCACACGCCCAAACAGCGGACCAGAGCCGTGGTCGTTTTATGGGTGCGGGCCTGGTGAGGACGGTCTGCCCCTGGGCGCATATGGCGACTTTGGGCACTCGATCTTCCTGGAACTCGGACTGGGCATCGAGCCGTCTCCCGGCATCCGTCTCGAGACGACGGCTGGATTCCGGCCCGGCTTTGAATTCGTCGGTAACGCCAATTTCACTGGGGCAGGGGACATCCAGCCGGTCAGGGCTTCGGTGAACCAGTTCAACGTGACGAACTTCCTCTATCTCGATCTCCTCGAGATTGCGGGAGTCGACTCTCGTTGGCAGCCTTTCATTGGCGCGGGGTTCGGCGTCACCCGAAACGCGATCGGCACGATGCGGGTCGACTTTCCGGAGTTCGACGGGAACGTGACGCGCTCGTACGTACTCGTGCCATCGGGAGTGAACTGGGATGTGACCTGGTCGCTGGTGGCTGGTGTCAGCTTTGACGTCTCGGACCGGTTGGTGATCGAGTTCGCCTATCGCTTCAACCACCTTGGCGATGTCGAGACGGCGGCGGGCTTGGTGTTCGCGCAACGCGCCAACGGTAGCACGGCCACGTTTGATACCATCCCCACCTTCGCACCGCTATCCAGCCACGGCCTGACGCTGTCGCTGCGCTGGGCGCTCTGACCGCCGCGTCGCGTCGCCATTGACTTCCGCCCGCCGCTAGGCGACCGGTCCCGCCGCTGAACACAATTGGGCGGGGAGCCGGTGCGCGTTCTTGATGACCTTCTGTCGACCGGCGTCTGGCGTGACGTCGTCGAGGAGCACGGCACGCCGACGGTGATCGTAGATGCAGCGATCATCCGCGAGCGTGCGCAAATTCTCCGCCGCGCCTTTCCGCACGCGAAGCTCGTCTACGCCCTCAAGGCCAACTACAACCCGCACATCGTCCGCCTCATCCTCGACGAAGGGTTCGGCATCGACGCCGTGAGCCCGAACGAGATCCGCCTGGCGCGGACGCTCGGTGTGCCGCCGGAAGACATCGTCTATGTCGAGAACGCGATGTCGCCGTCCGACATGGACTACGCGATCCGCGAAGGCGTGCGCATCGTCATCGGATCGCTCGGCGCCCTCGAGCGCTTCGCGGCAGCCCGGCCAGGCTCGACCGTCACTCTCCGCATCAATGGCGACATCGGCGCCTCCTCGCACGCCTACACCTACACCGCGGGCCCGAAGTCGAAGTTCGGCATCCACGTCTCGCAGCTCGGCGAGGCCCGTGCCATCGCCGAAGCCGCCGGCGTGGGAATCACCGGCCTTCAGCAGCACATCGGCTCGAACTGGATCGATCCCGAGCCGTTCGTCCGCTCCGCCGAAGCGCTCATCGATGTCGCCAAGACCTTTCCTGACGTCGTCTCGCTGGACTTCGGGGGCGGCTTCGGCATCCCCTATCGGCCCGAGGATCATCATCTCGACGTCGACGCGATCGGCGACGCGGTGCGTCACCTAACGCGATCCCACAAGGCCGCGAACGGGGCCGACTTCGAGGTCGGCTTCGAGCCCGGCCGCTACCTCGTGGCGGAATCCTCGGCGATCCTGACCCGGGTCAACGACCGCAAGATCGGCGGCACCGGCCGCGTCTTCATCGGCACCGACACCGGCTTCAACCAGCTCATCCGGCCCGCGCTCTACGGCGCCTACCATCGCATCGTGAACCTGTCGGACGACGGCCGCCCGGTGGAGCCGGTCGATGTCTGCGGCAATCTCTGCGAGGAAAGCGACTACCTCGCCCGCGAGCGGATGCTGCCGGCACCGGACGTCGGCGACATCCTCGCCATCATGGATGTCGGCGCATACGGCCTTGCGCAGGCAAGCGATTACAATCTCCGGCTCGCGCCCGCGGAGATTCTCGTGGACGGCGACGAGCGCCGGGTGATCCGGCGCCGGAAGACGCTGGCCGACGTGATGGCTCAGTTCGGCCCGTAGCGGTCTCAGCGTACCGTCCTCGGCGGTGGCGCGTCCGGGGATTGTGTTTCAATTGCGACCAAGGCACCTTGGCGCGGCGGCGGGGGGCCACAAATCGGGCGCGTGAGGAACGCGCTGGGCGAAGCGAGGGGTCGCGCGCTTGGGACTGATTGAACGATTCGTCGCCGGGGTGACGGCCGCGATCGCGGCCATCGGCAACCCCGCCGAGATTGGCAATCGCCCTAATCCGCCGGCGGTGGTCCACACCGGCGCGCCCACAACCGAACCGCCCTTGCCGATCCCGCGGCCCGATCCCGCGCTCCTTCTCGCCGCAGTCGATCCCGTGCTGCCCCTGGCCCCGGCCGATGCCCCGCCACCTGCCGGCGAGGCGCTTGCGGTCGCGGAGATCGCGCCCGTTCCGGCGGGCGACCCGGAGGGGCCAGAGCATGCTCCCGTCCCGGCCAATGACTATGGCGTCATGCTGGCGGCGCTCGGCCAGGCGCCGGGTGACGCGCTGTTCTTCGCGCCGCCGACCGAGGCGATCGATACGACCGGCGCGGGCGCCGCGATCGACATGCTGCTCCGCGGCGGTGGATTCGCCGGCGTCGAGGCCGGGCTGGAGCGCGCCGCGGCGCCCGCCACGCCGATCATCCCGCTGCCACGCCCGGACCGGATGATCGCCGCGCTGCCGGCGAACACCGGGCCGGGACTGCCCGAAGCGGCACCGCAACTCGACGAGGCTTGCGTGACCCGCCTCGCGGGGCTCGAGGTCGTCGCGACCCCGCTCCCGCCGCTCGACGATACCGGCGCGTGCGGGATCACGACCCCGATCCAGATCGCGATGATCGGCGCGGGTCGTGGCGGGGTCGAGTTCACGCCGGACGCCATGGTGGATTGCAGCGTTGCCGGCGCGCTTAGGACCTGGCTCGAGGACGATGTCCAGCCGGCGGCGACCCGCCTTCTCGGGCAGCAGGTGACCGGCGTCCGCGTCGCCTCCGCCTATGCCTGCCGCGGCCGCAACAACGATCCGACTGCGGCGCTCTCGGAGCACGCCTTCGGCCGGGCGATCGACATCTCGGCGTTCCAGCTCGCCGACGGCACCTGGCTGACCGTGCAGCCCTACGCCACCGACGCCACCGCGACGGCGACCGAACAGTTCCTGGCCGAGGTCCGGCAGGATGCCTGCGGCCCGTTCACCACCGTGCTCGGGCCAGGCGTCGCCTACCACGACGACCATTTCCATCTCGATCTGGCGCAGCGCGGCAATTACTGCCGTTGAGGAGCGCCGCGGCCGCGGCCTTGCGTACGGTCCGTGGTTGCCCGACACCTCCGCGCATGAACCCCCTTCCCATCGACGACGCCCTGCCGGCGCTTCTGTCGGCGCTCGATCGCGGGCCGTTCGCCGTGCTGGTCGCCCCTCCCGGCGCCGGCAAGACGACGCGCGTGCCGCTGGCGCTGCTTGACCAGAGCTGGCGCGGCGACGGCCGGATTGTCGTCCTTGAGCCGCGGCGCCTCGCCACCCGCGCCGCGGCGCGGCGCATGGCGGCGACGCTCGGCGAGGATGTGGGCGCAACGGTCGGCTTCCGCGTGCGGATGGAGACCAAGGTCTCGGCGCGGACGCGGATCGAAGTCGTCACCGAGGGAGTGTTCACGCGGATGATCCTGGGCGACCCGGAGCTCACGGGTGTTGCCGCTGTCCTCTTCGACGAGTTCCACGAGCGCAGCCTCGATGGCGACCTCGGCCTCGCCCTCACCCTCGACGCCACCGCGCTTCGTCCGGATCTTCGCGTGCTGGTGATGTCGGCGACGATCGACGGCGCGCGGGTGGCCCGGCTGCTGGAAGGCGCGCCCGTCATCGAAAGCGCCGGTCGCGCCTTTCCCGTCGCGACACGCTACATCGAGCGCGATCCGCTACGCCGGATCGACGAGCAGACCGCCGACGCCGTCGTCGCGGCGGTTCGTGCCGAGCCGGGCTCCGTGCTCGCCTTCCTGCCCGGGCAGGCGGAGATCCGTCGCACCGCGGACCATCTCGCCCGCCGGATCCCGGCTGATGTCGATGTCGTCGAGCTTCACGGCCAGCTTGCGCCCGGCGAGCAGGACCGCGCGATCGCGCCCGCGCCGCCCGGCCGGAGAAAGGTGGTGCTGGCGACCTCCATTGCCGAGACCTCGATCACGATCGAGGACGTTCGCATCGTCGTCGATTCCGGCTATCGCCGCGCCCCCGCCTACGAGCCCGCGACCGGCCTCACGGCGCTCGTCACGCGGCGCGTCTCCCGGGCCGGGGCGGATCAGCGCCGCGGCCGCGCCGGCCGCACGGCGCCGGGTGTCTGCTACCGGGTGTGGGGCGAGGGCCAGACCGGGGCGCTCGACGCCTTCGATGCGCCGGAGATCCTCGAAGCGGACCTCGCGGGGCTCGCGCTGGACCTTGCGGCCTGGGGCATCGCCGACCCTTCCCGCCTTCGCTTCCTCGATCCGCCGCCCCGGCCGGCTTTCGGCGAGGCCGTGATCCTGCTGAAGCGTCTCGATGCCCTCGACGATGATGGCCGCATCACGGAGGAGGGCCGTGCGCTCGCGGCCCTGCCGCTCCATCCGCGGCTGGCGCACATGATCCACCGCGCGGCGGCCGAAGGCGAGGCGGATGCGGCCGCGGAGCTGGCCGTGGTGCTCGGTGAACGCGGCGTTGGCGGCGACGATGTCGATCTCGACCACCGGATGGCCCGTTTCGGCCGTGAGGGCGGGCGACGGGCGGATGAGGGCCGGGCTCTCGCGCGGCGCTGGGCAGCGCTCGCTGGCGGCCGCGGGCAGCCACGAGGCGAGAGGCCGCTGGCGGGGCGGCACCTCGCCCGCGCTTATCCCGACCGCATCGCGCAGCAGGCCGGAGGGCGCGGACGGTTCCGGCTCGTCAACGGACGCGCCGCGGCCGTGGAGGAGACCGATGCGCTCGCCTCGGCGGCGTTTCTGGCCATCGCCGAGGTGACAGGCACCGCCGGCAACGGACGGATCCGGTCCGCGGCCCGCATCGACCGCGAGACGATCGAGGCGCTGTTCGCGGACCAGATCGAGACCGAGACGATGCTCGCCTTCGACCCCGCGTCGCGCAGCGTTCGGGCGCGGCGGCAGACTCGCCTCGGGGCGCTTCGCCTCGACGACGCACCTACCGCCGTCACCGATCTCGAGCGCGCCGCGGAACTCCTCGCCGCTGGCGCTGCCGCGTTGGGAATCGGCACGCTGCCCTGGTCACGCGACCAGCTCGCGCTGCGCGCCCGTGCGACCTACCTCAACCGCGCCCTCGGCCAACCCTGGCCCGACCTTTCGGACGCGGCGCTCGCGGGCGGCGGAGGCGCGTGGCTTGTCCCCCACATCGCCGGCCGGACGCAGCTTGCGGCCATCACTCCTGATGAACTCGGCGCCGCCCTCACGTCGCTCCTGCCCTATGGATTGCGGGCCGACATCGACCGGATGCTGCCGTCCCACTTCACGGCCCCGACCGGATCGCGCCTGCCGATCGACTACGAAGCGGAGAACGGTCCCGCGCTCGAGGTCCGCGTCCAGGAGCTGTTCGGGCTCGACCGCCACCCATCGGTCGCGAACGGCAAGGTACCGCTTCTCCTGGTGCTGCTCTCCCCGGCGCGGCGCCCGATCCAGACCACGCGTGACCTGCCCGGCTTCTGGCGCGGTTCGTGGCGCGAGGTCGCCAGGGACCTACGGGGCCGCTATCCGCGGCACCCGTGGCCGGACGATCCGATCGCTGCGCCCGCCACCAGCCGCGCCAAGCCGCGCGGTCCTTAGCCGGCCAGCTATGTTTTGGCTGACAGAGGCCGCCGGACCGGTCAGGCGAGGGAGCGCTGCTCCAGGACGAACAGCCGGGTCGCCAGGCTGACGAAGGCGGCGGGGTTCCGCGACCATTGGGCGAGCTCGGCGCGGACGCTGTCGAAGTCGAAGGCGAACATCGCGGAGCGTTCCGCAAGGTCCACCCATTTCAGGAACACGCTCACCAGCTTGCCGTCGTCGAACGGACCGACGCGCGAGGTGTGGGCCTCGTATTCCGCTGCGAGGCTCCACGGCTCGTCGGCGTCGCAGATGAGCTTCCGCACGTCGGTGAGGAGCTCGGTCTTGAGGCTGCCCTCCGAGGCGCTGGCCTTGTGATAAGCGAGCAGCATGCGGTGGAACGCGCCCGGGATCGGCCGGATCTCGCTCCGCGACATGTCCGATTCGATGATGATGAGGGTGCCGCCCGGCCGGAGGGCCCGCGCCGCGCCCTGCAGCACCGCGCGGAAATCGCGAAGGTGCTGCACGAGGAAGCGCATGATGACGACGTCGGCCGGCTCCATGTCGGCGGCGAAGAAGTCGCCGGCGGCGAAGGCATGCTCGGGATGGGCCTCGCGCGCCGCTTCGATCAGCTCCTTCGAGATGTCGACGCCGACATAGTCCTTCTCCGGGAAGAAGGAGGCGACCCGCGACAGGTAGTAGCCGTTGCCGCAGCCCGCATCGATCACGCGCCGTGCCTCGCGCCATGCCGGCAGGCTGCGGAGGAGCGGGAGCTCGTCGGCCAGGAGGAGGTCGACCTGGTGGGCGAGCAGTTGGTCCCAGTCGCGCGCGGACTGGGACTGCTTGGTCGCGAGAAAGCGCTGGTTGGCAGCGACGCTGGTCATTTCGGTGCTCCGGTAAAAAATGCGCGGTATCAGCCGTTCGGCTTCAGGCCGCGGAGGCGCCGCGCCTCGTTCCAGTCGATGAGCTGATGGTCGACTTCCTCGGCGATGGCGCCGCCGGCGACCGCAAGGCAATAGGCGACGAAGGTGAGGCCAAGCTCTTCCGCCTCCGCCGCGCAGTACTTGACCATCCGCGCCAGCGCCGCCTTGTCGTTCGTCGAGCTCATTGCTCCCTTCCTGTCACTCAGGAAAATCAGCTGGCGATCCCCAGCGTCTCTTTCGTCAGCCATTCCATCAGCCCCCCGGTTGATGTGACGTCGCAATATTGACCGATCAGATCCGTCGCGAACCGATGCGACGCCGCTTCGCTTGCCGTGCCGATCGGCGGACCCCAGCTCGCGTCAGAAACGAACAGGCAGGAATGGCCGCGCTGCTGCGCCTCCATGACCGTGGCGAGACAGGAACCCGTCGAGGTGAGGCCGACCAGGACGAGACAGGGGTCGTCGAAATGGTCGGTCATCATCGGGAACTGCGGCGCCGAGTAGCAGGACGGCATCGCCCGCTCGAAGAGCATCTCCGACGGGCGGGGCCGGAACTCCTCGATCCACCCGGCGAACCCTGTCGCCGGGTTGAAGAGGGGGCCGCGCTGCAGCAGGCGGAAATGCGCGATCGGCATCCGCCGCTGCCGTGCGAAGGCGAGCAACGCGCGGCAGTTCGCGGCCCACGGATCCATCGTCTCGACGGCGAGCGTCCGCCCCTCCGCGACGTATTCGAGCTGAAGATCGAGGAAGCACAGGATGGGGTGCTTCCTCGCGCGGTGAAGCGGCAGGCGGATGACGTTCATGCTGCGGACTTCTCTTCGACACGGCCGTGGAGCGGCGAGGTGGGCGCACGGGCGGCCGACGCCTCCAGGACGCCTGGCGCGCCCCATTCGCCCTCGGGGCGGATGATGACGTAGGGGTCGCTGTCGACAGTGATGGGATCGGGATGCGGTTCGAGCTCGATCACCATTTCGGTGTACGAGAAGTCCGAGAAGACGAGCTTGCGGTCCGGTCCCAGCGGCCGCGCCCCGAAGCGCGCCCAGAAATCGACCAGCCGGTCCTGGGCGTGGCCGTAGATACGGCGGAAGCCCTTCTTGCGCGCCAGCTCGATGCCAGCCTGGACCATCTGGAACGCCAGGCGGCTCCGCCTGTATTCCTGGCGAACTGCCAGCCGCTCGAGCTTCACGAAGTCAGCGAAGAACCGGGCGCGGATGCAGGCAGCGGGCTCCCGGCCGACCATGCCGATCAGATGGGTCGAGCAGAGGTCGTTGCCGTCGAATTCCTCCTCATACGGGCAGGCCTGGTCGCTCATGAAGACCGCAGCGCGGATCGCCGTGACCTGCATGAGGTCCTCGAGCGTGCGTGCGACCTTGATGGCCGGCCGCGACGGTGATGGCTTGGTCGCCCCGCGATGGCCCGCCCGCCATCCTCCGTTGACGACATTTTCTCCAGTCATGATGTGTCCCCTTCTCACTAAGCCACGTGCGCCAGGGTCATCCGGTTGACCTTGCGGACGTAGCGGAGCCGTTCGGGATGGCGCGCCGACATCGGCGTGAAGCCGAGGTGGGACATGAGACGCGCTGCCGCAGGCGTGGTCGCGCGGGCGAAGAGGTCGGCACGCGCGAAAAGCGGTGTTGCGAGCTGGTGGCTGATGGCGCGGATGCCTTCGGCCGCAAGGCCGGGCGCGACGACTGCCCATTTGTAGATGGCCGCGACGGTCTCGCCCGGGCGCGCGAGGAGCGCGACGTCCGGATTGCCGCCGTCGAAGATGCCGGCAAGGAGCTGCGCCAGGCCCTGAATGTTGAGGTGCAGCATCGCGTAGCAGCCGACGATCCGGCCGCCGCGATGAAACGCCCAGATCGATTGCGGATGATGCGACTGGACGCGATGAACGGCCGGGCCAGCCGCGCGTAGCGCCGGAATCTCGGCAACGGCCAGTTCCAGGAGCGCGTCGAGTTCGTCCGTGCGGGCCGGCGTGACCATGATCCGCCGGACTGGCAGCGAGCCTAGCTCGTCAAAATCGGAGCGCTGCGCAGATGCAGCACGAAGGGCGACGATGTCAGTCATTTTACTGGCTCCGAGGACCCACTTGGACACAGATGCAGTTCAGGACTAACCTGAGGTTGGCCGAACTCCGGGGGTTTGTATGCATCGATTGGCGCAAGGGGGTGCTGCACTGGCGCAGCACGCTCAGGGGCCGCTGCCCGACGATCTCGCCTGGGACGATATCCGGGTGTTCCTCGGCTGCCTCGAAGCGCGAAGCTTTCGCAAGGCAGGGGACCGCCTGGGCCTCAATGCTTCAACCGTGGCGCGACGGATCGACGGCATCGAACGGCGCCTCGGCTACCAGCTGTTCGCGCGCGTCAAGGACGGCCTAGTCATCACGCCGGAGGGTAAAGCTCTTACCACCGCAGCGCGGACGATGGAGCGCTCCTTTTACGAGCTGGTGCGCAAGATGCAGGAGCCGCGGTTCAGCCACCGCGGCCTCGTTCGGCTTTCGATCACCGACGGGCTCGGCACTTTTTGGGTGATGCCGCTCCTCGTCGAGTTCGGCCGCCAGAACCCCAATCTCATCGTCGAGATCAATTGCGCGGTCGATAGCGCGGACGTGCTGCGCCTCGAGGCCGACCTCGCAATCCAGTTCGTGCGGCCCGATGACCTCGACCTCAAGGTCGTGCGGCTTGGCCGCCTGCACGTCTATCCCTTCGCGTCGATGGCCTATGTCGAGCGCTACGGCCTGCCCGCCAGCGTCGAGGACATGGTTAACCACCGCCTCGTCGACCAGGTCGGCCCGCAGATGACCCAAGGCGCCTGGGCGCACTATCTGCGCCTCGACAGCGTCGAAGGGATCGTCGGCATTCGCTCGAATGCGAGCTCGGCGGTGTTCTATGCGGTCGAGAAGGGTGCTGGGATCGGGGCGCTGCCCACCTTCGCCTCGGCACTTGACGCGCCCGTCGTGCCGGTCGATCTCGGCATCCATCACCACATGGACATCTGGCTGACCTATCACCCCGACGTCCGCGACACCAAGCGGGTCAGCCACGTCATCGAATGGATCCGGTCGATCTTCGATCCGATCCGCTATCCGTGGTTCCGGGACGAGTTCATCCATCCCCGGGCGCTGGTCGACATGGCCCCGCCGGGCACCGCGCTCCAGTCGGTGAAGGGGTCGTTCGCCGCGACGCCGTTCCGGACCTGAGAGGACCGCTCGCCTCAGCCGATGGCCGCGCCGGACCCGCCCCAGCGCCGTTCGACATAATCGGCCACAAGCCGCCGGAACTCGTCGGCGATGCCCGGGCCACGAAGGGTCACGGCTTTCTTGCCGTCGATGAAGACCGGGGCGGCGGGCATTTCCCCCGTGCCGGGCAGCGAGATGCCGATGTCGGCGTGCTTAGATTCGCCCGGACCGTTGACGATGCATCCCATGACGGCAACGTGGAGCGCTTCGACGCCGGGGTACTTCTCGCGCCACACCGGCATTGCGGCGGCGATGTCGCCCTCGATGCGCTGGGCGAGCTCCTGGAAGACGGTCGACGTGGTCCGTCCGCAGCCGGGACAGGCGGCGACGACCGGGACGAACGACCGAAAACCCATCGTCTGGAGGATTTCCTGGGCGACCTTGACCTCGCGGGTGCGGTCGCCGCCGGGCTCCGGCGTCAACGAGATGCGGATGGTGTCGCCGATGCCCTGCTGCAGGAGGACGCTGAGGGCCGCAGAGGATGCGACAATCCCCTTGCTCCCCATGCCCGCCTCGGTCAGCCCAAGGTGGAGCGCGTGGTCGCTCCGCCGCGCGAGGTCCTGATAGACGGCGATCAGACTTTGGACATCGGAAACCTTGGCCGAAAGGATGATGCGGTCGCGCGGCAGACCGATCCGCTCGGCTTCGAAGGCCGACAGCAGCGCCGAGCGGACGATCGCCTCGCGCGTCACGGCAGCCGCCGGGCGCGGCCGCGACAGGGCGGCGTTCTCGTCCATCAGCCGCGTCAGCAGCGCCTGGTCGAGGGAGCCCCAGTTCACGCCGATCCGGACCGGCTTGTCATGCCGGATCGCGATTTCGATCATGGTGGCGAACTGGCGGTCGCGCTTCTCGCCGAAGCCGACATTTCCGGGATTGATGCGGTATTTCGCGAGGGCCTCGGCCGCGGCGGGATGATCGGCCAGCAGGCGATGGCCGATGTAATGGAAGTCGCCGATGAGGGGGACGTCCAGCCCCCGTGCCAGCAACCGGTCGCGGATATGCGGAACCGCAGCCGCCGCCTCGTCGCGATCGACCGTGATGCGGACGAGCTCCGATCCCGCGCGCGCGAGCGCCTCCACCTGAGCGGCGGTCGCCTCGATATCGGCGGTGTCGGTGTTGGTCATCGACTGGATGACGACCGGAGCGCCGCCGCCGACCGCCACGCCGCCGACCTCGACCGCGACCGATCCGCGCCGTGGTGCGGGAGCAGCGGAATCCGGGCCGAAGGGGAGGTCGAGGGCGTTCATGCTGTTTCCGGCCGGCTGCCGTCCGCGGCGAGCCGCCGGATCGACTTAGTCACGCACGGGGCTGGTTGCAAATGGTCCGCGCGGCCGCGAACCACGGCTTGGCCGACGACGCTGAAACGACGCAGCCCATCGTCGGGAAGGAGCCGGGCACGCACAGCGCGACATCGGAGCACGCCGCTACTTATTGATGTTCGGTCTTGAGAGAACTTCCAAGCAAATCTCAATGGTTCCGGTTCCCCCATCGATGACAAAAACGCGAGACGTACCAGGTACAACCCGGGATGGACGACGCTCTTAGATCTTCCGCGCTGAAATAGGACATAAGCTGGCGATAAAGATCATCGAATTTCACGAAATTGTTGTTAGATGCACGTGGGTAACTTCTTCGTATTAGAAATACCTATTGAAGGCTTCGATAAACTCCAATCAGGTAACGCTAGTAAACATACGAGCGCCGCTCGCGCGCCGGAATGGACCGAGGCTGGTTCCAACCACGAAATAGAATCAACGCGTTGTGCCCGGTCGTGCCATTATAGGGAAACACGTTTGGTACGCGTCGATTTGGTGGTAAAGGACTCCTGTCTTGGACATCTTTGCTTCGCCGGATAGCGGTATCAGGCGGCGCGTAAGAGGCTTGTGTCCACAAGAAGTAGAAAATTTGCGAAGAGTGGAGAGTAACACTTATCGACAAAGCAGTTCCTGGCCTAAGCCGACTTGTGGAACTGGATGGATAGAGAGACGTTCTGAAACTACGCGGTCGTTGTCTGGGTGCCCGGAAACACCAGGCTGCGACGAACACGAGATACACTGACTAGCCTGAACCATCTGCGCCGTTTCGGTGTCAATGGGGGAAACCTGCCGATCGTCCGATCGTCGGTGTCATTGATTCAATGACAAGCGGCGTCTCGTAACACGATCGGAGATGACCCCATGAAGAGACTCTTGAGCGGCCTTGCCGTCGCTGCCGCGATGGCCTTTGCCGCAATCTTTCCCCTCAATAGCGCCCACGCACAGCTCGACTTGAACAACCTCGTCGACCTCTGCGCCGGCGTCGCTGGTATCCAGCTCAACATCAATGATTGCGAGGACGAGAGCGGTAGCGACGACATCGTCGACGCCTGCGGCAACGTTGCCGGCATTCAGATCAACATCAACGAGTGCGGTGAGGGCGGCGGTGGTGCCGGCGGTGGCGGTGGCGGTGGCGGTGGTGTCGCCGGTGTCGCCGGTATCGTTGAGGACGTAGACCTCTGTGCCAACGTTGCGGGCATCCAGCTCAACATCAACGAGTGCGGTGGCGCTGGCGGCGGTGGTGGTGGCGGCGTCGCCGGTGTCGTTGAGGATGTGGACCTCTGCGCCAACGTCGCGGGCATTCAGCTCAACGTCAACGAATGCGGCGGCGCCGGTGGTCCGGCCGGCCCCATCGGCGGCGTGGCAGGTGCGGTCGACCTATGCGCCAACGTCGCGGGCATCCAGCTCAACGTCAACGAGTGCGGCGGCGCCGGCGGTCCGACCGGCCCCATTGGCGGCGGCGTTGTTGGTGCTGTCGACCTCTGCGCCAACATCCTGGGCATCCAGATCAACCTCAATGAGTGTGCTGCCGGCGGTGGCGGCGGCGGCGGCGGTGGCGGCGGCGGCGGCGGTCCGACCGGCCCGATCGGTGGCGGCGGTGGCGGCGGGGCGGTCGGTGGCGGCGGCGCGGGCGTCGACCGCACGATCCTCGGCGCAATCGGCGGAGCCGGCGGTGCGGTGTGCCTCTACTCGGCGCCGAACTTCCAGGGCTCCCAGTACTGCCTGAACCGCGGCGCCCTGGTCCAGGACCTCGGTTCCTTCAACAACATGGTCCGGTCGATCATGGTGCAGCCGGGCGCCGTGGCTGTCGTCTGCTCCGGCGAATCCCTGTCGGGGACCTGCACCCAGGTGACCGAGAGCCTCGCCAATCTGATGGGCGGATGGGATCTGCAGATCTCGTCCATCCAAGTCTATTGACGGGCTGAGAACGCGCGAAGATGGGCCGCCGGTGATGGCGGCCCATCGATCATCCAATCGGGCCGAGGGTCCCGAGCGTCTACGGTCCGCCGATCGGCCCAAACCCCTCCTGTATCTGCACGACGGCCACCGGAGGCGAGGCGGTCACCTGCCGGATCGCAACCCAGCTCCCCGCATCGCGCTCTGACTGGCGCTTCACGAAGCGATACCCGGTCTCCCACCAGAGGCGCACCTCATCGGTGGTGTTGTCGAGGACGTAGTCCCCCTGATCAGTGCGGACCGTGAGCACCGCGTGACCCTCCCCATTCGCCTGGAAAACCATGGTGATCAGGAGGTCGGACAGCGGCCATCCCGCCTGTTGGAGCAGCCTCCGCTTGAGGAGGACGAAGTCCTCGCAGTCCCCGGCCGTGGTCGGGTAGGCCCAGACTTCGAGCTCGCCATAGTGCTCGATGTCGGTCACGGCGCGAATCGAAGCGTTCACGCTGCGGTTGACCGAGTCGAGGAGCGCCCAGGTGGCCGGCGTCATCGGGATAGGGTCCGCACGCGGCGTGCGCCCGCACTCGCGAGGCGTGGCCTCGCACATCTCGTAGTGTCCGATCGGCTGGGTGGTCTCCGCCCCCGTCAGCATCGCTGCCGGTACGTCGGCGACCGCTCCCGAGGTCCAGAACCCGACAAGAAGACACGCTAACGCAGGCCACGAAAATCTGATGCTCATCAAGGACGTTCCCTTGGTTGGCTCAAAAGAATTTCGGGCCTGTACTTCTTCGAGTTCCAAGTTTTTAGAGATTTTATCCGGCAGTCTTCGGCCAGAGCAGACAAACGCTGAGACGCAATCCGGTCGTACGACGGATTGATCCTTCAGTTCAGCGCCTTATTGGTAAGAACTTGGCTTGGCCGCGCTCACCTGGGGAGCGCACGTGGAAGCGACCCGCCTCGATCGCCACCGCCTGCCAACCCGGCGCGGACGCTACCTGCGACTCCCGACCCCAGTAAATACACTGTGGCGATTGATTTCGGTTCCCTTGCATCCCGAGGTAGAGCGCTCTTGCGCTGCCATACGGCGTCGCGCGATTCCGGCCACGCGCAGCCCGCCACGTCGGCGCGTGGGACATGCCCAGCGCAATGTCCCGGAAACGAAGGATACCAAAGCATTTTCGGTAGGCAGCGTTAGACGGCTGCCGGCGATGCCGTGCCGCGCCCCGCGGCATTCTCGCACCATGGAGTGCGGGGCGCTCTGGCGGGTGCGGCAAAGTGACCGGGTGGGGCGGCGTTGTCCGCTTCCCGCGACCGCCCTCGGTCAGAGACCGCCAGCGCCGCCCATTGCCGTCCGTCCGAAGTCCCGGTCGTTCGCGCCGGTCTCGGAGGCGAACTGCATCCGGTACAGGCGGGCATACGCGCCCCCGGCCGCCACAAGAGCGCGGTGCGTGCCTTGCTCCACGATCCTCCCCTCGCCGAGGACGCAGATCCGGTCCGCACCCTGGATGGTCGACAGCCGGTGGGCGACGACGATGGTCGTCCGTCCGGCCCGCAGCCGGGCGAAGGCCTCCTGAACCCTGCTCTCGGATTCGGAGTCGAGCGCTGAGGTCGCTTCGTCGAGGAGCACGATCGAGGCGCTGCGCACCAGCGCACGGGCGATGGCGATGCGCTGCCGCTGCCCACCCGAAAGCTGTCCGCCTTCAGGCCCGAGCTCGGTGTCGTAGCCTTGCGGCAGCGCGCGAATGAAGGTCTCGGCCATGGCGTCGCGAGCCGCCGCTTCGACCTCGGCGTCGGTCGCGTCCAGCCGGCCATACCGGATGTTGTCGCGGACGGTGCCGGTGAAGAGGCGCACGTCCTGGCCGACATAGGCGATGCGCTTCCGAAGCTCCCGGACATCGAGGCTGGCGATATCGGCCCCGTCGATCGTTATCCGGCCCGCCTGCGGATCGTGGAACCGCTCGACCAGCGCGATGAGCGTGCTCTTCCCGGCTCCCGACTGGCCGACGATGGCGGTGGTCGCCCCGGCCTCGGCCACGAAATCGAGGTCCCGGAGGACCGGCGCGCCGCTCCGATAGGCGAAGGAGACGCCTTCGAAGGCGATGCGGCCGCGACCGGAAGGGACCGGCGCCGTCGCGGCGGCAGGCGGGGACACCGGCGTATCGAGCAGCTCGTAGAGGAGACGGACGCCGACGAGCTTGGCCGTGAGCTGCACGTTGAAGCGCGCAAGGCGGGACGCCGGCTCGTAAGCCAGCAGGAGGGCCGTGATGAACGCGATGAACGACCCGGGCGAAGCGCCCCCGCCGAGGACGGCCTGTCCGGTCCACAGCAGGATGCCGGCGACGGCAATGCCGGCGAGGCCCTCCATGATCGGCGCCGTCCGGGCGCTCATGATGGCCACCTTGTTGGCCCGGTCCTCGACCTCGTCGATCGCCGCCTCCATGCGGCGCCGCATGACGCCCTCGAGATTGAAGGCACGCACGATCCGGATTCCGAGGGCCGATTCCTGGAGCACCGACGAGATGCGGCTGACGAACCGGAACTCGACGTCGGCGGCCTGGCGCGTGCGCTGGATCAGCCGGCCGACGAGGACGATCGCGATCGGGCCGATCGTGAAGGCGATCAGCGCCATCCACGGGCTCTGCCAGATCATCACGACAACGAGGACGACGAGCGTGAGGAGGTCGCGGACCATCGTATTGGCGATGCGGTCGATGGCTTCGCGCGCGGCCGTCGTATGGTGCAGCATCCGCGTGACGAGGTCCGCGGAATGAATCCGCCCGAAGAAGTCGACGTCGAGCGCCAGGACCTTGTCGAATACCCGGCGCTGCAGGCGGGCAACGATCGCGTTGCCGATCCGCGACAGGGTGACGAGGCTGACATAGTTGGACACGCCCCGCAGCGCGAAGAGGAGCGCCATCGCGAGCGGGACGAAATAGAGGAGGGCGGCGTCGCGCTGGAAGAAGATGCCGTCGACGACATCGCGCATCAGCCAGGCGCTGGCCCCGGTCGTCGCGGCGAAGACGCCCATGGCCGCGAAGGCGAGGATATAGCGGCCGACGAAGTCGCGCGCGTTCTCGGCGACGAGCCTGCGGATCAGCGGCAGGTCGCCGGACGCGAAGCGCGGCAGGAAAGGAAGGCGCGAAGCCATGTCGGCCCTCGAGGCGGCGGCGTCCGTCGCGGCTTATAGGACGAATCGAGGCTCCGCCCAATCTCAGGCAGCGAGGGTCTCCTCGACGAGGCGGACCCAGTACGAACAGCCGATCGGGATGATCGCGTCGTTGAAGTCGTAGCCCGGATTGTGGAGCCCGGGCGTGTCGCCATTGCCGATGAAGATGAAGGACCCGGGCCGGGCTTCGAGCATGTAGGAAAAGTCCTCGGCGCCCATCACCGGCGGCGTCGCCCCGTCGACACGCTCGCGACCGACAATTGATGCCGCGATGGAGACCGCGTGCGTGGTCTGGGCGGGGTGGTTCACCGTGACCGGATAATTGTGCTTGTAGGTGATCTCTGCCGTAGCTCCGAACCCCTCCGCGATCGCGTTCACCATCGTCTTCAGCCGCGCTTCGACGAGCTC
Organism: Bauldia sp.; assembly: GCA_050184415.1. Taxonomy (GTDB): domain Bacteria; phylum Pseudomonadota; class Alphaproteobacteria; order Rhizobiales; family Kaistiaceae; genus JADLGL01. Next base: position 38,649 of record JBFXAJ010000005.1, read on the forward strand.
CCGGATGGCGGGCCGGAGGGTCCGCACGGTGCCAGCCAGCTTCGCGAAATCGGCGATGACGTTGGATGCGGTCCCCGCGTCGATCCGCGTGAGCGATACCACCGCCGATTCGAGCGGGTCGACGTTCCGTGAGACGATCGACTGCAGGCCCTGGATGACCGCCGCGGCGACGACGACCGGATCGACCGTGTTATGCGGGCTCGCCGCGTGTCCGCCACGGCCGTTGATCGTGATCTTGAATTCGTCGGTCGAGGCCATGATGGCCCCGTGCCGCGTGGCGAAGTGCCCGACGGGGATGCCGGGCATGTTGTGCATGCCGTAGACCTCCTCGATGCGGAAGCGGTCCATGAGCCCGTCATCGACCATCGCCTTGCCGCCGGCGCCGCCCTCTTCGGCCGGCTGGAAGATGAGGACCGCCGTGCCGTCGAAATTCCGCGTCTCGGTCAGATAGCGCGCGGCGCCGAGCAGCATCGCCGTGTGGCCGTCATGGCCGCAGGCGTGCATCTTGCCCGGCGTTTCAGAGGCGTAGGGTTTTCCCGTCGTCTCGGTGATCGGCAGCGCGTCCATGTCGGCGCGGAGGCCGACGACGCGGCCGCTCGAGCCCTTGCGTCCGCGGATGACGCCGACCACCCCGGTCCGGCCGATGCCGGTGACGACCTCATCGACGCCGAACATGCGAAGCCGGTCCGCGACGAGACCCGCAGTCCGGTGGACGTCGTAGAGGATCTCCGGATGGCGATGGAGGTCGTGCCGCCACGCAGTGATCTCGTCATGGAACTCCGACAGCCGGTTGACGACGGGCATTGGGTACTCCTCGAAGCACGCAGAATGGCCTTCGGCCGCGCCGCCTGCAACGCGGGAATAATGTCTCGGCCACGATACATGGATGTGAGACATCCTTTCCGCAGCGGCGCCGCGTGTTCGCTTCCCTCGCTTGGAAGTTCCGCTAAGGTGCGGCCAGATTCGCCATCCTGGGGGTTCCCAATCATGCGCATTTTGTCTCGTCTGGCTTTGCTGGCAACGCTTCCGCTGCTTGTCGGCTGCTTCGATTTCACCCAGGGCGTCGCAATCGCTCCCGACGGCACCGCGACGGTGACGATGGTGAGCGTCATGAAGCCCCAGATGCTGGCGATGGACCCCGAACTGCCCGGCGACGATTTCTGCGGTCCGCCTGACGCGGCGGACGTTCCGGCCGATTTCACGGCGGTCGCGGAGCAGACGACCGGCGATGACGGTTCGGCGATCTGCACGGTCACGATGACCGGCCCGATGGAGAGCCTCGCGGAACTCCTCGCCAACCAGGCGCTGGCGCCGGACGGTGCCGAGGATCAGGACATCCAGGTCACGCTGACCGACGAGGGCAATGGCGAATACACCTACGCCGTCGTCTTCGAGATCGCGGCCAATGACGAGCCGGCCGCGACGCCCGAGGCCCAGCTCCAGCAGCAGCAGATGGAGACCATGATGCTGCAGATGATGGAGGGCGGGGTTCTCACCTGGACGCTGACCGCGCCGCGCATCATCAGCTCCGACGGCGTCGTCGACGGCAACACCGTGACCTACACGGTCCCGCTCACGGCGATGATCACCGACCAGGGCACGACCAAGGGTTTCACGGTCCGCTTCGCGCTCCGTTAAGCCGCAGCCAACCGCTCCTTCCGGGCCGGATCCATGCTTGCATGGCCCGGAGGGGGTGGCTATTGATGCCGACCTTCGCCGAACGCGGCGGGCCGCATTAGCTCAGTCGGTAGAGCACCTCATTCGTAATGAGGGGGTCGCTGGTTCGAGTCCGGCATGCGGCACCATTTCTCCGATCGTGAATAGTGAATAGTGAGTGGTGGCGCGGGTTGCGCTCGCCCATTCACTACTCACCATTCACCACTCGCCGTCCCATGAACTATCGCCACGCCTATCACGCCGGCAATCACGCCGACGTCTTCAAGCACGCCGTCCTGACGCTGATCGTCGGCCATCTCCTCCGAAAGGAGAGGCCGTTCTTCGCCCTCGACACGCATGCCGGCCTTGGCGTCTATGACCTCGCGGCACCCGAAGCGCTCAAGACGGGCGAAGCCGCGGACGGGATCGGCAGGGTGTTCGAGGCTGGAAGTCTCCGCTCCGCGCCGGCGCTGCTCAAGATCGTCCACGGCCTGAACGAGCCTGGGTCGCTGCGCTTCTATCCGGGATCGCCAGGCGTTCTTCGGGCTCTTCTCCGCGCCGACGATCGCATGGTGCTGTCCGAGCTCCACCCCGAGGACCAGGAGGTGCTGCGCGCCGCATTCCGCGGCGATCGCCGGGTCGGGGTCCACCTCCGCGACGGCTACGAGGCGCTGCTCGCTTTCATCCCGCCACCCGAACGCCGCGGGCTCGTTCTGGTTGATCCGCCCTATGAAGCGACGGACGAGGCCACCCGTCTTGGCGCGAGCCTCGTTGCGGCTTGCCGCAAATGGCCGACGGGGATTTTCGTGGCCTGGTTTCCGATCAAGAACCGCGAGACGTTGCGTCCGCTGTTCTCTGCCCTCGCCGCTGGCGGCATCGAGAACGGGATCGTCGCGGAATTCATGCGACAGCCCGAGGACGGCGTGCGCCTCGCGGGTTCAGGGATGGTGATCCTCAATCCGCCTTGGCAACTTGACGACGCGATCGCGGCGCTGGCGTTCGAGCTCGCCGCGATCCTCGGCGCGCCGCCGCAGCAGCGTCCCGTACGGCCGCTCGCGGCGGGTTCACAGGGTCACGAGGCGGCGAGCCGCCCCGCGACATAGCCGGCTCGCCCGGCTCGCCTGGCTCGCGGCAGCCGACCTCAGGGACATCCACGATCCCCGCTCCATTCGTCGGACAAGCGGTTGATGCGCAGGACGCGCCATATCGGTTTCGCGTCGCAACATCCTTTGTTACGCTCGTTCCAGGGAACCAACGGGAGGGCACTCGATGAAACGCTTGGGAATCCTTCTGGCGGCGGCCGGGGTCGCCAGCGCGACCGGAATGGTCGCCTGGGCGCAGAATGCCGAGCCGCTCGATCGCAATGCAGCATCGATGCTCGCCAGCGCCTGCTTCAACTGTCATGGACCGGAAGGCGTCGCGCCGGGGCCGATCCCCTCGATCGCCGGCATGCCGGCCGACCAGATGATTGCGATGCTGAATGCCTTCAAGGCCGACGAAGTGCCGGGCGCGACCATCATGGGCCGCATCGCGCGCGGCTATGACGACGCGGAGATCGCAGCCATCGCGGCGTATTTCGCCGGCGACTTCAACTGAGGGGGCGGCAATGATCATCAATCGGAGGAAGGCCCTTGGCCTGATGGGCGCCGTCTCGGGCGCCGCGGTCCTCGGCATGCCCCATGTCGCGCGCGCCGCGACCGGCAACGTCGTCGTGGTCGGCGGCGGCTTCGGCGGCGCGACGGCCGCGAAGTATCTGAAGCTGTGGAGCCCCGAGCTCAACGTCACGCTCGTGGAGCCGGCCGAGCGTTTCTACACCTGCCCGTTCTCGAACGGCGTCCTCGGAGGTCTTTGGGACCTCGATGCGGTGTCCCATGGCTACGACGCGCTGTCGGCGCTCGGCGTCGACGTCGTCCATGCCTTCGCCGACGACGTCGATACGGCGGGCCGGACAGTGACGCTCGCCGGCGGCGACACGCTGGCCTATGACGCGCTGGTGCTGTCGCCCGGCATCGACATCCGCTGGGGCGTGCTCGAAGGCTATGACGAAGCAGCGGCGGAGCTTGCGCCCCATGCCTGGAAGGCGGGGCCGCAGACCACGCTGCTCCGTTCCCAGCTCGAGGCCATGGAGGACGGCGGGACCTTCGTCCTCGTCGCGCCGGACAATCCGTTCCGCTGTCCGCCGGGCCCGTATGAGCGCGTCAGCCTCGTCGCGAACTACTTCAAGAACGAGAAGCCGAACTCGAAGATTCTCATCCTCGACGCCAAGGACGCGTTCTCGAAGCAAGGGCTGTTCACCGCCGGCTGGCAGGCGCTCTACGGCGACATGATCGAGTGGGTCAGCCGCACCAATGACGGCCGCGTGGTCCGCGTCGATGCCGCCACGCTGACGGTCGAGACCGAGTTCGGCCGTCAGGTGACCGCGAATGTCCTCAACGTCGTCCCGCCCCAGCAGGCAGGTGTCATCGCCCAGCGCGCGGGCGTGACCAACGAAACCGGCTGGGTGCCGATCAGGCCCGAAACCTTCGAGTCGCAGGCTGTGGCCGGGGTCTACGTCGTCGGCGACGCGACGATCGCATCGCCGATGCCGAAATCGGGCTTCGTCGCCTGCTCGCAGGGCAAGGTGGCCGCGGCCGCGATCATCGCCGCTTTCGAAGGACGCGACCCGATCCCGGCCAAATGGGCCAACACCTGCTACAGCCTCGTCGGGCCGGAATACGGCATCTCGGTCGCCGGCGTGTACGAGGTGGTGGACGGGGCCATTGCCGAGGTGACGGGGTCCGGCGGCGTCAGCCCCGCCGACGGCGATGCCGCGTTCCGTGCCCGCGAGGCGGAGTACTCCCACGGATGGTATCGCGCGATCACCAACGACATCTGGGGCACGAACTGGTAGGCCTCCGCGTCGTTTCATGTGTTCCGGCCGGCGTCGCTCCGCCGGCGGGCTGGGGATTGGTTGAGGCGTTCCGGTGTCGTCTGAGACGGTTCTGTGGCTCGGGCTCGCCCTCGGCTTCGCGTTCGGTGCCGTCTCCCAGATGAGCGGCTTCTGCCTCCAGGCCGCGCTGCGCGGCTGGTGGGGCGAGGGCGATCCGCGGCGGGTGCGGACCTTCGCGCTCGCCGCGGGCGTCGCGATCATCGCCAGCCAGGTGCTTGATGCGACCGGTCAGGTGCCGCTGGAGCGCTCGATCTACGTCCAGTCGACATTCTCGGTCGCCGTCGTCCTCATCGGCGGCATGCTGTTCGGCTACGGCATGATCCTCGCCAATGGCTGCGGCGCCCGCGCGCTCGTTCTGCTCGGGCGGGGGAACCTGCGCTCCCTTGTCGTCCTCCTTGTCCTTGGCATTTCGGCGCAGGCCACCCTGACCGGACTCCTTGCTCCGAGCCGCGTTTCGGCGACCGAGCGGACGTCCACCACGGTCGAGGCGCCCACGCTCCCGGCGGTCCTTGACGACCTCTTCCTCGGCGCGGAAGTCGCGCGCTGGGCCGCCGTGGCAGTTACTGCTGGTGTGCTGATTCTCTTCGCCTTCGCCAACCGGGCCTTCCGGTCGTCGCCCGGCCAAGCCCTTGCGGGCATTGCGGTTGGCCTGATCATCGCCGGCGGCTGGTACGTGACCGGCAACATCGGCGCCGACGAGTTCGACCCCGAGCAGGTGGCGTCGCTGACCTTCATCGCCCCGGTGGCGGCGAGCATCCAGTACGTGATGCTCTCGACGGGGACCGCCCTCAGCTTCGGTGTCGCGGTGATCGGCGGCGTGCTGCTCGGCAGCCTCGTGGCCGCGATTCCGCTGCGCCGGTTCCGTCTCGAAGGCTTTACCAACCCCCGGGCCTTCATGCGCTATAGTGCCGGCGGCGCATTGATGGGCATCGGCGGCGCGCTCGCGGTCGGGTGCTCGATCGGCCAGGGCCTCACGGGCTTCTCCACGCTGTCGCTCGTGTCCCTGATCGCCGTCGCCGGCATCCTGATCGGCTCGTTCCTCGGGATTCGCGGGCCGATCAGCCTGCGGCCGCCGACGCCCTGACACCGAAGGGAGACTGTCCGCTGCCTCCGACCTTCACCCGACGCAATGCCCTCGGCGTCCTCGGAGGTGCGCTGGCGACGTCGTTCGTTCTCCGATCGGCGGCGGCGCAGCAGCCCTGGTGGCAGTCGATCCCGGAGGCGGCGGCGCTGATCGGCACCGCCGTCCCGGTCAGCAATGGCATCGTCATCGACCTTCCCTTCGTCTCGGAGGACGGATCGTCGATCGATCTCGGCCTCGCCGTGGACCGGCCGATGACGCAAGAGCTGTTCGTGGAATCGCTGCACTTCTTCGCGCCGGCCAATCCGTCGCCGCCGGTGGTGGACTATTTCTTCTCGCCGCTCTCCGGCCGGGCCGCGATCGCGACGAGGGTGCGCCTCAACCAGAGCCAGACCGTCGGCGCGATCGCGAAGATGAACAACGGCGAGGTCATCGTCGCGGAGCGGGAGATCCGGATCACGATCTCGGGCTGCCTCGCCCGCGCCTCGACCTATGCCAGCACGGACGTGATGATGACGCGCGTTCGCGCCGCCGAGCGGTTCTCGGCCGGCGCTCCGGGCGAGATCACGACGCTGATCAACCACCCGATGGAAACCGGCCTCCGCACCAACGCCGCCGGCGAGATCCTGCCCCAGAACATCGTCACGCGGTTCCTCGCCGCCTTCGACCGCGCCACCGTCTTCGAGGCGCGGTTCCATCGATCGGTTGCGGCGAACCCCTACCTTCGCTTCTTCGTGGCGCCGCCGCGGAGCGGGGAGCTCGTCCTCCGCTGGGAGGAGGATACCGGCCGCATCGCCGACGCCCATTTGCCTCTGCAGGTGGGGTAGAAGCCCCCCCGGCGGGGAGACCTCCATCATGCGCCCGGCGCAGGCTCGCCATCATGTGAGGCGCGCTTGCGTCGGCCGGGCTATAGTCGTTCGATGCTTCGTCGCTGCCCAGCCGGGCGGCCCCTCCGGAAACAGCCTGAAGGACGTCCTCATGAATCGCAGGATCCTCGCGATTGCAGCCGCCATTGCGGTGGCGATGCCGGCAGTCGCGTTCGCTCAGGAGGCGGCGCCGGCCTGCGAGGTCGACCGCCCGATCGTCTTCGCTGGCCTCGGCTATGACTCCGCGCAGTTCCACAATGCCGTCGCGCAGTTCATCCTCGAGCATGGCTATGGTTGTGAGACGGAAGCGGTGCCCGGCGAGACGATCCCGCTGATCAACGGGGTCGCGCAGGGCGACATCGACGTGATCATGGAGATCTGGACCGCGAACCCGGCCCAGCCTTGGGTCGAGGCGCTGGAGGCCGGCCGCGTCGTTCCCGTGGGCAGCAATTTCCCGGATGCCACCGAGGGCTGGTTCGTGCCGCGCTACGTCGTCGAAGGCGATGGCGCAGTTGCCGCGGGCCTCCGCGCGGTCACCGACCTGCCGGACTTCAAGGAGGTGTTCGCCGACCCCGAGGAGCCGGGGTTCGGCCGCTTCTACAATTGCCCCGCCGGCCAGGTTTGCGAGGAGATCAACACCAACAAGCTCACGGCATACGGCCTCAACGACGACTTCACGAATTTCCGCGCCAGCAACCAGGCGCTCCTCGCGGTGGTCGAGGCGGCGGTGCTCCAGCAGCAGCCAATCCTGTTCTACTATTACGGGCCGAGCTGGCTCCTCGGTAAGTACGACTTCTATCAGCTCGAGGAGCCGCCCTTCGACGCGGTGATCTGGGCCGACCTCACGACCAACCCCAACCCGACCCAGGCGACCGCCTATCCGGTGAGCGACGTCATCATCGGCGCCAATGCAGACTTCGCGACCGAGGCTCCGGGCGTGATCGCCTTCCTCGAGGCCTATGAGACGACGAACGCCGAGGTCAGCGCCTCGCTGGCGTTCATGCGCGACAACAATGCCACGCCCGAGGATGCGGCGCTGTGGTTCCTGCGCGAGAATTCGGACGTCTGGGGTGCCTGGGTCGCTCCTGAGGTTGCCGCGCGGGTGACGGCCGCGCTGGGCGGGTAGGAAGGACGGATGGCGGGGCAGCGCCGGGTCCCGGGCTTGGGGCGCTGTTGCACCGCCCCGCCCCATATGGGGCGTCGAATGCCGGCGCTGGCCACAAGGCAATCCCGTGCCATATGCGACGGTCCTCTCCCCAAGCGGACGGTAGGAGGCGCCGTCATTGGAGACCGCGGTTGGCCGCGATAATCCCGCAGACGCCTGACGATTTCCCGGATCTCGCGACCGGCCTCGCCGCGGGAGCCAACGACCTCCTCGACCGGCTGGTCGTCAATGCCGGGAGCATCTTCCGCGCCATCTCCGACTTCCTCCTGCAGCCGCTGCTCTGGCTGGAACAGGTCCTTCGCAGCGCGCCTCCCTGGGCGGTGCTTCTCGCGATCGGGCTGATCGCGTTCGCGGTCAGCCATCGCATCCTCCTCGCCGTCCTTCTCGTCGTCGCCGGCTACCTCCTCGGCGCGCTGCAGCTCTGGACCGAGGCGATGCAGACGCTGGCGTTGATGATCTCGGCGGTGCTGCTGGCCGTCATTATCGGCATGCCGCTCGGCGTCCTCTCGGCGCGGAGCGACCGTTTCCGGGCCGTTCTCCGCCCGGTCCTCGACGTGATGCAGACCATCCCGTCCTTCGTCTATCTGATCCCGGTCGCGATGTTGTTCGGCCTCGGCAAGGTGCCGGCGATCATCGCCACGGTGATCTATGCGACGCCGCCACTGATCCGGCTGACCGATCTCGGCATCCGCGGCGTCGACCTCCGGGTGACCGAAGCGAGCCGCTCCTTCGGCGCGACGCGCTGGCAGATCCTCCGCGGCGTGCAGTTCCCGCTGGCGCTGCCGTCGATCATGCAGGGCCTCAACCAGACCACCATGGCGGCGCTCGCGATGGTCGTGATCGCCTCGCTCATCGGCGCACGCGGCATCGGCGAAACGGTGCTCCTCGGGCTGCAGCGGAACGACATCGGCACCGGCCTCGTCGGCGGCATCGGGATCGTCCTCCTCGCCGTGATCCTCGACCGCGTCACGCAGGCCGCCGGCCGACGGACGCAGACCTATCGCGAACGCCAGGACTGACCGCCTTGGCGCTGATCGAGATCGCGAACGTCACCAAGATCTTCGGGAAGCATCCGCTCCGCGCCCTCGCAGCGCTCCGCGACGGCAAGAGCAAGGAGGCGATTCTCGCGGAAACGGGAAACCTCGTCGCGCTGCGCGACATCTCGCTCGCCATCGAGGCCGGCGAGATTTTTGTCATCATGGGGCTCTCTGGCTCGGGGAAATCGACGCTCATCCGCCACGTCAACCGGCTCATCGATCCGACCGCCGGGTCGATTGCGATCGACGGCGAGGACATCCTCAGGCTCTCCATCCCGCGGCTGATCGAGTTCCGGCGGAAACGCCTCGCGATGGTGTTCCAGCATTTCGCGCTGTTCCCGCACCGGACGGTGATCGAGAACATCGCCTATGGCCTCGAAGTCCAGCGGGTGCCGAAGCGCGAGCGGATGCGGCGCGCGGCGGAGTGGATCGAGGCCGTCGGCCTGTCGGGCTATGAGAGCCGGTATCCGGCGCAGCTTTCCGGCGGCATGCAGCAGCGGGTAGGGCTCGCGCGGGCGCTGTGTGTGGATCACGATATCCTCCTGATGGATGAAGCCTTTTCCGCGCTCGATCCGCTGATCCGGAGTCAGATGCAGGATCTCCTGATGGCGCTCCAGATGCGGCTGCGGAAGACCATCGTCTTCATCACGCACGACCTCGACGAGGCGCTGCGCATCGGCGACCGGATCGCCATCCTCCGCGACGGCGAACTCGTGCAGGTCGGCCGTCCCGTGGACATCCTGCTTCATCCGGCCGGGGACTATGTCCGGAGCTTCGTCAAGGACGTGAACCGCGCCCGGGTCCTGACCGTCGAGACCGTTATGCAGCCGCCGCCGCTCCGCCTGTCGGACGAAACCCTCGAGCAGGCGCTCGCCGAGATGAAGCGCCGCGGCGAGGCGATCGGGTATCTCGTGTCGGGCGCGGACTATCGCGGCGTGGTCACCGAGGCGGCGGTGCGCTCCGCGATTGCCGCGCCCGGTCCCCGCCCGCCTTCGCTGTCGGACATCGCCATTCCCGGCCAGACCGTGGCGCCGGGCGAAACGCTGGCCGCTGCGCTGCCGACGGCGTTGGCGAGCGAGCATCCCGTGCCGGTCGTTGCCCCCGACGGCACGCTCGAGGGCGTGCTGCCGCCGGCCATCGTCGGCGAAGCGCTGGCCTCGGGAGTCGAGCCCGCGGCCACCAACGGAAACAACCAGAAGACCCCTCGATGACGCCACGTTCCAGCACCCTGCGGCGCGCCTTCGTTGCGGCCGCGGCCCTCTTCGCCGCTCTCATGGTGTCTGCCTGCACCACAACGACCACCGGCGCGGGCGATCCGCCCCGCAACGCCGCCTTCGCGCCGGCCACGGTCGATGCCCGGGCGGCGGCCGCGATGATCTCGGCGATCCGGGCCCGGAACGGGCTTGGTCCGGTGACGGTGGACGCCGACCTGATGTCCCGCGCCGTGAACCAGGCCAACGCCATGGCGAGGGCCGGCGTGATGAGCCACACGGTCGACGGCGATTTCCAGCGCCGGATGCGCGGCCGCCTCAACAGCGCGGCCGCCGAGAATATCGGCGCGGGGTACACGTCGCTCGAGGCGGTGATGGCGTCGTGGACCGCATCGCCCGGCCACTATTCCAACCTCCTGCTGCCCGGGGCGACGAACATCGGGATTGCCGTTGCCTTCAATCCGAACTCCACCTACGGCAATTTCTTCGCCCTCATCCTCGCCGGCCCGAACTGAGCCTCCTCCAAAATGCGTCGTCTCCTCGTGCTGCTCTTCGCCGCCGCCGCCGCCCTTGCCGGGTGCGCCGGCGGCCTTCCCGGCGATGTGATGGTCAGCCCCGCCGAGACTCCGGTTGAGGTCAGCCCCTCGGCCGCGGCACGGATGGTCACCGCGATCCGGGCCGAGAACGGCTTCGGCCCGGTCACCGCCGACCCGGGTCTCAATGCTATCGCCGAGGACTACGCCAATGCCCTCGCGGCCGCCGGCGTCGTGAACCATACGGTCGGCGGGAGCTTCCCCGAGCGCATCCGCGGCCGCGGCTACACCGACGCGGCGGAGAATCTCGGCGGCGGCTATCGCTCGCTCGACGAGGCGATGGCGTTCTGGGTGGCGTCGCCCGGACATTTCGCCAATCTGTTGACGCCCGGCGCCACCCGGATCGGCATCGCCACCGCTTTCGACGGCGCGAGCCCTTACCGCAATTTCTGGGTGCTCATTCTCGCCGCGCCTGCGGATTGATCCGGGCCTTGGCTCCGCCGTAGCGGCGGGGCTAAGGCCGCGGCCGCGGGAAGGGCAGCGCCGTCATCGCGACCGGGTTCGTGACGCCGAGATAGTCCGCGGGGTAGGGCGACGGCCGCGGGCGGGGCAGCGGGATGTCGACCAGCACCAGGGCGTTCGGATTGGCGCCGCCCGTGACGACCTCTACCGGAACCGCTTCCGTCTGCCGGGGACCGATCTGGGCGGCGAGCACGGCATCGAGATCGAGGAGATTGTCGCCGCCCGCGCCGCCTTCCGGGCACATGGTGGATCGCAAGTCGGTCACGCCCGCCGTCGTCGGGTTCGGGCGGAACAGAGGCAGCGCGACATTGCCGACGGCCCCGCCGGCGAAGCCGACATCAAGGAGCTCCGCCGCGAAGATGGCGCGCGCCCCCTCGGAGGCCTCGCCGAGGACGACGGCGAGGAGCGTCCGTCCGTTGCGGGTCGCGGTGGCCACGAGGTTGTAGCCCGACGAGCAGATGTAGCCGGTCTTCATCCCGTTCGCACCGGCGTAGTAGCCGAGGAGCGCGTTGCCCGCCGGCATCACCGTCGAGCCGTAGCGGATCGCCTCGATGGCGAAGTAGCTGCGGTACTCCGGAAACTGGTGCCAGATCATGTAGGCGAGCATCGCCATGTCGCGCGCATTCGTGCTCTGGCCGCTGCTCGGAAGGCCGTGCGGGTTGACGAAGCGCGTCCCGGACAGGCCAAGCCGTGCCGCCTCGGCGTTCATCATGTTCACGAACGACTCGATGCTGCCGCCGATGGCCTCCGCGACCGCGTTGGCGACGTCGTTGGCGCTCTTCACGACCAGCATCTTGAGGGCGTTGTCGACCGTCACGACGGTCCCGGCCGGGAACCCCATCGTGGCCGGCTGGACCTGCGTGGCGCGCTCGGAGATGACGACCGGGGAATCCATCTGGATGCGGCCGGCGCGGAGGCCCTGGAAGGCGACGTAGATCGTCATCAGCTTGGTGAGCGACGCCGGATACCAGAGGTCGCCGGCCTGGCGCTGGGCCAGTACCTCGCCGGTGTCGACGTCGACCAGGACGTAGGGCGGCTCGGCGGCGGCCGCGTTGGCCGCCAGCACCATAGCCGCCGCGAGGAAGACGCCGAGGAGGCGGCCGAACGCTCTCTTCATTCGTGCTGGTTGACCAAGAATTCCGGGCGGTGACGTTTCTAGGCGACCGACGGCAGGTTGGAAAGGCGCGGGGCACGGCGGCGCCGCAAGGCGTCTCCTAAGCCGGCTTCTCTTTCTCGTCGTCGGGGATGATGGCGGGAAGCGGGGACGGCGGCGGAACCTCGTCGAGCGCGTCCGAGCCGCCGAGCTCGGTCGCCAAAGGCGCGAGATGGGCGTCCGAAGGTGGAGGGGCCGGAAGTTCGGCGGGGGGCGCGACGGCCACGGAGTCCTCCGCAGCCGGTTCTGCCGCTGACGGCGCTGCGGCGGGAGGGGCCGTCTCGCCGGCAGCGGCGATCGGCGGCTCGATATGATCCGCTGCCGCAAGCCACTCGATGTCGGCACCGGGCTCGGCGTTCGCACCGCCATGCTCCGGCCTCAGCTCCGGCGCGGGCACCGCGTCGGAATCGCCCAGGGCGGCGGGATCCTCCGCTGCCACGACGGGAGCCGCAGCGAGGCGTTCCCCGGCAGCGGTGTGCGTGTCGGGCCCCTCATCGCCCGGCGGCTCGGGGATGTCGGGCTCGTCCGGATGCAGCGGACCGATCTCGGCGCGGGCCTCGTGCACCGACGGGATGACGGCATCCTTCGCGGCCGCGCCGGTTCCGAAGGTCAGGGGGCGCCGCCGGATCAGATTGCGGATGCCGAGGCCGGCACCGGCCAGCGCGCCCTCGAGCGCCTCCTCACGGAGCCAGGCCGGCGGGCGCACGAAGATGAAGCGGTAGGCAAGGGCGATGATGAGGAGGGTGAGCGCCCAGGAGATCAGCACATCGGACAGGAAATGGCCGCCGAAGGCGATGCGGTTCATCGAGAAGATGAACGCGAGGATGCCGGTCGCGACGAGGACCGGATTGCGGAACCGCCTCGGCACCACGAAGGCGAGGGCCATGAGCCAGATGCCGAACGACGCCTCACCCGAGACGAACGAGCAGTTCGTGCCGCAGAAGTCGCTCATGTGCCAGGCGCCCACGAATGGCTGATCGCCGCCGAAATCCACCACTTCGACCGGTCGTGGCCGGCCCCAGACCGATTTCAGGAGGCCGTTGACGAGAAGGCCGGGGCCGAGCGCGAGCGTCGCCGAGAGGAACAAGGTCGTCCGGACCGGGACGAGGCTCGTTCGCCGCGGCAGGATCAGCTTCAGGAGCACGGACGCGAGAAGGACGCCGGTGATGATCCAGACGATCGTCTCCGACAGGCTGCGGAGCCAGATGAAGGCCGGCACGCGCGATGCGGGGAAGCCGAGCGCCGGATCGTAGAACTGGCGGCTGAACCAGAGGTCAAATGCCGGCACCACGAGGAAAACGGCCGACAGCGCGAGCGTCACGGCGATCAGGACGGTGATCGGTCCGAGCCATGGCGAACGGGGCGGCGCGGGTTCGGTCGAAAGGTCGCTCATCTGCCGTCCTGGGCCTCGGAACCGGCTCTTGGGATAGGGCGCAGGAGCAGGCTTGTCACGCCGCAGCGAAGTCGCGGCGTTCGAGCGGCGGCCGACGATCGCCCCTCAGTGGCACAAGTTATTGAAATCGCTAGCTTTGGTGTACGATCCGGAAGGCAGCGCTGCCCGGGCGGCGTGGCGCGGCGGCGGGCGATCCCCGGACCGTAGCGGCGTATCCGCCAGGCCTTCGTATCGCTAAGGTGCGGCTCCCTCCGGACTGGCAGACGTGCTCGATCTCCTCCCTCCGCCGCTTGCGCTCGCCGGCTTCGTCGCCGCGGTGGCGGTCCTCGCCCTGACGCCGGGGCCGGACATGCTGCTCTATCTCGGCAAGACGGTCGCGCAAGGACGTCGCGCCGGGTTCGTGACCCTCGCCGGCGCGCTGTCGGGGATCCTGACTCACACGATGCTGGTCGCGGTCGGCCTTTCGGCGCTGATCGCGGCCTCCGCGGCGGCCTTCACCATCGTGAAGATCGCGGGCGCGCTCTACCTAGTCTATCTCGCCTATGATGCGATCCGGAACGGCACCCGGTTCAGCTTCCGGCCGGACACCGGCCCGGAGCGGCTGTCGGCCCTCTACCTCAAAGGCCTCCTCGTCAACCTCCTCAACCCGAAAATCATCGTCTTCTTCCTGACCTTCCTGCCGCAGTTCGTCTCGCCTGACGACGCCAACCCCACGGCGCGCTTCTTCGTCCTCGGCGTCGGCTTCATCCTCGTCGCGATCCCGATCTGCACGGCGCAGATCCTGCTCGCGGGCGCGTTCGCGGGTTTCCTGAAGCGCTCGCCGCGGGCGACGCGCGCGATCGACTACGTCTTCGCCGGCGTCATGGGCGCGTTCGCCATCCGCCTCGCCTTCGCCGAAGGGAAGTAGCCGCCCCGATGAAGGAGCTTCTTGCGGCCCTCGCGGTGGTGCTCACCTTCGTGGCCTACATTCCCTACATCCGGTCGATCCGGCGCGGGGAGACCAAGCCGCACGTCTTCTCGTGGGTGATCTGGGGCCTGTCGACGGTCCTTGCCTTCCTCGGCCAGCTCGCCGGCTCCGGCGGGATCGGCGCCTGGCCGATCGGCATATCGGGGCTGATCACGCTCTACGTCGCCTTCCTCGCCTGGCAGCGGCGGGCCGACAGCACGATCAAGCCGGTCGACTGGGCGTTCTTCGCCGCCGCGCTCGCGTCATTGCCCCTGTGGTGGCTGACGAATGACCCGCTGTGGGCGATCGTCGTCCTGACGGTCGTGGACATGCTCGGCTTCGTGCCGACCTTCCGCCGTGCCTTCGAGCACCCGTTCGGCGAGAGCGTGCCGTACTACGTGATCATGGCAGTCCGGAACTCGGTCGCCATCGCCGCGCTCGAGACCTATTCGGTGACGACGGTCCTGTTCCCCGGGACGATCGCGGTCGCCTGCGTGATCTTCGTTACGATGGTGGCGTGGCGGCGGCGGATCGTTGCCGCCGATGCGAGCGTCGACACGCCCCAGGCGTTCTAGCCCTAGTCGAAGTCGGATGTTCCGACGTCGGCCAGTTGAGTCCGGTCCTCTAGCGGGTCGGGACCGGCTGCTCGCCGCGATAGTCGTAGAAGCCGCGCCCGGTCTTCCGGCCCAGCCAGCCCGCCTCGACATATTTCACGAGCAGCGGGCAGGGGCGGTATTTCGAGTCCGCAAGGCCTTCGTAGAGCACCTGCATGATCTGGAGGCAGGTGTCGAGGCCGATGAAATCGGCGAGCTGCAGCGGCCCCATCGGATGGTTGGCGCCGAGCCGCATCGCATTGTCGATGGCCTCGACCGAGCCGACGCCCTCGTAGAGCGTGTAGATCGCCTCGTTCAGCATCGGCATCAGGATGCGGTTGACGATGAAGGCCGGAAAGTCCTCGGCGACGGTGAACGTCTTGCCGAGGTCCGAGACGAAGGCCTTCACGGTCTCGAAGGTCGAATCCCCGGTGGCGATGCCGCGGATGATCTCGACGAGGTCCATCACCGGCACCGGGTTCATGAAGTGGATGCCAATGAACTTGTCGGGCCGGTCGGTGCCGGCGGCGAGCCGGGTGATCGAGAGCGACGACGTGTTGGTCGCGATCAGCGCCGACGGCTTCAGCACCAGCCGGAGGTCGGCGTAGATCTTCCGCTTCAGCGCCTCGTTCTCGGTGACCGTCTCGATGACGAGGTCGACGTCGGCGAAGGCGGCAAAGTCGGCGGCGGAGCCCACCCGCCCGATCGCGCCTTGCTTCTCATCCTCGGTAATGCGGCCCGAGGCCATCTGGCGGCCGAGATTGTTGCCGATCGTCGCGATGCCGGCGGCGATCCGCTCGCCAGACACATCGTTGAGGAGCACCTCGAACCCGGCCAGCGCACAGACATGGGCGATGCCTGCGCCCATCTGCCCGGCGCCGACGACGCCTACCTTCGTGATCGAGCTTCTCATGCCCTAACGAGACTGCTGCGACGAACGGGCCGTCATCGGCATAGGCTTCCCGATTGTCAAGGCTGCGCCTCGGGCTGCGGCGCATTGCGCGCCGTGGTGAGGCCCCGGTCGAAGAGCGGCGTCCCCGACCGGCGAAGGACGAAGATCAGGATCGCGCCCATCGCCGCTCCGCCGACATGCGCCCACCAGGCGACGACGACGTCGCCCTCCGTGAAGGCATAGAAGAGCTGGAGCGCGATCCAGGCGCCGAGGAGCAGGAAGGCTGGTAGCCGCAGCGGTATCTTCGACAGGAAGAGGAACCACACCCAGACCTTGGGGTGCAGGATCAGATAGGCCGCGATCACGCCCGCGACGGCACCGGACGCGCCGATCAGCACCGCGCCCGATTCCGGCTGCACGACGGCATGGAGGAGGCCGGCGCCGATCCCACACAGGACGTAGAACAGGATGAACCGGAGGTGGCCCACGGCGTCCTCGACATTGTCGCCGAACACCCAGAGGAACAGCATGTTGCCGAGGAGGTGCAGGAAGTCGGCGTGGACAAACGTGTAGGTGAGGAGCGTGAGCGGCTCCGGGATCAGCGCGATCTCCTCGACCCGCGCCGCCGAACCCATGAGGGTGATCGGGATCAGCCCGAGGCCCGCGGTCAAGTCCCGCGACCAGAGCGGCGTCTGCTCGAGGATGAAGACGATTAGATTCGCCGCGATGAGGGCGAGCGTGCCCCATTGGAGGCCGATATGCTGCAGGCGGTTGGCGTCGTGGATCGGAATGAACATCCCGCGGCCCCCCTCCGGCCGTCAGCGGTTCTGCCCGGGTATCCAGAGCACGTCGGCAGCGCCCTTGTCATTGGCCCAGCGTGCCGCCACGAACAACAGGTCGGACAGCCGGTTGATGTAGCGGATCGCCGGCGGCGACAGGGTTTCGCCCGGCTCGGCAAGGAGCCGGACCATGTCGCGCTCCGCCCGCCGGGCGACCGTCCGCGCAACATGGAGGGCCGCTGCCAGCGCCTTGCCGCCCGGGAGCACGAACGAACGGAGCGGCGCGAGCGCCTCGTTGAGCTCGTCGATCTCGCTTTCGAGGCGTGCCACCTGGTCGTCGCTCACGCGGAGCGCCGCGCCGGCGGCTTCGTTGTCGACCAACGGCGTCGCAAGGTCGGCTCCAAGGTCGAACAGGTCGTTCTGGGCGCGGCCGAGGATGACGTCGATCTCGATCGCGCCGTAGCTGTGGACCCTAGCGACGCCGATCGCAGCATTTGTCTCGTCGACCGCGCCGATCGCTTCGATGCGGAGATCGCCCTTCGACAGCCGCGAGCCGCCGACGATGGACGTCGAGCCGTCGTCGCCGGTCCGCGTATAGATCCTGTTGAGGACGACCATCGCCCGAACTCGCCTGTCAGGGCGCTGCCGCACCGCCTCCGCGGCCGGCGAAGTAGAGCGCGACCATCACCAGGATGATCGCCAGGAACTGCAGCATCACGCGGGCGCGCATGAGCTTCTGCGACATCGACGGCGGGCCGCCGCGCATCAGGTTGAAGAGGCCGAGGACGAGGACGACCGCAACAAGGCCGGCGACGATCAGCGCCAGGATCTGCCAGAACGACATCCAAACCTCCCGATTTTGCGCGCATCTTACGCGCGTCGCCGCCGGCTGGCCACGAGCAGCGGGGAGGCTAGTTGAGCTGCCAGATCGCGATGTTGAGCGCGGTCGCGAAGGAAACCCAGGCGAGATAGGGCAGCATGAGAAGCGCCGCCCAACCGTCAACACGGCGGAAAGCAATGATCAGCGCTGCGATCGAAAGCCAAAGGAGGGCAATCACGATGATCGCAATCCCCGGCGATTCGAGGCCGAAGAAGGTGATCGACCATCCGGCGTTCAGGACCAGCTGCGCGGCGAAGAGCGCCAACGTTCCGCGGATCGGGATTCCGGCGTCGCCAGCCTTCCACCACACCCGCCACACTGCGATCGCCATCAGTGTGTAGAGCACGGACCAGACCGGTCCGAAGACGGCGTTGGGCGGGTTGAACGACGGCTTCTCGAGCGCGGCGTACCAGGAGCCGAGCTGGGTGACGGTGAACGCCGAGCCGATCGCGGCCGTCGCGAAGCAGGCCGCAAGTGCCACGACCAGGCCGAGGAGCACCTTGGGGTCGTGCCAGGACCGGCCGGCGTGGTTGGTGACGAACGTCATGTCGGAACCTCATCCTTCTCCGAGGATACGCTCGATGCTCGCGATCGGATGACCGGTGAGGTCCTTGTCGATCTCCGCGATCAGCCGGCTCCTGACCTCGGAATGAAGCTCCGCACGCAGTTCCCCGAGGGTCCGCGGCGGCGCAACGATCACGAGACTCTCATACCCGCCGGCATGCGCTGCCCGGTAGAGCATGGTGGCGATGTCCTTGGCGAAGCGATGCTTGTCGAAGCGAAACCAGTCCGCTTCCTCCAGCACGGCGGTCTTCGGGCCAAGGGCGTCGAGCCGGCGGCTCTCCCGGTCTTGATCGGCCGGAGCCGCAAGCGTCTCGACGCCAAGGACGACGCGGTCGATCGCAAGGTCGGGGTGGGCTTCGCTGCCCCGGTTGCGGAGAACCAGCGCCTTCTCGCCGTCGCCGACGAAGACGATCGCGCCTTGGGGAATTCTGACTTCAGCCATCGGGACCTCCCTGGACGGGTGCGACCGTCACCGGCCTAGCGCGCGGGCCTTGCAACGCCCAGGTCTCAAGGGTCTAAGGGACCTTCGGGTTCCCGCCCGCGGTCTTTCCACAACTTTGGTCGATGACGACGAAGCATCCCGATTCGCCCAATGCCTCCTGGCTGGCATTCCTGGAGCCAGTCCGGCGCCTGTGGCGGCGCGTGGCGTCGATTCCTTGGCTTCGCCGCACCTTCCGGGTGCTCGGGATCACCATCGGCCGGCTGTCGCAGGATGACGGCTGGGCCATGGCGAGCCACCTCGCGCTCTCGGCGCTGATGGCGCTGTTCCCGTTCCTGATCTTCGTCGCCGCGGCGGCGGGCCTGTTATTCGGCAACGCCCAGCTCGCCGAGGAGGCGACGACGCTTCTCTTCGACACCTGGCCGGAGCCGGTGGCAGCGCCCATCGCGCGCGAGGTGGAGAACGTCCTCACCAGTCCGCGGGCCGGGGTCATCACGATCTCGGTGCTGGTGACGTTCTATCTCGCCTCGAACGGCGTCGAGGCGGTTCGTGCCGCGCTCAGCCGTGCCTACGGCACCGAGCAGCAGCGGACGTTCTTCTTCCTGCGCCTCCAGAGCCTCGGCTTCGTCCTCCTTGGCACCGTCGCTTGCCTGGCCCTTGCGCTTCTCGGCGTCCTCGGACCGCTCCTCTTCACGCTGCTGCAGAACTGGTGGCCGTGGCTCGCCGACCAGGGCGGCGCCTTCCAGGCCTTCCGCTACATCGTGGTGGGGTCGCTGCTGACCGGGGCGCTCATCGCTGCGCACACCTGGCTGCCCGGCCGGCGCTGGCAGGGCATCCGGATCTGGCCCGGGATCGTGGCGACGCTGGCCGGCTGGTGGATCGCCACCGTCAGCTTCGCGTCATACCTCGAAGGATTTGCCAACTACGTTTCGACCTATGCCGGCCTCGCCGGCATCGTGACGGCGCTGTTCTACCTCTATGTGATGTCGGTGATCCTGATCTTCGGCGCCGAGCTCAACGCGGCGATCGCGCGGACCAGCCCGCGCGCCACCCGCACCCGGACCGAGAAGACCAAGAAGCGCGGCCGCATCGCGCCGCCGCGGCCGCCGAGCTTCGACGACTAGCGCCGGCGCACCGCGTAGCGAAGGCCGGTTCGACCCGGCAGCGCGTCCACCTTGGTTTGCTCGAGCCGCACATCCGCGGTCAGGTTCTCGAAGAGGCGAAGGCCATCCCCGAGGATGACCGGGACGACGTCGATGTGCAGTTCATCGACAAGGCCGAGATTGAGAAGCGACTGGATCGTCCTCGCTCCGCCGACCACGGTGACGTCGCGGCCGCCCGCCTCGGCCTTCGCGGCGGCGACCGCCTTCTTGAGACCGGTCGTGACGAAGATGAAACGGAGCTGGTCGTTCTCCTTCGGTCGCGTCGCCGGCGGACGGCTCGAGACGATGATCAGCGGCACCTGGAACTCGTAGGTGTCGGCGAAAGCGTCGGGGTCCTTCGCCATCTCGAATGTCCGCCGGCCCATGAGCACGGCGCCCGTGCGCGCCACGATCTCCGCCGCGCGAGGGTCGTTGTCATTGTCCCCGCTCGAGAGGTCGGCATAGAGCGCCCCGACGCTGCCGTCGCGATCGCTGACGAATCCGTCGAGCGACATGCTCATCCCGGCGATCAGGGCCATCGTTCCTTCCTTGCTCTTCCGGCCTTGGCGCCGTTGTCGGGCGCCTACGCGTCGTCGAACAGCATCCGGCAAACGTCATCGGCGGTGGCCCCCGCTGCCCGGAGCTCGCGGAGTCCCGTCGACTTCGAGGACTTCGCAAGCTTCAGGCCCCGGTCATCGAGAATGAGCCGATGATGGCGGTAGCGCGGCTCGGGAAGGCGCAGCAAGGTCTGAAGCACCCTATGCACAGCGGTGGCGGCATAGAGGTCCCGGCCGCGCACCACGTCCGTCACACCCTGCAGAGCGTCGTCAACGACGACCGCCAAATGATAGCTGGTCGGCGTTTCGCGTCCGGCGAGGATCACGTCGCCCCATGCAAGAGGGTCCGCCGCGATCGTGCCGCTCTCCGCCTCGCGCCAGGACAAGGCCCCGGCGAGTGCCGCGGCCTCGGCCATGCGGAGACGAACGACATGCGGTTCGCCGGCGCGAACCCGCGCTGCCGCCTCGGCCTCGGAGAGCGAGCGGTCCAGTGGCGGATAGTGCGGGGCGCCGTCGGGATCGCGCGGCCAGGCCGGACCGCTCCTCTCCGCCGCACTGATCGCCCGCGTGATTTCGGCGCGGCTCATGAAGGCCGGATAGGTCAGGCCCATCGACCGAAGCCGGTCGAGCGCGGCTGCGTAGTCCGCGAAGTGTTCCGACTGTCGCCGCGGCGGGCCCTCGAATCGAATGCCGAGCCAGGCAAGATCCTCGTGGATCGCCGCCACGTATTCGGGACGGCAGCGCTCGCGATCGATGTCCTCGATCCGCAGGAGGAGCCGGCCGCCGCTGGCCTGCGCCAGGCGCTGGTTGAGGAGCGCCGAATAGGCGTGGCCGAGATGGAGGAAGCCATTGGGGCTTGGTGCGAAGCGGAAGACGGACATCGCTGGCGGGTTGATCGGCGCGGTCCGGGCGTGCTTAGCAGGCGGCTGGAGGGTTCAGCCAGCGTCATGCGGACCATCGACACGGAAGCCGACATTGCGGAGGGACTGGCGCACCTTGCCGCCGTCGACCCAAGGCTCGTCCCCGTGATCGCGGCGTCCGGCCCGGTGCCGGTGCGCCGCACCAGGGCGGGTTACGAAGGCATCGCCCGCATTGTCGTCAGCCAGCAGCTCTCGACCGCCAGCGCGGGGGCGATCTGGCGCCGCTTCGCCGAGGCGCTGCCCGAGGTATCGCCGGCCGCAGTCGCCGCTGCGAGCGACGAAACCTTGCGTGCCGCAGGACTCTCGGCGGGCAAGGTCCGCACCCTTCGCGCCGCCGCTGCGGCGATCCTCGATGGGCTCGATGTCGGTGCGTTGGGCTCGATCCCTGCGGAGGAGGCGATGGCGGCGCTCACGGCGATCAAGGGCATCGGTCCGTGGACGGCCGAGATCTACCTCCTGTTTTGCCTGGGCCATGCCGACGTCCTGCCGGCCGGCGACCTGGCACTCCGCAACTCGGCACGGGCTGCGCTCGGGCTTGCCGAGACGCCGTCCGTGAAGGAGCTCGAGGCAATAGCGCAGGGCTGGTCGCCATGGCGGGGCGTCGCCGCGATCCTCCTCTGGGCCTACTATCGCACGCTGTCCCGCCGCGAGGTCACGCCCGCATGACAGAGCAGCTCGACGGTCCGCGGCGCCCGCCCGCGAACGGCAACCGGCCGAAGCAGCTCGTGGTGCTGCTCCACGGCTACGGTGCCGATGGCGACGATCTGATCGGCCTTGCCGACTATTGGAGCGCGCTCCTGCCGGATGCGGCGTTCGTGTCGCCCCACGCGCCGTTTGCCTGCGGCGCGGCGGCCTGGGGCCGCGAGTGGTTTCCGCTGGTGCAGCGCGACCAGGCTTCGATCGCGGCTGGTATTGCCTTGGCCGCCCCGATCCTCGATTCCTTCCTGGACGCCGAACTCGATCGATCGGGCGTGCGACCGGAGGCGCTCGCCCTGGTCGGATTCAGCCAGGGGGCAATGATGGCGCTCGACATCGGGCCGGCCCGCCCGGGCCCGATCGCGGGGATCCTTTCCTATTCGGGGCTGATCGCGCGGCCGGTCCGTCCGGCGTATCCGGGGCGTCCCCCGGTGTTCCTGTTCCATGGCAGTGAGGACCAGCTGATTCCCCCGACCGCGCTCGGCCGGGCCGAACAGGCGCTCGCCGAAGCAGGCCTGCCCGTCGAGGCCCATCTCCAGCGGGCGCTTGGCCACGGCATCGACCAGGAGGGACTGAAGCGTGGCGGCCGATTCCTCGCCAATGTCCTCGCCCCCGCGGTCAACGGCTGAAGCTGTCGGGAAGTCCTTCCGGCGCTTCACAAGCCTGTCGCAGTCGCTATACACTATGCAGTGAGAAGCGGGGCCTGCCACCCAACTTGTTGCGTTGGAGAAGCGCTTGACGATCGCCCTCTCACCGGGGTCCAATCCAGCGTTGGTGCTGAACGCGGACTATCGTCCGCTCAGCTACTACCCCCTCTCTCTGTGGTCCTGGCAGGACACGATCAAGGCGGTCTTCCTCGACCGCGTGAACATCGTCTCCGAGTATGACACCGCGGTCCGCAGCCCCACCTTCGTGATGCGGCTTCCGAGCGTGGTGTCGCTGAAGACGTTCGTTAAGCCGGCGCGCTCGCCCGCCTTCACGCGGTTCAACGTGTTCCTGAGGGACCGCTTCCAGTGCCAGTATTGCGGCGAGCGCGAGGACCTCACCTTCGACCACCTGATCCCGCGCTCGCGTGGCGGCCAGACCACCTGGGAGAACGTCGTCGCCGCCTGCTCGCCCTGCAATCTCCGGAAGGGCGGCGACACGCCGGAGCAGGCCCACATGTTCCCCGCACAGAAGCCGTACCGGCCGTCGGTGTCCGACCTCCACAACAATGGCCGGCTGTTCCCGCCGAACTACCTGCACCAGAGCTGGCTGGACTACCTTTACTGGGATACCGAGCTCGATCCCTGACGGCGGAACAGCTGGATCGCCCCGACGATCAGAACCGCAAGGATGGCGCCGGCGGCAGCGCCGGCGATGGCGCCGATCGCCCCATTGGCAATCACCGTCAGCGCGTTGGTCGACCGCCACACGCCGTTGAAGCCGGCGATTCCGGCGGCGGCTCCGATGGGGGCAAGGTAGATTGCCGCCTTCGTAGCCGCTGCCGCCATGAGTTGGCCTGGAGATCTTGGAGCGGGATCGGCAGGGGTCGCGATACTGGGACGAGCCGCCGGCTCGACCGGTTCCGGCTCGTCGCTCATGGCCGCCAGGCTTCGGCCGGTACCTTCGGCGACACCGCCTCCTCGGCCTTGCTCTCGTCGATCACTCGCAGCATGGCCCGCAGCGCCTCGGTGATCCCGATCCGCGCCGGAGCAGAGACCACCATCGGCGGCCGCTTCGCGGCCTTGGTCAGGGCACGCACCTTTTTCTTGAGGTCGGAGTCGGTGAGCGCGTCGGCCTTCGACAGAGCCACGATCTCCGGCTTCTCGTCGAGGCCGTTGCCATAAGCCGCAAGCTCGTTGCGGATCGTCAGATAGTCGCCGGCGGGATCCTCGTTGGTCCCGTCCACGAGATGCAGCAGGATCCGGCAGCGCTCGATATGGCCAAGGAAGCGGTCGCCGACGCCGGCGCCCTCATGCGCGCCTTCGATCAGCCCGGGTATGTCCGCCAGGACGAATTCGCGGCCATCGATGTGGACGACGCCGAGATTCGGGTGGAGCGTCGTGAACGGATAGTCGGCGATCTTCGGCTTCGCGGCGGATACCGCGGCAAGGAAGGTCGACTTCCCCGCATTCGGCAGTCCGACAAGCCCGGCGTCGGCGATCAGCTTCAACCGGAGCCAGATTTCCATCTCGACGCCTTCCTGGCCGGGATTGGCCCGGCGCGGCGCCCGGTTGGTGGACGTCGTGAAGTGGAGATTGCCGAAGCCGCCATTTCCCCCGCGGGCGAGCACGACCTTCTGGCCGACCTCCATCATGTCGGCGAGGAGGTTCTCGTCCTCGTCGAAGATCTGGGTTCCGACCGGCACCTTGAGGATGACGTCCGCTCCGTCGGCGCCGGTGCGGTTCCGGCCCATGCCGTGCATCCCCGTCTTGGCCTTGAAGTGCTGCTGGTAGCGGTAGTCGATCAGCGTATTGAGGCCGTCGGCGGCAACAGCGATGACGTCGCCCCCCCGGCCGCCATTGCCGCCATCGGGACCGCCGAACTCGATAAACTTCTCGCGCCGGAACGAGACCGCGCCGGCGCCGCCGTCACCGGAGCGGATGTAGATCTTGGCCTGGTCGAGGAACTTCATCGGGCGGTCTCTTCGAAAAAGCAAAACGCGCCGGGCAGGCCGGCGCGTTCCAATCCGATAGCTGGTGTCCGCAAGCGGCGCGGTCAATGCCCCGCCGGAGCGAGACAGGCGCCGCGGAGCCTATTCGGCGGCTTCTGCCGCGAGCACGGAAACGTAGCTGCGGCCATTGCCACGGGTCCGGAAGGTCACCACGCCGTCGATCGTGGCGAAGATCGTGTGATCCTTGCCGATACCAACGCCGGTGCCGGGGTGCCACTTGGTGCCGCGCTGGCGGATGATGATGTTGCCGGCGATCGCCTGCTGGCCGCCGGCGAGCTTGACGCCGAGACGGCGACCGGCGGAGTCGCGGCCGTTGCGGGACGAACCGCCTGCCTTTTTGTGAGCCATGGTTCAGTCCTTCCTTATGCGCCGGCGGCGATGCCGGTGATGCGGACCAGCGTGTGATGCTGGCGGTGGCCGCGCGTCCGCTTGGAGTTCTTGCGGCGGCGCTTCTTGAACGCGATGACCTTGTCGCCGCGCGTGTGCTCGACAACCTCGCCGGAGACCGACGCACCGGCAACCGTCGGTGCGCCGACGGTCGGCGTATCGCCGCCGAGCATGAGGACCTCGCCGAAGGCGATGGTATCACCGACCTCGGCTTCGACGCGATCGATCTCGATCACGTCGTTCGCGGCGACCCGGTACTGCCGGCCGCCGGCTTTGATGACTGCGAACATCGTTTTCTTAACTCGTGTGTTCTGCCACGCCTCGCGAGCGGGCTTCTTCCAGTCGGAAATGGTGGATCGCGGCGCGAGCGTAGCCGGCGCCGAGGTCGCGGGAATATAGAGGCGGTCGACCGGGTGTCAAGCCGGAGGCAGGTCGTCGGGAAGGTGGCCGTCAGGGTTCATCCGGCCGTGCAGGATTCGGACTATCTCTACCTCCCGGATGGCGCTGTTCCAGGAATACCAGATCGACCACGACGCAACCGTCACGCTGCGATACCGGATGTCACGATCCGGGTGGGGAACTCCGCTCTCAGGGAACATTCGCAATCTCTCGATCGCCCGGTCCAAGCGTCTGTAAATTGCGTCGGCGACGTTGTTGCCGCTGTTCTCCGCAACCGTGTCGTAGATGTGCCGAGGTCGCCGAGCGCGGGGTCTGTAAAGACAATTGAAGGATCACCGAGCGGCATGCCGCCGGCGCACCTCTTCCATTCGCTCCCTTACCTGCTCAAGGGTGAACACCCGGCCCTCGGCGAGGGCTTGCTCGCCGATCGCCAGTTCGTCCCGGAGTGCCTTCAAGCGTTGAAGGTACGCAACGAAGTCCTTCCCAAGTCGCGCTTGGTCCTCTTCGTTGAACGCGTCGAGGGCGCGTTCAATCTCCAGGAGGGCGCTTTCCTTCATGGGCCTATGTCAACCGGATTGCGGTCGCGCATCCTACCACGGCGGCACCGCTACGGCATCGTGGCGCCGGGCGTTGGTTCAGCGAGAAGCGCCTCGAGCTGCGGCAGCACGTCGTTCTGGAGCCGCTCCTCGTTGATCGGGCCGATGAGCTTGTACCGGATCACACCCGACCGATCGACGAAGAAGGTCTCCGGAACGCCATAGACGCCCCAGTCGATCGACACGCGCGCTCGCGGATCGACGCCGACCGCGTCATAGGGATTGCCGAACTCGTCGAGGAAACCGAGCGCATTGGCGGTCTGGTCGGTGTGGTTGATGCCGAGGACCTGGAAGCGGTCGTCGGCCGCGAGCCGCTCGATGAAGGGATGCTCGTCGCGGCACGGGCCGCACCACGATGCCCAGACATTCACCAGCGACACCTGGCCGAGCAGGGTCTCGTTGCTGAAACCGGGCACCTGCGCGCCGTTCGCCTGCAACCCGTCGAGCGGCGGAAGCTCGAAGACCGGCGCGGCCTGCCCGATCAGCGGCGACGGCACATCCTCGCTGTGGCCGCCGACGATGCGGAATAGGAACACGATCGCGACGACGGCAAAAATCCCGATCGGGATCAGGAGGCCAAGCCGTGGCCCCCGTCGTGCGCTTTCCCCCGATGCCCCGTCGTCGGCCGGCGTCCGGCCGCGATCGGTCTCGGTCAAGCCTTGGTCTCCCGCGGAACGGTGCCGGCCACGGGCCGCGCATCGGAGCGGCGGCGGATGCCGCGCGACTCGAGCTCCTCGAGCTTGGCGCGGACGCGGCGCGAGCGGTTGATGGAGAGGACGATGAGGCCGACGATTACGACGAAGGAGGCGAGGTAGCCGCCGATGATGAAGCCTGCGTGTTCACCAAGGTCCATGGATCAGGCCTCCGCGGTGACGGATGTGAGCTGCATCGTCCTGACGCGCCGGGACAGGATCTCGGTCCGCATGCGGAGGAGGAGGATGCTCACGAAGAGGAAGGTGTAGCCGCCGAGCATGAGGAACATCGGCGGCAGGAACGACTCGTCGGTCTGGCCCTGCAGCACGCCCTGCGGCTGGTGCAGCGTCGACCACAGCTGGACCGAGAAATAGATGATCGGGATGTTGACCGCGCCGACCAGCGTCAGGATGGAGGCGATGCGCGCCGCCCGGCCCGGATCCTCGACGGTCGCCCAGATCGTGATGAGGCCGAGGAACATGATGAAGAGGATGAGGAACGACGTCAGGCGGGCATCCCACACCCAATAGGTGCCCCAGGTCGGCTGGCCCCAGAGCATGCCGGTGACGAGACCGAGGAAAGCGAATACGGCGCCGATGGGCGCTGCGGCCTTCTGGAGGACGTCGGCCAGGGGGTGCCGCCAGATCAGCGAACCGAGCGCGGCCACGGCCATCACGATGTAGGTAAGCATCGCGAGCCAGGCCGACTGCGGGTGGATGTACATCAGCCGGACGGTCTCGCCCATCTGATAGTCCGGCGGTGATCCGGGGAAAGCATAATACAGCCCCGCGACGATCAGGATCAGCGCGATTGCCCAGGTCCACGGCAGGATCTTGCCGCTGTAGGACATGAACCGCGTCGGGTTTGCGAGCGTCGTTGTGATGCCCATTGCAATCTTTCCAAGGAAGCGAAGAGGATGGCCTCTTTCTGCGCTTCGGGGCCCCGCGGGTCAATTATTCCCAACGGTCCGGGATTTCAACTCTGCCTGATGGCGCGAAGAAGAAACGGTTCGGTCCTCACTCGCGCGACGCCCTGATCGCTGCGGCACCGGCAATCGGGCCCACCACCAACGCCACGAGCGTCACGGCGCAGAGGAGGAGGAAGGGCAGCGAGAACGGCGTCGGTCCCACGATGACCGCCGAGCAGGCCATCACGCCGAAGATGAGAACGGGAATGGCGAAGGGCAGGACGAGCACCGCGACCAGCATGCCGCCACGCCGGAGCGCGACCATCAGCGCGCCGCCGATCGTGCCGATCAGCGTCAGCGCCGGCGTGCCGACGAGGAGCGTCAGCGTCAGCGCGCCGATGCCGATCGGCGGCAGGTTGAGGAACAGCGAGTAGACCGGCGCCGCGATGACCAACGGAAGGCCGGTGGCGATCCAGTGACCGCTCGCCTTGGCAAGGACCACCAGTTCGAGCGGAAGGCCTGTGAGCTGGAGCTGGTCGAGCGAGCCGTCGTCACGGTCGTCCTGGAACAGGCGGTCGAGGCCGAGGAGCGTCGACAGGAGGGCGCCGATCCATAGGATTGCGGGGCCGATCCGCTGCAGGAGGTCGAGATCCGGGCCGACGCCGAACGGTACGACGATCACCACCGACAGGAAGAAGATGAGGCCGACCAGCGGTCCGCCGCCGGCGCGGAACGAGACGGTGACGGTCTGCCGGAGGATGGCGAGGAACGCGCCCATCAGGCCGGCGCCCCGAGCCGGAGCGATCGCGCCGCGGCGACCGGCAGGACCAGATGCGTGGCGGCAATGACGATGCCGTTGGCGTTGAGGTGCTCCGTCAGCAGCGCGCCGAGCTCCTTCTCGGATGCCGCGTCGAGCGCGCTGGTCGGCTCGTCGAGGAGCCAGATCGGGCGCGACACGACGAGGAGCCGCGCGATCGCGACGCGCCGGCGCTGGCCGGCCGACAGGAATGCCGCCGGCATGTCGACGACATGCGGCAGCCGCACGCGATCGAGCGCGTCGAGGATGTCGATGCCGCCGCCGAAGCCGATGTCCCGCCAGAAGACAAGGTTTTCCCGTACGGTCAGGGAGTTCTTGAGGCCGTCGCGGTGGCCCAGATAGTGCATGAAGGTCTGCGGGGGCGCGTCGGTCGGGGTCTCGACCGTGACGGCACCCTCCGTGGCGGGGAGGAGGCCGGCGATGATCCGGAGCAGCGTCGATTTGCCGGCGCCGTTGGGCCCGGTGACGGCGAGGATCTCGCCGTCGCCGATCGCAAACGACACATCGTCGAAGATGCGGCGGCCGCCCCGTTCGGAGCCGACGCCGGTCGCGGTTAGCCTCATGTCGCGCGGCTCGGCGGGCGGACGCAGGAGCGGCGCCCGTTCGTGGGCAAGAGGTCGCGGCAGGCCGGCACTATGGTTTCCGTTGTTGCGGTTCCCGCTTATAGAGTTCCCCGCCGAGGCCGCAACCCGACGCCATCAGCCGGCGGGCTGAGTGTAGGGCCGCCGGCAGCATCCCCCCGACAGCGTCTTCGAGGATTGATCGTGACCGCAGAGCCCACCCGCGACAGCTTCCGGTCGAAGCGGACCCTTTCCGTCGGCGGCAAGAGCTACGCCTATTTCAGCCTTCCGGCCGCGGAAGAGAATGGCCTGCCGGGCCTGACGCGGCTTCCGTTCTCGCTGAAGGTGCTGGCGGAAAACCTCCTTCGCCATGAAGACGGCAGGAGCGTCACCGCCGACGATATCCGGGCCATTGCGGCGTTCGGTGTGCCCGGGCTGCCGGAGCGCGAGATCGCGTTCCGGCCGGGGCGGGTCCTGATGCAGGATTTCACCGGTGTTCCCGCCGTGGTCGACCTCGCCGCGATGCGCGATGCAATGGCGGCCCTCGGCGGCGATCCGAAGCAGATCAATCCGATCGTCCCGGTCGACCTCGTGATCGACCACTCCGTCATCGTCGACCATTTCGGCAACGCAGCCGCCTTCCAGCAGAACGTCGACCTCGAATATGAGCGCAACGGCGAGCGCTACCGCTTCCTGCGCTGGGGCCAGTCGGCCTTCCAGAATTTTCGGGTCGTGCCGCCGGGTACCGGCATCTGCCACCAGGTCAACCTCGAATATCTCGCGAAGACCGTGTGGACCGAGGAGGTCGACGGCGAGACCGTCGCCTATCCCGATACGCTGGTCGGCACCGATTCCCACACCACAATGGTCAACGGCCTCGCCGTGCTGGGCTGGGGCGTCGGCGGCATCGAGGCCGAGGCGGCGATGCTCGGCCAGCCGCTGTCGATGCTGATCCCGGAGGTCGTCGGCTTCCGTCTCACCGGCCGGCTCCGCGAGGGCGTGACCGCCACCGACCTCGTCCTCACCGTGACCGAGATGCTGCGGAAGCACGGCGTCGTCGGCCGTTTTGTGGAGTTCTTCGGCCCGGGCCTCGACCATCTCGCGCTCGAGGATCGCGCCACGATCGGCAATATGGCGCCGGAGTATGGTGCCACCTGCGGCCTCTTCCCGATCGACGAGGAGACGCTGCGCTATCTCGAGCACACCGGCCGCCCCGCCGAGACGATCGCGCTGGTCGAAGCCTATGCCCGGGCGCAGGGCATGTGGCGCGATGCCTCGGCGCCGGACCCGATCTTCACCTCGACGCTGTCGCTCGATCTCGCCGACGTCGTGCCCTCGATCGCCGGCCCGAAGCGGCCGCAGGACCGCGTCCCGCTCGACGCCGCGAAGGCCGGGTTCGCGAAGGCGATGGAGAAGGACTTCAAGACCGCGCTCGACGACAAGCGCCATGCGGTGCCCGGGACCGACTATGCGATCGGCCATGGCGACGTGGTCATCGCCGCCATCACTTCGTGCACCAACACATCGAACCCCTCGGCGATGGTCGCGGCGGGCCTCCTCGCGCGGAAGGCGCGGGAGCGGGGCCTCACATCAAAACCCTGGGTGAAGACGTCGCTCGCGCCGGGGAGCCAGGTCGTGGGCGAGTATCTCGCGCGTTCGGGGCTGCAGCCGGACCTCGACGCGATCGGCTTCAACCTCGTCGGCTTCGGGTGCACGACCTGCATCGGCAATTCCGGGCCGCTGCCGGAGCCGGTGTCCGAGACCATCGAGGGCAACGACCTCGTCGCCGCGTCCGTGCTGTCGGGGAACCGCAATTTCGAGGGCCGCATCAACCCCGACGTCCGCGCCAATTATCTGGCGTCGCCGCCGCTCGTCGTCGCCTACGCCCTCGCCGGCTCGATGCTGGTCGACATCACGACCGAGCCGCTGGGCATCGGGTCGGATGGCGAGCCGGTCTATCTGCGCGACATCTGGCCGAGCTCGACCGAGGTGGCGGAGTTCGTCCGCGCCAACGTGACCAGCGCCCTCTTCCGCGAGAAATATGCCGACGTCTTCAAGGGCGACCGGCATTGGCAGGGCATCCCGGTCTCGGGCGGCCTCACCTTCAACTGGCAGAACTCGTCGACCTACGTCCGGAACCCGCCCTATTTCGAGGGCATGCGGCGCGAGCCGGAGCCGGTGACCGATATCGCCGATGCCCGAATCCTCGGCCTCTTCCTCGATTCGATCACGACCGACCACATCTCGCCGGCAGGTTCCATCCGCCAGGAGAGCCCGGCCGGCCGCTATCTCCGCGACCATCAGGTCCGCCCCGTCGACTTCAACCAGTACGGCACGCGGCGCGGCAATCACGAGGTCATGATGCGGGGCACCTTCGCCAACATCCGCATCAAGAACCAGATGGTGCCGGGGATCGAGGGCGGTGTGACGACCCATCACCCGAGCGGCGAGCAGTTGCCGATCTATGACGCGGCCATGCGCTACAAGGCCGAGGGCGTGCCGCTGGTCGTCTTCGCCGGGCGCGAATACGGGACCGGTTCGTCCCGCGACTGGGCGGCGAAGGGGACGCGGCTCCTCGGCATCAGGGCGGTGATCGCACAGTCGTTCGAGCGCATACACCGTTCGAACCTCGTGGGGATGGGCATCCTCCCGCTGACCTTCCAGGAAGGCGAGTCGTGGCAGACGCTCGGCCTCACCGGCACCGAGACCGTGACCATCGAGGGCGTCGCCGGCATCCGTCCGCGCACGATGGTGAAGGCCCTCGTCACCCGACCGGACGGTTCGACCAGCGAGGTCGACCTCCTATGCCGGATCGACACGCTCGACGAGCTCGCCTACTTCGAGAATGGCGGCATCCTGCCGTTCATGGTCCGGCGCATTGCCGCTGCCTAGAGCCGTGATTCGCCGCGCTGACGGTTGCGTTACGTCAACCGAACGTGACTGGCCCGCCCCTGGGGCCGGTCATAGCGTTGCGTCGGCGACTGGGATGCGGGGCGTGATTGCCGCAAACGGTGCAGAAGTCGGACTGCCGTCATGAGAATGCCCGAGGCGTTGCGGAGAGCCGCGACCGCTGCTGTTTGCACTATGGTCCTGTTGGGCTCGGCCACCTATGCGACTGCGGCGCCCGTGGTGCTCGAGCTCTTCACGAGCCAGGGCTGTTCTTCGTGCCCGCCCGCCGACGCGCTCCTCGGCGACTTCGTGAATCGCGACGGCGTCATCGCGCTGTCCCTTCCGGTCGACTATTGGAATTACCTAGGCTGGGAAGACACGCTCGCCAAGCACGCCCACACCGAGCGGCAGCGGGCCTACGCGCTCGCCCGCGGCGACGCTGAGGTCTACACGCCGCAGATGGTCGTCGGCGGCTATCTCCACGCGGTGGGCAGCGACCGCGCGGCCATCGAGGCGGCGATCCTCGAAGCCCAGTCGCAGCCGCAGGTGTCCGTCGCGATCGCGACTTACGGATCATCCGTCCAGATCGAGGTCGCGGCTGCGACGGCCGGTGGTCCGACATGGGGAACGGTCTGGGTGGTCCTTTACGATTCACAGGAGACCGTTGCGATAGCCCGCGGCGAGAACGCCGGCCGGACGGTGACCTACCGCAACGTCGTCATCGACATGCACCGGCTGACGATGTGGCGGGGCGAGGCGCTTCGCGTCGAGCTGCCGGTGGCGGAGATGCGCGAGGCCCAGGCCGACGGCTGCGTGATCCTGATCCAGGAAGAGCGGAACGGGATTCCCGGGCCGATCGTCGGCGCCGCGCTCTATGCCGCGCCGATCGCGGCCAACACCCCGCTGCGCGCCGCGCCGCTCTAGGGCGCGGACCCAGCTGGTCGAAGTCGCGGAAACATCCGACTTCGACTGCGCCGCTCAGGCGGCGCGGGCCACCAGCGGATACGACTCCTCGACGACATAGGGCCCGCCGCCGACGGCGTCGCGGGCGGAGAACAGCACGAACCGGCTGACGAAGTAAGGCCCATCGGCAAACCCCCCGCGGAGCGCCAGATAGTCGGCGGCCTCGCGGACGCTGGTACCGCGCAGCCGCGCCAGCGTGATGTGCGGCGTGAACTTCCGCGTCTCCGGCGCAAGGCCGAGCCGTTGCATCAGCCGCTCGTGCTCCGCCTGGAGTTCGGCGAGCTCGCGGCTGGGCCGGACATTGGCGATGATGGCGTGGGGCTTGCGCCCGCCGAATGATCCCAGCCCATCGATGATGAGCGGAAAGGCCGGCCGGTGGACCCGATCGAGCGCCTCCGCGATCTCGTTGGCGGTGCGGAGGTCGATGTCGCCGACGAAGCGCAGCGTGAGGTGGTAGTTTTCCGCGTCGATCCAGCGCGCCCCGGGCAACCCGCCGCGGAGGAACGACAGCCGCCTCCGCAAATCATCGGGAATCTCGATGCCGGTGAAGAGGCGGGGCATGGGATCCTCCTTCACGCTGATTCGCCTCAAGGATCAGCCGAGTTCGGCACGCTGTAAAGGCCCCGGCCGAAAGCCTCCGCGGTCCTGCCGATAATCCGCGCAGTCCGATCGCTGGCATCTCACCCGTCCGGGTGGTAATGCCTTGGGTGGCCCGCCCGAACCGAGGCGCCGGGCCAGGGCGGCGACGGGGCCCGATACTTGCGGCGCAAGGCCAGGTTCCCCATATTCCTCGCCGATCTCTCGGTTTCCGAGTAGAGTGCCGACAGAAGGATAGGGATCCGATTATGGCCAACTACGAGAACCCGAGTCGCTACCGCACGGCGGTTCCGACCACTGCCGGTGCTATCGACGAGGGCCTGCGGAGCTACATGCTCCGCGTCTACAACTACATGGGCATCGGCCTCGCCATCACGGGCGTGGTCGCTTATGTCATCTACTCGCTCGCGGTCGGCACGACGCCGAATCCGGCCTATGCCGATGGCGCCGCGATCGGCGACGGCCTCTATCTCACCAGCCTTGGCGCTACCCTTTATGGCAGCGCCCTGATGTGGGTCGTGGCGCTCGCCCCGCTCGCGCTCGTGTTCTTCATAAGCTTCCGCATCCACACGCTCAGCGTGGGCGCGGCGCAGGTGACATTCTGGGTGTTCGCGGCCCTTATGGGCGCGTCGCTCTCCTCGATCTTCCTGGTCTACACGCATGAGAGCATCGTGCAGGTGTTCTTCATCACTGCCGCAATGTTCGGCGCGATGAGCCTCTGGGGCTACACGACCAAGCGGGACCTGACGGGGATGGGTTCGTTCCTGTTCATGGGCCTGATCGGCGTCGTCATCGCCATGATCGTGAACCTGTTCCTGCAGTCGAGCGCGCTCGGCTTCGCGATCTCCGTGATCGGCGTGCTCGTGTTCGTCGGCCTCACGGCCTACGACACGCAGAAGATCAAGGAAGCGTATGTCGCCAACGACGACGGCACGATGATGGGCCGCAAGGCCATCATGGGCGCCCTCACGCTCTACCTCGACTTCATCAACCTCTTCCTGATGCTGCTCCGGCTGTTCGGACAGAACCGCGAGTAGCAGAGGCTTCTGAGGCAACAGTCTGAAAGAGCCCGGCTTCGGCCGGGCTCTTTTTTACGCCCCGGCTGCCGAAGACGAAAAACGCCCGGAGCGTGCGGCTCCGGGCGTCGTGTCGAGGGGGCGACCGAAGTCGCCCCGATGCTGCCTCCCGCTACTGCGCGGCGGCAACCGTCTCCGGCAGCGCGAAGACGTAGAGCGTCGAGCCGGTCCGGCGGTACCGGTTAGCGTTGTCCGGACCCATGTCGAGCGCGACCTCGATGTTGTTCGAGCCGCGGGCGCTCGAGATGATCGCCACGTACTGGCGTCCATCCGGCCCGAGATAGGTGGCCGGCGACTGGATGAAGTTCGCGCCGGCGCGGAACTCCCACACGATCTCGCCATTGGTGGCGTTCATCGCCCGGACGACGCCGGTGTCGTTGCCTCCGAGGAAGAGGAGGTCCGACGCGGTGGCCAGGATCGGGACGTTGTTGGCCTGGCCCCAATTGTGACGCCACTCGGTGGTGGAGGTCACGGGGTTGTTGGCCTGGAGCTCGCCCTGGTGGGTGGCGACGGTCGCGGTGGTGTCGCCGATGGCGGGGATGCCGCCGTCCGCAAGGCGGGGCTGGCGCGGCGCCGGGCCGGCCTGGCGGTTGAGGGTGTAGCCCTCACCCGGGGTGTAGTCCTGCTCGAACACCACCTGCGTCCGGCAGTCCGTCTGCGTGGAGGTGTAGAGAAGGCCGGTCCGCGGCGAGTAGGCGTCGTTCTGCCAGTTGCGGGCCGCGATGCCCGGGCACCAGATGACCTCGGTTCCGGTGTAGTCGGCGACGGTCGTGCCGTCGGCGTTGCGGCCGGGGTCGGCGTCGGTGTAGCGACGACGATCCTCGAGGTCGGTGAAGTTCCAGCGGTTGATGTCGTAGGACGGCCGGCCGTTCTCCATGTTCACGCCGGTCATGTAGTCGACATAGACGAAAGGCCACGGCTCGAGGATCAACTCGCCGGTGGCGCGATCCCAGACATAGAAGTAGCCGTTGCGGGCGGCCTTGATGGTGGTCTGCCGCATCGCGCCGTTGATCTCGAGGTCGACCAGGGGCGAAATGAGCGGCTGGTCGAGGTCCCAGTTGTCGGCGGGAACGATGTTGTAGGCCCAGATCAGCTCGCCGGTCGTGGCGTCGCGCGCCATCTGCGAGGCGCACCAGTTGTTGCGGTAGTCGACGAGGCCGCCGTTCTCATCGAGTGTGACCACACCCCAGTCACGCCGGTAGTCTGCGTTCCACGGGCCGCAATTGCCGGTCGAGTAGTAGAAGAGGTTGATCTCGGGGTCCCAGGTGAAATAGCCCCAGACGGTGCCGCCGCCGCGACGCCAGGAGTCGCCATACCACGTGGCCAGCGAACCGACCCGGTCGTCGGCATAGAACGGGTTGAAACGCGGGCCGATGCCGACTTCGTTGTCCGGGCCCATGTTGTACATGACCCACTGCAGGTTGCCGTTGTTGATGTCGAATGCCTGCACCTTGCCGCGCACGCCGCGCTCGCCGCCGGCGTTGCCGGCGATGAGGAGGTCGTTCACGACCAGCATGTTGCCGACAGTGGTCTCGCCGATGGCGAGGTCGGCGCCGACGGTGCGCCACAGGGCTTCGCCCGTCGCCGCGTCAAGGCCGAACACCTGACCGTCGAGGGTGTTGAAGAAGATCTTGCCCTCGGCGTAGTTGAGGCCGCGGGTCTGGGCGCCGCAGCAGCCCTGCCGCGTCGCTTCCTC
The DNA here is from genome assembly GCA_050184415.1 of Bauldia sp. Classification (GTDB taxonomy): domain Bacteria; phylum Pseudomonadota; class Alphaproteobacteria; order Rhizobiales; family Kaistiaceae; genus JADLGL01. The sequence continues at coordinate 74,839 of JBFXAJ010000005.1, forward strand.
GACATTCATGTCGGGGCGGAATTCCCACTTGATGACGCCGTTCTGGGTCAGATCGAGCGCGTAGACGTAGTTCGGCTTCGGCGAGACGATGTACATGGTGTCGCCGACGACGAGCGGGGTTGCTTCGTGGCTGTCCATGATGCCGACCTGCCAGGTCCAGGCGATCTGGAGGTCAGCGACGTTGTCGAGATTGATCTGGTCGAGCGCCGAGTAGTTCCAGCCATTGTAGCTGATCGACGGCATCACGACGTTGGCAGGGTCCCCCATCAGGGCCGTGACGTCGTCATTGGCCAGGGCCGGCGCGACGCCAGCGACCGCGCCGATCGCAAGCGCCGAAGCGGAGACATTGAGAATTCCGCGCTTCATGCAGTTCCTCCCATTTTCTGCGTTTGATTTTTCTCTTTGCCCCTCACCGCGATTCGATCGCTCGGCCGCAGCGGATGGGGCCGCCCCCCGTCTAGGCGGGACAGCGACGCATCGCCATCCCCCGATCGGGGGGTGGCCTGCCTATTCCGGATCGAATCCTGGAGACAACCAAAGCAGTTCACGATGTCTGCACGCGTGCTGCTAGTCACGCCCGCGGGAAATACATGGCGTCGTGGGAAATATTCAGATCAGCACAACCGCGAGGACTGCGCGGTCGCCTCGTGAGGCTAGGCCTTCACCAGGCGCAGCCCCCGATCGAGCGCGAACAGCACCTGCCGAAGGTCGTGGCCGCGCTTCAGGATCATCCCGCCGGCGGCAAGCACGGCGTAGGCGCCCTGGCGTCGCGTCAGCTCGGGGTTCTTCACGATGCGGTAGAGCGGCACCTCGGACGATCGCCTGAAGATGGAGAACACCGCCCGGTGGCGATCCTGGTCGATCGCATAGTCCCGCCACTCGCCTTCGGCGACCTTCCGGCCATAGACGGAGAGAATCTCGCCAAGCTCGCGACGGCTGAAATAGATCGTGGGGGAGGGATTGGGGAACGCGGCGGGCGCCTGCCCCTTGGGGCCTCGTCCGCCGGACCGTTCTTCGTCCTCACCGTCGCTCATGGCGCCTCTGTCAGAAGTCCGTAGCCGGACCGTTATAGTTCTCCCGAAAAGGAGCCCGCGCAAGGGTTCCCGCGCAGGGCAAATCCACGGTCTCGGCTGATACAGGAATTCACAGTTTCGCCGCTTTTCAGCCCTTGCACAGCCACCTTGCGCAACCAATATCCTGACCGTTGCCTCAGACGGTCCGGTTCGGCGGCGGCTTCGGTTTTCTCAGCCCCCCAGCCCCCCGGGGTCCTGTCGGACCGGACCACCTGACCCCTGAGGCAGTCAATCCCCAGATAGCCACTCGGCCGGCACCTCGCCGGCCGTTTTGTTTCCGCGCCCTTGCGCGACGGGCACGCCGCGGCGATATCTCCGCTCATTCCGCACCTTCCTGACGGAGCGAGCCATGAGCGACGCCGATGCCGCCGCCGGGGCGGCCACACAGCCATTCACCGCCGAAGTCTCCCGCCTCCTGCACCTCATGGTGCACTCGGTCTATTCGAACCGGGACATCTTCCTTCGCGAGCTGATCTCGAACGGCGCCGATGCCTGCGAGCGCCTCCGGCTCCTCGCGCTGGACGATCCGGCGCTCCTTGTCGACGACGCCGCCTTCCGCATCCGCCTCGAGGCCGATCCCGCCGCGCGCACGCTCGTCATCGACGACAATGGCGTCGGAATGGACCGGGCGGCGCTGGTCGACAATCTCGGCACCATCGCCCGATCGGGGACACGGGCGTTCCTCGATTCGACGACGGTCAAGGACGGCTCCGCCTTGATCGGACAGTTCGGCGTCGGCTTCTACTCGGCCTTCATGGTCGCCGATCGCGTCGACGTGCTGTCCCGCCCGGCCGGGCGCGACGAAGCCTGGCGGTGGTCGTCCGACGGCAAGGGCGCCTTCACCGTCGAAGCCATTCCCGTGTCTGAGGCGCCGGCGCGCGGAACGCGCGTCGTCCTCCATCTCACGGAGGATGCCAAGGAATACGCGGAGCAGGGGACGCTGGAGCGCATCGTGACCGAGCACTCGGCGCACGTGCCGGTTCCGATTGTCCTCGCCCTCTCCGCGGACACGACCCGCACGCTCGCCGACGGCAGCGCGCTGTGGCGGAAGCCCAAGGCCGAGATCGAGAAGAGCGCCTACGCCGAGTTCTACCACCATGTCGGCGGCCAGTTCGACGAGCCGGCGGTGACGCTCCACTACCGCGCCGAGGGGCGGCAGGACTACTCGGCCCTCCTGTTCGTGCCGTCGGAGAAGCCGTTCGACCTGTTCGACCCCGAGCGGAAGAGCCGGATCCGGCTTTATGTCCGGCGGGTCTTCATCACCAGCGAGGCGCAGATCCTGCCGCCCTGGCTCCGCTTCGTGCGCGGGGTGGTCGATTCCGACGACCTGCCGCTGAACCTGTCGCGCGAGATGCTGCAGAAGAACCCGCTCCTCGCGCAGATCGGGAAGGGGGTTACCAACCGTCTCCTGTCGGAGATCGAGCGCCTCGCCAAGGACGACCCGGAGCGGTTCCGGAAGCTCTGGGAGGCCTTCGGACCCGTGCTCAAGGAAGGGCTCTACGAAGACCCCGAGCGAAGAGACATGCTGTTCGGGATCGCCCGGTTCCGCACCACGAACTCGGGCGATTCGTGGCGCAGCCTCAAGGACTACGTTGCGGACCTCAAGCCGAACCAGACCGCGATCTACTACGCCCTCGGCGAGAGCCGGGAGGCGATCGCCGGCAGCCCCCATCTCGAAGGCTTCCGGAAGCGCGGCATCGAGGTGCTGGTGCTGTCCGATCCCGTCGATGCCTTCTGGGTGCGGACCGCCCTCGGCTTCGACGGCAAGCCCTTCAAATCGGTGACGCAAGGGGCGGCTGACCTCTCCGCGATCCCCGCCGAAGGCAGCTCCGACACGCCGGCGGACCAGCCGGCGCCTGCGGTCGTCGCGACGCTGGCGGCGCGGATCAAAGAGGCCCTCGGCGATCGTGTGAGCGCCGTCCGGGCGTCCGAGCGGCTCACGGAGAGCGCGGTGTGCCTCGTTGCGCCCGATCTCGGCCCGGACCGCCAGCTCGAACGCATCCTGAAGGGACAGGACGGCGCCCCGAAACGGGCGGCTCCCGTGCTGGAGATCAATCCGGGCCATCCGCTCATCAAGGCGCTGGTGGCCAAGACCGATGAGGGCGCTGCGGACGTGATCGACGATGCCGCTTTCGTGTTGTTCGGCCAGGCGATGATCCTCGACGGGGAGACGCCCGACGACCCGGCGGATTTCGCCCGCCGCGTCGGAGGTCTCCTCGAAGCGAGCCTGCGTTAGGCGCGGCAACGCCTTGTCTGGAGCCCTCGCCTGCACGAAATTCAAAGGCGAGGGGAGAAGGAGCAGCGACGGTGGCCGAGGACATCAAGTACGGCGAAGTGCTGGGACCGGAGGACGACCTCGTCCAGGAGACGAAGGTTCGCCGCGGCTTCTGGAAGACGATGCGGCGCGCCATGCGGCGCATCCCGTTCGCCGAGGACGTCGTCGCCGGCTACTACGCCGCGATCGACCGGTCGACGCCGGCCCGGGTGCGGGCGATCCTCCTCGGTGCCCTGGCCTATTTTGTGCTGCCCGCCGACACCATCCCCGATTTCGTCGTCGGGCTTGGCTTCACCGACGATGCAGCGGTCCTTCTGGCCGCGCTGACGGCCGTCCGCACGCACATCCGCCCCGCGCATCGCGCGGCTGCCAGGAGCGCCCTCGCCGACGGCGAGGACGGGCCGTGAAGTCAAACTGTCGCCCCATTTGCGGGCGAACCGGAGGCAGGGGTGTGAAAGCCGGGCGCAGGTCGTCCGAGCCAGCGGCGTTCACCAAATGGTAACCATGTTTGCGCCACGGTTTCTCGGACCTCCGAGGCATCAAGCTGCGCGAGCGGCGTCAAGGATTCCCGACGGACTATGCTGAGCCGCCTTGTTTCCGCCGCGGGGCTCCTCGCTGCCATGACCGTCGCGGCGATCGCGCAGAACAACGGCGATCTGGTCGCGACCTTCAACGCCTGGGAGGTCCACGTCATCGAGTCCGCCCAGGGCCGCGTCTGCTTCGCCGCGTCGCGGCCGACCTCAACCAACATCCCCGTCGGGCCGCGCCGGAGCGAGATCGCCTTCATCATGTCGAACCGCCCGTCCGCGAACGTCCAGAACGAGGCCTATGCCCAGATGGGCTATCCGCTCGCGCCGGATTCCCAGGTCATGATCACCATCGACGGCACCGAGACGTTCACGATGTTCGTGGAGGACGAGGGCGCGTGGCTGCCGAGCGAGGTCGAGGACGGCCTCCTTGCGACGGCCATGCGCGGCGGCCGGGAGATGGTGGTCCGCGGCCGCTCGGCCCGGGGCAACGACACGACCGACACCTACTCGCTGATCGGTGTTTCCGCCGCTCTTGACCGCGCGGCCACGGAATGCGCCCGATAGCGGCGACGATGCGCTGCCGGCGCCTCGCGACCAACGAAGGACTTCCATGCTGAGCCGCCTGACCGCCGCCCTCGCGCTTCTCGCCCTGTCCGTCGGCGTCGCCTCGGCGCAGACCACGTCGCGGGTCGCCACCTTCCAGGATTGGTCCGTCTACGCCGGGACCGGCAATGAAGGCCGCGTCTGCTACGCCGCCTCGCAGCCGACGCAGATGGCGCCGCAGGGCGTCAACCGCGACCCCGCCTTCTTCATGGTGTCGAACTGGCCGGGACGGGCGGTGACGAACGAGGCCTATCTCAAGATGGGCTACCCGCTCGAGCCCAACTCGACGGTCACCGTCACCATCGACAATGACGAGACCTTCACGTTCTTCATCGGCCAGGACGATGCCTGGATCAGCGAGGCGGCGCTCGAACAGCAGCTGATCGAGGCGATGCGGGGCGGCGTGACGATGGTGATCACGGGGCGGTCGACCCGCGGCACGGACACGTCCGACACCTACTCGCTCCGCGGCATCACGGCGGCGCTCGCGCGCGTCGCCAGCGAGTGCGGGCAATAGGCCCAAGTCGCCCCGCGACGGTGGCGACGTTGATTCCCGGCGTTTTCCCTATAGATGAGGGCCATGGTTCTCATCGTTCCCTCGCCATCGGCGGCTCCTCCCGCCGCACCGCCGCCGCGTAGCGGCAGCGATCCCCGGTCCCTGATCGGCCTGTCGCGGCCGGAGCTTGGCGTCGCGCTCGCCGAGGCAGGCGTGCCGGAGCGGCAGGTGCGCATGCGCACGGCCCAGCTCTGGAACTGGCTCTATGTGCGTGGCGTCAGCGACTTCGCGCTGATGAGCAACGTTTCCAAGGATCTCCGGACGGCACTGGCCGATCGCTTCACGCTGGCGCGGCCGGAGATCGTGTCCGAGCAGGTCTCGGCCGACGGCACGCGGAAATGGCTGTTCCGCTTCCCGCCGCGCGGCGCGGGCCGGCCGGTCGAAGCCGAGACGGTCTACATTCCGGAGGAAGGACGGGGGACGCTCTGCCTGTCGAGCCAGGTCGGCTGCACGCTGACCTGCTCGTTCTGCCACACCGGCACGCAGACCATGGTCCGCAACCTGACGGCAGAGGAGATCCTCGGCCAGATCCTCGTCGCCCGAGATCGGCTCGGCGATTTCCCCGATGCCGACGCGCCGATCGGCGCGATGATCCCGGCCGAGGGACGCCGGGTCTCGAACGTCGTGATGATGGGGATGGGCGAGCCGCTCTACAATTTCGACCATGTGAAAGCCGCGCTGGCCATCGCCTCCGATGGCGAGGGCGTGAGCCTTTCCAAGCGACGCATCACGCTTTCGACCTCGGGCGTCGTGCCGCTGATCCCGCGCACCGGCGAGGAGATGGGCGTGATGCTCGCGATCTCGCTCCATGCCGTGCGCGACGAGCTCCGCGACGTCCTGGTCCCGATCAACAAGAAGTACCCGATCGCCGAGCTGCTGGCCGCCTGCCGCGGCTATCCCGGCCTTTCCAACGCCCGGCGCATCACCTTCGAATATGTGATGCTGAAAGGCGTCAATGACAGTCTCGCCGATGCCCGCGAGCTCGTCCGCCTCCTCCACGGCATCCCCGCCAAGATCAATCTGATCCCGTTCAATCCGTGGCCCGGCACCGGCTACGAATGCTCCGACTGGGCGCAGATCGAGCTGTTCGCCGAGGTGGTCAACAGGGCCGGCTACGCCTCGCCGATCCGCACGCCCCGCGGCCGCGACATCCTCGCCGCGTGCGGCCAGCTCAAGAGCGAGAGCGAGCGGCTCCGGGCACGCGAGCGCCTGGCGCTCGAGGCGATGATCCCTGCCGGCGAGGGCTGACGCCCGCTGTCAGGCGCCGCCCTGGAGCGCGGCCGCGATCAGCCGGTTGCCGTCGGGAGAATTCCACTCCGCCGGCCCTTCCATGATGCCGAGGAGGCAGCCCGCGCCGTCGACCAGCACCGTGGTCGGGAGGCCGCCCATCCCGCCGGCGCGCCGGATGTCCACCAGCGTATCCATCCGGGCGTCGACATAGAGATCGAGATTCTCGATGCCGATTTCATCGAGGAACGCCGCAGGCACCTCCGGCGGGTCGCGGTCGAGGCTGATGGCGACGACCTCGAACTCGTCGCCGCCATGGGTCCCGTCGAGGGCGTCGAGAGCAGGCATTTCGATCCGGCACGGGACGCACCATGTCGCCCAGAAATTGACCAGCAGCGTCCGGCCGCCGAAATCGGCGAGCGTAACGGGCGTGCCGTCCGGACGGGCGAAGCCGAGGCTCGCCAGCGATGTCGGCTGGCTCACCACGCGAAAGGCCGCGACCTCACCGGTCGCCAGGGGATCGAGCCGTTGCGCATCGGCGGTCGCGGTCGCGCAGTCCGGGTCGATCGGCCCGGTCTGGGTCGCGGGCGTGGCGAGGGTCGGCAACGCGCCGGGTCCGGGACCATCCGTCTGGTTGCCTTGCGGTCGCTGGCTCACGTATATCGCCACCGCGCCGGCAGCGGCGATCGCAAGGGCGGCGATCGCGACCGCGAAGACGGTAGAGCGCTCGGGCATGGTGGCGCGGTCTCCGGAGACCTTGAGATGAGCAACAGCATGTGGGGCGGCCGGTTCGCCGACTCCCCCGATTCGATCATGGAAGAGATCAACGTGTCGATCGACGTCGACCGGCGACTCTTCCGCCAGGACATTGCCGCCAGCCAGGCTCACGCCCGGATGCTGGGTGCGCGCGGCATCATCGGCGCGGACGATGCCGAAAAGATCGTCGAGGGTCTAGGCGCGGTTCTGCGGGAAATTGAAGCGGGCTCCTTCAACTTTTCGCGCGAGCGGGAGGACATCCATCTCAACGTCGAAGCCCGGCTCAAGGAGCTGATCGGACCGGCGGCCGGCCGCCTCCATACCGCCCGGTCGCGGAACGACCAGGTTGCGACCGACTTCCGGCTTTTCGTCCGCGACGCCATCGACGGCATCGACGGCGAGCTGAAGGCGCTGCAGCAGGCGCTGGCCGATCGCGCCGTCGGAACCGCCGCCCTCGTGATGCCCGGTTTCACCCATCTCCAGACCGCCCAGCCCGTGACGTTCGGGCATCACCTCCTCGCCTATGTCGAGATGTTCGCGCGCGATCGCGGCCGGTTCGCCGATGCGCGGAAGCGGCTCAACGAATCCCCACTCGGTTCGGCGGCCCTTGCCGGCACGTCCTTTCCGATCGATCGCGAGGCGACCGCGACCGCGCTCGGCTTCGACCACCCGATGCGGAACTCGCTCGACGGCGTCTCGGACCGCGATTTCGTCCTCGAGACCCTTTCGGCGGCGTCGCTATGCGCGATCCATCTGTCACGGCTCGGCGAGGAGATCGTCCTGTGGTCGTCGCAGCAGTTCGGCTTCGTCCGCCTGTCGGATCGCTTCACGACCGGTTCGTCGATCATGCCGCAGAAGCGGAACCCCGACGCCGCCGAGCTCATCCGCGGCAAGTCGGGACGGATCATCGGTTCGCTGACGACGCTCCTCGTTGCCCTGAAGGGCCTGCCGCTCGCCTACCAGAAGGACCTCCAGGAGGATAAGCCGCCGACCTTCGACGCCCTCGACACGCTGTCGGTGTGCCTTGCCGCGGCGGCAGGGATGATCCGCGACCTCGTGCCGGATGCCGAACGGATGCGGGCCGCCGCGGGCGCCGGCTTTGCGACCGCGACCGACCTTGCCGACTGGCTCGTCCGCGTCCTCGGGCTGCCGTTCCGCGACGCCCATCACGCGACGGGCCGGATCGTCGCGCGGGCCGAGGAACTGGGTCTGCCGCTGGAACGCCTGCCGCTCGCCGAGATGCAGGCGGTCGAGAGCCGGATCACGGCCGAGATATTCGAGGTCCTTGGCGTCGACCGCTCGGTGGAAAGCCGCACCAGCTTTGGCGGCACGGCCCCCGAGAATGTGCGCCGACAGGCGGAGCTGTGGCAAAGGAAGCTCGCCGAGGAATAGCGGCGTCGCCGTTGTCCCTGATGACGGCGCGTTGCGATCGGATAGGATGGCAGCGGGTGGCGGACGACGGAGGAGCTTCGGAATGCCGGGCGCGCTTGCTGGTGGACGGATGGGCGTTATCGCCATGCTCATCCTGGCGGTCGCGCTGAGCGCCTGCGGCCGCAGAGGCGATCCGCTTCCGCCGCCGGGCGCCGACACGGTCGCCCCTGTGGCTGACGAATCCGCCACTCCTCCGGCGACGCCCTAGCCAGGCGGCGAGCTTCGGGGAGCAACGAACGGCGAACACGAGCGTTTGATCCCATCGGTTCGCCGCGGGCGCTGCCGGGGCTCGTTCCCGCCGAGGGCGCCTGTTAGGATCGATTGAGCGTCCGCCGGGGTTGGCGGGCGCCGAAGGATAGCGAATGTCGATCGAGCCGCCGCGCCCCTTGCGGCTCCAGCCGGCGCAAGACGAGGCTGCGGTTCGCGAGCGGATCGCTCGCGCTGTCGGTCGCGCGCGCCTGGCCCTTCTTTGGGAAGACCTCTGGCCGCGGCTGATCCTTCCGCTCGTCGTCGTCACGGCGTTTCTTGCCGTCTCCTGGTTCGGCCTCTGGATCGGCATGCCGGAATGGCTGCGGATCGGCCTCCTCGGCCTGTTCGGTCTGGCCGGCCTCGCGTCGCTGGTTCCTCTGTTCCGGCTCCACCGTCCCTCCGAGGCCGCAGCGCTGGCGCGCGTCGAGCAGGCGACCGGCACGCCGCATCGTCCCGCGACGGCGGTGCTCGACCGCCTCGGGGCGCAGCATGACGATCCGGCGACGCAGGCGATATGGGCCGCCCATCGCGCGCGGCTTCTGGGCCAGTTCGGGACGCTGCGTGCCGGGACACCCTCGCCGGGCGTTCCCCGCCGCGATCCCTACGCGCTCCGCTTCCTGGTCGTGCTGCTGGCCGCCATCGCCTTCTTCGCCGCCTCGTCCAATCCGGGCGACCGGATCGCGGACGCCTTCCGTGCGGCGGCACCCGCGGCGGCCGCCGCCGCCATCGACGCCCGCGTCGATGCCTGGGCCGCGCCGCCGGCCTATACCCGCCGCCCGCCGGTGTTCCTGACCGGCGAGACGATGCGCGCTGCGGGTCCGATCGCCGTCCCGGCAGGCACGGAGGTGATCGTCCGGTTCGGTGGCGACGACCAAGGCCTCACGGTGGTCGCCGGCGCCAGCGATGCCGCTCTCTCGCCCGTGGCCGGCGTGGAGGTCGGCGAAGCCACCGAACATCGCGTGACGCTCGCGGACGCTGCGGTGGTCTCCGTGCGCGGTGACGGCGACGTTCTCCACGCCTGGCAGTTCGACGTCATTCCCGACGCCGTGCCGACGATCGCCTTCGCCAGCGATCCGACGCGGACCAACGCCAATGCGCTTCGCGTCGAATACGCCATCGGCGATGATTACGGCGTGACCGCCGCGCGCGGCGAACTCGTGCTCGCCGATCCCTTGCCACCGGACGTCCGGCCGCTCATTGCGCCACCCGAACTGGCGCTCGCCTTGCCGCCGGGCGATGGCACCGCTGGCGAGGGCGCCCTCGTTCGCGACTTGACCGCCCATCCGTGGGCCGGCCTGCCGGTAACTCTCACGCTCGTCGCCACCGACGCGATCGGGCAGGAAGGCCGCTCCGAGGCGCGGTCGTTCATCCTGCCGCCGCGCAGCTTCACCAATCCGCTCGCCCGCGCTCTCATCGAGCAGCGCCGCGAGCTCGCGCTCGACGCCAACCGCCGGTATCGCGTGGCCTCGGCCCTCGACATCCTCGCCCTCGCGCCGGAGCAGCTGCCCAGCACGGGTGCCTATCTCGCGCTCCGCTCTGTGTATCACCGGCTGGTCAACGCCCGTTCCGACCAGGATCTGGTCGCCGTCGTCGACTATCTCTGGCAGGTCGCCGTCGCGCTCGAGGACGATCCGCTCGCCGAGGCCGCGGCCGAGCTCCAGGCAGCGACCGAGGCGCTTCGCGACGCCCTCGATCGCAACGCTCCCCAGGAGGAGATCCAGGCGCTCCTCGAAGAACTGCGCGATGCGATGGCGCGGTACATGGAGGAGATGGCCCGCGAAGCCGCCGGCGATCCGCTGCGCGGGACGCCGGCGGATGCCGAGGCGGTAGCGCCCGAGCAGCTCGACGACATCCTCCAGGAGCTTCAGGACCGCGCCGAGGCCGGCGATCGCGAGGCCGCCCAGCAGCTCCTCGACGAGCTCGACCAGATGATGCAGGGCATGCAGATGGGCAATCTGCAGGATCTGCAGCAGCCGCCCGAGGGCACCGAGGAAGCGCTGCGCGAGCTCGGCGACATCATCAACGAGCAGCAGCGCCTCCGCGACGAGACCTTCGCCCTGCAGCAGCAGCAGAACGCGCCGATGCCGACGCCGCTGACCGACGAGGAAGCGCGGCAGCTCCTCGAGCAGCTCCGGACCCAGCGCGAAGGCGAGCAGGCGCAGGCGGACCAGCTGCGCGAGCAGCAGCAGACGCTCGACGCCCAGCTTGGCCGGCTCATGGACGAGATGGAGGAGCTGGGCTTCCTAGAACCGGACAACACGCTCGGCGCAGCCCGCGAGGATATGGCGGCGGCGGGCCAGGCGCTCGGTGCCGGCGACACCGGTACCGCGGTGGCCGAACAGGGTCAGGCGCTCGACAATCTGCAGGGCGGCGCCCAGAACCTTGCGCAGACCCTCCTCAACCAGCAGGGGGGCGAAAACCCCGACCGCGAGGGTGGCGCCGGCGCCGGCGACGATCCGTTCGGCCGGCCTGTGCCCACCGAGGGGCCGGACTATGGCGAAGGTGTCGAGGTTCCGGAGCAGATCGACCGCCAGCGCGCCGGGCAGATCCTCGACCTGATCCGCGAACGGCTCGAAGAGCTCGGCCGGCCCCAGCTCGAGCGCGACTATCTCGAGCGGCTCCTCGACGCCTTCCGGCCGTAGTCGGGCGGGCCGGCTAATCCTCGACGACGCCGACGAAGGGCAGCTCGCGGAAGGCGTGGGCGGCGTCCATGCCGTAGCCGACGACGAAGAGGTCGGGGCTTTCAAAGCCGACATGGTCGGCATCGATCGCCGTCTTCCGCTTGCCGCGCTTGTCGAGGAGGACTGCCGTGCCGATGCGGGCAGCGCCGCGTTCGCGGAGAAGGTCGCGGGCGAAGGCGAGCGTGCGGCCGGATTCGAGGATGTCGTCGATGAGGAGGACGTCGCGCCCGGCGACGTCGCTCTCGATGTCGCGGACGATGCGCACCGACCCGGACGATATCGTGCCCTCGCCGTAGCTCGACAGGGACAGGAACTCGACCTCCGGCGACAACCCCGCAGCGTGCAGCGACCGCAAGAGGTCCGCGGCGAAGACGAAGCTGCCCTTGAGGATCGCGACCACCAGAAGATCGCGATAGCCGGCGCCGGCGATCTCCGCCGCGAGCTGCGCGTTCCGCGCCGCGATGGCGGCGGCGTCGAAGAGGATGCGGACCGATCGGTCGCGGATCATCGGCATGGAGTTCGCTCGGCTCGGCGCCATGGAGAGGGGCGCGATGGCCAGGAGAGGAGGCAACGCGGTTGTCCTCTCGTCAATTCGGCGCCGGCGCGCAACCGCCATGTTGCGTCTTGTCCGCAAACGCGACATGGGGTCTTCGTAAACGAGACGTTAACGGTGGCCGGCGACAAACGCCGGTCTTCGGATTCCACAGGCAGGCCACCCCGCGCGTGTTTCGCTTCGACAATGTCGGCTTGCGCTACGGAACGGGGCCGGAGGTCCTGCGCGACCTGTCGTTCCGCATTGCCCCACGCTCGTTCCAGTACCTCACCGGCCCGTCCGGAGCCGGCAAGAGCAGCCTCCTCCGGCTGATGTTCCTGTCGATTCGCCCGACCCGCGGGCTGATCACGATCTTCGGCCGTGACCGCTCGACCGTGAAGCGATCGGAGCTGCCGCTCCTTCGCCGGCGCATCGGCGTCGTCTTCCAGGACTTTCGGCTCCTGGACCACCTCACGACCTACGAGAACGTCGCGCTGGCGCTCCGGATCGTCGGCAAGCCCGAGGCCCGTTACAAGTCGGACGTGGTCGAGCTCCTCAACTGGGTCGGCCTTGGCGAACGCATCAACGCCTATCCGCCGGTGCTGTCGGGCGGCGAGAAGCAGCGCGCCGCCATTGCCCGCGCCGTCATCGGCCATCCCGAGATCCTTCTCGCCGACGAGCCCACCGGTAATGTCGACCCGCCGCTGGCGCGCCGGCTGCTGCGGCTCTTCGTGGAGCTGAACCGGCTCGGCACGTCCGTCATCATCGCCACGCACGACACGGAGCTGATGTCGCAATTCCCCGCCCGAAGCATGGTGCTCGAGGATGGCCGGCTTCGGATCAACGACTGACCACCCGATCAAGACGCAACGCCTTCGGCTGCTGCCGAAGGCGTTGCGGCGCGGGACGACGGCGGCGGGGCCGAGCCCGATCGTGCCGCCGAACTCGATCGCCGGAACTGCGCTGATGGCCGTCGTCGCCATCATGAGCTTCCTCGCCTGCATGACCGTCGGCGCGGTCACGCTCGTGCGCGATGCGGCCACCGACTGGCAGGCCGACGTCGCGCGCGAGCTGACCATCCAGATCATTCCCGCCGAAGGCATCGATGCGGACGAGGCGGCGGACCGCGCCGCGGCCATCGCCCGCGGCGCCGCCGGCGTTGCCGATGCGCGCGTGCTGACGGCCGACGAGAATGCGGCGCTCCTCGAGCCCTGGCTCGGGGCGGACATCGACGCGGCCGAGCTCCCGATCCCGCGCCTCGTCGTCATCGAGATCGAAGACCCGGGAGCGCTCGATATCGAGGCCCTTCGCGGCGACATCGCCACGGTCGAAGGTGCGACGCTCGACGACCATGCCATGTGGGTCGATCGCCTCGAGGCGATGGCGAACGTCTCGGTGGTGGTCGGTTTTGCCGTGCTGCTCCTCGTCTTCGCCGCCACGGTGATGTCGGTCATCTTCGCCACGCGCGGCGCGATGGCGGGGAACCAGCAGCTCGTCTCGGTCCTTCACTTCATTGGGGCCGAGGACTGGTTCGTGGCCCGGGAGTTCCAGCGCCACTTTCTCGTGCTGGGTCTCAAGGGTGGCCTAGCGGGCGCGCTCGTCGCGGCGATTCTGTTCGGCATCCTCAGCCTGCTCATGGCCGCGATCGGACGGTCGCCGGAGGGCGTCCAGGTGTCGGCGCTGTTCGGCAGTTTCTCGGTCGGACCGACCGGCTATTTCGCCGCGATCCTCGTTGCGTTCTTCATCGCCGTCCTCACGGCGCTGACGTCGCGGCTGACGGTTTTCCGATACCTCGCCGAGGTAAACTAGGGCACGCTTGCCGCCCGGGCTCCCGTCTGCTCAAGGATCGGCCGCCGTCTGACATTCCCGCCCGCTCACCAGCCTCCCAAGCCGAATGCTCGTCATCCGATCGCTGCTCTTCAATGCTGCCTTCTACGTCGCGATGGCGGTCACCTTCATCGTGGTGACGCCGGTCTATTTCTTCCTCCCGCAGCCGCGGAACATGGCCGTGGTGAGCTGGCTCGCCCGGGTCGAGCTCTGGCTGCTCCGCGTCATCGCCGGCACGAAGGTGGAGTTCCGCGGGCTCGAGAACCTGCCGGACGGGCCGTTCATCCTTGCATCGAAACACCAGTCGATCTGGGAGACGTTCGCCTTCCTGAAGCCGATCCCGAACCCCGGCGTCGTGATCAAGCGCCAGCTCCTCTACGTCCCGATCTGGGGCTGGTGGGCGTGGAAGGCCGAGATGATCTACGTCACCCGCGGCGGCGGCACGGCGGCGCTGCGCGAGATCACCGAAGGGGGCGAGCGCGTCCTCAAACAGGGGCGGCCGCTGATCATCTTCCCCGAGGGGACCCGCCGCGCGCCCGGCGCGCCGCCCGACTACAGGCAGGGCATCGCGCTCCTTTACGCCAAGCTCGGCGTTCCCGTGGTCCCGGTCGCCCTCAATTCCGGCCTCTACTGGCCGCGGCGGCGGTTCCTGCGCTTTCCAGGAACCATCATCGTCGAAATGATGCCGCCCATTCCGCCGAAGCTCTCCCCGCGAGCCTTCCTTAACGAACTCACGGCTACGATCGAATCCGGTTGCGATCGCCTTCTCCTCGAAGCGGACGCCGCTACGCCGCGGCCGCCATTCGGAGATGAGGCGAAAGCGAGGCTGGCTGAACTGAAAAAGACTGATTCTTCCGTTACTTAGTCGAAGTTAAGCCGCAATGCCGCATTAGTCCTTGCATCGATAGCGTAGGTGTTCTACATTTGTTCTCATGATGAGTAGCGACAGGTTCCATCTCGTGGACGGCGGAGCGCCCAAGGTGCCGGGGCTCGGAGCGCTCGGCGAGCGCTTCCACTACTGGTGCGGCGCGTCCGGCCGGCGCTACCTGTTCACGGCCGTCGCGCCCGAGGAGCTGGGCGATTTCAGCGCTGCTGTGGTGGTTCTCGCCCGTCATGGCAATGACGGGCTTGCCGGCGAGGACGTCATGCTGATGGGCGGTGACCGGAGCGTCATCGCCGCGCGGCTCGCGGCCGACCCGGGCCTCGTCGCCTTCGTGCATCTCCTCAGCCCGACGCACGCCGCGCGCCAGGCGGCCGTTCGCGATCTCCTCGGCACCCGCCAGTCGATGGCCGCCTAGGAACTGCCGCGGATCGCCGCCGGCGATCAATTTTGCGGCATCAGCGCATCGTCCTCGAGCTTGCCGGCGATCCATTCCAGCGCGGGATCCCGGATCCCAAGCTGCTTGAGGTGGTTGACCGTGTTGACCACATAGTCGCGGTTCGGCCCGGAATCGCCGTGTCCGCCGCGGACGATCTCGAGCGCGACTTCCGGCGGGAGCACGCCTGCATAGTCGCGATGGCGCCGGTCGACGACATAGACGAGCGCGTTCACGGTGCGGTCGTCGGAACCTTCTAGCTTCACCGGACGATAAACCTCACGATATATGTGCGTGATCAGTTCTCGGGCCCGCAGATACACCTTCACGGAATCGCCCTTATCCTCGGCGACACGAAACGCGACGCCCCGACAGGAGCCGCCTTTGTCCAGGCCGAGCACGAGCCCGGGCTTGCTGCTGGTGCCCCGGTGGGACACCGACCAGACGCAGAGGGCCCGATGGGCGCCATGAAGGCGAGCCGGCACGGTCTCGACATGGGGGAAGCCGGGACGCCACATCAACGACCCGTAGCCGAATACCCAGAGGTCGGACATTGCTTCTGCCGTCGGCCGGTCGGAATCGCTTGGTGAGGTGGCCATGCTAGCCCCAATGGACGCGACGGCAACACCTGAAAACGAGGCAGCAACGCCTGTTGCCAAGGCGGCCACGCGCCGGAAGGGTCGCATGCCCCGCCGCCTGTTCAGCCTTGCGGTCATTCTTGCCGTCCTGTGGTGCGGCTACTGGTTCGTTGCCTACACGCTCGCGCATTCCGTGGTTCGCGACGCCACCGCAGCCGAGAACCAGGCCGACCCGCTGCTGTCCTGTCTCGAACGCGCCTTTGGCGGTTTCCCGCTGCAGCTGACCCTGCGTTGCGAGGGCGCCATCGCGGCCACCGCCGACATGCGCGCCAGCATCGGCCACGTCGCGGCGGCAGCGCCACTCTACCGGCCCGGCCAGGTCACCGCCGACGTCGTGGGGCCGTTCCGTCTCGAGGCCCCCGGCCTCGTGCTCGACGCGGCGTGGGGAGATGGTGCCGCAACCGTCGACACCGGGCTGATCGGGCCGACGGGGGGCCGGGTGACCTTCACCGCGTTCAACTTCGCGCTTGCCGAAACCGCCGGCGTGCCGCTCTTCTCCGCGCGGGCCGGGCAGTGGGGCAGCGAGGTGCGGCCAGCGACGGGCGAAGCCGATTCGCTCCGCCTCGTCCTGTCGGCGGACGATCTCGTGATGACGCTCGGAACGGTCGCGTTCCCGGAGCTGTCGGGCGAGGCGACAATCATCCTTCTGGGCAGCGGCGACCAGATCAACCGCAACCCGCTGGATGTTTTCCGGGCCTGGCTCCGGGCCGGCGGGCACCTTGAGGTCGATCATGCCCTCCTGACCTCAGGCGCGGTCGAGGCCGACATCAGGGGGCCGCTGACGCTCGGCGCGGATGGAACGCTCAGCGGCGACCTGACGGTCCGCTACACGGGCCAGGAGGATCTCGGCCTCCTGGTGCAGGCAATCTTCCCGTGGGCCGCCGATGCCGCCGACCTCGTCGCCGAAGCCATCGTGGCGATGTCGCATCCGGTCGAGATCCGCGGCGAGCCGGGTCTTGAGGTCCGGCTCCTGATCGATCGCGGCCTGATCAAATACGGCCTCTTCCCGATCGTCACGATTCCTTCTCTGGGGTCTCTGGCGCACCTTCTGTAGGCGCCGGCCGCCGGCCGAAATCCGCCTTGGCGGTCTCCTGGCCGGCCGCGACGATGCCGCGGCGGATCGCCCGCGTCCGCGTGAAGAGCTGGAACAGCGCTTCGCCGTCACCCCAGCGGATGGCCCGCTGCAGCGAAGCGAGGTCCTCGTTGAAACGCCCCAGCATCTCCAGCACCGCCTCCTTGTTGTGAAGGAAGACATCGCGCCACATCGTCGGATCGGAGGCCGCGATGCGCGTGAAATCGCGGAAGCCGCCCGCCGAGAATTTCATCACCTCGGACTGCGTCACCGTCTCGAGATCGGCGGCGGTGCCGACGATGTTGTAGGCGATGAGGTGCGGGACGTGGCTGGTGATGGCCAGCACGAGGTCGTGGTGCTGCGGGGTCATCGTCTCGACATTGGCCCCGAGCGCGGTCCAGAACGCGGCGAGCTTCTGCACCGCCTCAGAGTCCGAATCCGGGAGCGGCGTCAGAATGCACCAGCGCTTGTCGAACAACTCGGCAAAGCCGGCGTCAGGCCCGGAATACTCGGTTCCTGCGACCGGGTGGGCCGGGATGAAGTGGACGTGGCCCGGCAAATGCGGCGCCATCTGGCGCACCACCGACTGCTTCACCGAGCCGACGTCGGAAACGATCGCGCCGGCCGGCAGGACCGCCCCGATCGCCTTCGCGACCTCTTCCGACGCGCCGACCGGAACGCAGGCGATCACGCAGTCGGCGCCTCGCGCGGCCTGAGCGGCCTCGGCGTGGTAGCTGTCGCCGAGCTTCAGCTCCTCGGCGCGCCGTAGCGTTTCCGCACGGCGGGTGTGGATCGCGACATGCCTCGCGACCCCGGCGCGCCTCGCGGCAAGCGCGATCGACGAGCCGATGAGCCCGATGCCGATCAGGGCCAGGCGATTGAAGATCGGCTCGGTCATGCCGCCGCGTCCCTTTTCGAGTCAGAGACGATGGGCTTTGCGGAATGACGGGCTCCGAGCTCCCCCCTTGAGGGGGAGCGGGCTTTCGCGAGGCGAAGCCGACGCGAAACCGTGGGGGGTCTGGGCCCATCCGCAGCGACGGCGCTGGCGGAAGCGCCGCGACCCCCACCGAAGCCTGCTCCTTGCAGTCGCAAGCTTCCGCCTCCCCTCAAGGGGGAGGCCCGGGGGCCAGAGGCGATGTGCCCAGCGGAACGACCAACTCTGAGGTGCCTCATCCCCTCGTCCCCCCAAGAAAGTCAGCAATCGCCGCGATCGTCTCTTTGTTCGCCGCCTCGGTGCCGATCGTCATGCGCAGCGCGTTGGGGAAGCCGTAGGCGCCCATCCGGCGGAGGATGATCCCCCGGTCGAGAAGGAACGCGTCGCAGTCGGCCGCCGTCCGTCCTGCTTCTTCCGGGAAGTGGATCAGGACGAAATTCCCCACCGAAGGCGTCACCTCGAGGCCGAGCTCGATGAGGGCGGCCGAAACGCGCGGGAGCCAGGTTTCGTTGTGCTCCGCGGCGCGCGCGAGATGCGCGCGATCCTCGACCGCGGCGATCGCCGCGGCCATCCCCGGCCCGGAGACGTTGAACGGGCTCCGGGCGCGGTTCAGGGCGTCGATGATGTGCGCCGGTCCCGTGGCCCAGCCGATCCGGAGGCCGGCCAGCCCGAAGATCTTTGAGAAGGTCCGGGTCATCACGACGTTCTCGGTCGTCAGCGACAGCTCGAGGCCGCTGTCATAGTCGTTGCGCCGGACATACTCCGCATACGCCGCGTCGAGGACGAGGAGGACGTTGCCGGGAAGGGCGTCGCGGAGACGGAGGATGTCGCTCCACGGGATGTAGGTCCCGGTGGGGTTGTTCGGATTGGCGATGAAGACGATGCGCGTGCGCGGGCTCACCGCCGCGAGGATCGCGTCGACGTCGGTGGTCCGGTCGGTTTCGGGGGCAACGATCGGAAGGCCGCCGGCGGCCATCGTTGCGATCTTGTAGACCAGGAAGCCGTGCTCGCTGTGGATCGCCTCGTCGCCGGGCGCGAGGAAGCAAGCTGCGAGAAGGTGCAGGAGCTCGTCCGATCCGCAGCCGCAGACGATGCGGTCCGGGTCGATGCCGTGCACCTTGCCGATCGCGCGGCGAAGCAGCGTCGACGCGCCGTCGGGGTAGAGGTCGAGGCTGCCGATTTCGGCCTGATAGGCGGCCATGGCCGCCGGGCTCGGACCGAGCGGCGTCTCGTTGGACGACAGCTTGTGCAGCGTCAGCCCTCCAGTGCCCTTGGCCCTGCCGGGGACGTAGGGGTCGATGTCGAGGATGCCGGGCCGCGGCTCCGGACGGAGGATGCTTGCACTCATCAGACTGATCCGGACCGGAACGGCGAACGGAGCGGGTCGCCGGCCTCGCTGTCGGCGATGCCGCGCGCGATGCCGCCGATGGGAATGACATCTTCGACGCCGCGGAGGTGGAGGCTGGCCTCGTCATCCCCGGTCGGCAGCGCCACCATGAGCTCCCGGCGGCCATCGGCGCCGTCGACGGCCGCGAGCACGGCGACATGCCTCTCGGCGCGGAGCTCGGTCTCCCCGGCCGCGGTCGCGGTTGCGGCGAAGACGCGCAGGTCCGGCGGCGTCGGCTCGGCGAGGAGCGGAGAAATGACGAAGGCCGGCGCTGATGCGGTCCGGCCCCTTTGGTCGATGAACGGGAGGACCGACATGATGCGCGGTCCTTTGGCGTCGGACAGCCGTCGCCACCACGGATCGCGGTCGGTGGTATCAGCGGGGATGAGCCCGAGGTCGCTGCCCGACGCCGCCACCCGCGACACGACGTCCGCGGCACCCGCCGCGGTCACGAACTCCACCGAGAAGCCGAAGACGAAGCGCGCAAGGTCGTGCGTGCCGACCCGGTCCGGCCCGTAGTCGACCACGACGCGGAACGGCGCCTGCATGAAGGTGAAGGTCGTGATGATCTCGCGCCAGAGATGCTCGACGGTCTGCAGCGGCAGGGCGCCGCTGTGCCGCGCGACGAGGCGGCGCATCATCTCCGCTTCCCGCTGCGGCCGGAATGCGGCGCGGGTTTGCGTGCCCTTGGCCGCGATCAAGGCTTCGATCACCGTGCCACGGTCCATCAGCAGGCGATGGATCTCGCCATCGATCTGGTCGATCTTGGCCCGGAGCTCAGCGAGCGTCCGGGCATCGCTCTCGCCGCTTGCGGCCATGGCGGGAATTCACCGGAGATTTCGGGATGCTGCGGGGTCCGCAACGGAGCGGCATTCATAGAGAGGCCACCCCCCAAAATCAAAGAAAACGTTGACGTACCGGAGGGCCGATCCTACCTATCGCGCCCACATTGAGACGAGCCGCCGGCAGCCGGCGGTGTGCCATGGCCACCCAATCGACAAACGCGCGTCCGGCGGAAAGCACGCGGACCGAGGTTGCCCGAGCCCGACGCGAGGCCGACACGCCGTCGAGCCCGGTGGTCCAGTTCGGCCCCGACCGGCCGCTGCTCCTCGATTCCGGCGCCCGGCTCGACGCGTTCCAGATCGCGTACCAGACCTACGGCACCCTCAACGCCGACGGCTCCAATGCGGTGGTGGTCTGCCACGCTCTCACCGGCGACCAGCACGTCGCCAACGTCCACCCGCTGACCGGCAAGCCGGGCTGGTGGCAACGGATGGTCGGACCGGGCAAGCCGATCGACACCGACCGGTATTTCGTCATCTGCCCGAACGTCATTGGCGGCTGCATGGGGACCACGGGACCGGCCTCGACCAATCCCGCAACCGGCGAGCCCTACGGGCCCGATCTTCCGCTGGTGACGATCCCGGACATGGTCCGGGCGCAGGTGATGCTGCTCGACCATCTCGGCATCGGCCAGGCACTGGCGGTCGTCGGCGGCTCGATGGGCGGCATGCAGGTCCTGCAATGGGCGTCGGCCTATCCGGAACGGGTGTTCTCGGCGATCCCGATCGCTGCGGGCGCAAGGCATTCGTCCCAGAATATCGCCTTCCACGAGGTCGGCCGCCAGGCGGTGATGGCGGACCCCGAATGGGTCGGCGGACGCTACCTCGCGGCCGGCAGGAGCCCGCGCAAGGGGCTCGCGGTCGCGCGCATGGCCGCGCACATCACCTACATGTCCGACCGTTCGCTCCATCAGAAGTTCGGCCGCCAGCTCCAGGACCGCGACAAGGCGACCTTCAGCTTCGACGCCGACTTCCAGATCGAGTCGTATCTCCGGCACCAGGGGGTGACCTTCGTCGAGCGCTTCGACGCCAATTCCTATCTCTACGTGACGCGGGCAATGGACTATTTCGACCTTGCCGCGGACTATGGCGGCCGGCTCAGCGAGGCCTTCCGCAACACCAAATCGCGGATCTGCGTCGTTTCCTTCACGTCCGACTGGCTGTTCCCGACCTCCGAGAGCAAGGCGGTCGTGCGCGCCCTCCTGACTTCGGGCGCCTCGGTCAGCTTCGTCGAGATCGAGACCGACGGCGGCCACGACGCGTTCCTCCTCGACGAGCCGGAGCTGTTCGACACCGTGGCCGGCTTCATCCGCTCGGCCGCCCACGCCAAGGGCGTCCTCTGATGGTTGAGGCCGCGGCGCGGAACGGCGTCCGCGCTGATCTTGCGGTCGTCGGCAACCTCATTCCGCCCGGCGTGCGCGTCCTCGACATCGGCTGCGGCGACGGCTCGCTGCTGAAGTTCCTCGAGGACACCAAGAAGGTTGACGGCCGCGGCATCGAGATCAGCCAGAAGGGCGTCAACGAGTGCGTCGCCCGCGGCCTCTCTGTCATCCAGGGCGACGCCGACCGCGACCTCGTGCACTACCCCGACAACGCCTTCGACTACGTCATCCTCAGCCAGACTCTCCAGGCGACGCACCGGCCCCGCGAGGTGCTGGAGCAAATGATGCGGATCGGGCGCTACGCGGTCGTGTCGTTCCCGAACTTCGCCCATTGGCGCATCCGGGCGAAGCTCGCCTTCGGCGGCCGGATGCCGGTGACGCGGGACCTGTCCTACTCCTGGTACGACACGCCCAACATCCACTTCTTCACGCTGCGCGACTTCGTGGAGCTGTGCCGGGAGCTTCGCCTCACCATCGAAGAGGCGTTCGTCCTCAACCGCGACGGCCAGCGGATTGCGTTCCGCGGCCCCTGGTGGGTGTGGAACCTGTTCGGCGCGCAGGCGGTCTTCCTGCTGCGGCGTTAGCTTCCTCAGATGGCGAAGGCGCCGCTGCGCTGCTTGCGGTAGGAGGGCCAGTCACCGCTTTCGATCAGCGGTCGCCCGGCATATAGCCCGGCATAGCGATAGACGAATGCCTCGCCAACGCGGTCGGCGAGGCTCATCGGTTCGCGGACATAGATCGAGCCGTCGAGATCGCCGGGGTCATAGCCCTCGAAGGCGTCGAGCTCGGCGATGATGCCGTCGTCGACGCAGCGGAAAAGGTCGCCCTGCACGACGCCTTCGCCGGGAACGTAGCCGGGATAGTCGCCGAGATCGTAGAGCCGGCCATGGAAGGTGCAGGCGCCGACGAAGCGAAGCCGCGTGGCAAGGTCGAGCTGCAGGAACGCCCGTTCGCCGCGCCGCAGCGTCCCGTAGAAGACGAAGAGCGTCATGAGAACTGCTCCGTTGGACAGCGTCTTTCCACGCATGAAACGGGCCAGCCGCGGCTACGCGGGCACGAGGCGCAGGACGTGTCCGGATTCCTCGTCGGTCGCGACAAGGATCGAGCCGTCGGGCGCGGCGACGACTTCGCGGATGCGGAAGCCGAACTCGCGCAGCATCCGCTCTTCGTGGATGATGGTCTCGCCGTCATGTTCGAGCCGGACGAGGCACGTCGTCGCGAGGCCGCCGGCGAACAGGCTGCCTTTCCAGCCTGGAAAGGCGTCGCCCTCGTAGAATGCCATGCCCGACGGCGCGATCACCGGCGTCCACTGGCGCACGGGCGGAACGAAGCCGGGCGCTGACGACTTTCCGGTCCCGACCGGCGTGCCGTCATAGTTGAGGCCGAAGGACACCACGGGCCAGCCGTAATTCGCGCGCGGGCGCACGATGTTGAGTTCGTCGCCGCCCATCGGGCCGTGCTCGATCTCCCAAAGGGCGCCGCTCTCGGGCTCGATCGCCATCGCCTGGATATTGCGGTGGCCGAGCGACCAGATTTCCGGCAGCGCCTCCGGCGTGCCGACGAACGGATTGTCATCCGGAACCGATCCGTCCTCGTTGAGACGGACGATCTTGCCGAGATGGGTGTCGAGCTCCTGCGCCTTGACCCGCGTCCGCTCGGCGAAGCGTTCGCCGAGGCCGACGAAGATGTGGCCGGCGCCGTCGAAGACGATGCGCGAACCGAAATGATAGGAGCCGGGCAGCCTCGGCTTCTGCGAGAAGATCACCTCGACGTCGGACAGCGAGGTGCGGTCGGCGGCGAGCCGCGCCCGCGCGACCGCGGTCGCAGCGCCGCCGGGACCGGGCTCGGAGTAGGAGAAGTAGACGAGGGAATTTTCCGCGAAGGCCGGGTGGAGGGCGACGTCGAGGAGTCCGCCCTGGCCCTTGGCCTGCACCTTGGGCACGCCGCGGAGCGGCTGCGAGACGTTGCCGCTCGTGGTTATCACACGCATCGTGCCGCGCCGTTCGGTGACGATCAGCGCGCCGTCGGGCAGCACGTCGATCGCCCATGGGTGGCTCAGGCCACCGGCGACGAGGTCGACCCTGAAGGCTGCCCGTTCCGAGCGCAGCGTCGTTCCGAAGCGTGGCGGCATGGGCTCCTCCATCAGGGCGGCCGATCCGCCACCTCGGCACTATCGGCGGAAACTCCGACGACGCTAAGGCGACGGTCTTGCGGTGCGCGCTAAAGCGCGGGCCCTGCGTCCCGGTTCCGCATGCGCAGATTGGTGGTCATCGCGGGCTTCAGCGCCGGCGCAGTCCGACGCCGGGAGGAGCGCGCCTCGACCTTCTGGCGGACCACCTTCGTCGCCTCGACGACGTGAACCCCGGCGAGCCGTGGCCACAGTACGGAGCCGAGGCGCTCCCAGTTGGTCCCGGCGCGGAGGAGCAGCGGGTTGGCGAGCGGTGGCATGTTGAGCGCGCCCGTCCAGGTGTTGGGCGAGAACATCGCCTCGCGCAGTAGCCCGCCGAGCTGGCCGCGGCTGAAGGGTCGGCCATGGCCGAATGGCGTCTTTTCCATGCGCGCCCAGATTCCCGCCCGGTTCGGGACCACGACGATGATCCGGCCGCCGGGCGCGGTGACCCGCCAGATCTCGCGGAGGAGGTCGAGGGCACTGTTCGCGAGTTCCAGGCTGTGGATGAGGAGCACGCGGTCGACCGAGGCGCCCGGGAGCGGCAGGGCATCGTCGAGGATGAGGGCGCTCGCGTTCGGCTTGCCGCTCGGCCAGTGGATGACCCCGAGCTCGGCGGGCATGAAGGCCAGCCGATAGGCGGCGTCCTCGCCGAGCTGCACGAGATACGGCACGGGATAGCCGATGCCGAGAATGCGGTCGCCGGCGACCGACGGCCAGAGCGCCTTGATGCGCACGCCAATCAGGCGGCGGGCGACGATCCCGAGCCGTTCGGCATAGAAGCTCCTGAGGTCCGTCACGTCCATGGCGCGCCGTTTCTATCATGGGAGCGGCGCTGCGCATTGCGGGGCGAACAATGCTAGGAACGGCCACGCGCAACCCGGCATTTTCGGCGGACCATGGGCCTTCTCTACGACCTCTTCATCTGCCGGACCGACAATTTCGGCGTCCTCGTCCATGACGAGGCGACCGGAACGACCGCCGCGATCGATGCGCCGGACGCGGTGGCGATCGAGCAGCGGCTCCGTGCCCGGGGTTGGCACCTCGGCCTGATCCTGGTCACGCACCGGCACGGCGACCACGTCGCGGGCAACCGCGCCCTGAAGGCCCTGACGGGCTGCACGATCGTCGGCCCCGCGGCCGAGGCGGACGCGATTCCGGAGATCGACGTGAGATTGGGGGAGGGCGACGAGGTCCGTGTCGGCGAGACCATATTTCATGTGATCGCAACGCCCGGCCACACCGCCGGACACATCGCCTATTACAGTGCGGATGCGGCCGTCGCCTTCGTCGGCGACACCCTGTTCTCGCTCGGCTGCGGGCGCGTCGAGACCGACATGACGACGATGTGGCAATCGCTGCAGAAGATCGGCGCGCTGCCGCGCGAGACCGTGCTCTATTGCGGCCATGAATATACCGAGGCCAATGGTCGGTTCGCCATCACCATCGAGCCGAACAATCTCGACCTCGAGGCCCGCATCGCTGAGGTTAGCCGGCTAAGGGCGTCTGGAGGGATGTCGATCCCGACGAGCGTCGGGCAGGAGCTCGCGACCAACCCGTTCCTCCGATCCGACCGCCCGCGGCTGCGCCGCGCGCTCGGAATGGAGAAGGTCGATCCTGCGGAGATCTTCGCGACGCTGCGGCGGCGGAAGGATGCGTTCCGATGACCGCCTCGTCGCTGACCGCCGCCGAGGTGATCGAAATCCTCGGCCTTGCCCAGCATCCGGAGGGCGGGCATTTCCGCGAGACGTTCCGCGATCCGTTGCCCGCCGATGGCCGCGGCGCATCGACGGCCATCCTCTATCTCCTCTCCGCCGGCGAGCGTTCGGCCTGGCACCGCGTCCACGACGCATCCGAGCTCTGGCACTACCACGCCGGTGCGCCTCTCCTCCTTCGGGTCTCCGAGGACGGCGCGACGGTTGCCACGTTCCGCCTCGGAGCTGATCTCGCCGCCGGCGAGCGGCCGCAGGCGATCGTGCCGCGCAACTGGTGGCAGGCTGCGGAGAGCACCGGGGCCTGGACCCTCGTTGGTTGTACGGTGGCGCCCGGCTTTGACTTCGCCGCGTTCGAGCTCGCGCCACCCGGTTGGGCGCCGACTTCCCCCAACGGGGTGTCCGAGTAGCGGCGGGGGGCGGGCGGTCGAGCGAGGGACGGGCCGATGCCCGGCAGATTTCTGTTGCAAGAAGGCGCCAATTTGCCATTCCGTAAGGACGGTATGGCACGCTGGAAATCGCACGGAAGGCGATCGCCCCCTCAGCCTTCGTCCGAGCGGTCGCGTACCTGCCCGCACGCCGCAAAAGTGCGCTAGGCTGGCGTACCCAGCGCGGCAGGGTTGAACATTGCCATGGTTCGAGCGGTCAAAAGCGTCCTCTTCTTCGACTATGACAGCATGCATCGCGTGCTGCTGCGCCATGGCCCGGCGATCGCTGACTTCATTGGCTCGCGCGCGGGCACGTGGGTCGAGGCCATCGAGTCCGGCGAGCTCTTGACCCCGCCGCCGGAGGAGGGCCGGCGCCGGTTCGTCGTGAAGCGCTGCTATGCCGATCCTCGCCTTCTCGGGAAGAACCGGGGCTGGATCAGCGCCAACGGTCTTCAGATCGTCGACTGCTCGGTGCCCCCGGGCCTGGAGCGCAGCGCGGCCGCCGTACACGTGTCGCTTGATGCGCTTGATCCGGGCGACGCGGCGGTCGACGAGATCGTCATCATGATGGCCGAAATGGACCTGTCGCCGCTGATCAGCCGGCTGCGGGGCCTTAGCCGCCGCGTGGTGATCTTTGCCGCCGAAGGAACACCCGACAGCTACACGGCGCTCGCTGACGCGGTCGTGACGGAGGCCCGGCTCGTGTCCGCGCTGTCGCGGTCGAACCAGGCCGACGCCGGTCGCAACGGGATTCCTCGGCCGCCGCGGCTGACGGCATCGCCCGTGCCGTCGGCACCGGCTCCGCAGGCGATCGAATCGCCACCGCCGGCGGCTGCGAACCCCGAGCCGCCACGGATGCCGCCGCAGCGGGCCGCCACGCCGTCACGGGCCGCGCCGCCGCCGCGTCGGGCTGCGCTGCCGGCGCGCCGGTCGGCGATCGACCGCGACGAGCTGGCGGCGCTGGTCCGCCGCATCCATCAGTCGACCAACGTCCCGCTGTTTTCGCCGAAGGCCTTCGGCGACTTGTTCCGCCTCCTGGTGGAGGACGTGCGGACGAACGGCTACCGTTTCCAGGCGACCGCGGACAATGTCGCGGCCGCGATGAATGCCCTCGGCCGCAACGTCACGAAGCGTCAGGTCGGGTTCGTCATCAAGGGCCTCGCGCTGCGCGGCCACGTCTTCAACGAGAACGACCGTCCGGAGGATCTGGCGGATGCGTTCTACGCCCAGGTCCTTTTCCTCGCCGAGAGCAGCAACCTCAACCTTACCGAGGGCGAGAAGAACCTCGTGCAGGCATGGGTCGTCGGGCTGCGCCGGGAAGAGCCGGCGACTCCCACCCCTGCACCCGCGGCCCCGCGAGCGGCATCCGCCGCCGGCCGCATGCCGCCCGCGTCACGGCGGAAGGAGGCGGAGCCGCTCGTGACGCCCCCGCCTCCGCCGCGCCCCGCATCGCGGACGGTGGAGCCGCCGCGGCCGCAACGCATGCCCGACCCGCCACCGACGCTTGCCGCCGGCCGCGTCCGCGCGGCAACGCGCGCCGCCGAGGAGCGCGAGGCACTGCGACGGGCAGCTGAGGAGCGCGAAGCGGCGCGGCGCGCGGAGGAGGAGATCGAGGCCGCGCGCCTGGCCGACGAGGAAGCGCTGCGCGAGGCGACGCGGGCCGCCACCGCCCGGCCCACGCCGCGATCCGTTCTGGCGCAGCGCACGGCGCAGAACGGGGTGGCGATGCCCGAGCGGCGGACCAGCACCGCGGGGCCGGTCGAGGCACGGCCCGAGGCCGACCTCGAGGATTCGATCCTGTCGGCCATCGCCGACGCCGTGGACGTTCTGGTCGAGGACGAAGTCGGACCGCGGGCAGCGGCGCGCAGCGGCGGGGACGCTCCGGCGGTCCGCCCGCCGCCGCCGCCATCCGATGACGACGAGATCGGCGACGAGATCCAGCGGATCCTGTCGACCTTCAGCCGCAACCGCTAGGGCGCGAGCTTCTCCACAAGGAACGCCCGGATGTCGTCCGTGGGGACATCCCGGGCAATGAAGGCCTGCCCGATACCGCGCATCAGGATGAACGTGAGCTGGCCGCGCGCGACCTTCTTGTCCTGCGCGATCAGCTCCATCAGCGCATCGGCCTGCATCGGCTCGCCGGGAATCTCCGCAAGGTCCACCGGAAGGCCGACGGCCGCGAAATGGTCGCGAACGGCAGCAGGCACATCGGGGCTGCATAGCCCGGTCCGCGCCGAATAGTCGGCCGCCAGCGCCATCCCGATGGAAATCGCTTCGCCATGCACGAGGCGATCGGAATAGCCCGTCGCAGCCTCGAGCGCGTGGCCGAAGGTGTGGCCGAGATTGAGGAGCGCGCGGTCGCCGGTCTCCGTTTCGTCGCGGGCGACGATCGTCGCCTTCGCCTGGCAGCTCACGGTGATCGCATGCTGCCGCGCCGTGCCTCCCGCGAACACGTCCCGCCACGAGCGCTCGAGCCAGTGGAAGAACGGCGCGTCGTTGATCAGGCCGTATTTCGCGACCTCGGCGTAGCCGGCGCGGAAGTGCCGCTCGGACAGCGTGTCGAGCACCTCGGTGTCGGCAAGGACGAGCTTCGGCTGGTGGAACACGCCGACGAGGTTCTTGCCGCGCCTGGTGTTGATGCCGGTCTTGCCGCCGACCGAGGAGTCGACCTGGGCGAGAAGGCTGGTCGGCACCTGGATGAAGGCCATGCCGCGCCGCGCGATGCCGGCCGCGAAGCCGGTCAGGTCGCCGATCACGCCGCCGCCGAGGGCAATCACGACATCGTTTCGCTCGAGCTTCGCCTCGAGGATGGCATCGACCACCGCCTCGAGGACGGCGAAGCGCTTGCTCGCCTCGCCCGCCTCGGCGACGAAGGTCTCGGCCTGGACGCCGGCGGATCGAAGGCTGTCGGTGAGCGGAGCGAGATGGTGCCGGGCGACGTTGCTATCGGTCACCACGAGCGCCCGTGCCTTCGGCATCAGCCGCGCGACTTCGGGGCCTGCGGTGGCCAGGAGGCCCGGACCGATCAGGATGTCGTAGGAACGCGATCCCAGCTCGACATGGACGACGCTGGTGTTGCCGGTCGCTGTCTGCGCGATGGCCTCAGCCATTTGCGGGGCCTCTCTCCGGGTGATCGTCGAGATAGGCGTCGAGTGCCTGGAGCAACTCGTCGATGACGGTGTCGTGCGCCACCTCGCGCGAAACGACGTGGATGGCGGCCTCGGCGTAGACCGGATAGCGCGCGTCGATGAGGCGGCGGAGCGTCCCTTCGGGATCCGGCCCCTTCAGCAGCGGCCGGTTCGACCGCCGGCGCACCCGCGACAGGAGGACATCGAAATCGGCCTTGAGCCAGATCGGGATGCCGTCGGCGTTCACGGCGGCGCGCGTCTCGGGGTCGACATAGGCGCCGCCGCCGGTCGCCAGTACGTGCGGACCGTCGCCGAGGAGGCGCAAGATCACGCGCCGCTCGCCGCTCCGGAAGTAGGCCTCGCCATGCTGCTCGAAGATCTCTTCGATGGTGGCGTTGGCGGCGCGCTCGATCTCGACGTCGGCGTCGTAGAACGGGAGGCCGAGGCGGGTCGCGAGGCGCTTGCCGATGGAGCTCTTCCCGGCGCCCATCATCCCGATGAGCACGATCGGGCGGGCGCCGAGGCGGCGCACGATGTCCCGGCTCAGCGTTGGATCGGTCGGCGCCGGAAGCGGCTCGGTCATCTCGTTCACGGCACGGGTATTGCCGCGCGCCCACGCCCCGTCAAGCGAGCCGGCCGCTTTCGTCGCGCCGGCGCCGCATCGCGCCTTGTCGCCGCCCGCGGCGCCAGCGACAATGCGAGTCGTTCGCATCAGTCCCGCGGGACCGCAGAGCGCTGCCATGCCGACGCTGATCCGGCTTTTCGTCGCCCTCGCCATCATCGCGATCCTCGGCGCAGGGGCGATGTTCGCCTTGGCCTATCTGGTCGAGCCGGCGCAGCGCGAGATCGTGGTGCCGATCCCCGCCGAGCGGCTGGGGCTCTGATGGAGGGCGGGCGTCACATCGAAGCGTTCCTCGAAATGATGAGCGCGGAACGCGGGGCGGCGAAGAACACGCTGCTGTCCTACCGCCGCGACCTCGAGGATTTCGGCGGCTTCGTCGCGCGCCGCGGCGGCGTGGTGAACGCCGATGCCGATGCCCTTCGCGACTATCTCTCGGACCTCGACCATCGAGGCTTCGCGCCGCGGTCGGTGGCGCGCAGGCTGTCCGCGATCCGCCAGCTCTACCGCTTCTTCTTCGCCGAAGGCATCCGGACCGACGATCCAACCGGGACGATCGACGGGCCGCGGCAGGCGAGGGCGCTGCCCAAGATCCTCTCCGAACGCGACGTCGACCGGCTGATCGAGGCGGCCCGCCGCGATGCCGAGGACGCCGAGACTCCGGCGCGCCGGATCGCGGCGCTGCGTTTTTATGCCCTCATCGAGCTCCTCTACGCCACGGGTCTTCGCGTTTCCGAGCTGGTCGGGCTGCCGGCCAAGGCGATCGTCCCGGGCCGGCGGGTCCTGATGGTGCGCGGCAAGGGCGCCAAGGAGCGGATGGTGCCGCTGACGCCGGCCGCGGAGGCGGCCGTCGCGGCCTATCGTGCCGCGGCGAAGCCGGTTGGTCCGTTCCTGTTCCCGGCCGACGGCGCCGAGGGCCATCTGGCCCGCCAGGTGTTTGGCCGCGACCTGAAGCGGGCGGCGGGCCTCGCGGGGATCGCGGCGGCGAAAGTGTCTCCCCACGTCCTTCGCCACGCCTTCGCGAGCCATCTCCTCCAGAACGGCGCCGATCTCCGCTCCGTGCAGCAACTGCTCGGCCACGCCGACATCTCGACGACGCAGATCTACACGCACGTCCTCGAAGAACGGCTCCGCCGTCTCGTGGCCGACCACCACCCGCTGGCGAAGACTCCGGGATGAGCTGCACCGAGAAGGAGAAGATGATGGACATGGCCAAAGGCACCACTGTCGCGGGCAATCCGGCGCGGCCGCTCCGGCGGGGCGGCCAGCGGGACCGGACGACGTGTCCATGTCGATTGCTTGACACCCAACGGGTCAAAAGCCAGTGTCCGCACCATCGCGGGGCGGCTGGAATCGTTTCGCCGCAAGGGTTTCCATGAGGACATATCTCGATTTCGAGAAGCCGGTCTCCGACCTTCAGGGCAAGATCCAGGAGCTGCGCTCGCTCGGGACCCAGGGTGACGCCATCACCGTCGAAGACGAGATCGGGCGCATGGAGGCCCGAGCGCAGCAGCACCTCACCGAGATCTACGCCAAGCTGACGCCGTGGCAGAAGACGCAGGTCGCGCGCCATCCCGACCGGCCGCACGTGCTGGATTATGTCCGCGGGCTCATCGAGGATTTCACGCCGCTCGCCGGCGACCGGAAGTTCGCCGAGGATGCTGCGATGGTGGGCGGCCTCGGCCGGTTCCGCGGCCGCTCGGTCGCGGTCCTCGGCCAGGAGAAGGGCAACGACACCGAGACCCGCCTCAAGCACAATTTCGGCATGCCTCGTCCCGAGGGCTACCGGAAGGCGGTCCGTATCATGGAGCTTGCCGAGCGGTTCGGCCTGCCGCTGGTCGCCTTCGTCGACACCGCCGGCGCCTATCCCGGCATCGATGCGGAAGAGCGCGGCCAGGCCGAGGCGATCGCGCGGTCGACCGATGCGAGCCTGTCGCTCGGCGTGCCCAACGTGGCGCTCGTGGTCGGCGAGGGCGGTTCGGGCGGCGCACTCGCCATTGCCGTCGCGAACCGCGTGATGATGCTGGAGCATTCGATCTACACCGTCGCATCGCCCGAGAGCGCGGCCTCGATCCTCTATCGGGACTCGACGCGGGCGCAGGACGCGGCCACCAGCATGAAGATCACCGCGCAGGACCTGCTCCGCTTCGGCGTGATCGACGAGATCATCCTCGAGCCGGTCGGCGGCGCCCACCGGGCTCCGACCGAGACCATAGAGGCCGCCGGCGATGCGATCGCCAAGGCGCTGGTAGCGTTCGAGGGCATGCCGCCGACCGAGATCCGCCAGCACCGTCGCGACAAATATCTGGCGATGGGGCGCGCGCTGTAGGGCGCGACCGGCTCTCTCACCGCCTTGTCATCTCAGGGTTAACGGGTCGTCAATTTCCGCTGTGCTTCCTTCGCGGCCTGTGTCGCGTCGGGTGCGAGTGGAATGGCAGGATCAGTAACGAGTCGACGGCGTACCTCGCTCGTCTCGAAGGTTGCGGGGCTCGCTCTGGCGGCAACGATGCTCGTCGGGTGCAACACCACCGAGCTGCCCGCCTATATGGCGCCGATCCCGCCCGAATTGATGAGCCGGATCGAGGCGATCGGGTCGACCCCGATGGCACCGATCTATGTCCGCATCTTCAAGGAAGAGTCGGTCTTCGAAGTCTGGAAGCGCCGCGTCGACGGCGAGTATGCGCTGCTGGCGACCTACGAGATCTGCGCCTGGTCGGGCGAGCTCGGACCGAAACGCGTGGAAGGTGACCGGCAGGCGCCAGAGGGCTTCTATACGGTCACGCCGGCGCAGCTGAACCCGAACTCGAGCTACCACCTCTCCTTCGACCTCGGCTACCCCAACGCCTTCGACCGCTCGCTCGATCGGACAGGCTCGCACCTCATGGTGCATGGCGCCTGCTCGTCGGCCGGCTGCTACTCGATGACCGACGAGACGGTGGAGATCATCTACGCCCTAGTCCGCGAGGCTTTCCGCGGCGGCCAGCGCGCGTTCCAGGTCCATGCCTTCCCGTTCCGGATGACGCCGGAGAACATGGCGCGGCACCGCGGCAACGAGAACTTCGCGTTCTGGCAGATGCTGAAGGAGGGCTACGACCATTTCGAGGTCACGCACCTTCCACCTGACGTCGAGGTCTGCGATTTCCGCTACGTCTTCGATCCGGTCGCCGAGGATGGCGCCGCGTTCGAGCCGCGCCAGCCGTGCCCCGACTTCGATCTCGCCCAGCCGCTCGAGACCCAGCTCCTCGCGCTCCGCAGCGCCGACCAGATCCGGTTCGATGCCGCGGTCGCGACCCTCGAGAATGGTGGCACGCTCTTGGCGGGGATGCCGGCGACAGCCACGGCTCTCGTCGATCCGATGACGACCGCGGCCGTCCCGGCTGCGCCGCGTCAGCCGTCGGCTTTCCGCCAGTTCTTCGGGCTGGATTAGCAGGGCCTCAGCAAGAGCCGATCCGGTCGACCGTCGCGATTTGAGCGGAAAGGGGCGAACGGCGCCTGCGGCCGCCTCAGACCAGTTGGCCGTGGCAGTGCTTGAACTTCTTGCCCGAGCCGCAGGGGCAGGGGGCGTTGCGCGGGGTCTTGCTCCAGGTCGCGGTGTCGTTCGGGTCGAAGCCGGCCGCCTGGCTCGCACCGGCGCCGAAGGCGGCCGCGCTGAACGGCAGGGCGCCGGTCGGCCGTCCGGGCGCTATGCTCGGTGCGTTCGGCACTTCGTTCTCGCCGGTATTGGGATCGGCGTGGATCGTCTGGATCTGGCGGACATTGCCGTCCGGCGGCAGCTGGGTCTGCGGCTGCTGGACCAGCTCGATACGGCTGAGCTGGGTGGTGACCGTGCGGCGGAGGTTCGAGAGCATCGCCTCGAACAGCTCGAACGCCTCGGTCTTGTACTCGTTCAGCGGATCGCGCTGGGCATAGCCGCGGAAGCCGATCACCTGGCGGAGGTGATCTAGCGTGACGAGGTGCTCGCGCCATACCCCATCGAGGGTCTGGAGCAGGATCGCCTTCTCGAGCTGGCGCATAATGTCCGGCGAGAACCGCGCAGTCTTGGCGGCGGCCGCCTCGTCGGCAGCCTTCTCGATCCGCTCGCGGACCTCCTCGTCGGCGATGCCTTCTTCCTTCGCCCAGTCCTTGACCGGCAAATCGAGGTTGAGGACGGTCCTCAGTTCCTCGGCGAGGCCCTCGATGTCCCACTGCTCGGGATAGGCGCGCTCGGGGATGTGCTTAGCGACGAGCTCGGCGATCGTCTCGTGCCGCATGTCGTGGATCGTCTCGGTGACGTCCTGCTGCGACATGAGCTCGATACGCTGCTCGAAGATGACGCGACGCTGATCGTTCATCACGTCGTCGTACTTCAGGAGGTTCTTGCGGACGTCGAAGTGGCGCGCTTCGACCTTCTGCTGCGCCCGCTCGAGCGCGCGGTTGATCCACGGATGGACGATGGCCTCGCCTTCCTTGAGGCCGAGGCGCTGCAACAGCCCATCCATGCGCTCGAGGACGAAGATCCGCATCAAATCGTCCTGCAGCGACAGGAAGAAATGCGAATGGCCGGGGTCGCCCTGGCGGCCCGAACGGCCGCGGAGCTGGTTGTCGATGCGCCGGCTCTCGTGGCGCTCGGTGCCGATCACGTAGAGGCCGCCGGCGGCGAGCGTCTGCTTCTTGAGCTCGGCCACCTCGGCCCGGATCGCGGCTTCCTTCTCGGTCCGCTCCGGGCCTTCGGGCAGGTCGCCAAGCTC
The DNA here is from genome assembly GCA_050184415.1 of Bauldia sp. Lineage (GTDB taxonomy): Bacteria > Pseudomonadota > Alphaproteobacteria > Rhizobiales > Kaistiaceae > JADLGL01. The sequence goes on from JBFXAJ010000005.1 coordinate 108,931, forward strand.
CTGGCGGATCCGCATGTCGGCATTGCCGCCGAGCTGGATGTCGGTGCCGCGGCCCGCCATGTTGGTCGCGATCGTCACCGTGCCGGGGACGCCGGCCTGGGCGACGATAAACGCTTCCTGCTCATGGTAGCGCGCATTCAGCACGTTGTGCTTGATGTGCTCCTTGTTGAGCCGGCGCGACAGGTCCTCGCTCTTCTCGATCGAGGTCGTGCCGACGAGGACGGGCTGGCCGCGCCCCTGGCACTCCTTGATGAGCTCGACGATCGCCTTGAACTTCTCCTCGGCCGTCCGATAGACCTCGTCGTGGTCGTCGATGCGGGTCACGGCGACGTTGGTCGGGATCTCGACCACCGATAGGCCGTAGATGTTGCCGAACTCCTCCGCCTCCGTGGAGGCCGTACCCGTCATGCCGCCGAGCTTGGCGTACATGCGGAAGTAGTTCTGGTAGGTGACCGACGCGAGGGTCTGGTTCTCGCGCTGGATCTTCACGTGCTCCTTGGCCTCGAGCGCCTGGTGGAGGCCTTCGGAGTAACGCCGGCCGGGCATCATGCGGCCGGTGAACTCGTCGATGATCACGACCTCGTCGTTGCGGACGATGTAGTCCTTGTCGCGCTGGAACAGCTTGTGGGCGCGGAGCGCCTGGTTGACGTGGTGGACGACCGTCACGTTCTCGATATCGTAGAGCGACTCGCCCTTGAGGAGGCCCGCCGCGCCGAGGAGCCCTTCGAGCTTCTCGGTGCCGCCTTCGGTGAAGGTCACGGTCCGTAGCTTCTCGTCCCGCTCGTAGTCGGCGTCGTCGAGCTGCGGGATGAAGGCGTCGATGGTGTTGTAGAGCTCGGAGCGATCGTCGAGCGGGCCGGAAATGATAAGCGGCGTCCGGGCCTCGTCGATCAGGATCGAGTCCACCTCGTCGACGATCGCGTAGTGATGGCCGCGCTGCACCATGGCGCGCTGCTCATACTTCATGTTGTCGCGGAGGTAGTCGAAGCCGAACTCGTTGTTGGTGCCGTAGGTGATGTCGGACGCGTAGGCGTCGCGGCGCTGGTCGTCGGTGAGGCCGTGGACGATGACGCCGGTGGTCATGCCGAGGAAGCCGTAGACGCGGCCCATCCACTCGGCGTCGCGGCGCGCGAGGTAGTCGTTGACGGTGACGACGTGGACGCCCTTGCCGGCGAGGGCATTGAGATAGACGGCGAGCGTGGCGACCAGCGTCTTGCCTTCGCCGGTCTTCATCTCGGCGATGGCGCCCTCATGGAGCACCATGCCGCCCATCAGCTGCACGTCGAAATGGCGCTGGCCGAGAACGCGGCGGGCGGCCTCGCGAACGGTCGCGAAGGCGGGGACGAGAAGATCGTCCAACTCCTTGCCGTCGGCGACTTCCTTCTTGAACGCCTCGGTTCGGGCGCGGAGCTCGTCGTCGGTGAGCTTCTGCAGCTCGGGCTCGAGCGCGTTGATCGCGGCGACGTTGGGCTTGTAGCCCCGCACGCGACGCTCGTTGGAGTTGCCGAAGAGTTTGCGGGTGAGCGCGCCGAAGCCGACCATGATGATCCTTTTGCCGGCGGCGCCGCTGACTTGGAACCGCCGCAGAGGCGCGGTCGGGCGTCGGCCGGTTTCGAGTGCGAAAGCCCCGAAACCGGGCGTTCGGCTCTATGACGCAGCGCTGTGGACGCCGGGCTGCGAGACAGATAAGAGGGGGGCACTTTGTTGTCAACGTGGCGCCGCAGGCGACGTCCTGAGCCGCTTGGGGCCTTGTTTCCCGGGCGTTTGGCTCGCCCGGCAACCTAACAGGACTGACCCATGTCGATGGTTTCCCGTATCGGCCGGACGCTGCGCGCCGGCGCCTCGGTTCGTGCCCTTCTCGTCGCCACCGCCGTGGTTGCGGCGCCGGTAGCGGTCTGGGCCCAGGCGCCTGCCCCCGCGGCTCCCGCGGAGCCGGCCCCTGCGGCTCCCGCGGAGCCGGCGCCTGCGCCGGCTGCCCCGGCGGAACCAGCCCCGGCGCCAGCTCCCGAGGTCGTGCCTGCGGTACCGGCAACGCCGCCGGCGTTCGAGCCCGCGGTTCCCCCCGCCCCCGAGGTGGCCCCGGTCGATCCGAACGCGGTCGTTGCCACCGTCAATGGCGAAAACGTTACTGAAGCCGACATCGCCGCCATGGCCGAGCAGTTCGGCGAGGCGCTTGCGCAATACGCCCCCGAGGAGCGGCGCCCGGCCCTTCTCGATGCCGCGATCGACCTCAAGCTCATGGCCCAGGCGGCCACCGCGCTCGGACTCGACCAGACCGACGAGTTCCTGGCCCAGGTCGAGCGGCTCCGCGCCCGGCTCCTCCAGAACGAATACCTCCAAGAGGTGATCGAGACCCAGATCACCGACGCGGCAATCCAGGCGAAGTACGACGAGATCGTCGCCGGCATGACGCTGCCGCAGCAGGCGCATGTCCGTCACATCCAGGTCGCGACCGAGGCCGAGGCCAACGATATCATCGCCCAGCTCAATGCCGGCGCCGATTTCGCCCAGCTCGCCGCCGTCCGCTCGCTCGACACGCAGACCGCGGCCAATGGCGGCGATCTTGGCTTCTGGGCTCCCGGCGAGTTGATCGTCCCACTCGACGACGTGATCTTCACCATCCCCGCGGGTGAAGTCGGCCAGGTGCCGGTCCAGACCGACTTCGGCTGGCACGTCATCAAGATCGACGAGGTGCGGGTGCAGCCGGCGCCGACCCTCGAAGAGACAGCCGACCAGGTCCGCCAGATCCTCTACCAGGAGCTGTACGTCGCGGAGACCGAGCGTCTCCTTGGCGCGGCGACCATCACGCTCGCGGAGCCGCCCGCGCCCGAGCCGGCGCCCGCACCGGCGGCCCCCGCCGAACCGGCGCCCGCTCCTGCGCCTGTCGAGCCTGCTCCGGCTCCCGCGCCTACGCCGGCTCCGACCCCCGCGCCCACGCCGGCTCCGACCCCTGCGCCCGCTCCCGCGCCGACGCCTGCGCCAACCCCGGCACCCACTCCCGCGCCGACCCCGGCCACGCCGCCTGCGACGCCCTAGCGGCGTCGCCTACTCCGGTCTTCGTGCGGCCCGGCGCGACCGGGTGGAAGGCTTTCGCCATGGGCAAGATCTCACCGCTCGCGCCGGCGTCGTTCCCAGCGATGCCGGCGATCCCCGGAGTCCGCATGGCGACGGCCGCCGCGGGCATTCGCTACAAGGGTCGCGAGGACGTCCTCGTGATGCTGTTCGACAAGGGCACGACCGTCGCCGGCGTCTTCACGACCTCGAAGTGCCCGTCGGCCGCGGTGGACTGGTGCCGGGAAGTGGTCGCGGGCGGCAAGGCCCGCGCCCTCATGGTCAATTCCGGCAACGCCAACGCCTTCACCGGCAAGAAGGGGAAGGCCGCGACCAGGCTGTCGGCCGATCTCCTCGCCAAGGCGGGCGGCTTCAGGAAGGGCGAGATTTTCCTGTGCTCGACTGGCGTCATCGGCGAGCCGCTGCCGGCCGAGAAATTCGGCGGCGTCGTTGACGGCCTCGTCGCCGGCGCCGAGGCCGATCGCTGGGAGTTCGCCGCGCGGGCGATCATGACGACCGACACGTTCCCGAAGGGCGCGACCGCGACGGCCGACCTCGGCGGCGTCACCGTCACCATCAACGGCATCGCCAAGGGCGCGGGGATGATCGCTCCCGACATGGCGACCATGCTTTCCTTCGTCGCGACCGACGCCGCGATCGCCGCGCCCGTCCTCCAGGCTCTCCTGTCGGAGGGCGTGAAGGACAGCTTCAACGCCATGACGATCGACGGCGATACCTCGACGTCCGACACCCTCCTCGCCTTCGCGACCGGCAAGGCGAAGAATGCCCCGATCGCCGAGCCGGCCGATCCCCGTCTCCGCCCGTTCCGGAAGGCGCTGGACGCAGTCCTCCTCGACCTCGCCAAGCAGGTCGCGCGGGACGGCGAGGGGGCGACCAAGTTCGCCGAGATTCGCGTCGAGGGCGCCGTGTCAAAGCGCTCGGCGCGGAAGATCGCGCTGTCGATCGCGAATTCGCCGCTCGTGAAGACGGCGCTCGCCGGCGAGGACGCCAATTGGGGCCGGGTGGTCATGGCCGTCGGCAAGGCCGGCGAGCCAGCCGACCGCGACCGCCTCGCGATCTGGTTCGGCGACATCCGCGTCGCCGTCGAGGGTGAGCGCGATCCTGCCTATTCCGAGGCTGCCACTTCCGCCTACATGAAGAACCAGGAAGTCGTGATCAAGGTCGACCTTGGTCTCGGCCGCGGGAAAGACCGCGTGTTCACCTGCGACCTCACCAAGGAATACGTCGCCATCAACGGCGACTACCGGTCCTAGATCGATGGTCGACCTCGTCCTGGTGGCGGCAGGCGCGCTGATCGACACCGATGGTCGCGTGCTCATCACGCAGCGGCCCGAAGGCAAGAGCATGTCCGGCCTCTGGGAATTTCCCGGCGGCAAGGTCGAAAGCGACGAGACGCCCGAGGCGGCCCTCGTCCGCGAGCTCCGCGAAGAACTCGGCATCACCACCGGCGCCCGTTGCCTGTCACCGCTCTCCTTCGTCAGCCACGACTACGGCGATTTCCATCTCCTGATGCCTTTGTATCTCTGCCGGAAATGGGACGGGATTCCGCAGCCTCTCGAGGGTCAGGCGCTGAAGTGGGTGTGGCCGAAAAGCCTCGGTGACTACCCGATGCCTCCGGCGGACCTTCCACTCGTGACGGCCTTAACCGATCTTTTATGACGCGGGTCGAATCGTCGGATGCGGCCTCGCATGTTCGGGCCGTGGGTGGCGTTGCGTTGGAGCTGATGATGTCGGTGGCTGAGGGGACGAATGGATCGGTCAAGGTTCGGAAGCCGGGCGGCTTCCTTCTGGTCTTCCTGCCGTGCCTGATCGTCGGGTTGGGCGTCGCTGCCCTCGGCCTCGGCCAGATGGTCGCCGCCAAGAAGGCGTCGCTGCCGGTTTATGGCATCGATGAGGTCATGACCGGCGCGGTGACGCCGGACGCGGGCTAGCCTTCCGGCCGCGTCTTCTCTCCCGCTTTCCTCTCCGTCGTCTTGAGAGCATCCGCGAGCCGCGTCCGGGCCGAGCCGGGGCGGAGCGGCTGCTGCTGGCTCTCATGGGGGGCCCAGCCCGAGATCGAGACGAGGTCGAACGTTGCCCGGATGCGGCCGTCGGGATCGCTGAAGCGCTCGGCGTAGATCGCCGCCGTGCGGGCGACGATGGCGCGGCTCAGAGGCCGCCGGTCCCGTTCGCGCAGGACGTTGGTTGCCCCCATGGCCCGGAGGTCCCGCATCAGCGCGAGCGCATCGGCGTAGCGGATCGTCAGCCGGTCGAGATCGGCGACCGGGAGCGCGAACTGGCCTCGCTGCAAGAGGGCGCCGAACTCGCGGACCGGCACGAAGGGCGCGACCCGCGGAGCGGCGCCGCCGCGGACCTCCAGTTCGGCCGCGGCGAGCGACTGGCGCAGTTCCGTCAGCGTTTCGCCGCCCAGCGCCACGGCGAGGAACAGGCCGTCAGGGCGAAGCGCCCGCCTGACCTGGATGAAGGCGCCCGGAAGGTCGTTTACGAACTGCAGGCCGAGGACGGACACGACGAGGTCGACGCTCGCCGGCGCGAGCGGGATCGCTTCGCCGCCGGCGATGGCCGACGGGAACAGGCCCGCGCTGGGCAGGCGGTCGAGGCGAAGGAGCCGGTCGACGCCGCCGCCCTGCATGAGCGCATCGGCAACGAGCGGCTCGGGCGTCAGGAAATCGACGGCGTCGGCGAAGCGCCGGCTAACCGCGCCGAGACGCTCGAGGAGATCGTCCGCGGCATGGCGGAGGAGGAAGTCGGCTCCCGGGACCGCGAGACGTCGCGCCCGCAGCCGGCGGGAATCGAGCGCTTTGAGGTCGAAGATGTCGGGCATGTCTGGTCCGCGCGAAAGAGGGGGTTGATCGCACGAATGTGGTCGCGCGGGAACAACGCCCGCCTCGCGCAAGGAGGGCGTCGTCGGGTAGGCTCGGATCGTGGGAGCAACGCGCATGGCAGGGCGGGCGATCGCGGCGCTGGGGACGCGCGCGATCAATCTCGTGCTGCCGCCGACCTGCCTCTCCTGTGCCGCCGCGGTTGGTGACGATGGCTCGCTTTGCGCGGCGTGCTGGAGCGGCCTCGGCCTGATCGAGCGGCCCTATTGCGAGCGGCTCGGGACGCCGTTCGCCCATGATCCCGGTCCGGGCGCGCTGTCGCCGGCCGCGATGGCCAATCCGCCGCCTTTCGGCCGGCTTCGCTCGGTGGCCCTCTATGGTGACGTGTCGCGCCGCCTCGTCCATGCGCTGAAATACGAGGACCACCTCGAGCTCGTGCGCTGGATGTCGGGCTGGATGGCGCGCGCGGGCGCAGAGATCGTCGCCGATGCCGAGCTGCTGGTCCCGATCCCGCTGCACCGGCGGCGGCTGTGGTGGCGCCGGTTCAACCAGTCGGCGGCGTTGGCGCTTGGCGTCGGCCGGGTCCTCGGCCGCGCCGTCGACCTCACGGCGTTGCGCCGCGTAAAGGCGACGCGGCAGCAGGTCGGGCTCGCACTGTCGGAGCGTGCGACCAATGTTCGCGGCGCCTTTGCCGTTCAGCCCACCGCAAGGCCCCGGATCGCGGGGCGGCGGGTCGTTCTCGTTGATGACGTCTATACCACCGGGGCGACGATCGCGGCCGCGACCCGGACCCTGCTCCGCGCCGGCGCCGCGTCGGTCGACGTGCTCGTCTTCGCGCGGGTTGCGGATGGGCGCGACTGAACGATCTATAGACGAGAGCCGTTTAGAATCAGTCGCGTAGGCCATGCCGAAGATCGAGATCTACTCCCGTCCCCTGTGCGGCTATTGCGAGCTCGCCAAGAAGCTTCTCGACCGCAAGGGGCTGTCCTATCGCGAGCGCGACGTGAGCGCGGACCGCTCTCTTCTGGCCGAGGTGATCGGCCGCTCGGGCGGCCGGATGGCGCTGCCGCAGGTCTTCATTGGCGGGCGTCATGTCGGTGGCTTCGTCGAACTGGCGGAGCTAGACCGGCATGGCCAGCTCGAGGAACTCCTGGCAGCCTGAGGGGCGGGATGTCGAAGCAATTCCGGGCGGGACTGGTGCAGATGCGGAGCGGCCGCGATCCGGCCGCCAATATTGCCGTGGCCGAGGCGCTGATCCGCGAGGCCGCAGGCGAGGGTGCCCGCTACGTCCAGACGCCGGAGATGACCAACATTCTGAACCGCGAGGGACCGGCGGTGGCGGAGGTCGTCGCCTTCGAGGCCGACGACCCTTCACTGGCCGAGTTGCGGGCGCTGGCGCGCGATCTCGACATCCATCTCCATATCGGCTCGCTCGCGATCAAGGTGCCGGAGGGAGTCGTCAACCGCGGCTATCTGATCGGCCCGGACGGCGGCATCCTGGCTCGCTACGACAAGATCCACATGTTCGACGTCGACCTGCCGGACGGCGACACGCGTCGCGAATCGCGCCTGTACCGCGCCGGCGACCGCGCCATCACCGTCGACTTGCCATGGGCGCGGCTCGGAATGTCGATCTGCTACGACCTTCGCTTTCCGCAACTGTTCCGCGCCCTCGCCCATGGCGGGGCGCAGGTGCTGGCGATCCCGTCCGCCTTCACGAGGCAGACCGGCCAGGCGCACTGGCACATCCTGCTGCGTGCGCGGGCGATCGAAACCGGCAGCTTCGTGCTCGCCGCCGCCCAGGGCGGGCGGCACGAGGATGGGCGGGAAACCTACGGGCACAGCCTCATCGTCGACCCATGGGGTCGTATCCTCGCCGAAGCGGGCGAAGACCCATGCGTGATCGTCGCCGACATTGACGTCGGCGCGAGCGACGCCGCGCGGTCGCAGATACCCGTCTTGCGGCACGACCGGGATTTCGCCCGCCCCGATCCCGCCGTCGAGGTCATCGCAGCATCATGATCCGCTTCCAGCTCCGTTGCCCCGCGGATCACGGCTTCGAGGCGTGGTTCCGCAACAATGCGGATTTCGACGGCCAATCAGCACGGGGCCAGGTCGCATGCCCGATCTGCGGCTCTGATGAGATCAGGAAGGCGCTGATGGCGCCAGCCGTCTCGACGGCACGGAAGCGCGGCGACGACGCCGCGTTCCCGGTGCCCCCGCCTGTTGCGCCGAATGCGGACGGCTCGGGAGTCCTTGCGGCGGGTCTCGATCCGAAGCTGGCCAAGGCCGTGGAGTTCATGCAGGAGATGACCCGGAAGGTTCGGGCCAGCTCCGACTATGTGGGCACGCGCTTCGCCGAGGAGGCGCGGAAGATCCACTACGAGGAGGCGCCGCCGCGCAGCATCTATGGCGAGGCGACGCCGGGCGAAGCTCAGGAGCTCGCCGAGGAGGGGATCGGCTTCCACCCCCTCCCGACGCTTCCGGAAGACCGGAACTAACGCGGAGACCAACCGCGAGCACGCTTCCCGCCTCCGCCTTGCGAGACCCTTGCGCAACGCCGGGACGGGCCAAGTATCTCCCATTTCTCCCCGGCGGGGAGAGGTCGAGCCGTCGCGCAAGCGACGGATCGGGTGAGGGGGGCCGGCCTCGAGGTCTGTTCCCCCTCACCCGGATCGATCCGCTTCGCGTTTCGATCCGACCTCTCCCCACTGGGGAGAGGTGGAGCCGTCGCGATGCCGCGCAACCACGCAACAGTCACGGGGAAGGGCAGACGATCCCGGTGTTGGCGGTCTACAGGGATCGCCCCTCTTCGTCAGGCCGCGTCGCGTGCCTCGCGGGGCAGGAAGAGGAGGTGGTCGGTGCCACCGACGATCTTCACCAAGCTCCCGTCCTGGATCTCGCCGGCCAGGATCTTGTCCGCGAGCGGGTCCTGCACCTCACGCTGGATGACGCGCTTGAGCGGCCGCGCCCCGTAGACCGGGTCGTAGCCCTTCTGCGCCAGCCACGTCTTGGCCGTCTCGTCGAGCTCGAGCGTGATCTTCCGCTCGCCGAGGAGCTTCTGGAGCCGCTGCAACTGGATCTCGACGATCCGTGCCATGTCGTGCCGCTTCAGGCGGTGGAACAGGATGATGTCGTCGAGCCGGTTCAGGAATTCGGGCCGGAAATGGCCGCGCACGACGTCCATCACCAGCGCCTGCGCCGAGGAGGAATCCTCGTCGTCGCGAAGGTTGGCGAGATGCTCAGCGCCGAGATTCGACGTCATCACGATCAGCGTGTTGCGGAAGTCGACCGTCCGCCCCTGGCCGTCGGTCAGCCGTCCATCGTCCAGCACCTGGAGGAGGACGTTGAAGACGTCCGGATGCGCCTTCTCGATCTCGTCGAACAGGATCACCTGGTACGGCCGGCGCCGCACCGCCTCGGTGAGCGCGCCGCCCTCCTCGTAGCCGACATAACCGGGCGGGGCGCCGATCAGGCGAGCGACGGAGTGTTTCTCCATGTACTCGCTCATGTCGATGCGGATGAGCGCGGTCTCGTCATCGAAGAGGAATTCCGCGACGGCCTTGGTCAGCTCGGTCTTGCCGACGCCGGTCGGCCCGAGGAACATGAACGAGCCGATCGGCCGGTTCGGATCCTGGAGCCCGGCGCGCGACCGGCGGACGGCGGTCGCGACGGCGTGCACCGCCTCGGGCTGGCCGACCACGCGCGACGCGAGCTGGTCCTCCATCCGGAGCAGCTTGTCGCGCTCGCCTTCGAGCATCCTGTCGACCGGGATCCCGGTCCAGCGCGAGACGACCTGGGCGATGTGGTCGGGCGTCACCGCCTCCTCGACCATGTCGCCGCCCTTCGCCGCCGCGCCCTCGGTCTCGCGGAGCTTCCGCTCCAGCTCGGGAATGCGGCCATAGGCCAACTCGCCGGCCTTGGCGAGGTCGCCGGTCCGCTGGGCACGGTCGAGGTCGGCACGGGCCTGGTCGAGATCTGCCTTCAGCTTCTGGGCGGCGTTGAGCTTGTCCTTCTCGGCGAGCCAGCGCGCGGTCAGCGCTGCCGACTCCTCCTCGAGCCCGGCAAGCTCGCGCTCGATCCGCTCGAGGCGGTCCTTGGACGCCTGATCCTGCTCCTTCCGGAGCGCCTCGCGCTCGATCTGGAGCTGGAGGATGCGGCGGTCGAGCTCGTCGAGCGTCTCGGGCTTGGAATCGACCTGCATGCGGAGCCGCGCGGCGGCCTCGTCGACGAGGTCGATCGCCTTGTCCGGCAGAAAGCGGTTGGTGATGTAGCGGTTCGAGAGCGTCGCTGCGGCGACAAGCGCCGAGTCCGTGATCCGGACACCGTGATGCAGCTCGTACTTCTCCTTGATGCCGCGGAGGATCGAGATCGTGTCCTCGACCGTCGGCTCGTCGACATAGATCGGCTGGAAGCGCCGGGCGAGGGCGGCGTCCTTCTCGATGTGCTTCTGATACTCGTCGAGCGTCGTCGCGCCGACGCAATGCAGTTCGCCGCGCGCGAGCGCCGGCTTCAGGAGGTTCGACGCGTCCATGGCGCCTTCGGCCTTGCCGGCGCCGACGAGCGTATGCATCTCGTCGATGAACAGGATGATGCGGCCTGCCGCCGAGGTGATCTCCGAGAGGACGGCCTTCAGCCGCTCCTCGAACTCGCCGCGATATTTTGCGCCGGCGATGAGCGAGCCGAGATCGAGCGCGAGGAGACGCTTGTCCTTCAGCGATTCCGGCACGTCGCCATTGACGATGCGGAGCGCGAGGCCTTCGGCGATCGCCGTCTTGCCGACGCCCGGTTCGCCGATCAGGACGGGATTGTTCTTGGTCCGGCGCGACAGGACCTGGATCGTGCGGCGGATCTCCTCGTCGCGGCCGATCACCGGGTCGAGCTTGCCGTCGCGGGCGACCTGGGTGAGATCGCGGGCGTACTTCTTGAGGGCGTCGTACTGGCTCTCGGCCGACGCGGAGTCGGCGGTGCGGCCCTGGCGCAGGCTCTCGATGGCCGCGTTCAGCGTCTGCGGCGTGACGCCGGCATCGGCGAGAATCTTCGCCGACTTCGCATCGCGCTCCATCGCGAGGGCGAGGAGAAGCCGTTCGACCGTGACGAAGCTGTCGCCGGCTTTCTTGGCGAGCTGCTCCGCGGTCGTGAAGACCTTGGCGGTGGGGCCGGCGAGATAGAGCTGTCCGCCCCCGGCGCCGCTCACCTTGGGAAGGTCGTCGAGCACCTTCTCGGTGGCGGCGAGCGCCGCGCGGGAATTGCCGCCGGCGCGGTCTATGAGGCCGGCCGCGAGGCCCTCCTCGTCATCGAGGAGAACCTTGAGAAGATGTTCTGGCGTGAATTGCTGGTGGCTGCGCGACAGCGCCGACGTCTGGGCGGACTGGATGAAGCCGCGGACGCGCTCGGAATAGGTTTCCGGATTCATGAATTGACCTCCTGGCGGCAGGCCCAGCGCCCTTCAGGAGGCACGCTGGCGGAACGCATGGTACGCGTCTCAGAGCGAGACCGCGCTCGCGCCATGATATTTGGCGCGCACGCCGCCGGCGCAAGTCCGGAAGACCCCGGAGCGGCGCGGTTCAGGAGGAAATTCGGCTAGTCCTCGGTAACGGCGACCGGCACCGGCTGGGGCGGCTGGGGCTGGCCCTGCGCGGGCTGTTGGCCCTGGCCGAACTCCTGCCCGCCCTCGGGGCGCCGGCGGCCACGGCCGGCGCGGCGTCCGCGCTGCCGGAAATGCTGCTCGCCGCCGGGGTTGCCGCCACCAAACTGCTGGCCGCCGCCCTGGCGCTCCGCAGCCTGTCCCTGCGGCCGGCCCTCGGCCGGGGCCTGGTCGAAATCGACGTCGTCGCCTTCGGCCTCTTCGACCGCCTCGCGGTGCCCGTTGAAGCCGTTGCCGTTCACGAAGGGCTGCGGATCGGACAGGCCGTATTGCGGCTGCCGGTTGTCGGCCATCGGGCGGTCGTAGCCGCCCATCGGGGCACGATCGTCGCCTTCGTCCTCATCGTCGAAGTCGTCGGCCCGGTGCATCGGCGGCTGCTGCGGCATCTGGGCCTGGGCAGCGGCAACGATGCGATAGTAGTGCTCCGCGTGCTGAAGGTAATTCTGCTCGGCAACCCGGTCACCGGAGGACGCGGCGTCGCGCGCCAGCGTGATGTACTTCTCCGCGATATGGAGCGCGGTGCCGCGGATCTTCACATCCGGTCCGTTGCTCTCATAGGAGCGCGCCAGCGGGTTCGGTCCCTTGCGGTTCCGGCCGCGCATGCGCTTGTTATTGTTGTTGTGTCCCTGCCTCATACTGGCTCTCTGTTGGAACAATGGAACTCTCGGGTCAGCGCCGCACCGGCGGAGATTGACACCCTTGGCCGGCGCACCCCGCCCCGGCTCCAGCCCAGGCACGCAACGTCGATCGCGATCCGACCGGACGTGTCATGCGACTTCCGAAATGCCGTCTTTCTTGCTTCGACCGGACGCGAGTTCCGGAGGCCGCTCACAGCAGCCCGCACGGTCTCGGGGATGTTGATTCCCAAACGTCAGGCGCAAACGCCTTTGCTTCGGTAGTTCGACCGTAGCTGCTTCGGTCCTTTTTTCCAAGCGGTTTTTGGCCGCTTCGCTCAGGCTTTCCCAAGCATCGTCAGGAAAGCAACCCGTTCCCGGCCACCGAGGTCGTTCCCGAACGCGGCGGTCATGCCGGCTGCGGATGCCAGACCCGCAATGGGTGCAGACTGCCGGGGGCCGAACTCAAGCACGGCAAAGCCCTTCGGCCGCAGCAAGCGGGGCAATTCCGGGATGATCGCCCGGTAGGCCTCAAGGCCATCCGGACCACCGGCCAGGGCCAGGCGAGGGTCGTGTCCGATCACCTCGACGGGCAGCCCGGGCAGCGCCGCTTCCTCGATATAAGGAGGGTTGGCGGCAATTACATCATACGCGTCGGAAATTCCTTTCGCCCAGTCGCCGACCGCGAATCGGGCCCGGCCGCTGAGGTCAAGGCGCGCCGCGTTGTCCGCGGCGGTGGCGACGGCGTCGGGCGAGCGGTCGATCCCGAGCCCGGTCGCGTTCGGCAGCTCGGACAGGAGCGCAAGCAGGACGCACCCGGTTCCGGTGCCAAGGTCGAGGAGCCGCAGCGGCTCGAAACGGTCCCGGCGCACGGTAATCGCCTCGAGCGCGGTCTTCACGAGGGTTTCGGTGTCGGGCCGCGGGACGAGCGTGCCGGGCGACAGCCGGAACGGCAGGCCCCAGAACTCCTTCTCGCCCACGATCCGTGCCACCGGCTCGCCTCGGAGGCGGCGTTCAATGAGTGAACCCGCGAGGGCGGCTGCCGGTGCCGCAACCGCATCGTGCTCGCACAGCGTCAGCCGCGCCGCGTCCATGCCGAGCGCGTGAGCAAGCAGGAGCTTCGCATCGAGCTCCGCGGTGCGTTCGGTATCCTGGCCCCAGCGCTCGGAGAGCCGCCGCGCAAGCTGCCGCCGCAGCGCGCCGATGGTGACGGTCGCTACCGCATCCGCCGTGGACGAGCGGTTCGTTACGGTCATTCCCGGACTACCCGCCCGCTTCCATCGCGGCGAGCTGGTCGGCCTGGTGGTTGGTGATCAGCGCCTCGATCACCTCGTCGAGCGCCGTCCCCAGCATCACCTGGTCGAGCTTGTAGAGGGTGAGGTTGATGCGGTGGTCGGTCACGCGGCCCTGCGGGAAATTGTAGGTGCGGATGCGCTCCGATCGGTCGCCGCTGCCGACCTGGCCTTTGCGCGACGCGGCGCGCTCGCTGTCAATCTTCTCGCGCTCGGCCTCGTAGAGGCGCGACTTCAGGACCTGCATCGCCTGGATGCGGTTCTGCTGCTGCGACCGCGCGCTCGCCGTGACGACGATGCCGGTCGGGATATGAAGGATGCGCACGGCCGTGTCGGTGGTGTTGGCGTGCTGGCCGCCGGCCGAGGATGCGCGGGTGATGTCCCACCGAAGGTCTTCGGGCCGGATCTCGATGTCGACGTCCTGGGCTTCCGGCAGGACCGCAACGGTTGCGGCGGAGGTGTGGATGCGTCCGCTCGCCTCGGTGTCCGGCACGCGCTGCACCCGGTGCACGCCGGACTCGAATTTCAGCCGAGCGAACACGCCCCGCCCGTTGACCTCGGCGACGACTTCCTTGTAGCCGCCGACCTCGCCCGGGCTTTCCTCGACGATGTTGACCTTCCAGCCCTGGATGTCGGCATAGCGCTGATACATCCGGAAGAGGTCGCCGGCGAACAGCGCCGCCTCGTTGCCCCCGGTGCCGGCGCGGATCTCGAGGATGGCGCTCTTCTCGTCGGCCGCATCCTTCGGGAGGAGCAGCTTCGACAGGGCGAGGTCGAGCTCGGGAATCCGCGTCTCGAGTGCCTTGGCCTCCTCGGCCGCCATGTCCGCCATTTCCGGATCGGCCATGAGCGCATCGAGCCCCTTCCGGTCGGCCTCGGCCTTCCGGAGCGCGCGCGCGGCCTCGACCACCGGCTCGAGCTCGGCCCGCTCGCGGCTCAGCTTGATCATGGTTTGTGTATCGATCGGCTGCGACAGCTGCGCGTCGATCAGCTCGGCACGCCTGATGATGCTGTCGATCTTCTCGGCGGAAAGCACGGCGAAAGGCTTCTCGGTTTCGGAGTTGGGGCGAGGGCTTACACCAGACTGGTCGCTACGCAAAAGTGTCGGGTGGTGAGGGCGACGGCGTTAGCGCCGTTCCATCGGCGTGTCCGTGCTTGGCGTCACACCGGCACGCCTTCGGCGAAAGCAAAGTTTCGCAGCTCGGCGCGGACGGTGTCGGGCATGGTCGGCGCGGCCAGCAACGCCTCCATCACCGGCCGCAGTTTCCGCACGTCGAGCGACAGCAGCATCGCTTTCACCGGGCCGATCGCGGCCGGCGCCATCGACAACGACCGGAAGCCGAGGCCGATCAGCGCGAGCGCCGCGAGCGGCTGGCCGGCGATCTCGCCGCAGATCGTGACCGGGACGTTGGCGCGCGAGGCCGCCTCGATAACCTGGCGCAGCGCGCGGAGGAAGGGCGTCGACAGCGGATCGAACCGCCCGGCGACCCGGAGGTTGCCGCGGTCGGTGGCCGTCATGAACTGGAACAGGTCGTTGGTGCCGACCGAGACGAAGTCGGACACCGCCATCAGCGCGTCGAGCTGCCAGAGGAGCGACGGCACCTCCACCATCGCACCGATCAGCAGCTTCTCCGGCTTCCGGTGCCCATGCCGGTCGAAATGCTCGATCTCGCGCTGGATCGCCTCGCGCGCCCGGACCATCTCCGTGACCTCAGTGATCATCGGCAGCATGATGCGGAGCTCGCGGCCCGCCGCGGCGCGGAGCAGCGCCCGGATCTGGGTGCGGAAAAGGCCGGGACGGTCGAGGCCGAAGCGGATCGCGCGCCAGCCGAGGGCGGGGTTCGCCTCGTGCTCGACGCGAAGGTAGGGCAGCACCTTGTCGCCGCCGATGTCGAGCGTGCGGAAGGTGACCGGCCGGCCGCCGGCGCCGTCGAGCACCGCCTTGTAGAACGCCGACTGCTCGCTGATCTTCGGCAGCTTCGACGCGATCATGAACTGGAGCTCGGTCCGGAACAGGCCGACGCCCTCCGCGCCCGCTTCCTGGACGTGGGGCAGGTCGACCAGGAGGCCGGCATTGACCATGAGGCTGACGGCGGTGCCGTCGCGGCTGAGCGCCGGCTGGTCGCGGAGGAGGCGGTAGCGTTGCTGGCGCTCGGCCCGGAAATGGACCTTCTCGACATAGGCGGAGACGACGTCGCCGCCCGGCCGAAGATGGATCTCGCCGGTCTCGCCGTCGAGGACGATGCCGTCGCCATTCTCGCTGAGCGAGACGACCGCCGCGGCGCGGCCGACGGTCGGAATCCCGAGTGCGCGGGCGACGATCGCGACGTGGCTCGTCGGCGTGCCGTCCTCGAGGACCAGCCCGCGCACGCGGCCTCGCTCGTAGTCGAGGAGCTCTGCCGCGCCCATGTTGCGGGCGACGATGACGGCGTCTTCCGGCAGCTCCTTCTTCAGCTTGCCGTCGCCCTGGTCGATGAGGACGCGCAGCAGGCGGTTCGCGAGGTCGTCGAAATCGTGCAGCCGCTCCCAGAGATAGGGGTCGGTCTGGCGCTGGAGGCGCGCCCGGGTGTCGTTCTGCACCTTCTCGACCGCGGCTTCCGCGGTGAGGCCGTTCGCGATCGCCTCGTGGAGGCGCCGGACCCAGCCGCGGTCATGGGCGAACATCCGGTAGGCCTCGAGGATGTCGCGATGCTCGCCGCCCTCGGCGACGTCGCCGCGCGAGAGCATGTCGTCGACCGACAGGCGAAGGCTCGCGATCGCGTCGTCGAGCCGCGCGGCTTCGCGCGTGATGTCTTCGGCGATGAGGTTGGTGACGACGACGCGGGGCTCGTGGAGCACGACGCGGCCGACGCCGACGCCTTCGCAGAAGCCGGCGCCGAACACGGTGACGGGCCGCGACAGGTCGAGCGTTGCACCCCGCGACAGACTCTCGAGGCCGCCGGCGGCGATCATCTCCGCCAGCACCATCGCGATGGTCTGGAGCGCCTCCTCCTCTTCCTCGGTGTAGGTCCGGTGCGCCCGGTTCTGGACGACGAGGACCCCCAGCGTCCGGCCGGCGCGGAGCACCGGCACGCCGAGGAAGGAGTGGTAGATCTCCTCGCCGGTCTCGGGGAGATAGGCGAATGACGGATGCGCCTGCGCGTCGGGAAGATTGAGCGGCGCCGCGTCTGCCGCGATCAGGCCGACGAGGCCCTGGCCGACCCGCAGCGTGACGTTGTGAACCGATTCGCGCTTGAGGCCCTCGGAGGCGAACAGCTCAAGGACGCCGTCCGAGCGGAGGACGTAGGCCGAGCAGACTTCCGCGACCATGTTGGCCGCGATCTGCGTGACGATCTTGTCCAGGCGGACCTGCGCGCTGCTCGGCTCCGCCATGATCTCGCGGAGGCGGCGAAGCAGCACGCGCGGCCCCGCGAGTGGCGCCCGCATGGTCGCAAATCCGGGAAATTCGGCCGTTCAGTCCTCCGGCCGTGCCCCGAGGCGCCTCGGCAGGGCGGCCTACGGCCGAAGTGTCAATTGTCGAGCCCGTATAGCGAATGCAAAGTCCGTACCGCAAGCTCGGTGAACGGCGCGTCGATCAGGACCGAGATCTTGATCTCCGACGTCGAGATCGCCCGGATGTTGATACCGCGCGCGGCGAGGGCATGGAACGCCTCGGAGGCGACGCCGGCATGGCTCCGCATGCCGATGCCGATGACCGACACCTTCGCGACGTCGGTCGAGCCCTGCATGAGCTGGTAGCCGATCTCGGCGCGCTTCCCCTCCAGCACCTTCCGCGACCGCTCGTATTCGGCGATCGGCACCGTGAAGGTGAGGTCGGTGGTCGACCCGTCCTCGGACACGTTCTGGACGATCATGTCGACATTGATGTTGGCATCGGCGAGCGGGCCGAACACGGACGCCGCGACGCCCGGCTTGTCCATGACGCGGCGGAGCGTGATCTGGCCCTCGTCCTTGGAGTAGGCGATGCCGGTGACGGTCTTCTTCTCCACGATCTCTTCCTCGTCGCAGATGAGCGTTCCGACGGGCTTGTCGGCAGGCACTTCGTCCGGCTTGTCGAAGGAAGAGCGGACGAAGGTCCGGACCCCCTTCACCATCGCGAGCTCGACCGAGCGGACCTGTAGCACCTTGGCCCCGAGCGAGGCCATTTCCAGCATTTCCTCGAACGAGACCTTGTCGAGGCGCTGCGCCTTCGGAACGATCCGCGGGTCGGTGGTGTAGACGCCGTCGACGTCGGTGTAGATGTCGCAGCGTTCGGCGCCGATGGCGGCGGCCAACGCGACCGCCGAGGTGTCCGACCCGCCACGACCGAGGGTCGCCACGCGATTGTCGGGGGCGATGCCCTGGAAGCCGGCGACCACCGCGACCTGGCCCTCGCCGAGCCGCTCGATGAGAAGGTCGCATTCGATCGATTCGATGCGCGCCGCGCCATGGGCGCGGTCGGTGCGGAGCGGGATCTGCCAGCCCTGCCAGGACCGGGCATTGATGCCGATCTCCTGCAGCGCCAGCGCGAGGAGGCCGGACGTCACCTGCTCGCCCGAGGCGACGACGACGTCATATTCCCGGGCATCGTGGAACGGCGCGATCTCGCGGGTCCACGCCACGAGTTGATTGGTCGCGCCGGACATCGCCGAGACGACGACCGCGACCTCGTGCCCGGCATCGACCTCGCGCTTGACGTGCTGCGCCACGTTCTTGATGCGCGGGATGTCGGCGACGGACGTGCCGCCGAACTTCATCACCAGCCGAGCCATGATCCCCTTGAGCGCGATTTTCCGGCGCTGCCGCGCCCATGCGTTTCGGCGCGGCTTTTAGCGGGAAGGGGCCGTAGCGGCAATGGCGCCGCCGCGGTCCGGCTCCGGCCGGTCCTTCTCGGTCTCAACCCATCGGAATCCCACGGACTTCCCGCAGTTGTGTCTACTAATCTCATCATTATGTCCAAAATAATTGACATTGAGTCTGACATATCATACATGATGCCCAACGAGCACGACGGAGGGCTTCATGTCGTTCAAGCAATGGACTGCCGTCATTCAGATCGTAGCGGCAGTGATCGTCCTGATCTGGCTGGTGCGTCATGCCACCGGTGCGGACGATTGGCCCGGCACGGTGCAGGAGGCGGCGCGGACGACGCTGTGGGCGCTCCTCGCCATCATCGTCTTCAACGTCGTCGCCTCGATCGTCATGGCGATCGTCGTCAGCATCGCCCAGGGCCAGGAGTTCAAGGACGAGGCGGCGGATGAGCGCGACACGCATGTCGGCGCCCGTAGCATGCGGAATGCCTACATCATCGCCTCGCTGGGCGGCCTCGGGATCCTCCTCTTCCTAGCCTTCGGCGGGAATCCCGCAGCGATGCCGTATCTCCTCTTCACGGTGCTGCTCGTCGCGGGCACGGCCGACGCCATCTCCCGGCTCGTCTACTACAGGGTCGGCTGACCGGCATGGGCAAGGGCAAGCCGCAGATCCAAAACACCATTCGCGTGCTGCGCTTCCATGCCGGGGAGATGACCCAGGCGCAGCTCGCCGAGAAGGTGGGCGTGACGCGACAGACGATCGTCGCGATCGAGCAGGGGCGGTACTCGCCCTCGCTCGAAGTCGCCTTCCGGATCGCCGACGCCTTCGGCGTTCCGATCACCGACGTCTTCCAGTGGGGCACCGCGGCCGAAGCTTGACGCACTGCGACGGCCCAGCGTCGCGACCAACCAACCCGACAAACCGAGAACGGCCCTCGTGGCCGAAGGAGAACCCATGCGCGCCATTCTTGCCGATCGCTACGGATCGCCCGAGGTGTTCCGCCTTGCCGAGATCCCCATCCCGACGCCGAAGGCCGGCGAAATCCTCGTCCGCGTTCAGACTGCCGCGGCCACGCCGCCGGACTGCGCCTACCGCACCGGCAAGCCGCGCCTCATCCGCCTCTTCTCCGGCCTGCGGCGCCCAAGAGTTCCGATCCTTGGCGACATCATGGCGGGGGAGGTGGTTGAGGTTGGCGCCGGGGTGACGGTATTCGCTCCAGGCGACCTCGTCTTCGGGTCGCCCGCCCCGCCGACCGGCGCCTACGCGGAGTATCGCTGCGTGCCCGCGTCCGCGATGGGGCTCATGCCCCAGGGCGTCGGCTTTGCCGAGGCGGCGGCCCTTGTCGACGGCGGAATGACGGCACTCCCTTTCACCCGCGACCATGGCAAGGTGCGGCCGGGCATGCACGTCCTCGTGAATGGAGCGGCCGGTGCGATCGGCAGCAGCGCCGTCCAGCTCGCGAAGCATTTCGGCGCTGAAGTCACGGGCGTGTGCGGCCCGGTCAATATCGAGACGGTGCGGCGCCTCGGCGCCGACGAGGTCATCGACTACAGCGTCGACGACTTCACGGCGCGCCGGGCGGCCTATGACGTCATCTTCGACGTGGTCGGAAAGAGCAGCTTTCGGAAGTGCCGGGCAGCCCTCCGCCCCGGCGGGGTCTATATGACGACCGTGCCGGGACCCGCGACGATAGTCGCCCTTCTCAAGAAGAGCCGCAGCGTCGGACGGCGGTCGATCTTCGCGGCCACCGGCCTCCGTTCCGCCGCGGCGAAGGCGAGGGACCTCGCCTTCATCCGCGACCTTGCCGAGGCCGGTGTGCTGCGCGGCATCGTCGGCCGCAGCTTCCCGCTCGAGGCGATGGCCGAGGCGCATCGCTATGTCGAGACCGGCCACAAGCGCGGCAGCGCCATCATCGCGATCGGGGACGGTGCATTATCCCGGTCGAAGTCGGACGCGCCCGATGTCGACTACCACTCGGCCCAGGCGCCCTCCGGCTTCTTCCAGACTCCGCCTTCCGGCGCTGCGGTGAAGAGCCCTTCGAGAAGCCGGTTCATGGCGGGATCGGCATAGTCGGCCTGCATGCCCTCGGCGTCGAACCAGTAGTCGACGCCGAGGAGTTCCAGCGACGGCGCCTGTCCGGCGCCGGAAGGCGGAAATAGAACTCCCGGCCGAGGAGTCCCCGGGAGCGGGCCGCGTTGATGCTCTGCTGCATCCACATCGCCAGCGTGCGCTCGGCGTCCTCCCGCGATTTCACCATGCCGCGGATGATGCCGGCGAAGCGGTCATTGCGGCCGAGCGGTCCCGGCATCGCAAAGCGCGGCAGACCGGGCGTCGTCGCCCAGATGACCATCTCGCGTTCGCGGAACAGTCGCGCGGCAGCGCGGGCGGAGGTCTACGCCGCGACCGGCTGGGCGCCGGCCGCGACGCAGGCTGCGGAGTAGACCGTCAGGCGTGCGCCGGCTCGCGGGCCGCGCGCTCGAGCTCCGCGATGTCGAGCTTCTTCATCTTGAGCATGGCTTCGAAGACGCGCTTGGCTTTCGGTGCATCATTCCCGAGGAAGATTTCGTCCAGCATCGTCGGGACGATCTGCCAGGAGAGGCCGAAGCGATCGACGACCCAGCCGCAGTCGAGCTGCTTGCCGCCGCCCTCGGCGAGTCTGTCCCACAGACGGTCGACCTCAGCCTGGGTTTCGCAATGGATGTACAGCGACGTGCCCATCGAGAACTCGAAATCAGGGCCGCCATCCGTCGCGAAATACGACACGCCATTCAGCTCGAAATGGGCCTGCAGCACCTTTCCCCTTGGGATCGGCTGGCCGTCCTCTTCCATGAGCTTCAGCGTGACGATCCGCGAATTCGGGATGACCGAGACGTAGAAGCGGATGGCTTCCTCGGCCTGGTTGTTGAACATCAGGAACGTCGTGATGCCTTTCATGGCGCCGCATCCTTGTGGTTGCCCAGCGCCCGATCACGGAACGGCCCGTGCTGCGTCGGGTTCCATCACGATCGCCGTCTGGAAAGCGCAGTTCAGGGCCATCGTGCCAAGACGTGCGATAAGGGGTCGCTTTGACGAGCGGGGCGGCGTTTCCCTACGGGTCCGCATTCGAAGACCAAATCCGGAAAGAGACGAGCGCCATGCGGCTTGATGCGATCCCGATCGGGAAGAATGCTCCTGACGACGTCAACGTCATCATCGAAGTCCCGATCGGCGGCGAGCCCATCAAATACGAGCTCGAGAAGGCGTCCGGCGCCCTCTTCGTCGACCGCTTCCTCTACACGCCGATGCGCTATCCCGGGAATTACGGCTTCATCCCCCACACGCTGTCGGGCGACGGCGACCCGGCGGACGTGATCGTCGCCAACACCCGCGCCATCGCGCCGGGCGCGGTCATGAGCTGCCGGCCCGTGGGCGTCCTCAGGATGGAGGACAATGCCGGCCCGGACGAGAAGATCATCGCCGTCCCGTCGCGCAGCCTCACCCAGCGCTACGACAAGGTCGAGAACTACACCGACCTCCCGGACATCACGCTCAAGCAGATCGAGCACTTCTTCACGCACTACAAGGATCTCGAGCCCGGCAAATGGGTGAAGATCCTCGGCTGGGGCGACGCCGCGGAGGCGAAGCGGCTGGTCGTCGAGGCGATCGAGCGCGCCAGCAAGGGGTGAGAGGTGTGTAGGGAATGGTGAGTGGACTGCGGTATCACGCTATTCACCACTCACCATTCGCAACCAACGCAGGCCGTCATGCCCTCCGATCCCCTCGTCGGCACCTGGAAATTGCTGTCCTGGCGGAACGAGACGTCGGACGGCACCGTCACCTATCCCATGGGCGAGGATGCCGTCGGCTTCCTCGTCTACTCCAATGACGGGCATGTCTCCGCGCATCTTGCCAAGCGCGACCGGCCGCCCTTCGCCTCCGGCGACATGGTGGGCGGCACCGAGGCCGAGAACACGGCCGCGATGACCACCCACATCTCCTATGTCGGGACCTATGAGTTCCAGGGCGACGTGGTGGTCCATCATGCGAAGCTGTCGTCTTTCCCCAACTGGAGCGGCACCGATCAGCGCCGTCGTGCCGTCTTCGAAGGCAACACGCTCCTCCTCGTCGGCGACCCGATGCCGTTCCACGGCACCATGATCGTCGCATACGCCCTGTGGCAGCGGGCCGGGGCCGGGGACTGACGGCATCCCGCGCTGGACAAGCGCACCGTCCGGTCGTTCCCTTCCGCGATCGAGCGGGAGAGTGCCATGCGCAGACTGGTCCTTACGGGACTTTCGCTCCTCGCGGCTGCCGGAGCGGCTTCCGCGCAGCCGGTGGCCCAACTCGAGCCGCTGCTGAACACTCTGAGCGGGGCTCGTCTGGTCGGCGAGGATCCGATCGTGGCGACCTATTTCGGCGTCGCCGACATTCTCCGCCTTGCCGCCGCCCGGGATGACGCAACGCCCGGACTTGGCGAGCGGCTGATGTCGGTGAGCGACCGCACCGTCACGGCCTATTTCCGCAATTCCGAAGGCTGGGAAGCGCACACCGGCGTTGCCCGGGAGGATGTGCTCGCCTTCCTCGTCGCCGGCTCGCCGCCGGGAACCGTGACGCTCTGGGCGATGGCCGACGGGGCAGCCGCCGCGCTCGCGGATTTCCTTCCTGGTCAGGGCTTCGTCCCCGACCCGGCCTATCCCGACCGCATCCTCCGCAACGGCGAACCCTTCGCCACCGATTTCGCCGCGCTCGATCCGGCCAACCCCTGGCGTGGACCGATCGGCCAGTCGAGCTTCGTCGCCCGCATGGACGACGTCATCCTCCAGGCGGCCGCAGCCGAGATCATCGGAGTCGCGGCAGCGCCGCCGCCACTGGCCCAGGCCACGCCCGTGGCGGCCATTCTCTCCGCCCTTGCGGGACTGCCCGACACGACGACCATCCTCCAGGGCATGCTGTTCTCCCCTCGGCTCGGCGCAGCCATGACGGCGGCAGCGGCCGGGGCACCGCCCGTCGATGACGGGACGGGGGTGCTCCTCTATCAGTCCGGCTTCATCTTCGACGCTGATGTCGGCGGCGTCGCCATGCTCGGGATCACGCTCGCCTACACCGATTGCGACCTCGCGGCGGAGCAGGCGACGGCAGCGGCCGATCTCTGGCGAGACGCCAACACCCGCGAAGGCCGGACCTTCCAGGATCTCGTGCCGGTCGAGGTGACCATCGTCGCGGGAACGGCCATGGACGGACTGTGCGCGGCGACTGCACTCCTCGCCGGACCCGCCGACGGCTTCGCCAACCCGGCCTATTCGCTCGCCGTGTCGGCAGTCGGCCGCCGTGAGTTCATCCCGCTCCGCATCCGCGCCCTCTGACGAGCGGCTTTCCATTGCCGGCAAAGAAAAAGGGCCGCCCTCGGGGCGGCCCTCTCTCTTGAGTGGTGCGCGGCGCGCTAGATGTGCGCGGCCGCTGCGTTCGTCGGCTCGTCCGCCTCGGCGCCGGCGCCGCGGCCGGGATGGCTCCGAAGCGGCGTCTCGCGGAGGAACAGGCTGAGGATGAACGCGAACACCGAGATGATTGCGGCCACCAGGAACACCATGCCCAGCGCGTCCACGAAGATGCCGAGCACCGGCTGGAGGATCTCGGGCGGGAGCGCGGCGACCATATTGGGCGAGATGGTCGTGCCCTCCGGCAGCGTGCCGGCCGGCAAGGTGTTCATCATGCCCTCGGTGAGCCGGCTCGCGAACAGCGCGCCGAACAGCGACAGGCCGATCGAGCCGCCGATCTGGCGGAACAGCATCGAGCCCGCGGTTGCCACGCCCACGTCCTTCGGCTCGACCGCGTTCTGGGCGGCGAGGATCAGGACCTGCATGATCAGGCCGAGACCGAGGCCGAGGACGACCATCTCGACGGTGACGAGGGTCCTGGAGGTGTCGACCGCGACCTGGGACAGCATGACCATCGCGACCACCATCAGGACCGACCCGACGACCGGGAAGATCTTGTAGCGGCCGAACCGCGAGATCAGGATGCCGCTGCCGATCGAGGTCACCAGCATGCCGACCATCATCGGCACGATCTGGAGGCCCGAATCGGTGGGGCTGACGCCCTTCACGACCTGGAGGTAGAGCGGAAGGAAGGTGACCGCGCCGAACAGCGCCAGACCGACGATGAAGCCGATGGCGGTGGTCATCGAGAACACCGGGTTGCGGAAGAGGCTCAGCGACAGGATCGGCTCGGCGGCGCGCGTCTCGACCCACAGGAAGGCGAGGGTCGCAACGATTCCGACGACGATCATCGCGAGGATCTCGGGCGAGCCCCAGTCATAGGTGTTGCCGCCGAGGCTGGTGAAGAGGACGATCGCGGTCAGCGCCACTGCGAGCAGGAACGCGCCGAGATAGTCGATCTTCCGCTTGTGCTTCTCCGTCCGCGCGGTGAAGGCGACCGCGATCACGCCGAGCGCAGCGAGCGCCAGCGGGATGTTGATGAAGAAGATCCAGTGCCAGGACAGGTTGTCGACGAAGAAGCCGCCGAGGAGCGGGCCGACGATCGTGGCAAGGCCGAAGACGCCGCCGAAGAGGCCCTGGAACTTGCCGCGCTGCCGCGCCGGAACGACGTCCGCGATGACGGCCAGCGTCACGACCATGAGGCCGCCGCCGCCGACGCCCTGGAGGGCGCGGAACAGGATGAGCTGCGTCATGTCCTGCGCGATGCCGCACAGGGCAGAGCCGATGATGAAGATAACGATGGCGGTCTGGAGGACGACCTTCCGGCCGTACATGTCGCCGAGCTTGCCGTAGATCGGCGTGACGACCGTGCTGGTCAGAAGGTAGGCAGTGACCACCCAGGACAGGTGCTCGACGCCGCCGAGGTCGCCGACGATGGTGGGGAGGGCGGTCGAGACGATGGTCTGGTCGAGCATGGCGAGGGCCATGACGAGCAGAAGGGCAGTCATGATGAGGCCGACCGGCTGCCTGGGCGGGTCGGCGGGCAGCGCCGGAGCAGCGGCTTCGGTTTGCGCCATGGGCGTCTCCTTGAAGCGAAAAAGGCCGCGACATCCCGGCCGTTTCCGGGCCGGAAGCGCAGAGCGACGGAGGTTGAAAAAAGGTGATCGCGCCTTGGGAGGCGTTGTCTACGGGCGTTGACTTAGGCGTCTCGCGATGCCATGTCAACGCCTGTTGACTTGGTGGAGGCGAAATATTTGACGGACGATCCCCGGACGAGGGCGCGGCAGGTCGCAGGCAAGGCGGGTGCTGCCTCGCGAAAGCTGCGTCAGGATGCGCGGGATGGTCTGCGGATGATCCGCACGAAGGCCCGCGAGGACGTTCGCGCCCTTGCCGAGGAGCTGCATGCGACGCGGGGCATCGCGCCGCCGGCAGGACGCCGCCGCGATGCCGAAGCGACCAAGCAGGCGATCCTTGAGGCGGCCCGCGACGCCTTCAGTCACGCCGGCTACGATCAGGTGGGGCTGCGCGAGATCGCGCGGCGCGCCGGTGTCGACGTGGCCCTGATCGGCCGCTATTTCGGCTCCAAGGAGGAACTCTTCGTCGCCGTGCTGTCCGCCGGCCGGCCGCCGAAACCGCAACCCTATCCCAACGACCGATCGACCCTGGGCGAACGGATCGCGCGCGAGATCGTGTCGCGCCAGGACCCGGATCCGACGCGCCTCCTCCTGTTCCAGCATTCGGTCGCCAGCCCCGGGGCGGCGGCGATCATCCGCCGCCTTGTGACGGAGCATGTGATCGGGCCGCTCGGCGCGAGCCTTGGCGGACCCGATGGCGAGCTTCGCGCGAGCATCATCTATGCACAGCTCATGGGGCTTGGCGTGGCGCGCCGGCTGATCAGGCTCGATCCCCTCGCCGACGCCGAGGCGGAGACGCTCATCGCGCTCGTGGGCAGGGCGATCCAGGCGGTCATCGACGCACCCGCGGCAGTGCCTTCCTGACGGAACGCCTCGCGCCCTCACGGGTTCTGCATGAAGCAACCATCAGGGAGCATCTGCCATGCCCACACCATCCGGCCACACCAAGGCAATCCGCGCCTCGCGCGTCATTGGTACCCGCGTCGAGAACACCAACGGCGAATCGATCGGCGAGGTCGAGGACGTCATCCTCGACAAGATGACCAACCAGATCATGTTCGCCGTCGTCGGTTTCGGCGGCTTCCTCGGAATGGGTGAGAAGTACCACCCGATCCCGTGGTCCGAGCTTGACTACCAGCCCGACCGGAACGCCTATGTCGTCGACTATTCGAAGGAAGAGCTGAAGGCCGCGCCGAGCGACTCGATCGAGACTCTCACGCGGGGCGACGGCGTCCCGGCGCGCGACGCCGCCTACAACCACTACGGCGTCACGCCCTACTGGTCGTAGACTGTCGCGACGACGTCGACCGAAAACTGGGCGGAGCGCTGCCGTGCCGTTGCGACACTCACCTGCTCCGCCCACCCTCGCCGAGAATGGCGACGTGCTGTTCACGATGCTCGCTGCAGACGACCGGCCGATCGCCTGTGAGGCCGACGCCGACTATTTGATCGCGCTCGCCCCGACCAATGAAGGCACGGACACGATGCGAATCTTCGGCGAGATGCGCGATACGGTCGAGCTCACTGCCAGCGAGCAGTACGATCTCCACGGCCCCGACGAACGGGGCGTCGTGCGCCTCGCCCCGCTCATCTTCTAGCCCGCCGGCAAGGCACCGCCCGCGGCTGCTGGAGCGATTGTGGCTCTCCCAACACACCTCCCGATAAATCTGACTCTGAGGATCATCTTTGAGTCCGGCCAGCCGCTCCGACGTGGTACCGCGGATGCGTGATGCGACTCATGACGGGGGATATCGTGAAGAAGTTTTGGCTGACGAGCGTCGCTGTGGGTCTGGCGACGACAAGCGCCTATGCGGCCGACCCGGTTCTGGTCGTGCCTGTGCCAGATATTGAGGTTGTCGAAGTCGAGGAGGCGGCCGGACCGACCTTCACGATTTCGCAGCTCTTTGGCAGGGATGACGACGTGTGGTTCTCGCGCACGGACGCCGAGGTCGAGTTCAGCCTGTCGGATGCCTTGGGCATCGCCATCAACGGCTATGGCGCGGTGGCTTTCGACGATCCCGCCGAAGGTGAAGTCGGGATCGGCGCCAAGCTCTTCGGGGAATTCGGCAACGCAACGGTCGGCGTGTTCACGGGCCTCGCCTGGGAGCTTCCGGATGGCGACCGGTTCTTTCATCTCGGCGCCGAGGTGGAGTTCGAGTTCGAGCCGGTAGAGATCGGGATCGAGGTCGCGCGGATCTGGGAGAATGGAGCGCCGGAGGCCTTCGAACTCGAGATCGAGGCCGGTGTCGCGGTGGGCGAGCGTGTCACGCTGCTCGCCGGCGTCGGCTTCGAGTGGGAGGGCGGGCCGCCTCCCGAGATCACAATTGGCGCTGGTCTCGAAGTCGCGCTGACGGACCATTTCGCGCTTCAGGCGGCCGTCGAGCGGGTGATCGACGATTCCTGGAGCTTCGGCGTCGGCTTCATCTTGACCTTTGGCGGCGGCGACGACGACTAGCACTCCGCCGCGACGTAGCCTGTCCTGACCGGGCTGCGCGGGCCGTCCCTCCTTCGGGAGGGGCGGCCTTTTTCGTTGGTGTGCGGCTGGCGCTGGGAATGAGGGCGACGAGGCGGACCGACATTCGCCGGGCGGCCGTTGTTCCGCGCCGCGCCCCGAGTGCCGTCCGACCCGCAGGTGCGTGGGCGAGGTCGCCGGTCACCGGGTTGGTGGACGCGAAGGTTGGGGCCGCACGGACCAGCCGGCCCCGCCCGATTGTCGAGGCCGAGCACGACAGACTACCGGGGTCGGCTCCGTCTTCCATGCCACTGGCACAGCCATTGCGTGCCACGGGTCCGCCGATCCTCGGCCAGCCGGCAACGATCCGGCGAACATCAACGGCATGGAAGGACGACTATCGTGCAAACGCAGTCACATGGAAACAGCGCTACGCGATGGCGCATGGCATGGAGCGGGATACTCTTAGCCGGCGCAATGACGTTTGGCGCGTCGGGCAGCGCGGCTCAGGCACAGGACTTGCCTGACGTGGTGATCGTCGCCACCGGCGGCACGATCGCCAACACCCCCGAAGGGCGTGTCGCCGTCGAGGTGATCATCGAGGCGATGCCCGAGGTGCTCGAGATCGCCGATCTCAGCATCGTCGACGTGACCCGCGTCGGCAGCTCTAGCCTGACGTTCCAGGAGTTCATCGACACCGCGAAGGCCATTGAGGAGGTCGTCGCCACGCAGCCCGATGTGGCGGGCATCGTCGTCACGGTCGGCTCCAATACCTCCGAGGACCTTGCCTGGTTCCTGAACCTCGTCGTCCATACCGATGTGCCGATCGTCGTCACGGCGGCGCAGCGGCAGCGGACCACCCTCAGCGAAGATGCCAGCCGGAACTTCCTCGACGCCGTCATCACAGCCGCGTCGCCGAATGCCGGCGGCCGCGGCGTCCTGATGGTCGTCAATGAGGAGATTCATGCCGCGCGCGAGGTCACCAAGACCGTCGTCAGCCGGGTCGACACCTGGCAATCCTTCAATCTTGGCGTCCTCGGCCTGATCAGCGACGACCAGGCCTTCTTCTACCGGACGCCGGAGCGGCGCCACACCAGCGGGAGCGAGTTCTCGCTCGACGCGATCGCCGACATGGCCGACCTGCCGCGCGTCGACATCTTCTACTCCTATGTCGGATCGAGCGCGGCGATGATCGAAGCCGCCATCGCGGCCGGCGCGAGGGGTATCGTGATCGCGACTTTCCTCACCGGCTCACCGCACATCGGACAGCGGGAGGCGATCGACGCGGCGGCCGCTTCCGGCGTGGCGGTCGTCTACACGACGCGCGGCACCGAAGGCCGCGTCGGCGGTGACGGTGACCCGATCATCGGCGGCGACACGCTGACCCCGCAGAAGGCGGCAATCCTTCTGATGATGGCGCTGACCGTGACGGAGGACCCGATGGAGATCCAGCGCATCTTCAACGCATACTGAGGGTCCGGATGCAGCAGTCGCCGCTTGCCGGCGGCTGCTGTTCGCCTTGCTCGACGAACATGCCGTTTCCAGCACGGCGACGGGCGCTCCGGCGCCCAAGACATCGCGCCAGGCGTGGCGGAGGCCCCGCGCCGTGCCCGCATCCCCAGCGGTCCGGCCGCTGCCAGGCGCGATTTCTGGATTCGCGGGCTAAAAGGTTGGTCGGAGTGGCAAGATTCGAACTTGCGACCCCCTGCTCCCGAAGCAGGTGCGCTACCAGGCTGCGCTACACTCCGCCGCTGGTGACGCGGCTTATAGCGATGGCCTTTCCCGGTCGCAACCATGGTGAGGCGATTGCGGCGCTGTTGCCCACTCGCTAGGTAGAGGCGCGACTGCCGGCCATGGCCGGATTGGGGCGTGGCCAAGCGGTAAGGCAACGGGTTTTGGTCCCGTGATCCCAGGTTCGAATCCTGGCGCCCCAGCCAAATCCGACCGATCGTCGAGACGCCGCATTGCCCGAAAGCTCCGACCTCATCGACGTCCACCATCATTTCCTGACCCCGCGCTACGTTGCCGCGCGGGAGAGGCTGGGCATTCGCACCGGCCCGGGCTTCGAGGGGGCGCTCGACTGGACGGTCGAATCGTCGCTTGCGGCGATGGACAGGGCGGGCATCGCGAAAGCCGTTCTCTCGTTCACCTCGAACTGGACGCCCTTCGACGCGGCGGAGGCACGTGACCTTGCCCGCGACGCCAATGAGTTCGCCGCCAGGCTCGTCGCCGACCGGCCCGGCCGCTTCGCCTTTTTTGCGGCGCTGCCGATGCCGCAAGTCGACGCGGCCCTCGCCGAGATCGCCCATGCGATGGACGAGCTCGGCGCTGTCGGCGTGTCGACCACCACGAACTACGGCGACCGCTGGCCCGGCGATCCGGCGTTCGATCCGGTCTTCGCCGAGCTCGATCGACGGCGCGCGATCGTCTTCGTCCACCCGCAGGCTCCGCTCGCCGCGCAGCGGCTGACGCCGCCGGTACCCGACGGAACGGTCGAGTTCATGTTCGACATCATGCGCTGCATCACCGCCATGCTGTTCCGCGGCACCTTCGCGCGCTTCCCGAACATCCGGTTCATCTTCACGCATGGCGGCGGCGGCCTGCCCGCATTGGTGGAGCGCATCGCGCGGAATGCGGCGCTCCAGCCAGCGGTGGCCGAGGCGATGCCCGAAGGCGCCGCGGCGATCCTGCGCCGGCTCTATTTCGACATCACCACCAGCACCAACGCGGCGGCGTTCGCCGGGCTCCGGGCGTTCGTCCCGCCCGGGCGGCTCCTCTTCGGGACCGACTTCCCGTTCGTCCCGCCGGCTGCCACGCTCTGGGGCCTTGACGTCGCCACGGGTCACGAACCGGAGCTGCGCCAACTCATCCGGCGTGGGAACGCCGAAGCCCTGTTCGGGCAGGGCTGACGACGTCAGCGGCCGCCGAGCTTCAGCCGCCGTGGCGGCGCCTTCGCTGCCGGTTCGTCGGCAAGGCCTCGGGCAAAGCTCCTCACGAGGCGGACGAAGGATTCCTCGACATTGAGCGCGAGGCCGAAGCCGCCGGCGGCGTTGAGCGAGACGAAGCCATGCACGATGGCGCGGACGCCGCGGACCGCATGGAGAGCGTCGTCGCCACGCAGGCCGAAGCCCTCCAGTACGGTCGCGACCATGCCGACCAGAATACCGCCGGCTTCCTCGATATCGGTCTCGCCGGGCCGCGGCGCGCGCAGCGTCGCTTCGTAGAGGCCGGGATGCTCGTAGGAGAAACGCCAATAGGCCTTGGCGAGAGCAACCAACGCCTCCTCGCCCTGGAGCCCGATGGTGGCGCGGATGATCCTCACATTGGCTTCGCGAAGGCCGCGAAGCGCGAGGCCGCGTTCGATCGCATCAAGGCCGTCGACATGCTTGTAGAGTGAGGGCGGCTTCACGCCGGCCCGCTCGGCGATGGCGGCGAGCGTCACCGCGCGCATGCCGCCCTCATCGGCGATCATCGCCGCGGTGTCGATGACGAGGTCGGGGGTCAGGCCGGCGCGCGGCATCAGCGTGCTCCTTCGGCGATGAAGGGCAGGATGGCGCGGGCGGTCTCTTCGGGCAACTCCGCATGCGGGTAGTGCCCCGCGCCGTCGATCATCGTCATCCGGCCCCGCAGGAGCCCGGCGACCGTCCGGGCCTCGGCCTCCGGATCGGCGAAGTCGGGGTCGCGGCTGCCCATCACGACCAGCGTTTCGGCCCGCACCGCGGGCAGGAGCGCCGCGGCATCGGCCTTCGAAGCGAGCATCATGGCGCGCAGTGCGGCCATGCGGCCGGGCTCCCCAAGGCTCGCCCTGAGCGCCGCGCGATACGCGGCGTAATCTGCCGGCTTCCGTCCGGGATAGAGCGAATCGTAGAAGGCGAGCCAGGCCGCCGGCGCCCATGGTCCGACAAGACCGATCCGGATCATCAGCCACAGCATCGCGGCCTTGAGGCCGGAGGCGGGCGGCATGTCCCGCACGAACGGCCCGACGAGCACGATCTTCGTGACGCGTTCCGGAGCCTTGGCCGCCGCCGCCGCAACGCCCGCCGCGCCCATCGAGGTACCGATCAGGGTAGCCGGTCCGGCGTCGAGATGGCGGAGGAGGGCGACGGCATCATCGGCGAGCGCCGTGGCCCCATGATCGGCCCAGCCCGCCGAGGTCTCGCCATGCCCGCGGAGGTCCATCGTCACGGCCCGGTAGCCGGCGGCAATGAGCAACGGCACGAGGTGACGATATTCCTGGCGCAGATCGCCGAGACCGGGCAGCATCAGCACGAGCGGCCCGGTGCCGGCGTCGTCATAGGCGATGCGGCCGCCCGCGACGGCGAGGAAGCGGGTTGTCGGCGACGCGGCGGACCGGTTCACCGCAACCGGGCCCTGGACTTGACTGGTGGCAAGCGCGGCTGAACGAGACATGGGGCTCTCCCGTGTATCCATGCGGAAAGCTAATATCATTAGCTTTTGACGAACGCAAGCCCCCTTGAGTAGTCAGCCGGCTAAGAAGCGACTGATGGGCTCGCGCTCCGCGCGCGAGGGGAACTGCCGGGGTGATGGGCGTTGAGCGAGCAGGCACGGAGGCGCCTATGACCGTCCCGCTGGGATACGCCCACGCGTCGGAGCAGTTCGATGCCTTCATGGAGGCACTGCGGGTCCGGTACGATCACGTGACCACGCATCAGACCTATCAGACGGTCGAGGCCGTGTTCCGCGTATTCCGGCGGCGGCTCACGGCGGATCAAGTGCTGATGTTCGCCGATACGCTGCCGGCGGTGCTTCGGGCGGTGTTCGTCGCCGATTGGCGGCCGGGCGAAGTGCAGGCGTCGTTCGGCGAACGCGCCGTCTTGACTGCCGAGGTCCTCGCGTATCGCGGCCGGCACAATTTCTCGCCCGACACGGCGATCGCCGACATGGCGGACATCCTTCGACGCTTCGTCGACCGATCCGCCTTCGAAACGATCCTCGCCGCGCTCCCGGACGGCGCGGCGGCGTTCTGGGCGCTGCCGGGCTAGGCGTCGAGCGCCAGAAAGAGGGTCGCGAGCGGCGGAAGGGTCAGGCTGATCGACTGCGGATGGCCGTGGGCCGGGATGGGCTCCGTCCGGACGCCACCATTGTTCCCCATATTGCTCCCGCCATAGGCCGCGGCATCGGTATTGACGACCTCGCGATAGAATCCGGGATCGGGCACGCCGATACGGTAGCCCTGCCTCGGGACGGGGGTGAAATTGCCCACGACGGCGACCGGCGCGCCGCTATCGCCGCGCCGGAGCCAGGCGACGACGCTGTTCTCG
This sequence comes from Bauldia sp., assembly GCA_050184415.1. Classification (GTDB taxonomy): domain Bacteria; phylum Pseudomonadota; class Alphaproteobacteria; order Rhizobiales; family Kaistiaceae; genus JADLGL01. The sequence goes on from JBFXAJ010000005.1 coordinate 141,951, forward strand.
GCGTCGTCTCCCACCAGCCACTGGAAGCCGTCGGGCTGACAGTCACGCTCATGCAGCGCCGGCAGTTCGCGGAAGGCGCGGTTGAGGTCGCCGATCAGCGTCTGCACGCCGCGGTGCTCGGTTTCGGCGAGGAGGTGCCAGTCGAGGCTGTGGTCGTGGTGCCATTCGCTCGCCTGGCCGAACTCGCCGCCCATGAACAGCAGCTTCTTACCGGGATGCCCCCACATGAAGCCGTAATAGGCGCGGAGATTGGCGAAGCGCTGCCAGCGGTCGCCCGGCATGCGGCCGAGGATCGAGCCCTTGCCGTGCACCACCTCGTCGTGGCTCAGCGGCAGGATGAAGTTTTCGGAGAACGCGTAGAGGAGCCCGAACGACAGGTCGTTGTGGTGGTATTTCCGGTGGACCGGATCCTCCTTCATGTAGCGGAGGGTGTCGTGCATCCACCCCATGTTCCACTTGAAGCCGAAGCCCAGGCCCCCGGTGTAGGTCGGGTGCGAGACGCCGCCGAAGGCGGTCGATTCCTCGGCGATGGTCATGATGCCGGGCGCGTGCGCGTAGACCGCCTCGTTCATGCGGCGGAGGAAATCGATCGCCTCGAGGTTCTCGTTCCCACCATACTTGTTCGGGATCCACTCGCCGTGCTTCCGCGAATAGTCGAGATAGAGCATCGACGCCACCGCATCGACGCGGAGCCCGTCGAGGCCATAACGTTCGAGCCAGAACCGCGCATTGGCGATGAGGAAGGCCGCGACCTCGGTGCGGCCGAAATTGTAGATCGCCGTGCCCCAGTCGTGGTGAAAACCCTGGCGCGGATCGGCGTGCTCGTAGAGGTGCGTGCCGTCGAACAGCGCAAGGCCATGCGCGTCTTGCGGGAAATGCCCCGGAACCCAGTCGAGGATCACGCCGATCCCCGCCTCATGGGCGGCGTCGACGAAGGCCGAAAAGTCCTCCGGCGTGCCGAACCGGCTGGTCGGCGCGAACAGCGACACCGGCTGATAGCCCCATGATCCGTCGAACGGGTGCTCGGTGATGGGCAGCAATTCGATGTGCGTGAAGCCGAGTTCCACGACGTAGGGAATGAGCCTCTCGGCAAGCTCGCGATAGGTGAGGGGCCGCGAATTCTCCTCCGGCACCCGCATCCAGGAGCCGAGATGGACCTCGTAGATCGAGACCGGCTTCCGGCGCGCATCGCCGTCGATGCGGCCGGCCCGCACGGTCGCCGCGGGAACCGGCTGCGGCGGATCACGGAGCACGGACGCCGTCGCCGGCGGCTTCTCCGCCGCGAAGGCGACGGGGTCGGCCTTGAGCGGCATCAGCATGCCGGACTGGGTCCTGATCTCGAACTTGTAGCGGAAGCCCGGCTTCGCCTCGGGTAGGAACAGCTCCCAGACGCCGGCGCCCGGGTGAAGGCGCATCGGGTGGCGGCGGCCGTCCCAATTGTTGAAGTCGCCGACGATCGAGACCCGCTGAGCGTTCGGCGCCCACACCGCGACGCGAAAACCCTCGACGCCGTCGAGCGTGATCCGGTGGGGGCCGAGCACCCGGAACGGCAGGTCCGATCCGAGCTCGCGGATCCCGGCGATCTCCGCCTCGTCGATCCCCGGTCCGAAGGCGTAGGGGTCGTACTCGACGATGGTTCCATTCGCGGTGTCGATCGCGAGGCGATAGGCGGGCCGTTCCGGTCCCGGCAGGATCGCGACGTAGAGGCCGGCCGGATGGACGCGGGTCATCGGGCCGAGCGGCCGCCGGCCGTCGCGGCTCACGAGCACCGCGCGGCTGGCCTCGGGCAGCAGCGCGCGGACTTCCCAATCGCCCGACGGCAGGCGATGCGGGCCGAGCAGTGCGAAGGGGTCGCCATGGCGCGCCGATACGATGGACTCGATCGTTTCGGGCGCGAGTTCCGTTGCCGGACGGGCAGCTCGTGCCGACAGGGAGTTCGGCACGGGCCTGTCGCCGAGATTGGACGCTATCGTCTCGGTGAGGTCGTCCGGGCCCGTCGTGGCCGCGAGAGGCCCCGTGTTCAAGTCGGACGTCGGACGCAGCGGCTTGTCGTTCATGCTCAGTCCTTGGCGTCGAGGATCTCGAGGACGCCCCGCGCCGGCGTTCCGATCCAGTTCGGCCGGTTGTTGGCCTCGTAGACTACCTCATAGAGCGCCCGGGTCAGGAGGTGGAACCGCAGGAGCCGCTTCCGCTCCGCGCCGTTCGCGATCCAGGACGGACTGCCCGCAGCCACCTCCTCATAGGCGTTCATGAACGCCGATTCCGATTGCGCCCGCCACTCGGCGGTCGCGCCGGTCGCGGCGGCCGTCATCTCGGGGAAACGTTCGGAGACCGAGAGCGTTGCGGTCTCCGCGGCATAGGCGAACGACCGCAGCATTCCGGCGACGTCGCGGAGCGGCGTATCCTTACTCCGCCGTTCCTCGGTGGTCTTCCCCGGCTCGCCCTCGAAATCGACGAGGTAGACGTCGTTCTGCGCCAGCAGGACCTGGCCGAGATGGAAATCGCCATGGACGCGCGTGCGTATGGCGTCCTTCGGCGTTGCCGCAAGCTTCTGGAGGAGAGCCACGACCTCGGCGCGACGCTCCTTCACCGCATTCACGATCTCGGCGGCTGCGGTGGTCGACGCAAGGGCGGCAAAGGCCTGGTCCGCCACCGCGATCGACGCCGCAAGCTGTGCCTCCATGTCGGTGTCGGTCAGAGGCTCCGGCGCGAAAGCGGGATCGTCGGTCGGACGCGCGAACGCCGCATGGAGCTCGGCGGTCCGGCGGCCGATGACGTCCGCGTAGCGGAAGAAGCGCTCATGGGTCTCGGGGTGCTCGTGTTCCGGAACCACGAGCTGAAGGTCGAGCTCGCGCTTGAGCCCGTCGATCGCAAGGGTAGCCGCGTCGCCCTGGTTGTGAATGAAGCCCTGCAGCAGGCCCAGCGCCGACACCGCGCCGTCCGGCGCGACGTGCTCCATCGTGCCAAGGAGCGGCGGGGTATTGGCAAAGCCGGCGACCTCGGTGAGGTAGCGGCCGATCTCGATCTCGGGGTGGATGCCCGGCTGGATCAGACGGAGCAGCTTGAGCATGAACTTCTTGCCGAGGTCGATCGACGTGTTGCTCTGCTCGAGCGACAGGCGGCGGACCGCGGCCGGCTCGATCGCATGTTCGGCCGGCATCGACGTCGTCGCCACAAAGCGGATCGAGCCGCCGCCATTGGTCGGGATGCTCTTGCCCTCCGCCATCGCGTCCAGCACCGCGAGGGCAAAATCCGCCGATTCGCCGGCGCCATAGAGGAGGCCGGTGCGCGCGCCCCGGCGAACGCGGGCGATCGCGTGGGGAAGGAGCGCCTCCTCCTCCTGGTTCTCGGCGATGGCGATCGGGGCAAAATAGGTCTGATGACCGCCGCGCCGGAGATCGACTGCGATGGTCGGCAGCAGGAAGGCTTCCTGGTTGCGATGGTCGGGCATGACCGCATAGTCGACGAGCGCGGCGCTCGCGATCCGATCCTTTTTGCCGGCAAACCAGCGCTGGCCGGCGATGAATTGCGGGGCGATCGTGCGCTCGAACGCCGTCTTCTCGCGCCCGGTCAGCACCGACGAGAGCTTCCCGGTGAGGACGAGCGTGAAAAGCTCCGGCGGGATCGCGGGGCCGAGGCGGGTCGGCGACACCGGCTTCGCCGCGAGATTGAACCAGTAGAAGCCGTAAGCCGCCAGAGTGAGGAGATAGGGCAGGTCGCCGATCGGCGGGAACGCCTCGCCGCCGGTCATCTCGATCGGCGTCAGCCCCTTGAACTCGCTGAGATCGACCTCGACCGCTTGCGGTGACCGGGAGACGTTGGCGACGCAGAACACCTTCTCGTCGCCGAATTCGCGGAGATAGGCGAGCACCTTGCGGTTGTTCGGATAGACGAAGCGGAGCGTGCCGCGGCCGAACGCCTTGAGATTGCGGCGGACCGCCATCAGGCGGCGCTGCCACGCAAGGAGGCTCGACGGGGTGCGCTGCTGGGCCTCCACATTGACGGCGTCGAAGCCGTAGATCGGGTCCTGGATCGCCGGCAGGAACAGCCGCGCCGGATCGGCCCGCGAGAAGCCGCCGCTGCGGTCGGGCGACCACTGCATCGGCGTCCGCACGCCGTCGCGGTCGCCGAGATAGATGTTGTCGCCCATGCCGATCTCGTCTCCGTAATAGAGGATCGGCGTTCCCGGCATCGACAGGAGGAGCGAGTTCATCAGCTCGATCTTGCGGCGGTCGTTCTCGAGGAGCGGCGCGAGGCGGCGCCGGATGCCGAGATTGATGCGGGCGCGCCGGTCGGCGGCATAGAAGCTCCAGAGATAGTCGCGCTCCTTCGACGTCACCATTTCGAGCGTGAGCTCGTCGTGGTTTCGGAGGAACACAGCCCACTGCGTCCCCTCGGGGATTTCCGGCGTCTGGCGCAGGATGTCGGTGATCGGATGCCGGTCTTCCTGAGCGATCGCCATGTACATGCGTGGCATCAGCGGGAAGTGGAACGCCATGTGGCATTCGTCGCCATTGCCGAAATATGGGGCGGTGTCCTCCGGCCACTGGTTGGCCTCGGCAAGCAGCATCCGGTCGGTGTAGCGCGCGTCCAGCGCGGCGCGGATCTTCTTGATGACGTCGTGGGTCTCGGGGATGTTCTCGTTGTTGGTCCCCTCGCGCTCGACGAGATAGGGGATGGCGTCGAGGCGCAGCCCGTCGACCCCCATGTCCAGCCAGTAATACATGGTCTGGATCACCGCCTCGAGCACCTTCGGATTGTCGAAGTTGAGGTCCGGCTGGTGGCTGTAGAAGCGGTGCCAGAAATAGGCTTTCGCGACGGGATCCCAGGTCCAGTTCGACGGCTCGGTGTCGAGGAAGATGATGCGGGTCCCTTCGTACTTCTTGTCGGTGTCCGACCAGACGTAGAAATCGCGCGCCGCCGAGCCCGGCTTCGCCTTCCGCGCCCTCTGGAACCAGGGATGCTGGTCCGAGGTATGGTTGATGACGAGCTCCGTGATGACACGGATATCGCGCTTGTGGGCTTCCTTGATGAACTGCCTGAAGTCCGCCATCGTCCCGTAGGACGGATTGATCCCGCGATAGTCGGCGATGTCGTAGCCGTCGTCGCGCAGCGGCGAGGGGTAGAACGGCATCAGCCAGATCGCCGAGACCCCGAGATCCTTGATGTAGTCAAGCCGCTGGATCAGGCCCTGGAAGTCTCCGACCCCGTCATTGTCGGAGTCGAAATACGACTTCACGTGGACCTGATAGATGATGGCGTCGCGGTACCAGTCGGTCTGCGTGCGGTCGATCATCGGAGCCTTTGTTTCTCAGCAGGAGCGGTGGGTTGGAAATCAGTGAGTGGGTGGATGACGGGCGGCTTGCGGAAGTCTGGCCGGTCATGCGTCAGCTGCGGGAATTGCTGACGGAGGAGGAGTTCCAGGCGCGGGTCAAGAAGGCACGCTCGGATGGCTATCGGCTGTTCTGCGCGCTCGATCCCGGCCCGGTCGGCCTCGTCGGCTGGCGCATCATTCATGACCTCGCGTTCGGACGGTCCCTCTATATCGACGACCTCGTCGTTGATGAAGGGCAGCGCGGGAACGGGATCGGCACGGCATTGCTCGACTTTGCCCGATCGGCCGCCCTTCAGGAAGGCTGCGACATGATCCGGCTCACCAGCGCATTCCGCCGCACCGGCGCCCACGCCTTCTACGAGCAGGCCGGAATGGATCGTGCCGGCTACGTCTTCAGGGAGCGCGTCGGTCATCGTGAGTGACTGGACCATCCGGTCCTATCATCCAGACGATGCGAGCCGCACGGAGGCGATGCTGCGGCGAAGTTGGGCCGACGCCTATTCCTGGCTCGACCCCGCCGAGTTCGAGGCTCTGCATGGCCTTCTTGCCGACGGGATTCGCCCGCTCGTTCCCGGCCGCGATGAGAAGGCTTTCGTTGCCGAGGAGAACGGTGAAGTCCTCGGCCTGGCGGTCGTCGGCGAACACGGAGCGACAGCCTTCCTGTGGGGCATGTATGTCGAGCCCGCCCGCCAGCGCGAGGGCATCGGCTCCCGGCTCATCCAGACGGCCATCGCCGCGGTGACGACGGCCAGCGTGATCGAGATCCGCGTGCTGGAAGGCGAGCCGCCAGTGGTGAGATTCTACCAGCGGCACGGCTTCAGGACGGTCGGGGAGGTGGACGATGACATCCTTCCCGGCCGCCCGCGGCGCTTCACGGTGATGAGCCTCGCGCGACCCTAAGGCGCGGTCAGCTTCCACACGATCACCGGCCGCTCGTTCGGGTCGAGCGTGATCTGATGGTTCTTGCCGTAGAGGTCGAAGCCGATGCCGAGGAGAAGATCCTCGGCATGGACCGACGCCTGGTCCGCGAGGCCGAAATCCCACAGCGGAATCTCGAACCACGTGCTGTGCACGTGGTGGGGATCGAGATTGACCACGACGAGGACGCCCTCGCGGGCGTCCGGCAGCCGGCGGAAATAGGCGATGACGTTGTCGTTCCAGGCATTGAGGAACGTGACGATCCGGAAATCGTGCAGCGCCGGGTTGGCGCGCCGGATGCGGTTGAGCGCCTCGATATGGCTCCGGATGTTGCCCGGCCGGTCATAGTCCCAGACCCG
>JBFXAJ010000006.1:0-139732 GCA_050184415.1 Bauldia sp.
CCGGTCGAACCTGTGCCCGGCCCCGCCGATCCGGCCCCCGCGCCCGTTCCGATGCCGGTCGAGCCGGCTCCGGCCCCAGAGCCGGCCCCGGCTCCGGCGCCGCCGGCACCGTAGTCAGACAGCGCCGGTCGGCACCCGCCGGCCGGCGCGACCACACATGGCCCCCAATCCTCCTCCGCTCCCCAGGAAGTCCGGGATCGGCTTCGTCGGCGTGGCGCTCACGCTTCTCGGGATCGTCCTCGTCGCGGGGGTGATCTACATGATCATCGCATGGGAACCCGGCGTCGCGCCGCGGAGCGCGATAAACCCGAACGGGCCGGAACCGGCGGCGCCCGTCGAACCCGCGCCGTGACGACCGCGTCACCAAGGCTTTCAAAGTGACCGCTTTCGATCTCCTGCCCTACCGGCCCTGCGCCGGCATTGCCCTCTTCAACCGCGCCGGCAAGGTCTTCGTCGGCCGGCGCCTCGACGGCCCGGAGGAGGCGGAGGGCACCGGCCGATGGTGGCAGATGCCACAGGGCGGGATCGACGACGGCGAGGACCTCGAGGCGGCGGCACGACGCGAGCTGTTCGAGGAGACCAACGCCCGGAGCGTGTCGCTCCTCGGCCTTCACCCCGACTGGCTGCTCTACGACCTGCCTCCGGAACTTCTCGGCAAGGCCTGGGGCGGCAAGTTCCGCGGCCAGCGCATCCGCTATGTCGCGTTCCGCTTCGAGGGCGAGGACAGCGAGATCGATGTCCGCAATCCCGGCGGCGGCCACAAGCCGGAGTTCGTCGAGTGGCGCTGGGAGGACCTGTCCGCCCTGCCCGACCTCATCGTCCCCTTCAAGCGCGACGTCTATCGGTCAGTCGCGACGGAATTCGCTCCGTTCGCGGCGCAGGATCGGTGACGGGGTAGCGTCGGCTCAGTAGCACTTCGGACTCAGGCAGCGCCCCTACCTTGCGTCGGCAACCGCGTCGCGCGAGCCGAGACCGAGCTGCTCGGCAACCTGCCCGATGGCATCCACCAGCACGCCCGTCGGCTGCGCGCCGACCACCGCCCATTTCCCGGCAAGGATGAAGCACGGCACGCCGGTGATGCCCATGCGCTGGAGATCCTGGATCTCGCGCTGGATGGCGGTGCGGTCGACGTCGCTGGCGAGGCGGCTGAGCGTTTCGTCGAAATCGAGGCCGACTTCCGCACCGATTGCGGCGAGCACGTCATGGTCGCCGATGTAGCCGCCTTCGGTGAAGTGGGTGACGAACAGCCGTTCCACGACCTCGCGCTGGCGACCGACTTCGCTGGCCCAGCGGATCAGGCGATGCGCGTCGAGGGTGTTCGGATAGCGCTCGACGAGGTCGAAGCGATAGTCGATGCCGACGTCCTGGCCGAGCGCGACAAGGCGCGCATGGGCGTCCTCGAGCCGCCGCGGATCGCCGAACTTGGCTACCAGATAGTCGTGCTGGTCGACCCCCTCGACCGGAACGGTCGGATCAAGCTGGAATGGCCGCCACCTGATGTCGACCGGAATATCCGGGCGTTCGGCAAGGGCCTCGTCGAGCCGGCGCTTGCCAAGGAAGCACCACGGGCAGACGACGTCCACGGCAACGTCGATGGAGACGGATTGGGGCTGGGAATGCGCTGTCATTTCCCAGAGATGGGCGTTTTACTATGAGAAGTAAAGTGCCCGGACGCTCGCTAATGCGTCGCCGCGCTGCCCGCGGGACGGCCCATCTCGGTCTGGACTTCGCGGAGCTGCAGCACCTTGAGGGCCGCGGCCGCCTTCAGCGTCTCGTCCTTGGCCGCGGCAGCTTCCTGCTCAGCTTCCTGGATCAGGCCGCCGATAAGCTCGCCCGTCAGCTCGCCGAGCGGCACGGCGTTCTCGGCGAGGATCGTGAGGCCGTCGGCATTCACGTCGGCAAAGCCGCCGCGGACGAAGATCCGCTCGCGCTTCCCGGCGGCAAGAGTGATGTCGACGATGCCCGGACGGAGCGTCGTCATGACCGGGGCGTGGCCGATGAGGACGGTGAACTGTCCTTCGCTGCCGGGCACGACGACCTGGGACGCCTTCTCCGACATGAGGAGGCGCTCGGGCGACACGAGGTCGAACTGGAACGGATCAGCCATGGTCGCTGCGCTTTAGCGAATGGCGAATAGCGAATAGCGAATAGTCATCGCCGTCCTCTATTCCCCCTATTCGCTACTCCCTATTCGCTATTCGCTCTAGCTTCCGCCGCCTAGGCGGCCTCTGCTGCCATTTTCTTCGCCGCCTCGATCACGTCCTCGATGCCGCCGGCCATCATGAAGGCAGGCTCGGGGAGGTGATCGTACTCGCCATCGACCAGGCCCTTGAAGCCCTTGATGGTGTCCGCGAGGTCGACGAGCTTGCCCGGACGGCCGGTGAAGACTTCGGCGACGTGGAAGGGCTGCGAGAGGAAGCGCTCTACCTTGCGGGCGCGGGCGACCGTCGTCTTGTCCTCCTCGGACAGCTCGTCCATGCCGAGGATCGCGATGATGTCCTGCAGCGACTTGTAGCGCTGGAGAACCTCCTGCACCCGGCGGGCGACGGCGTAGTGCTCCTCGCCGACGATGCGCGGATCGAGCATGCGCGAGGTCGAGTCGAGCGGATCCACCGCGGGGTAGATGCCCTTTTCCGAGATCGCGCGGTTCAGCGTGGTCGTGGCGTCGAGATGGGCGAACGACGTCGCCGGTGCCGGATCGGTCAGATCGTCGGCGGGCACGTAGATCGCCTGCACGGAGGTGATCGAGCCCTTGGTGGTGGTGGTGATGCGCTCCTGGAGCGCGCCCATATCGGTCGCGAGCGTCGGCTGGTAGCCCACCGCCGACGGGATGCGGCCGAGAAGCGCCGACAGCTCCGAGCCCGCCTGGGTGAAGCGGAAGATGTTGTCGACGAAGAACAGCACGTCCTGACCCTGGTCGCGGAAGTGCTCGGCGACGGTGAGGCCCGACAGCGCGACGCGGGCGCGGGCACCCGGCGGCTCGTTCATCTGGCCGTAGACGAGGGCGCATTTCGAGCCGGCCGACGAGCCGTTGTTCTCGTGCGGGTCCTTGTTCACGCCCGATTCGATCATCTCGTGATAGAGGTCGTTGCCCTCGCGGGTGCGCTCGCCGACGCCGGCGAACACCGAATAGCCGCCATGGGCCTTGGCGATGTTGTTGATCAGCTCCTGGATCAGCACCGTCTTGCCGACGCCGGCACCGCCGAAGAGACCGATCTTGCCGCCGCGGGCGTAGGGCGCGAGGAGGTCGACGACCTTGATGCCGGTGACCAGGATCTCCGCCTCGGTCGACTGCTCGACATAGGCCGGGGCCGGCGCATGGATCGGACGAAGGCCGGCGGTCGTGGTGATCGGGCCCGCCTCGTCGACCGGCTCGCCGATGACGTTCATGATGCGGCCGAGCGTTTCCTCGCCGACCGGGACCTGGATCGGGGAGCCGGTGTCGACGACCGACTGGCCGCGGACGAGGCCCTCCGTCGCGTCCATCGCGACCGCGCGGACCGTGCTCTCGCCGAGGTGCTGCGCGACTTCGAGGACCAGGCGGTTGCCGTGATTGTCGGTCTCGAGCGCGTTCAGAATGGCCGGCAGCGCGCCGTCGAACTGAACGTCGACGACCGCGCCCGTCACCTGCACGACACGCCCTGCGGCCTTCGTGGCGGCCGCTGCCTTGGTGGATGCCTTGGCCATGATCTCTCTCGTCCTCCTGGCGCGACCCGCTGGTCTCGCCGCGTTCATGCGATCCTAAGTCGTTATGCGCCGGTAAGCTCGAGCCGGCGTTCGACTCGGCCCAGTCTTTCCTCGATCCGATCAACGCGCCCGTTGAGCACGCCGATCTGGGTCATCACATGACCCAGCGTTCCTTCGATGCTGCTGATCCGCGCTTTGACGTCGATCATGTCGAGAGCGACGCCATCCACCGCCTTCCGGATGTGGCGGAGGTGTTCGAGTACGAGGTTGTCGGTTTCGTTGGCCATGACCACCCGATCCTACACCGCCTCGGCGCCCGAGATGATCTCGATGAGTTCCTTCGTGATCTGGGCTTGCCGGCTGCGGTTATATTCGAGGGTATAGCGCTGGATCGTCTCGCCCGCATTCCGGGTCGCATTGTCCATCGCGTTCATCTGCGCGCCGAAGAATCCGGCGGAGTTCTCGAGGAGAGCGCGAAGGATCTGGATCGAGATGTTCCGCGGCAGGAGTTCGGTGAGGATGGTCTCCTCGTCCGGCTCATATTCATACGCCGCGCCGCCGCCCGCCTGGGCGGTGTCGCCGGTGATGACCGCAGGGATAAGCTGCTGCGCCGTCGGGATCTGCGCGATCACCGACTTGAAGGTCGAGAAGAACAGGGTCGCGACGTCGAACTGGCCCTCGTCGAACAGCGCCAGGATGCGCTTGCCGATCATGTCGGCCTCGGTGAAGCCGACGACGCGGACGGCGCGAAGATCGATCCGGTCGAGGATGCGGTTCGGGAACAGGCGGCGGAGGATGTCGAAGCCCTTGCGGCCGACGCAGAGGAACTTGACGTCCTTGCCTTCGCGGATCAGCCGGACCGCATGATCGCGGGCGGCACGGGCGATCGCCGAGTTGAACGCACCGGCAAGACCGCGCTCGGCGGTGCAGACGACGAGGAGGTGGGTCTGGTCCGAGCCGGTGCCGACCATGAGGCGCGGCGCGCCGTCCTGGCCCTGGACCGCCGCCGAGACGTTGACGAGCACCTTGTTCATGCGCTCCGCATAGGGCCGCGCCGCCTCGGCGCGCGCCTGGGCGCGCCGGAGCTTCGACGCGGCGACCATCTGCATCGCCTTGGTGATCTTCCGCGTCGCCTTGACCGAGGCGATGCGGTTGCGGAGCTCTTTCAGGCTGGCCATCGGCTACCGGGCACGAAGGGTTGCGTTCGCCGCCCCGGATTCCGGAGCGACATCAATGGTGAAGCTACTGGAAGCCCTTGGCGAAGCCGGTGATGGCGTCCGTGAGCTGCTTGCGGGTGTCGTCGGTGATCTCGCGGCGGTCGCGGATCGAATCGAGGATGCCCTTGTGCTGGGTGCGCAGCGAGGCGAGAAGACCCTCCTCGAAGGCGCCGACCCGGTTGACCGGGATCGGATCGAGGAAGCCATTCGCGCCGGCGAAGATCACCGCGACCTGCTCCTCGACCTTGAGCGGCGAGAACTGCGGCTGCTTGAGGAGCTCCGTCAGGCGTGCGCCGCGGGCTAGGAGTCGCTGCGTGGCGGCGTCGAGGTCCGAACCGAACTGAGCGAAGGCCGCCATTTCGCGATACTGCGCGAGGTCGCCCTTGAGGCGGCCGGCGACCTGCTTCATCGCCTTGATCTGCGCGGCCGAGCCGACGCGCGACACCGAGATGCCGACATTGAGCGCCGGACGGATGCCCTGGAAGAAGAGGTCGGTCTCGAGGAAGATCTGGCCGTCGGTGATCGAGATGACGTTGGTCGGAATGTAGGCCGACACGTCGTTTGCCTGGGTTTCGATGACCGGCAGCGCCGTCAGCGAGCCCGAGCCATTGTCCTTGTTGAGCTTCGCCGCGCGCTCGAGGAGCCGCGAGTGAAGGTAGAACACGTCGCCCGGATACGCCTCGCGGCCCGGCGGGCGGCGGAGGAGGAGCGACATCTGGCGGTAGGCGACGGCCTGCTTGGAGAGGTCGTCATAGACGATCAGGGCGTGCATGCCGTTGTCGCGGAAATACTCGCCCATGGCGCAGCCGGCGAACGGCGCGAGGAACTGCATCGGCGCCGGGTCGGAAGCGGTGGCGGCGACGACGATCGAGTATTCGAGCGCGCCGCGCTCCTCGAGGGTCTTCACGAGCTGGGCCACGCTCGACCGCTTCTGGCCGACGGCGACATAGACGCAGTAGAGCTTCTTGCTCTCGTCGGTGCTCTCGTTGACCGACTTCTGGTTCAGGATGGTGTCGAGCGCGACGGCGGTCTTGCCGGTCTGGCGGTCGCCGATGATCAGCTCGCGCTGGCCGCGGCCAACCGGGATCAGGGCGTCGATCGCCTTGAGGCCGGTCTGCATCGGCTCGTGGACCGACTGGCGCGGAATGATGCCGGGAGCCTTGACGTCGACGCGGCGCCGCTCGGTCGCCTTGATCTCGCCCTTGCCGTCGATCGGGTTGCCTAGGGCGTCGACGACGCGGCCGAGGAGACCCTTGCCGACCGGGACCTCCACGATCGACTCGGTGCGCTTGACGACATCGCCTTCCTTGATGTCGCGGTCCGAGCCGAAGATGACGATGCCGACATTGTCGGTCTCGAGGTTCAGCGCCATCCCGCGGATGCCGCCGGGGAATTCGACCATCTCGCCGGCCTGGACGTTGTCGAGGCCGTACACGCGAGCGATGCCGTCACCGACCGAGAGCACCCGGCCGACTTCGGAAACCGAGGTCTCGGTTCCGAAATTCTTGATCTGCTCCTTGAGGATGGAGGAGATTTCTGCGGCGCGAATGTCCATCAGCCTGCCTCTTTCATGGCGAACTTCAGTGCGTTGAGCTTGGTCTTGAGCGAGGTGTCCACCATCCGGCTCCCGACCTGGACGACCAGCCCGCCGATCAGGGAGGCATCGACCTTCTGATTGAGCGAGACGTCCTTGCCCATGGATTGCTTGAGCGCGTCTCTGAGCGCCGCAATTTGTGCCGCGCTCAGCGGCTCGGCGCTCGTCACCGTCGCGGTGATCTCGCCGCGCTCCTTGGCCAGCATCTGGCGGAACGCGGTGATGATGTCGGGGAGCGCAAACAGGCGGCGATTGCTCGCGACGACCTTGATGAAATTGGCGGTGAGGACGCCCGTCCCTGCCCTTTCGAGGACGGCGGCCATCGCGCGGGTCTGGTCCTCGGAGGAGAAGATCGGGCTCTTCACGAGCCGCATCAGATCTTCGGAGGAATCCAGGAGGCCGCTGACGCCCTCGAGATCGGACGCGACCTCGTCGAGCGCGTTCTCGTCCCGCGCCAGTTCGAACAGCGCGGACGCGTAGCGCTGGGCCACTCCGGAAACCGTTACCTCTGTCTCCGCCACTGTCCCTCTCTCCACGACCGCGCCATCCCGGCGGCGGTCCGGCCCCTTCTCGTAAGGCCTTGAAACGGATAGGAAAACGCCAGTTTCCGGAGGCCCGAGCCCCTCACCTTCCCGAAAACCGCGCGTTCCCTAGCACGGCCCCCCAAGAGGGGCAACACAGCGGCGCCTCAGTTTCCATGGCGGAGAAAGTGTCGCAGCGCCCGCACGGATGGCCCTATGCGCTTTTGGCGCATTGCCGGGATTCCGGCGACCGACTATTTTGGTCTGCATACCAGTCGAGGTCGCTTCCGGGGCGCGACGCCTCCCCCAAAATCATCGCTCCGCCTTCCTAGCCGCGCGCTCCGACGACCGGCAGCCCGCGACGCTTCGCACGAGTCTGACCGCGCCATGTCCGCCCGGTCGCTTCGCATCCCTTCGACGCCGAACTTCACGCCGAAGCTCGTCACGGTGTTCCGCGAGGGCTACGGCCTCCGCTCCCTTCGTGCCGACGCCATCGCAGGCATCACGGTTGCGATCGTGGCGCTGCCGCTGTCGATGGCGATCGCCATCGCTTCGGGCGTCCCGCCCGAGCGCGGCCTCTACACCGCGATCATCGGCGGATTCCTGATCTCGGCCCTCGGCGGCAGCCGGTTCCAGATCGGCGGCCCGGCCGGCGCCTTCATCGTCCTGGTCGCCGGCACTGTGCTCCAGCACGGCATCGACGGGATGGTCCTCGCCACCTTCATGGCGGGCGGCCTCCTCGTCCTGATGGGGCTGCTGCGGGTTGGCTCATACATCCGCTACATCCCGCTGCCGGTCACCGTGGGCTTCACGGCCGGCATTGCCGTCATCATCTTCGCGTCGCAGATCCACGACCTTCTCGGCCTTTCGCTTGCCCATGAGCCGGCGGAATTCGCCGCCAAAATCGAGGCCCTGTGGGGTGCCGCATCGTCGATCACGCCGGCCGCGGTGGCGATCGCCGTGCTGACGATCGGGATCATCCTGTTCCTCCGCCGCAAGCGGCCAACCTGGCCGGCGCTTCTCATCGCGGTCGCAGTGGCTTCGGTCGCCGGCGCGCTGTTCCATCTGCCGCTCGAGACCATCGGCACCCGCTTCGGCGGCATCCCGAGCGGCCTGCCCGCGCCGCATCTGCCGGCCTTCAGTCTCGAGAAGGTCACCGCCGTCCTTCCCGACGCGATCGCCTTCGCCTTCCTCGGCGCGATCGAATCGCTCCTTTCGGCAGTCGTCGCCGACAGCATGACCGGGCGGCGCCATCGCTCGAATGGCGAACTGGTGGCACAAGGCGTCGCCAACATGGGATCGGCGCTGTTCGGCGGCATCTGCGCCACCGGCACCATCGCCCGCACCGCGACCAATATCCGCGCCGGCGCGAAGAGCCCGATCGCGGGCATGCTCCACGCGCTGTTCCTCCTCCTCTTCATGCTCGTGGCGGCGCCGGTCGCAAGCTACATCCCGCTCGCCGCGCTTGCAGGCGTCCTCGCCGTCGTCGCCTTCAACATGGTCGAGTGGCATGCGCTGCGGCGGCTGCTGCGCACCTCGTGGGGCGACGTCCTCGCGATTGCGGTGACGCTCGGCGTGACGCTGTTCCGCGACCTCGTCGAGGGGATCGCCGCAGGCCTCATCGTTTGCGTTGCCGTCCTCATCGGCCGCATGGTCAAGTCGATGAGGGTTTCAGGGGCGCGGGACGAGGGCCACGAGGACGTCGAGGTCCTCCGCCTCTCCGGCCCGCTGTTCTTCGGCACGGCGGCCGAGACCGGTCCCATGCTGGCGCGATCCGTCGGCACTGCCCGCCATGTGGTCGTCGATCTATCCGACGTGTGGCTCCTCGATGCGAGCGCGGCGGACGGTCTCGAACGAACCGTCGCTTCCCTCGCGCGGGAGGGCCGGACGATCCACCTTGCCGGCGGCGAACGTGTCGGCGCGATGCTCCGCAAGACGATCGTCGACCTGCCGTCCGTCCATCTCTATGGCAGCGTCGAGGAGGCGCTGACGGCAATCACCCCGCAGCCGTCACCTGCAGCGACCGCTGCCACCGCCCCCGAAAACGCCTAGCTTCCATATCCCGCGGGCCGCTCTGCTGCCGCGAAGGCAGCGTTAGCATCGGCAAGAGACCCGCGCGCAGGGAGCCCATGCCGCCATGGCCAAGAAGATCGACATCGCGAGCCTGCCGGAAATCGTCGGCAGCATGTACCCCACGCCCTTCCACGAGCCGAGCCTGTCGCGCGAGCGGCGCGCGCTCGGCGACGCCGCCGGACTGTCCCAGTTCGGCGTCAATCTCCTGCGGCTCCCGCCCGGCGCCTGGTCGAGCCAGCGGCACTGGCACACCAAGGAGGACGAGTTCATCCTCGTGCTCAGCGGCGAGGTGACCCTCGTGACCGATGCGGGGCCGGAGATCCTGCGCGCCGGCGATGCGGCCGGCTTCAAGGCCGGCGATCCGGACGGCCATTGCCTGCAGAACCGCTCGAACGAGGACGCCACGGTGCTTGAGATCGGCACGCGGATCGCCGGGGACGTTGCGAACTACTCGGACATCGACATGCGGACGGTTCCGGAAGGCAGCCCGCCCTATGTCCATCGCGACGGCACGCCCTATCCGGATCATGGGCGGCGGGCGAAGAAGGTGCCCAACCCGGAGGCGTAGCGATACAAGGAGGGAGCAGGACCATGCCCGAGCACGAACACGGTGCCCAAGCCACCAACCTGCGGCTGTCTGAGAGAAAGGCGGTGACTATCCGGCTTTCCGAAGAGCTGATGTGGGAACTTCGAGCAATGGCACGCAGCGAGGGTCGTACGATGAGTTCAATCGTCGAGGAGGCGTTGCGACGTGTCGTCGGCGACGACCACCCAGAGGAAGAGAAACGCGCCTAACGCAGCAGCTACATGAAGCTCTGCGGGTCGACGTCGACCTGCACCCGCACCGACCCGCGCGGAGCTGGCGAGGCATCCAGCCAGTTCCGGAGATAGCCCTGGAGATCGGCCGACCGCGGCGCATGGACCAGCATGCGAAAGCGGTGGCGGCCGCGGATCACCGCGAGCGGCGCCTCGGCCGGACCGAACACGGCGATCGCGTCCGAGGCCGGAGCGGCGCGGCGCAGGTCGTTGGCGTGGCCTCGCGCGCTCTGCCGGTCCGGCCCCGACACGATGATCGCGGCAAGCCGAGCGAATGGCGGCAGCTGGGCGAGCCGCCGTTCCTCGATCTCGCGCTCGTAGAAGGCCTCGCGGTCGCCGACGACGATGGCCTGCATCACCGGATGTTCGGGTGCAGAGGTCTGGATGATGGCCCGGCTCTCCCCTCCCGCCCGCCCCGCCCGGCCCGTCACCTGCGACAGGAGCTGGAAGGTGCGTTCGGCCGCTCTGAGGTCGCCATGGGCGAGGCCCAGATCGGCATCGACGACACCGACGAGACGGAGCAGCGGGAAATTGTGCCCCTTGGCGACAAGTTGGGTCCCGATGACGATGTCCGTCTCGCCGCGAGCGATCGCCTCGAGCTCCTCCCGCATCCGCTGCATGCCGCCCAGCATGTCGCTCGACAGGACCGTGAGCCGCGCGTCCGGGAACCGGTCGGCGACCTCTTCGGCGAGGCGCTCGACCCCGGGGCCGCACGCCACCAGGCTGTCCTCCGAGCCGCATTGCGGGCAGGATCTCGGGCGCGGCTGGGCATGGCCGCAATGATGGCAGGCGAGCTGGCCGCGGAAGCGATGCTCGACCAGCCAGGTGGCGCAGTTCGGGCATTGGAAGCGGTGGCCGCAGGTGCGGCACAGCGTGAGGGGCGCATAGCCGCGGCGGTTCAGGAACAGGAGCGCCTGGCCCTTTTCCGCGAGCGTGTCGGCCATCGCCGACACGAGCGGCGGGGAGATCCACCGCCCGCGCTCCGGGGGTTCGGCGCGAAGGTCGACCGCGCGGATCGCAGGAAGGGCCGCCCCAGCGAACCGGTCCGGAAGGATCAGCCGCTGGTAGCGGCCGGCATCGGCGTTGACCCGGCTCTCGATCGACGGCGTCGCGGACGAGAGGACGACCGGGAAATTGCCGATCCGGCCGCGGATGACCGCCATGTCGCGGGCGTGATAGGTGACGCCCTCCTCCTGCTTGTAGGCCGGGTCGTGTTCCTCATCGACCACCACGAGGCGGAGCTTCGGGAACGGCAGGAACAGGGCCGAGCGCGCGCCGACGACGACGTCTACCGCGCCGCCGGCAACGCCGCGCCAGACGCGCTCGCGAAGGCGCGGCGGCACGTCGGAATGCCACTCGGCCGGGCGCACCCCGAACCGGGCGGCGAACCGATCGAGGAACGCGGCCGTCAGCGCGATCTCCGGCAGAAGGATGAGCACCTGGCCGCCAGCCGTCAGCGTCTCGGCGACGGCCTCGAAATAGACCTCCGTCTTTCCCGAGCCGGTGACGCCGTCGATCAGCGTCACGCTGAAGTCGCCGCGCGCCGCCGCGCGCAGCGCGGCGCCGGCTGCCGCCTGGGCCAGGTTCAGCCGAGCGGGCATGAACCGCGGGTCGGGCGGAAGGGCCGCCGGCGGCGGAGGGATATCGACCGGGACCAGCGTGCCGGACGCCACCAGCCCGTCAATGACGCCCGGGCTGACATCGGCGGCGAGGGCGAGGGCGGCCTTCACCCAGGCCTGGCCATCGGCAACAAGGGCAAGGACGCGCTCGCGCGCCGGCGTCATCCGTTCCGGCGACGGACCGGCGAGCCGAAGCCCCTGCCTCGGCCGCTCCGGCTCGAGCGCGCCGGGTGAGCGGAGGATCATGCGCAGGACCATGCCGCGCGTGGTCAGCGTGTAGCCCGCCACCCAGTCGGCGAACGCGCGGAGATCGCGGGATAGGGGCGGCGTGTCGAGCTTCGCCGTGACGTGCTTCAGCCGGTTCGACGACCGGTCCAGTCCGGGCGGGTCGTCCCACACCGTCCCGATGACATCGCGGGTCGCGAGCGGCACCTCCACGATATCGCCGGGGGCGAGGTTCATCCCATGCGGGACGCGATACGAATACGGCTCCGCGACCGCATAGGGGAGCAGCACGGACACGACGTCCGCCGTCGGCGCGGGCAGGTCGAGCGGCAGCTCGTCGCCGTCGTCGGGCCGTGCCCCTCGTTTCATCGCGCTCTGCTCCATGACGAGAACAATGCCGGAACATTTGCCGGGAGGGAAGTGGATGGCCATCCGGTCTACCGGCGGCTCGGCTTCCGCGACATCCGCGGCCGGATCAACCGCTACCTCTGGCGTCGACACGACGTGATGGCGCCGGCAAGGCTTTCTTAACCCACCGCGCCCGCTTCATCGGTCATGTCCGCCGCCGATGCCTCAGCAATCCTCGTTGCCGCCGCGCCCGACCTTCGCGGCGCGATCGATGCCTGGCGGCGGCACCTTGGCGCGGAGCGGCGGCTCGCGGCGAAGACGCTCGAGGCCTATGACCGCGACGTCGCGCAGTTCACCCGTTTCCTCACCAATCATCTCGGCGGTCCTCCGGCGATTGCGGATATCGGCGCGCTGCGGACCGCCGACCTCCGTGCCTTCCTCGCGGCGCGGCGTGCCGACGGGGCGGGCGCGCGGACGCTCGCCCGGGGGCTCGCGGGCATCCGGTCGCTGATGCGCTTCCTCGAGCGCGAGGCCGGAATCAACGGGGCGGCATTCCGCGCCCTTCGGACGCCGCGCCAGCCGAAGACGCTGCCAAAACCGCTGGCGGTGGACGACGCCCGTCGCCTCGGGACGGCCGAGGAACAGTTCGACGATACCCCCTGGATCACCGCGCGAAACGCGGCGGTCTTTGCCCTCCTCTACGGGTCCGGCCTTCGCATCTCCGAGGCCCTCGGCATCCGCCGCGCCGAAGCGCCGGTCGGCCGGATCGAGACCCTCCGCGTCGTCGGCAAGGGCGGCAAGGCGCGGATCGTCCCCGTCCTGCCCGTGGTCGCCCGGGCGATCGAGGACTATCTCCGCCTTTGCCCGTTCGCGCCCGGTCCCGATGGCCCGCTCTTTGTCGGCGCGAAGGGCGGACCGCTGTCGCCACGGATCGTCCAGCGCGCGATGGAGCGCGCGCGCGGCGCCCTCGGCCTACCGGCAACCGCTACGCCGCACGCCCTCCGCCACTCCTTCGCAACGCATCTCCTGTCGGCCAGCGGCGACCTCAGGACCGTCCAGGAGCTCCTCGGCCATGCGAGCCTCGCGACGACGCAAATCTACACCGCGATCGACGGCGAGGGGCTCTTGAAGGCGTACGACCGCGCCCATCCGCGGGCCTCCAAATAGCGAGGCTCTCCCGCGGGGCACGACACCCTCGGGCCGCCCATGCGTCGGCGAAGGGCAGATGAACGCCTTCTGAAGCGCCGCTTCAGGTTCGGCTCAAACCCGATCCCGTATCCCGAGGACCACGCTGCGGCGGGATCAAGTTCCTCGTTCCGCCAGGGCGTGCCGGGAGCCCTTCCCGGTCCTCCTCCCAAGCAGACTGGGCCTCGCCGCGGCGGGGCCCTTTTTGCGTGGCGCCCGGATCGAAACGTTAGATCTCTTCTTCCTCGCGTGCGGCCGCGCTCTCATCGGCCGACGCCTGCGCGGCGACAAGCATCCGCCGCGCGATGCGGGCATGGAGCCGCTCGACCATGCGGCCGTTGACCGACACCGCCTCCCTGCCGTTCCCGCCGGCACGGTCGAAGGCAGCGACGATGGACTGCGCCCAGGCCACCTCCTCGGAGGAGGGGGTGAAGGTGGCGTTGCACGGCGCGACCTGGTTCGGGTGGATGATCGATTTGCCGTCCATGCCCAGCATGCGCGCCTGCGCGCATTCGGCGGCAAAGCCGTCGGCATCGTTGAAGTCGTTGAAGATGCCGTCAATGACCGCGAGGTCGTATGCCCGCGCCGCCAGAACGCAGGTCGAGAGCCACGGGATCATCGGCGCCCGGTCGCGGCCGGGCCGCACCTCGGTCTCGGCGGCGAGGTCGTTCGTTCCGATCACGAGCGCCGCGACCGGAGCCCCCTGGTCGGGCGCCGCCAGCGCCGCGATCGCCGCCGCATTAAGGATCGCGAGCGGCGTTTCCATCATCGCCCAGATGCTGAGATTGGGATCGGCCCCGGCGGCGCGGATCGCGGCGCGGACCCGCCGGATGTCTTCGGGACGGGAAACCTTCGGAACAAGAATGCCGTCCGGCGCGGCCCCGACCGCCGCGGCGATGTCGCCGGCGGCCCATTTCGTCTCGAGCCCGTTGACGCGGATGACGAGTTCCTTGTCGCCGTAGTCGGCGCGCTGCGCGACGGCGTCCGCCGTCATCCGCCGCGCGGATTCCTTGTTCTCCGGGGCGACGGCATCCTCAAGGTCGAAGACGAGGACGTCGGCCGAGATCGTCTTCGCCCGGCTGAGCGCCTTCGGATTGCCGCCCGGAAGGAAGAGGACGCTACGGCGGGGACGGAACATCGCGGGCATCAATTCGCTTTCTGCGCCCGGTGCATCGTCCGGACGGGGCGGGACCGGTTCGGCGGGAAGGATGATGCGGCACTATCCATACCCGTCCAATTTGGCTCTATCCAAGGCGGACCGGCCCCCCGGCGATCGCACAACACATAGCGGCGGCGGCCGATCGTCAAGAATCAATCCGCCGTCCCCTTATACATCGCGGGGCACAGCCTTGCCGCGGGTGGGGTTGACCGCATGCGCCATGCGAGGTTCTACCGGCGCTGCCAACTTGCTTTGGAGCGGCTCTCGATGACCTCTTTCCCCGACCGGTTGCACAGCGGCTACGTCGCCTTCCGTGACGGCCGTCTCACGACGGACCGCGAGCGCTACCGTCGGCTCGCCGAAAGCGGGCAACGCCCCGAGATCATGATCGTTGCCTGCTGCGACAGCCGGGCCGCGCCCGAGACCATCTTCGACGCCGCGCCAGGCGAGCTCTTCGTTCATCGCAACGTCGCCAATCTGATCCCGCCCTACGAGGCGGACGGCCATCATCACGGGACGTCGGCGGCGATCGAGTTCGCCGTGACGCGGCTGAGAGTCGGTCATCTCGTCGTCATGGGTCACGGCCGCTGCGGCGGCATCAACGCCTTCCTGACCGATGGCGCGCTCGACGGCACCGACTTCATCGGCCGCTGGATCAGCCTCCTGAAGCCGGCAGGCGCCCTGATCGCGGACGACCCGGCGGAAGGTGCGGAGCGCCAGCGCGCGCTCGAATTCGCCTCGATCCGCCAGAGCATCGCCAATCTGCGCACCTTTCCCTGGATCAAGGCGATGGAGGCGGATGGCACCCTCGCGCTCCACGGCGCCTGGTTCGACATCGGCACGGGCGAGCTGTTCCGGCTCGAGCAGGACGAGGACGCGTTCGTGTCGGTCGGCTGATCCGATCGCAACAGCCGAGGCCTGATCGGGGAGCCATCGCGACGGCTCCCCTTTTTTGTGACAGCGAAAGGTGGAACTGCCTGAACGAACCTTTTCGCGTTCGCAGGTAAATCAGTGCAACTGGCGTCGGGGCTTCGCGACCTCGCTCGGGAACTGCGCAGGGGGCAGTTCCTCCGCAGCCTTCCGGTCGGCGTCGTCTGCGGCCTGATCACGACCGTCTCGTCCCTGGCTTACGCGGCCCTCGTCTTCTCGGGCGGCCTGTCGAGCAACATCGCCGCCGGCATGGGCGTGATGCTGGTGTCGAGCGCCGTGGCCGCGGTCGTGGCCGCGCTCACCACGACCTACGCCCCGACCTACGCCCAGGTCCGCGACGTGCCGCTCGCCTATCTCGCGCTCGTGGCGCCCACCCTTGCGGCGCAGGCGGGCGGTGCCGCCGGCCTGCCGACGGTCGTCGCTCTCATCGCGCTGTCGACGCTTCTCGTCGGCGCCAGCTTCCTCGCCCTCGGCATGGCGCGGCTTGGCCGGGTGGTGCGGTTCGTCCCCTTCCCGGTCGTTAGCGGCTTCCTCGCCGGCGTCGCGTGGCTGATCGTCACCGGCGCGGTGACCATCCTCACCGGCGAGCCGTTCACGATTCCCTCGCTCGTCGGCCTCGTCGAGCCGGACCAGCTTCCGAAGCTCCTCGTCCTCGTCGCGGTCGTCGTGGCCAGCCTGATCGGGCGCCGCTGGATACCGCCCGGACTGCTCTTCCCGGCGATCGTCGTCATCGCCACGGCCGCGTTCCACCTCGTCGCCGACATCGGCAACCTCGATCCCGCGGAGCTCACCCGGCTCGGCTGGCTGACCGAAATCCCGTCCGGTGCGCTGTGGCCGCCGGTCCAGCCGGAGCAACTCGCCTTCATCGACTGGCCGCTCGTCCTCGGCGCCTGGCCGACGATGGCGGCGATCGTCATCGTCACGATGGTCGCCCTCCTCCTCAATGTCAGCGGCCTCGAGATCGAGGTTCGCCGGGACATCGACCTCGACGCCGAGCTCAAGACGGCCGGAGCCGGGAGCCTCCTTTCTGGAGTTCTCGGCGGGGCGGTCGCCTACCAGTCGCTGTCGATGACGCTGCTGTCGCAGCGGCTCGGCGGCGGGAACCGCACGACGACCCTCGTCGCGGGCCTCTTCGTCCTCGTGGTCCTCCTGTTCGGCGCCGACATCATCAGCCTCGTGCCGCTGCCGGTACTGGCCGCGATCGTCCTCGCCACCGGCATCGGCCTCTTCATCGAGCGTCTCGTCGTCTCCTACCGCCAGCTCCCGGCGAGCGAATATCTCATCGTCCTCGGCATTTTTGTCGTCACGATCACCCTGGGCTTCCTGACCGCGGTCGTGTTCGGCCTCGTGGCCGCCATGGGCCTCTTCGTCATCGACTACAGCCGCGCCGGCGTCGTGAAGCTCGCCGTCACCGGCCGCGACTTCCAGAGCAGCGCCGACTCATCCGCCTCGCGCCGTCATCTGCTGCACGAGTATGGCGACGCGATCCTGATCATGCGCCTCCAGGGCTACCTGTTCTTCGGCACCGCCAACGGCCTCCGGCGCGCCATCGAGCGGCGTCTCCTCACCGTGAGCGACAGCCATTCGGTCCGCTTTGTCGTCCTCGATTTTCGTCGAATCTCCGGCATCGATTCGGCGGCAGTGCAGAGCTTCGTGCGCCTCGCCGAAATCGCCCGCGAGGTCCGTGCCCAGATCCTCCTCGCCAACGTGCCGGCACAGGTCGGACGCATCCTCGTCCGCGGCGGGCTGGCGCTCGGCGACAAGTCACCGGTGCGCCTCGCCGAGTCGTTCGAGCAGGGACTCGCCGAATGCGAGCAGGCCATCATCGCGGAGGTCGATCCCGACCTTGCGTCCCGCAAGCCGCAGGGGATCGACCGCCAGCTAAGCGCCTTCGTCGATGCCGATGAGATCCCGCTCATCGCGCGGTTCCTCGAACGCGTCCCCTTCGACCCCGGCAACAAGATGATGGAGGAGGGCACGCCGGCCGAGGAGATCTACTTCCTCGAATCCGGCACCGCCTCGGTCCGCCTGTCGGGCGAGGACCACGAGCTCATCCTCGCGACCCTCGGTCCCGGCTCGATCGCCGGCGAGGTCGCGTTCTACATGGGCTCGGTGCGCACCGCCTCGGTGGTGGTCGACACCCCGGTGGTTGCGTGGCGCTTCACCCGCGACAGCCTGCAGCGCATGCAGTCGGACTTCCCGGCCGCCGCGTCACGGTTCCATCAGGGCATGGCCGAGGTCATGGCCGATCGCCTGGCGGCGACCAACCGGCTCGTCCGTTTCCTCGCCGCTTGACGGCGGCGGCGCGGTCCGCTTCACCGCGGCTCATGCCGGACGCATCCGCCAGCATCGACATCGACGCGCCGCCGGACCTCGTCTGGCGGATCGTCGCCGACACCGAGCTCCACCCCACGATCGACGCGACGACGAGCCGTATCCTCGGCTTCCCCGACGAGGGCGCGCGGCTCAAGGTGTATTCGACGCTGAGCCCCGACCATCCGTTGACGGTGCGGGTCATCACCTACGCGCCGCCGCGGCGGATGGTCTGGCGCAATTCGCGGTGGTTCGGCCTTGTCCGCGGGGTCCGCAGCTTCGCCGTCGACCCGCTCGACGGGCCGCGAAGCCGCTTCACGCTCTCGGAGAGCTGGAGCGGGCCGCTGCTCCGGCTCGTCTCCGGCTCGATTGCCGACCGGCAGGACGCCTTCAGAGGCCTTTGCGCGGGCCTGAAGGCGCTGGCCGAAGCGGCGGTTGCGCCGCCTTCCCGCGGAGGCCGCTAGGGAGCGGACTCAATTGGACGAAGTCGGAAACATCCGACTTCGTCTCCAGTGGTCGAAGTCGGAAACATCCGACTTCGACTAGGCGGCCTTCCGCTTCGGCTGGATCAGCTTCCGGTTCACGAGGAGCTCGGCGATCTGGACCGCGTTGAGCGCCGCGCCCTTGCGGAGATTGTCCGAGACCACCCAGAGCGAGAGGCCGTTCTCGACCGTGGGATCCTCGCGGATGCGCGACACGTAGGTCGCGTCCTCGCCGGCCGCCTCGATCGGCGTCACGTAGCCGCCATCCTCGTGCTTGTCGACGACCAGCACGCCCGGCGCTTCGCGGAGGATGCGGCGCGCCTTCTCGGCCGAAAGCGGCGTCTCGAGCTCGAGATTCACCGCCTCCGAGTGACCGATGAACACCGGCACGCGGACGCAGGTCGCCGTCAGCCTGATCGAAGGATCGAGGATCTTCTTGGTCTCGGCGACCATCTTCCACTCTTCCTTCGTCTGCCCGTCCTCCATGAACACGTCGATATGGGGGATGACGTTGAAGGCGATCCGCTTGGTGAAGCGGTGGCTCTCGACATTGTCCGAGACGTAGACCGCGCGGGTCTGGCTGAAGAGCTCGTCCATCGCGTCCTTGCCGGCGCCGGAGACCGACTGGTAGGTCGCGACCACCACGCGCCTGATCTTCGCGACGTCATGGATCGGCTTCAGCGCCACCACCAGCTGCGCGGTCGAGCAGTTCGGGTTGGCGATGATGTTGCGCTTCCGGAAGCCGGCGATCGCGTCGGCGTTCACCTCGGGCACGATCAGCGGCACGTCGGCGTCGTAGCGGAACGCCGAGGAATTATCGATGACGATGCAGCCCTCTGCCGCGATCTTCGGCGACCATTCCTTGGACACCTTGCCGCCAGCCGACATCAGGACGATGTCCGTGTCGGAGAAGTCGTAGTCGTCCAGCACCTTCGTCTTCAGCGTGCGGTCGCCGAACGAGACTTCCGTGCCGATGCTGCGGCGCGAGGCCAGCGCCACGACGTCCTCCGTCGGAAAGCCGCGCTCGGCGAGCACGTCCAGCATCTCGCGCCCGACATTGCCGGTGGCGCCGACGATAGCGACCTTGAAGGCCATTTCGTTCTCCTTTGCCCGGACCGCCGGCCGCAAACGGCCCGATCGGGTCCCGC
The DNA here is from genome assembly GCA_050184415.1 of Bauldia sp. Lineage (GTDB taxonomy): Bacteria > Pseudomonadota > Alphaproteobacteria > Rhizobiales > Kaistiaceae > JADLGL01. The sequence goes on from JBFXAJ010000006.1 coordinate 19,318, forward strand.
TGTCGGGAGCATCAAATCCGGGAAACCGGTCGTTCTAAGGATGGAACGCCGTCTGTCAACGGCCCTGGCGCCGGACTCACCTGCTCGGGTGACGTTCCGCCAAGGTTGGGCTATGGTTTCGTGGGGCTTGTCTCGCCAGAGGAGGACCCGGCGATGAAGAAAGTCGGCGTCTCTTTGCTGTCCGCCGCAGGCATCGCGATCGGTGTCGCAGCGCCGGCGCTCGCCCATCACGGTTGGGCCTGGACGTCGCCCGACCCGTTCGTGCTCGAAGGCACGATCACCGAGATCTACATCGGCAATCCTCATGTGACCCTCAAGGTCCAGGCGGAAGCCGGCGAATGGCATGTGGACCTCGCGCCGCTGATGCGCTCCACCGAGGCCGGGTTCGTCGAAGGCGTCGCGTCGGTCGGCGACGCCGTGACGCTGTACGGTCATCGCTCGCTCTTCGCCGACGAATTGTCGATGAAAGCGGTCCGCGTCGTCGTGAATGGCAACACCTACGACGTGTATGACGACCGCCTCGCGCCGTTCATCTAGCGACGTCCGGCGGAGGGCGACACCGCTCGCGGTCGCGGCCGCGGTCCTTCTCGTCAGCGCGGAGGCCGCGTCAGCGGCCTTCGTCGACGACGTTCTCGAGGGTCTTCGCGACTGGCAGCTCGCCGAAGCCCTGCGGACGTCGTTCTACGGCTACCCGATCGTCAACGCGCTCCACATTTTCGGACTCGGCCTTCTCGTCGGCAGCATCGTCCTGGTGGACCTTCGCCTGGTCGGCTTCTTCCCGCGGACCCCGACGACGTTCTTCGGCAGGATCGTCGAACCGGCGGCAATCATCGGCCTCGTCATCGCCGCCGTGACCGGCTTCTTCCTCTTCATCGTGAAGCCTACCGACTACGCGGTGAACGACGCGTTCCGCGTAAAGCTCGTCCTCGTCGTCCTCGCCCTTCTCAATGCGCTGTTCCAGCGCTTCGGCAGCGGCTGGCGGCTGGCCATGGTGGAGGGAACCATCGTGGCCCGGGTCCGTGTCCAGGCGGCGGTCTCGCTCGTGCTCTGGATTGCCATCCTCTTCGCCGGACGGTTCATTGCCTTCCTCGAATAGGTTCTGGGAACGTAGCGTCACGCGGGTCCGTTGAGACGGGGACCTGAACGGAGGACGACATGGACGAGCGGAGCGGACCTGAAGCCCGGCGGAAGCTCCTTGAGCTGCTGCAGGAGGAGACCGTCGCGATGATGGCGACGCGCCATCCGGACGGCCAGATGCACGCCCGGCCGATGGCGGTGAAGCACGTCGAGTTCGAAGGGCATCTCTGGTTCCTCACCGACGCCAATTCCGAGAAGGTGGCCGACATCTACCGCAGCGACGAGGTGCTCCTCGTCTACGCCGACCACACCCGTAACCACTATGTCTCGGTCACCGGCCGCGCCGTCATCATCACCGAGCGGATGACGTTGGCGCAGCTCTGGACCGAGGACCAGCGACCCTGGTTCCCGCACGGCATCGAGGACCCCAACCTCGTGGCGATCCGCGTCGACGTCGAGCACGCGGAATATTGGGACCGCGATACCCGCCTGATGGTCCTCGTCTACAGCTACGCCCGCGGCCTCCTCACCGGCGAGCGCCCCGACGGCCAGGGCGAAACCGGCCACGTCGAGTTCTAGGCGTTGCCTTCGGATTTGCCGCGTTTAGCGACGCACACTTCGTCGCCCCGCAAAGCGACGCGGACTCTCTTCCGGGGCAGGATGGGCGCGCTCTTCTAAGGCCTGCGCCACGGCATCGCTTAACCCATTGAGGAGATTGGTGACCCCGGCGCGATTCGAACGCACGGCCCTCAGACTGGGAATCTGCTGCGAGTAACTACTTTCGCGGCCCGTTCCGCCTAAGGGCAATGATGAGGCCCCAAAGCAGGAACCCGCTGCCTGCGCCCACGAGCAGACCTGCAGCGACTTTCGAGAACAGTAGTCCAATGCCGGCACCAATGCCCACGCAACCAGGAATGACGAGAAGGAACGCGGCCCTTCGCTCATCCGCCCTGTAGCTAGGAGTTTCGTCGGGCATCGATCAACCCTCGCTCGTGAACGCCGCGGCATTTGCCCGACACCAGCTTTCGAAGGTCCGTCCCGATCGGCCAGTCAGGCGCTCGACCGTTTGGGCGACATAAGCGAACCGGCCGGTCCGCAATCCTTCGAGCGTTTCGATGATGGCTGCAGCGAGTACCTCGGAGGCCCCCTGTCTCCGGAAGTGCTCGGCGGTTACGGACGCAGGAACGTCGACGTACTTGATGGGAGGCCCGCCCAGCACACGCGAGAGGATTGCTATCATCTCGCCAACAGTGAGCAACTCGGGACCGGTGACCTCGAACGCTTGACGTTCGTAAGCCTGGTCCGTCAGCACGACGCGCGCAACGGACGCAACGTCGAAGGGATCAACCGGCGATACGCGGCCCGCGCCTCCAGGGAAATACACTGTGCGTTCGTTCCGGATCGTCCAGGACCACCACGGAATAGCGTTCATCATCATGAGCGTCGGCCGGAGATGCACCCAAGCGAGCCTCTTCCTGCTCGCGGTGCCATTTGCCCGGGCCGAACGGCGGTGTCGCCGCAGCTTCGATCGTTGATTGCCGAACGATCAGCTCCGCTCCCGCACTCTTGGCGGCCTCGACTAGGTTCACGATCTGCTCGGTGAAGAACGCGATCGCGTAGACGGCCCGAACGCCCTTCATCGCCGGGCGAAGCGTTTCCGGCTTGTCGAGGTCACCCACGGCGACGTCGATATTCGGCCCGAGCTTCGATGCCTTATGCGGACTGTGCACCAGGGCCCGGACCGGCACGCCGCTGTCGCTCAGGGCGGTGACGAGTTCGCTTCCAACGTTGCCCGTCGCGCCCGTCACAAGGATCATTTTTTCAGCGTCCTTCCGCCACCACCCTGCTGGTGGCCGCGGAGAGGTATACGTCCCGCGTTCATCGCGTTACAGTGATCATTCATGATCGAATTGATCACTGCGGATGAGCATAGAACGGATCGACCTGAACCTTGTCACGGTGCTTCACCACGTGCTCACTGCGGGCAGCGTGGTGCGGGCGGCGGAGCGTCTTCACCTCACGCCTTCGGCGATCAGTAATTCGCTGGCGCGCCTGCGCGAGGTGCTGGGAGATGCGCTTTTTGTCCGTTCTGGAAGGAAGCTGGTGCCGACGCCGCGCGCGCTTGAACTGGCGCCTGAGATCGCATCGGTGGTCGCCAGTCTGCGGGACATTTTCGAGAATAAGCCTTTCGACCCCGCGACTTGTGACCGGGTATTCACCCTTGCCTCGGCCGATAATATCGGGGTGCTCCCTGAGGTCGCGACCGGCTTCGCTGGCACGCTGCCACGAGCTTCGCTCCGCATCGTCTCTCTGGATCAGGCCATCTCGACGGACGCGCTCGCGTCGGGGGAGGCGGACGTCCTTCTGGGAGTCCTGCAGCCAAATACCCCATCTGAGTACCGGTCCGAGCCCGCGTACAGAGAGCGGCTTGTTTGTGCCGTATGGGCCGGAAACCAGACCGTTGGCCACCAACTCACCCTGTCACGCTTCCTCGATGCCAGGCACGTCCAGGTGACACTGCAGGGGAAGCATCCGATGGATGCGATTGATGCCCCGCTCGCCGAGCTTGGTCACGCGCGCACTGTGGCGCTCTCAGTCCCCCAGTTTGCATTGGCGGCGATGTGCGTCGTTGGCACCAACTATATCGCGACGCTTCCCGAAACTATGGGCAGGCAGATGGCCAAGGTAGTGCCGATCCGTCTGTTCCCACCCCCCGTTCGTCTGCCTGCGGTTACCATCGTACAAATCTGGCACGCCCGGTCTGATGGCGATCCGGGAACGGCGATGCTCAGGCGCATCATCCGCGAAGCGGGCTTCAACGTCGGCCGTGCGACCTCCGAATGATGCACTATGCCAGGCGTGCTTGCGAAATCTTCGGCTTGGCGCTGATCGCAACTCAGGCGTCACGATCCTCGGTCGCTGCTGCCGGGCGTCCATCAAGGAACCACTTCTTCTCGAAGAGCGGCGCCAATTGCCGCGAGCCCCGGCAACGCCGTGGTCTCGCACCTTTCCGGCGATTGCGGGTCCGCACGTCGCCCCCTCTGCCCCCAACCGCGCACATTGCGGTGAACCTGGCTTCACACAGAGAAAGCACGCGGAGCTGGCCGCATGCCCGGTTCCGTCGCGGCCCAGTCTTCGGCTCTTGATGGACCGCACCGGCCTGCAGGATCTGGGTCCCGTCAAGCGCGTCATCGAGAGTCTGCGATCACCTCCGACCGGCGCCGATAGAAGCGGAGGAGCTGCGCGTTGATCGCGACGATCACCGTGCTCACCGACATGAAGATCGCCGCCACCGCGGGTGTCATGACAAAGCCTGTACCGAAGGTTATGCCCGCCGCCATGGGAATGGCGAAGGTATTGTACCCGGTCGCCCAGATGAGGTTTTGAACCATCTTCCTGAACGTCGCCCGTGAAAGACCGAGGATAGCGGCGACATCTCGGGGATCACTCTTCACGAGCACGACATCGGCCGATTCCACGGCGACGTCGGTGCCGGCTCCGATCGCAACGCCAAGGTCGGCCTTGACGAGCGCGGGCGCATCATTGACGCCGTCGCCAACCATAGCGACCCGAAGGCCCCGCCGCTGTAGCTCCTCGATCTTCTCCGATTTTTGACTTGGCAGGACCTCGGCGAAGAATTCGGCGACGCCGAGCTGTCGTGAAACCGACTCCGCAACGCGCCCAGCGTCCCCGGTTAGCATCACGGCATCGATCTGGAGCGCCTTGAGTTCAGCAATTGCGGTAGCGGACTCCGGCCGGACGACGTCTGCGAGCGCGAAGAGTGCACGGGGCTGATTGCCGCGGACGATGACCACCACCGTCTTGCCCTCGGCTTCAAGATCCGCGAGCCGATTGCTGCCAATGGTTTGTCCGCGGCGGGCTAAGTAGCCCGGGCTGACGATTCGTACAGCCTCGCCGTCGATCTCCGCCTCGATGCCCTCGCCGGTGAGGTTCTTGATCCCACCAGCTTTCGGAACCGCAACGTTTCGCTTCTTCGCCTCGGCAACTATGCCCTTTGCGATCGGATGCTCAGAATGGCCTTCCACCGCCGCCGCGAACGCAAGCTCCTCATCTTCGGCTGCGTTTCCGAGCGCGACAATGTCCGTTACGCCGAAACGGCCCTCGGTGAGTGTCCCGGTCTTGTCGAAGACCACGGTGTTCAGATTCCGTGCGCGTTCGAAAGCCGCGCGATCGCGGATCAAGAGGCCGTTCCGCGCGCTCAGGGACGTGCTTACCGCGACCACGAGCGGAACAGCGAGCCCGAGGGCGTGCGGGCAGGCGACGACCATCACGGTCACCATGCGCTCAAGCGCATAGGCGACGCCTTCGCCCTGCGTCAGCCAGTACACGAGCGTTCCGATGCCGACGATCAAGGCGATGTAGGTTAGCCAACCCGCGGCTCGCGTCGCGATGTCCTGGGTTCGCGACCGGGTTTCCTGTGCCTTCTTCACCAGGTCGATGACCTGGGCGAGGTAGGTCTTGTCCCCGGTTGCGGTCACCTCGATGGTGACCGCACCGGCGCCATTGATCGCGCCGCCGATCGCCGCATCCCCCACGGACTTGGAAACCGGCCGCGATTCACCTGTCAGCATCGCTTCGTTGAAGCCAGTGGAGCCTTCGATGATTCGTCCGTCCACCGGCACTTTGGCGCCGGGGCGGACAAGGACGCGGTCGCCCGGCACGAGTGCGCTGATGGGGACCTCGGCGGAGCCGCCCTTGGGGTCTATCCGGGTCGCCGTATCGGGGAGCAGCCTGACCAACTCCTCGAGCGCGCGGGAAGCGCCGAGGACCGAACGCATTTCGATCCAATGGCCGAGGAGCATGATCGCCACCAGCGTAACGAGCTCCCAATAAAGCGGCTCGCCTTCGAAACCGAACGTGGTCGCGACCGAGAAGAAGTAGGCGGCAGAGATCGCGAGCGCGATAAGCGTCATCATGCCGGGCTGGCGCTGGCGGAGCTCACCGAAGAAGCCCGACAGGAATGGCCAGCCACCGTAGAAATAGGCGATCGAAGCGAGCCCGAAGAGGACGTAGTGCGAACCCTGGAAGGACAGTTCCTCTACCAGGCCAAGGCCCTCTTGGATCATCGGCGACAGGAGGAGGACAGGCGGGGTCAGGGCCAGCGCGATCCAAAAGCGCCGCCGGTAGTCGGCGACCATGGCAGCGTGGTCGTGACCGCCGTGCACATGTTCGGCTCGGGCCTGAGCGGCTCCCTGCGCGCCGTCTGACACAGCAGGATGGTGGTGCTCGTGCCCTTCGTGACCGCCGTGATGCGCCTCGGTGGTGCCGGCCTTCGCAACGACAGGTACGGGCACAACAGATCGGCGCATCACAGTGTCGTCGACATCTCCGGGCTGGACGGGCCGGTGATCACGGGTCTGGTCATGCGCGGAGGTCTCGGATTTGTCGGTCATACTTTTTGAGTTTCCTCGACCTAAAGCTCGCCGGTAACGGCGTAGGCCTTTCCACGGTTGGAAGGTCAAGGCTGGGCTGTGCGTTCGCTCGTGCCCGCTGGTACTCCCGCTGCGCAGCGCCGCATGGGCTCTTGATGGAGCTGAGCATGAGATCGATCTCGCGGTCGGTGAGCAGCGGCATGCCCGCATCGCGGCGAAGGCTGCCACCGGAATCGTCTCTGGGCTTCGGCAATAGTCCCACCCGCTAACATCATGACATGACAGGAAACGGCAGCAGGAGGAGGCTATTCACGGGGGCGCTCACCGGCACGGTCCGGGATCTTCGTGCCCGCGACCTTCCCGAGTGGGACCCGCCGCGAACCCCGCCCCGGCGGGAAGACCATCGCCGAGTTGGCGCTATTGCGAGTGGCGATGATGTCCGTTCGAGTGACCTGCATCGTGGGAATGACCACCGGCCAGCTCCTCGATGATCGGACAATCGGGTCGGTCATTGCCTCGGCAATGATCGGCAAGGTGCTGCAGTGTTGCTGCCATCTCCTCGAGCCGGAACGCACGCTGCCGGAGCTCCTCGACATGGGCAAGCGCCACGCGCTTCACGTCGCTGCTGGAACGGCTGCGGTCCTCCCAGAGGCGAAGGAGCGTGCCAATCTGCTCGACGGAGAAGCCGAGGTCGCGCGCCCGCCGGACGAAGCGGAGCTTGTGCACGTCCTTGTCGGTGTAAGCGCGGTAACCTGCCTCGGTGCGTTCCGCGGGTGGGATCAGCCCGGTCGATTCGTAGTAGCGGATCATCTTGGCGGAAACGCCGGAGGCTCTGGCCGCCATTCCAATGTTCATCTCGCCTATCTCCTGATCGGATTGGCCGTCGCGGCGATCGCCGGGGGCTGAAAGCCCTTTACCTCTGCCCGCGGATCGAAGGCACGCAGCCGCAGCGCGTTGCCGACCACGAAAACACTGGACAGCGCCATGGCCGCCGCGGCGAGGATCGGGGTCAGTTGGACGTTCGCGACCGGATAGAGAACGCCGGCCGCGATCGGGATAAGCGCCGCGTTGTAGGCGAATGCCCAGAAGAGGTTCTGCCGGATGTTGCGAAGGGTCATGCGGGACATGGCGACGGCGCGTCCAACGCCGTCGAGATTGCCTGAAACAAGAACCACCTCGGCCGCCTCGATGGCGACATCGGTGCCGGTGCCCATTGCAATGCCAACATCCGCCTCCGCTAGCGCCGGTGCGTCGTTGATGCCGTCTCCAGCAAAGGCGAGCGGTCCATCCTCCTTGAGTGTACGGATGGCCAACAGCTTCCCGGCCGGATCGACGCCGGCGATGACTTCGTCCAACCCGGTGGCACGCGCAACCGCCCGAGCGGTGCGTTCGTGGTCGCCGGTGATCATGGCAACGCGGAGTCCCATTGCCTTGAGGCGCGCGATCACCGCACCGGCATTCGGCTTGATCGGATCGGCGACCGCCAGGACAGCCGCGAGGCGCCCGTCCACCGCGACGTAGAAGGTGCTGCGCCCCTCATCCGCCAGTCTCATCGCCTCCGCCGACAGCGGGCCGGTCGCTATCCCCCATCGCTCGAGCAGGCGCTCGCCGCCAATGACGACATCGCGTCCGGCGACACTGGCACGGACGCCGAGGCCCGTGTGGACGTCGACCCTCGTGGGAGCAGCCAGATTGAGACCGCGGTCGATGGCGCCATCGACCACCGCCTTGCCGAAGGGATGCTCCGTCCTCCCTTCCGCCGCAGCGGCGAGCGAGAGCACTTCTTCCGGTGAGAACCCTGCAGCGGTAACGACGTCGGTCAGCGTCGGCCGGCCGACCGTCAGCGTCCCGGTCTTGTCGAAGGCAACCATGCGGACCGTGCTTAGGCCCTGTAGGGCATCGCCACGCCGGAACAGGATGCCGAGCTCGGCCGCCCGGCCCGTCCCGACGAGGATCGATGTCGGCGTAGCCAGGCCCATGGCGCAGGGGCACGCGATGATGAGGACCGCCACGGCCGCCACCACCGCCGAACCGAGGTCCGATCCGGACGCCAGCCATGCGGCGAAGGTGAGAGCGGCCACGGCCATGACGACGGGAACGAACCAGCCGGTGACGCGGTCGACCAGGGCCTGGATCGGCAGCTTCCCGGCCTGGGCGCCTTCGACCAGCCGGACGATACCGGCGAGCATTGTGCCCGCTCCAACCTCGGTGGCTCTGAAGGTGAACGCGCCGGCTTGGTTGATGCTGCCGCCGACGACGCGGCTTCCCGGTTCCTTCACCACGGGCATCGGCTCGCCGGTGAGGATCGATTCGTCGACAAAGGACTGGCCGTCGGTGACGACGCCGTCGGTCGGAATACGCTCCCCGGGGCGCACCTGGATTAGATCGCCGACGAGGAGCTGCTCGACGGGCACCTCCTCGACGGAGCCGCTGCGTTCGACACGGGCGGACTTCGGCGCCAGGCGGACGAGCCGGCCGATCGCTTCGGAGGCGCGGCCCCGGGCGCGTCCCTCAAGGGTCCGGCCGAGGAGGATCAGCGTGACGATGACCGCCGAGGCTTCAAAATAGATCCCCGCCCCCTGAGGAACGGCGCCGGGCATGAGCGTCACCACGGCCGAGTACAGGAACGCCGCGCCGGCGCCGATTGCGACAAGGGCGTTCATGTCCGGCTTCAGCCGCGCCAGCGAGCGGAACCCTAGCGTGAAGAACCGCAGGCCCGGCCCGAAGAGCACCAGCGCCGACAAAGCGAGTTGCGCATATGCGCTGCCCTTTCCGGGCAGCCACATCATCAGCCAGTCATGGATCGACGGAACGACGTGCGGTCCCATGGCGAGGAACACGACCGGCACGGTCAGGATCGCCGCGAGCGCGGTCCGCCATGTGAGGGCGGTCAGCGCAGCTTCCCTTTTATCGGCAATCCTGTCGGCGGCTTCGTCCATGTGGCGGACGGCCGTGTAGCCCTCGGCGGCGATCGCGGCGGCGAGCAGCTCATCCGGCGCCTGGCCGGTTAGTCGGGTCACGGTCGCCCGGTTCGTCGCAAGGTTGACCGCAACGTCGGTCACGCCCGGAACGGCCTTGAGCGCACGCTCGACCGCCGAAACGCAGGACGCGCAGTGCATCCCCTCGACATCGAACTCGGCGGTGGCGGTGCCGACCGTATAGCCGGCCTTCGCGACCGCCTTTCGAACGGCAGCCAAATCCGGCGCCCCGGAAAACGACACCTGGGCGTCGTCGGTGGCAAGGTTGACGTTGACCTTCGAGACCCCGGGCACCGAGGCGATCGCTTTCTCGACATGCGCAACGCACGACGCGCAGGTCATCCCAACCACCGGGATAGAGAGCTGGTGCAAAGGACGGAGGGGCATAGTCATGGGTGCGGCCTTTCGTTGGCCTCTCTCAGATAGAGGTTCCCATGATTGGAAGGTCAAGAGCTGCTGGACCGGATCGGATTAACTCATTTGTCGCGACCAATAGGTGCGCGCCGGTTTCCTCTTCTTTCCGGACGGAACTTGGAAGCGGGCTTCTTGTTGGAAAGATCATGAGCGAAGTGTCGAGCGACCACGGATCGAGTCATCGCGCCTCTCACCACGCGGGCTTGGAGCAAGCGGACTCCGCACGTTCTGCGCACGGCAAACACAGGCGCCCTTACGTGTGGCTTGCGGTCAATCTGGGCCTCAGCCTCATCGCCATGTATTTGCTCATGTTCACCATGATCGACAGCTGGAGCGATTTCCGCAACAATTTCAATATGCTCTACATGGCGCTCACGATGTTAGCGCCGATGGGTGCGATCATGCTGGCCACCATGTCCGGGATGTATCTGAACAAGCGTCTGAACATCGTGCTCTATGCAGGCTTCGCCCTGCTATTCGCGGCGGCGTTTGCCGGGATCAGAACTCAGAGTTTGATCGGCGACGGTCAGTTCATCGATTCTATGATCCCCCACCACTCGGGTGCGATCCTCATGTGCAATCGGGCTAAACTCGTCGATGCCGAGCTCTTGTCCCTCTGTGAGACTATCTCACAGGGACAACGTCGGGAAATTGAGCAGATGAACAGCATTGCCGCGCGCCTTGACGGTGGCGGATAGCAGACGAACTGAACCGTGTCTGCTTGCCGCCGCCGACAGCCGCTCCGGTGATCCGGAAAGACCTCCAACGCGCGGCCCGTTGCGCATCGAGGAGGTGCAGACGCGCTCTCCTCGACTTTTGTTTGACCGATATTGGCAGTCCTCAGCGAGCCGCGTAGCCGATCCGGTCGAGAGCTGCGCGAATGTCCGCAACTGCCGCAGTCGTCTCAACGCTGATCTCCCGGTGGGGAATATCGGTCTGTACGGTCGCCGTCGGGTCTACGCTGGCGATTGCGCGCGTCACCCGGCCGGCGCAGTTGTTACAATGAAGATTTGGAACTTGAAGCTTGTACATGTCGAACCTCCAGCTTGGTCGACCCCCTATATCGGGCTTCCCATCATAGGAAGGTCAAGGTCGGCTGCGTCGATTCGATTTTCAGCCATCTACGCAACGGTATACTGGCCCATCATGCCGCGATCCTCGTGCTCAAGGACGTGGCAATGGAACATGAATGGTGCGCTCGCGGGGGCTAGGTCGGTGAAATGGACGAGGAGTTCGAGTTCCCCATCAACCAAGACCGTATCCTTCCAGCCGCGGTTCTCCGGCCTCGGTTCACCGCCCTTGTCGCGCACGACCCGGAAACGCACGCCGTGGATATGGAACGGGTGTCCCATCATCTCGCCGCCAACGATCCACCGCTCCACCGTCCCGGCCGTCACCTCGTAGTCGATCCAGCCTATGTCGAAGGGCTGGCCATTAATGCCGAAGACGGGATCCGCTGAAGCGGCCTCGGGCGTTGCCATCCCGGCCATCGGATCGGCCGCCGGCGAGGCCATGCCTGGCATGACGTGAGCGGTGTGATCCGCGGGCGCTGCATTCTGGAGCGTCTCGATCAGCGTGCCGCCGGGCGCGGCGACGAGATTGCCCATGTCGTTGAGAGTCACCGTGCGGGTCGTGACAGGCTCCGGGAGCGCCTCATCCTGGGTGGCGAACGACGCAGGGATCGATGTGACGGCAGCGGGCAGGTCTCCAGCCGTCTGGAACGCCAGGACTTCGAATGGCCCCGTGAACCGTTCCTCGTTCGGAACCATCGCCATATCGTGGGCCATCCCGCCGGCGCCGGTGCCCTCGTCATGCGGGTTGCTCATCAGAGTAACGGCAGTCCCATTGGAGAAGTCCACCAGAACCTCGGTCCGTTCGCCCGGTGCAAGACGGAGGCGCTCGACGGAAATCGGGGCCGGCAGAAGACTCTGCTCGGCGGCCACGATGTGGAACGGACGCCGGTCGCTGAAGAAGAAATCGAAGTTCCGCCCGTTGGAGGCGTTGAGAAGGCGGAGTTTTGCGATGCCCGCCGGCACCGTGGCCGTGGGCTGGATCGCGCCGTTGACGAGGATCGTGTCGCCAAGGAAGCCGTGCATCTTGTCGCCGGCTGTTGGGTCGTAGGCGGCCCTCCCCGTCTGGTCGAGGCGCTTGTCCTGGACCACGAGAACGAGGTCATCGACGCCGAAATTGACCGGCAGTCCCCGTGTTGCATCTTCGCCGTCGTCAACAAGGAGGATGCCGGCAAGGCCCATGTAGACGGCCTCGGCAGTCTCGCCATGGACATGGGTGTGGAACCACAGGAATGCCCGCGACTGGTCGATGGGCAATGCCGGGCTCCAGGTCTCGCCCGGCGCGATCGGTTGGTGCGGACCGCCATCCACGTCGCCGGGGATCAGGAGCCCGTGCCAGTGCACGGAGATGGTCCGATCAGTGCTGTTCAGAATCTCGGCCTGGACCGTCGTGCCGCTTCGAACACGAAGCACGGGGCCGAGATAGGGCTGGTTGAACCCGAGCGTCGCCGAGGAAACCCCGCGCACGAACTCATGCTGGCCCGCAATCGCCTCGAGACGCACGGCCGGGTCTTCCGTGGCATCCTGAAGCACCAGACCCGGGAGCGGCGTGGTGGCCATGGCCTCCTGAGCGATGGCCCCGCCGGCAAAAGCCTGGACGGTGATCACCGCCGCGCCGCCCGCGAGAAGTTCTCGTCTGGTTAGCTGCACTGCCTTCTCCGCTCCGTATTTGGAACGGCCGTACACGTTGCAACAGTTGGAAGGTCAAGCCGGATCGCCGCCTGCGCGTTGCGCATGGGCTTAGCTGCGAAGACGGCCGTCAATGGCGTCCTTCGCATACGACTACGAGCAAGCAAGCGACCACCATCGCATTGTTCCAACACTGGCGACCGAGCCCTATCCAAACATTCCGGATCCAATACCGCTCGAACGCCAAGGAGGTCCCAGTACCAAAAGGTCGCGCTCGGAAGTATTGAGGCGCCTCGCCTGCCTCCAATGTTACCAACCCAGCGCAGCCTTGCACAACGCATGTCCGCGGGGCGGAAGCGGACACTTGCTCCGCAAGACGATGGCAGGAAGGATGAGTCCAGTCATTGAGGATGCATGCGCCGTTGAACCGCGAGTACCTGACTTATACCAGTGACTGGTTTCTCGAGTCCCTCCTTGTCAGTGCAATGCAGCAACCTCGTTGCCGCGCCCCGTAGGAATTGACCGGTGTTTCCCCGCCTTCGGCACAGAAGCGATCACGGTCCTGGTTTGGGGGACCCTTACTTATCAGGTGTTTCGCACCACCTGGCGACAGCAGCCCGGCCTAGGACCTGCCCGGCTGCGAACTATATGTCCAGGCTACTCCCAGCAGAACTCAGATGTTGGGACGCGGCGGCGCTCCTCGAGCCAAACTTTCCATCCGACAGATTCTGCAACTAGTCTAAGAAATGTAAGAACAGTGGCAAGACAACCTGGTTTAGGCATCCGCATTGGCGATGCAGGTTAGGCGGGTCCGCCGAGACCTCGCATGATCATGTCGACCAACAGCTGCGCTTGTGCCCGTGAGGATAGCCCCGCTTCAATTGCTCCGAGGGCGAAGTGCGCGCGCAGCCGAGCACTCACGCTGCGATCCAACTCCCCTGCCTCGATGGCAGCCGCCACGATTCCAGTGACGAAATCCAGAAGGTGCTGCTGCGCCTCATGGATGTGCGGCATGGCATGCAGGAGCCGGCCCAAACGTGCATCGTGCTCACGATTCCCACGATTTGTATACGAAAGTAGGACCTCTCTCAGTCCCTCAATCGGGCTAGCGTATCGCGCTCGTACCAATTCCAGTTCATATAGATGAGCAGCGATCTGTCGGCGATGCCAGCTCGCTAGGATATCTTCAACATCTTTGAAATACTTGTATAGTGTGGCGCGGCCAATCCCTGCTTCCTGCGCGATACGTGCCATGGTGAGCGCGTGGATACCCTCGGTCGTAGCAATTGCTACGGCGCGGTCCATAACAGTCTCAGCAACTGCACTCCGATGCGCTTCGAGCGAGTCGTGCCAGAGTTTGGGCATGACTAAAGGGTGCCACGCGCGCGGTAGGATGTCGAGACAAGGTGTCTTGACATAGCGACACTGTGTATCGATAAATGCCGGCCTCTGCCCGAGGAGGAGTTTATGGCACGCGCAGCGACCGGGATGCCCGGATGGGTCAGGTTTCTCATTGGCATTGCCATTGCTGGTGTGGTGCTGGCGATCGTCCTCATGGCGATGGGCCATGGTCCCTGGCAGCACGGCGCCATGGGACCTCATGGATGAGGCTAACCGCTCCGTGGCGGAAGCTGCTGCTCGTAATGCATGTGACGAGTTCCATCGGCTTTCTCGGTGCTGTGGCGGGATTCCTAGCGTTGGCGCTGGCGGGCCTTCTAAGCGTCGACACCGAGCTTGCGGAAGGCCTCTACATGGCCATGCGAGTGCTCACATGGGGGGTGGTCGTACCGCTTGCGGCGCTGTCGCTTGTTATCGGCGTGGTCCAGTCCGTCGTGACACCATGGGGCCTGTTTCGTCACTACTGGATCATCGTCAAACTCGCGCTGACGATCTTCGCATTGGCCGTGCTGCTGTTGCAGACCTCGACAATCGACGCTCTCGCGGTCGCGGCGAGAACGGGGAACCTTGCCAATTTCGTCGGTGGACGGCTCTCCATGGTCCTGCATGGCAGCGGCGGCCTCCTCGTGCTGCTGTTCGCCACGGTGCTCTCGATCTACAAGCCGCGCGGCATGACCGCTTATGGTGTCCGAGCTCTCGCAGCGAGGAGCGCCGAATAGCAAACGGCCCGTTGCGCCCGAGGCACGGCAGTGCGCCCGCCGTTCATCAGCTACGATACCTCAACGCGTTGACTATGATCTCGAATGCCGGAAGATTTTGGCGCCGCGAGGGGTAGTAGAGGAAATACCCATCGAAGAAGGGAGACCAATCGTCCAGCACCTGAACGAGCGAGCCCGATGCGATGTGCCGCTCTGCGATGTCTTCCGGGACGTAGGCGATGCCATAGTCGTTCACGGCGGCGTCGATCATCGCGTAGGAATTGTTGAATGTGAGTTGACCGCTCACCCGCACGCGCAGTTCCTGCCCGTCCTTCTCGAATTCCCAGGCATAGAGTCCCCCCGCGCTTTCGTGGCGCATGTTGATGCAGCGGTGCCGGATGAGACCTTGCGGATGGTCCGGTACGCCCTTTTCTGCGAGATAGACGGGCGACGCCACCGCAACCAATCGCCAGTCCGGGCCAATGCGGACCGCGATCATGTCCTTCTCGATGCTCTCCCCGAGCCGGACGCCGGCGTCGTAGCCTTCCTCGACGATATTGCGGAAGGTGTTGTCCAGGATCAGTTCGACGCTGATGTCGGGATAGGCGCCGAGAACCGGCTTCAGCTTCGGCCAAACGACGCTTTCAAGGGCATGGTCGGACAGAGTCAGCCGGATCGAGCCTGACGGCTTTTCACGCAGCGCCGTCAGCGCCGCGATCTCGTCCTCGATCTCGGCGATGCGGGGCGTGATCGTCTGCAACAGCCGCTCGCCCGCTGCCGTCGTTGCGACGTTCCGGGTCGTCCGCGTCAGGAGCCGCAGGCCCATACGGTCCTCGAGCTGCTTGATCGCGTAGCTGAGCGTTGACTGCGCCACGCCGAGCCTCGCCGCGGCCCTGGTGAAGCTGCGCTCTTCGGCAACGGCTTGAAACCAAGTCAGTTGGTTGAAGTCGGTTCGTGCCATGCAGCCGCTCTATGGGGTCTACAAAGCAGACTAATCGACGTTATCGATAAGTCCAATCCGATTTACAGGCCTAATCGCAGGAAACCTGAGGGACTAACTCATGGCGGAAACGACTGGCACGAGCGGACGTCCCTTTATGGATGCGACCTTTGCAGACGTGAAAACCAGACCGGCCGCCTGGGGCGCGGTCCTCCTCGATGGCGCTCTGCGTTGCCATGCTGATCGCATCGGCAAGGTCGTGGACTGGCTGGAGCACGTCACGGATGCCGACTACGGCGCCTGACCCCGAGATCAGAAAGGAAGTTCCATGCATGCCACCGTCCTGCACGGCCCCGGCGATATCCGCTACGAAGAGGTCGCCGAGCCGACAATCCTGAAGCCCACCGACGCCATCATCAAGCTCTGGGCCACGTGCATCTGCGGGTCCGACCTGTGGCCCTTCCGCGGCCTCCAGCCGCTCGCCGGTCCCATGCACATGGGCCACGAATATTGCGGTGTCGTCACCGAGGTCGGCAGCGCCGTGAAGACCGTGAAGCCGGGCCAGTTCGTGGTCGGCTCGTTCGTCCTCTCGGACAACACCTGCCCGCATTGCCGTTTCGGGTTCCAGTCGTCCTGCGAGCAGCGCGAGTTCATGCTAGGGGCGCAGGCGCCCTTGGCGCGCGTCCCGCTCGCCGACGGCACGCTGGTCGCCACCGAGAGCGTCCCGGATGACGATCTGATTCCGAGCCTTCTTGCGACGTCGGACGTGCTGGGCACCGGCTGGTTTGCCGCCGATGCGGCGCGTGTTCGGCCGGGCGCGACAGTTGCGGTCGTCGGCGACGGCGCTGTCGGGCTGATGGGGGTGTTGGCCGCCAAGCAGATGGGCGCGGGCCGCATCATCGCCATGAGCCGCCACAAGACCCGGCAGGACCTTGCGCTGGAATACGGCGCGACCGACATCGTGTCGGAGCGGGGCGAGGCCGGCGTCAACCGCATCAAGGAAATGACCAAAGGCGTCGGGGCGGATTCGGTGCTCGAATGCGTGGGCACCGACGAGTCCATGCACCAGGCGATCAATTGCGCCCGACCCGGCGGCGCAGTCGGCTTCGTCGGCGTGCCGCACGGGGTCGAGCTGGACGGCGAGTACCTCTTCTTCGCGCAGAAGAACCTGCTCGGCGGGCCGGCGCCGGTGCGCCGCTTCCTGCCGCATCTGATGGAGCTGGTGCTCAGCCGCGAGATTAATCCCGGGAAGGTCTTCGATCTGACGCTGCCGCTCGAGGATGTCGCGGAAGGCTACCGGGCGATGGACGAACGCCGCGCGATCAAGACGCTGCTGCGCGTCTGACACTGCCCGAGCAAACATGGAAGAATTTTGCGATGGACTATAGCATCTGGGCCGCACCGGCCTCAGGGTCGGCCGCGTGGCTCTCGGCACGATGAACTTCGGCGAGCTGACCGAGGAAGCGGCCAGCTTCGCGATCATGGATGAAGCTCTCGACGCCGGGATCAACTTCTTCGACACCGCCGACGTCTATGGCGGCCCGCAGTCTCCGGACATGGCGAAAGGCTACGGCACGTCCGAGGAGATCATCGGGAATTGGCTCGCGCAGGACCCCGGGCGGCGCGACAGGATCGTGCTCGCCACCAAGGTCTACCAGCCGATGGAGACCGGGCCGAACGACAAATACCTCTCAGCCTACCACATTCGCCGGGCCTGCGAGGCAAGCCTGAAGCGGCTGAAGACCGACCATATCGACCTTTACCAGATGCACCATGTCGATCGGGCGACCCCGTGGGAGGAAATCTGGCAGGCGATGGAGCAGCTGATCCGCGAGGGCAAGATCACCTATGTGGGCTCCAGCAACTTCGCCGGCTGGGACATCGCCACCGCGCAGTCGACGGCAACGTCGCGCAACCTGCTGGGCCTCGCATCCGAGCAGAGCCTCTACAACCTCACCCAGCGCACAATCGAGTTGGAGGTCATTCCCGCGCTGCGCTATTTCGGTATCGGTCTCATTCCATGGAGCCCGATCGGTATGGGCCTGTTAGGTGGCGTGCTGAGCAAGATTGCCGAAGGACGGCGGGCGACGCCCGGTCTCCAGGCCCAGATCGATCGGCTGCGCCCTAAGCTGGAAGCTTATGAGACGCTGTGCGACGAGATGGGCGAGGCGCCCGCGAAGGTAGCGCTGGCCTGGCTGCTCCACAATCCGGCTGTGACGGCGGTCATCAGCGGCCCTCGGACAGTTGAGCAGCTTCGGCAGAACCTGGAGGCGACGTCGTTGCGGCTTGCGCATGACACGCTGGCGAAGCTCGATGAAATTTGGCCGGGTCCAGGGGGAGAGGCACCTCAGGCGTACTCGTGGTGAAGCAGATCGCCACAGGGCGAGCAGTTGATTGGCGGCCCGTCAGTGACCCGGCTTCGCCAGGCCGGCAGGCGATACGCGCATCGCAGCTGCGGACCGGCTTAGTCTCTGACGGCGTTGCGGACCGCAGTAGAAATGTGGCGTCCAACTCAGGCCGCGAATGACGGTCACTCTCTTTCTCACCATCCTCGCCTGCGCTGTCCTCGACAGCCTCAGCCCTTCGGTCGTCGGCATCGTTGCCTATTTGCTCCTTGTCGCCCCCCGGCCAGTCGGATCGCGCGTTGCGGTGTATCTGGCGACCGTCGCAGGCCTCTATTTTCTCCTCGGGGTGGCGCTTATGGCTGGCGTCGGTCCCCTCCTTGCAGCGCTGAGCGACGTCGCCACCAGCCGTTCACTCAAATGGGTCCAACTCGTCCTCGGCGTCGGACTCTTCATTCTATCGTTCCGTATCGGCGGCAAGAAACGCAGACGGCCCCCGGGCCATACGCGACACGTCCCAACCGGAATAAGGTCGATGATCGGCCTGGGCATCGCCACCACGCTGCTCGAAGCCGGCCTCGCGGTTCCCTACTTCGCTGCAATCGGCCTCATGACCACGGCCGAGTTGCCGGTGGCGGTGTGGTTGCCGACGCTGGCCGTCTATGTGACGATCATGATCGCTCCCGCTCTTGGCATGGTGGCGCTCGACGCGCTACTCGGTGCCCGAATCCGGCCACGGCTTGCTCGGCTGCGCGAGTGGATCGAACGGAATACCGCGGAGACTGTTAGCTGGATCGTCGGAATCGTTGGTTTCCTGCTGGCTTATGACGCGGCGGCTTTTCTCTTCTCGGGCGAAACGGTCACGATCGGTCCGATCTTCGGCTAACAGCGCACCATGCATCGGGCTCATCCCTTTGGAGCCCGATCGGCTTGGCCTCCTGGGCGACGTCCTGTGGAAGCTCGAGGCGAGACGCCGCGCAACGCCCGGCCTGCAGGCACAGAACGATGCCGTGTTGATCGCTGCTTTAATTGCGGCGTCAATTACGGTCGGCACCGCTTCCACGACCTATCGACCCCTCCGAACGCTGTGGGGTCGCGAGCGGCATACGCGGCGAAGGTTCAGCCGGCCCGGTTATCTCTGAGGAATCTAAGCTGAGTTACGAGGACGGTCGCTTCACTCGTCGGCATATGGTCATCTTCGAAAGCGCAGATGACCCGAGCGCCCGATTCCGGGACCGATAACCTCGAGAAGGCCAAGTGGCCCTGATGCCTGCGCTACGCCCTACGACGTAAGACCTCGGATCGCACCTCGTCCAGCGGTGCAACCGCGGTGCTGGCCATGCAGTAAGCCGTTGGAAAGATTGGTGACCCCGGCGCGATTCGAACGCGCGGCCCTCAGATTAGGAATCTGATGCTCTATCCTGCTGAGCTACGGGGTCACGACCGGCATAGGTGCGGTCGTCCCGATCATATAGGGGGCCGCGGGCCGGGCCAACCCGGGCCGCCTTGCGATCGGACTTCGGCGGCCCGACGCGGCCGGCCCGACGCCGAGATTCGCCCCCACGGGCGAAACCATCCCTGAGCGCGATGCGGACAACCGGACATTCGTCGGCGCCTATCGCCACATGCCGCGCATGCGGGCGCCGATGTCGACGCGGATGCCGGGCGGCCGCGTGGCGATGGCTGGTGCCGTCAGGCGGGGCCAGAAGAAGGTCTCGAACAGCGGCAGGAGGTCGGGCGGGATGAAGCGGGTGCGCGAGGCGTAGAGATGCTTGTCGCCGCGCTCGCGCTGCTGGATCACGTAAAATCGCTGCGGGAGGACGATCGACAGCTGGTCCCGCGCCCGCGTCATGGCGACGTAGAGAAGCCGGCGCTCCTCCTCGATGTCCTCGGTGGTGCCGGTCCCGAGGTCCGACGGGATGCAGCCGTCGACGCCGTTGAGGACGAACACGGCCTTCCATTCCTGGCCCTTCGCCGAATGGATGGTGGAGAGGATGACGAAATCCTCGTCGAGATACGGCGGGCCGGATTCGTCGCTGGTCGCCTCAGGCGGATCGAGCGTGAGGTCGGTCAGGAAGCGCTCGCGCGACGGATAGCCTTCGGCGATCTGCTCGAGCTGGAGGAGGTCGTTCAGCCGGATGGGGGCGTCGTCATGGATGCGCTCGAGATGCGGCTGGTACCACGCGCGCGCGGCATTGAGGTCGGACGGCCAGCCGGTGCCGGCGCCGGCCAGCATGCCGAACAGGGCCACGAAAGGCCGCCAGTCCTCCGCAGTGCGTGCGGGCGGCGGGAGCGCGGACAGCGCGGCCGCGGCATCGGGCGCTGCCGCAAGATCGTCGAGGATACGGCCGGCGCTTTTCGGCCCGAGCCCGGGCAGAAGCTGCAGGAGCCGGAAGCCGGCCACGCGGTCGCGCGGGTTCTCGGCCCAGCGGAGGGCCGCGAGCACGTCCTTCACATGCGCGGCCTCGAGGAACTTCAGGCCGCCGAATTTCACGAACGGGATGCTCCGTCGCGTCAGTTCGAGCTCGAGCGGCGCGCTGTGATGCGACGCGCGGAACAGGACGGCTTGCGATTTCAGCGCCATGCCGGCCTCGCGGTTCTCGAGGAGCGTGTCGGCAACGAAGCGCGCCTGCTCGGCTTCGTCGCGGACCGTAACGAGGCGCGGCCGCTCCGAGGAACGGCGCTCGGACCAGAGGTTCTTGGTGAAGCGCTCGGAGGCGAGCCCGATTACGGCGTTGGCTGCAGCGAGGATCGGCTCGGTCGAGCGGTAGTTGCGGTCGAGCGTCACGATTTCCGCCGGGGGCGCGAAAGCACTCGGGAAGTCGAGGATGTTGCGGACGGTCGCGGCGCGGAAGGAGTAGATCGACTGCGCGTCGTCGCCGACCACGGTGACGCCGCGTCCGTCCGGCTTGAGCGCGAGCAGCACCGACGACTGCAATGCGTTCGTGTCCTGGTACTCGTCCACCAGGACGTGGTCGAAGCGGCCGCCGACATCCGACGCGAGGACCGGCTCCGCCATCATCTGCGCCCAGTAGAGGAGTAGGTCGTCATAGTCGAGGACGGCCTGCGCCTGCTTGGTCTCGACATAGGCCGCGAACAGCTCGCGCAGCCTCTCCTCCGCATCGGCGCACCACGGAAACGCACGCCGCAGCACGGCGTCGAGCTGCTCCTGGGCGTTGACGGCGCGCGAATAGATCGCAAGGCACGTGCTCTTGCCGGGGAAGCGCTTGCCGGAGGTCTCGGAGAGGCCGAGCTCGTGGCGGACGAGGTTCATGAGGTCGGCCGCGTCCTCGCGATCGAGGATCGTGAAGGCCGGGGCGAGCGCGATCTGCTCGGCATATTCGCGCAAGAGCCGGGCACCGATCGCATGGAAGGTCCCGGACCAGGAAAGGCTCAGGGCGCCCCCCGGCATTCGGCCGCCGAAGGCGCGCTGCGCGATCCGCTCGACGCGGTTCGTCATCTCGGCGGCGGCTCGGCGCGAGAAGGTGAGGAGGAGGATCCGGGAGGGATCGGCGCCGCTCGCGATCAGATGCGCAACGCGGTGCGCGAGCGTGTTGGTCTTGCCCGAGCCGGCACCGGCGATGATCAACAGGGGCCTGGGCAGTCCGCCATCCGGAGCGGCGAACGTCGCTGCCCGCCGCTGTTCGGGGTTGAGGCCGTCGAGCCAGCCCGGTTCAGTCGCCACGAATCGCCTTCCCTTTCGTTCAGCCCAGAGCAATCATGTTTCGGCTTTGTTCGCAAAGCGTGAACAAGGCGTTGCCGTCGTGTTGGCGCAGTCCTGTGGCGTGATCTCCCGAAGGGGGGCGAGCCGAGAGGGTTTGATGCGGAACACATTGGCGGCGCTGGCCGCGGCATTGGCGATGAGTCTAGTCGTGGCGCTTCCCGCCATGGCGCAGACCTACGTCCAGCTTGGCGTCCCGTTCGGGATGCGGCTTGGCGGCGAGGTGGAGATCGAAGGGCAGGGCATGGTGGTCCGCCTGACGGACATCGTCGAGGACAGCCGCTGCCCGATCGACGTGATGTGCGTCTGGGCCGGGCGGGTCGTCGTGGCGCTCGAGGTCACGTCGGCGAACCCGCCCGGAGGCGCGCAGACGGAGGAGGTAACGGTCGATACGCTGGACCAGACCGCGACCGTTCGCGGGGTGGTCTTCAGCCTGCTTCAGGTAAAGCCGTCGCGGCGCTCGGCCGACGCGCCCAACCCGGACGATCTGGGCTTTCTCCTCCGGGCCGACATCATCAGCCCCTAGCATTGACTAGGCCGGAGCCCGAACTAATGATCTAGAGAACTCGGAAACCGGCTAGACCCATGGCGCGGATGAACACAAAGCTCCAGGAGATGCTCGAGCGCGTCAAGACCTGGCCGCAGGAGCGCCAGGAAGACGCGGCGCGCATTCTTTCAGAGGTCGAAGAGCAGGACGACCGGTCTCCTCAAATCTCGGACGACCAAGCTGCTGAGGTCGAGAGGCGCCTCAGGGATCCGGATCCCCAGTTCCTGTCATTGGCCGAGGTCCGCGCTCGGTTTGCCCGCCGCGGGGCATGAACGTCATCATCAGGGCGCCAGCCTATGGCGACCTAGATGCGATCTTCGAAAACATCGCCTCGGACAGCACGTTCGCAGCCGAAAAAGTCGTAGAGAGGATTCTCGCGGCGATCGAGCTGCTGGGCGCCTTCCCCCGTATCGGCCGGCCCGGACGTATTTCCGGCACTCGTGAACGCGTCGTCTCCGGCCTTCCCTATGTCGTGGTGTATCTGATCGACCAGGCCGCGCGGGAAGTGCAGGTGGCTGCCATATTCCACACCTCGCGAGGAGACCCTCCCGCCGGTCGGCTCTGAGCTACGCGTCACGTCTCTTCAGCAGGTACGCGGCGATGCCGATCAGCACGACGCAATAGCCGATCATCACCGCGTAGCCGGACCACGGGCCAAGAACCTCGGAGCGGGGGACGATCTGGTAGACGAGCTGCCCGGCCTCGCTGGGCAGGTAGGGGTGGATGTCGTCGATCCAGTCGAACTGGATCAGCGGCAGGACGACCGGCAGGAGGATGAGGACCCCGATCAGGATCGCGATGCCGCCGGCGGCGGAACGGATGATCATGCCGATCGCGAGCCCGAGCACGGCCACCGCGCCGAGATAGAGGCCGGTCCCGAAGAGGGCGCGGACGACGCCGTCCTGGGACAGCGACACGCTCAGCCCGTATTGGGCCACGATCGTCTGGCCGAGGAGGAACGCGGCGAAGCCGGCGGGGATCATCACCGCCATCGTGATGAGGAACACCAGCACGGCCTTGGCAGTGATCACCGGCCAGCGCCGCGGCACGGCCGCCAGCGTCGCCCGGATCATGCCGGTCGAATATTCGTTGGTGCCGACGGTGACGCCGAAGACGCCGATCGCGAGCTGCGCGAGGAGGAGCCCGCCGAGAACGGCGTCGAGGGCCTCGACCGGAACGGTGATCTCCATCTCAGGCCCCTGGCCCTCGGCGAAGAGCGACCCGACGCTGTAGGCGATGATCACCGCGAGGCCGACGAACATGATCACGGCGATTGCGAGGATCACATAGCTCGACCGGATCGTCCGGAACTTCGTCCATTCGGAACGGAGGACACGGAGCCAGCTCACACGGGCACCGTCCATCATCCGCGGCGGGGCGGCGGTTTCGAGCGTTGCCATCTCAGAGGGCTCCCGCGGCGGTGGGTTGGTCGGTGCCGTGATAGTCGATCACGTCGCCGGTCAGCTTCATGAAGGCGTCCTCGAGCGAGGCGCGCCGCTCGGTCAGCTCGTGGAGGGCGATGCCGTTCCGCGCCGCGGCGTCTCCGATTGCCTCGATCGCGAGATTGGAGACCCGGAGGGCGCCGTCGGTTTCGGCGACCACGATGCCCGAGAGCCCGGTGAGCACCTCGGCGAGACGAGGCGCCTCGGGCGACCGCACGCGGACATGGTTTTCGCGGGCGGTGTCGAGAAAGGCCCCGATGCCGGAATCGGCGAGGATCTTGCCGCGGCCGATGACGATGAGATGGGTCGCGACGAGCGCCATCTCGCTCATCAGATGGCTCGACACGAAAACCGTCCGTCCCTCCGAGGCAAGACGCTGAAGGAGGCGGCGGACCCAGAGGACGCCGTCGGGGTCGAGGCCGTTGACCGGCTCGTCGAGAATGAGCGTCGCGGGGTCGCCGAGGAGCGCGACGGCGATGCCGAGGCGTTGGCCCATGCCGAGCGAGAACGCGCCGGCGCGCTTACGGGCCACGCCAGTCAGGCCTACGATCTCGATCACCTCCTCGACGCGGCGCTTCGGGATGCCGTGGGTCCGGGCGAGGGCGAGGAGGTGGTTGTAGGCGGAGCGGCCGGGATGGGCCGCCTTGGCCTCGAGCAGCGCGCCGACTTCGCGGAGGGGGGCCGCGTGGGCCTCGTAGCGCTTGCCGTTCACCGTCACCTCGCCGCCGCTCGGGCGGTCGAGGCCGACGATCATCCGCATGGTGGTCGATTTGCCGGCGCCGTTCGGCCCCAGGAAGCCGGTGACCCGCCCGGGCTGGACGGTGAAGCTGACGTCATCCACGGCGGTCTTCGCGCCATAGCGCTTGGTGAGCTGGCGGGCCTCGATCATCCGGTCTCCTACGGCTCAGGTTTCCGAGCCGTGCCCGGACTTTCGCGGCAAGTCAACGCGGGGTTCATGTGGGAAGGCGCCGCGCCAACCTCAACGAGCGCCGCCGCCATTCGATGAAAGTCAGGATGAACACGACGATGTCGAGCGCCGTCAGCGCGATGAGCCAGACCGAGCCGCCGAGCGCGATTTGGTAGCCCTGGTAGACGATGAAGATCGCCAGCACCGCGAGGAAGACGGGATAGGCCCACATCCGGTCGCGCAGCACCATGACGACGAGGAAGAGCTTTATCG
The DNA here is from genome assembly GCA_050184415.1 of Bauldia sp. Lineage (GTDB taxonomy): Bacteria > Pseudomonadota > Alphaproteobacteria > Rhizobiales > Kaistiaceae > JADLGL01. The sequence goes on from JBFXAJ010000006.1 coordinate 44,147, forward strand.
CGCCGTGGCTGAGCAGATAGAGCGCGGCGCCGGTGTGATGGCCGGCGCCGAGCGCCTCGATGCTCCTGAGGATGAAGGCGCCGACCACGTTGTCGGGGTCGTCGAGGAGATCGTGCCCGGTGACCGCCTTCACGGCCGCAAGCATGGCGGACGTCGGCACGAAAAGAAGGAGGAGGCCGCCGCCGATTTCGACGGCGCTGCCGAGGAGTTTCAGGACGAGCGTGACGTGGAAGATTCGGGCGACCGTGTCTTCCGGCCGCTCCGCCGGCGCCGGTCGGTCAGAAGGCGTCGAAGCAGTCATAATTCCGCTGGCGGAAGATCTTGCCGTTGCGCAGCTCGAGGAACATGGCGAGGCGGGCCTTCATCTCGTCCCCGGCCTGCAGCGTGCCGACCGCCGCCGCGAGCGTCCCGGTCCAGACCACCTCGAGCGCCACCCGGTCCCCGCCGGCCATGAAGGTCTTCACGTCATAGACTTGGCTCTTCATCACCTTCTTGCCGCGCTCGGCCGCCTCGAGGATGTCCGCAAGGTTCCGCGTGGCTCCCGCCGGGGCGAGCCGGTTCGGAAATTCCTCCTGCACGATCTCGGGGTCGAAAAAGGCCGCGAGCCGCGGTCCGGTGGCGCCATTGCTGATCGCGGCGAGGTAGGTGCGGACGAAGGTGGCGGTGTCGGCCAAGTGGTTCCTCTCTCGGTCGGGGGTGACGCGGCGCGCCGGGCGGTCCATCTAGGAGGGATGTGCGGCCGATATGATAGCCTGATTCCGCGGGACGCTTTCACCAACCTGTTCGACGTCGCGCTCTTCCCCGACACGAACTTCCCGCCCCGCTACAACATCGCCCCGACGCAGGACATCCCGATCGTCCGGCTGACCAGGGAGCGCGATGCCCGCGAGCTCGCGATGGTCCGCTGGGGGCTGATCCCCTTCTTCATGAAGGAGAAGCCGAAGGTCCCGCACATCAACGCCCGCGCCGAGACGATCGACAGGACGCCGCTGTTCCGCGAGGCGTTCGCCCGCCGCCGCTGCCTCGTGCCGGCGACCGGCTTCTTCGAGTGGCACCATAGCGGCGACCGCAAGCAGCCCTTCCGCATCCTGATGAAGGACCGCGAGCCCTTCGCCTTCGCCGGGCTGTGGGAAGCGGCGAGGCCTGACGGCGAGCGCGTCCATTCGGCGACGATCATCGTCACGGCCGCCAACGACGTCGTCGCGCCCCTGCACGACCGGATGCCCGTGATCCTCGCGCCGGAGGACTATGCGGCTTGGCTCGATCCGGAGACCGCGGCCGACGAGGCGAAGGCCTTGCTGCGGCCTTATCCGCCAGCGGCCATGGAGGCGTATCCGGTGTCGAAGCTCGTCAACAAGTACGAGAACGACACGGAGGAGGTGATCCAGCCGATCACCCTCGGGGAGAATCCCGGTGACGGTTCGCAGGAGCCGAAGCCGCGTCGAGCCGGAAAGAAGAAGGCAGAAGCGAAGCAGCTCGATCTGCTGGCGCCCTCCGAGGAATAGGCGCGTTCCCCCCATGTCGGCGGGGGCAACTTCCATGCGCCCCGTGGCTCCGCCAATCCGAGCTTCGGCGATTGACGGACGACGATCCCGCAGGTTCATTCCGGCGCGTCGGGGGCGACGAGCAAAGCGGAGACAGTGAATGACCCGGTCCGGAACATGGTGGCGCGGCGTGGCCGTAGCAGCGGGGATGCTCGTGGCGCTGCCGGCCCTTGCCCAAACCGTCGTCACCGACACCTTCGACGATCCCAACACCGCCTGGACCAACGGCTTCCAGGGAGACGTCCGCGTCGGCTACGAAGCCGGCGAGTACTGGATGACGGCGCGGAGCGTGAGCCCGATCGTCCTCGGCTCCAACGGCTTTGCGTTCGCGAACGGCACGGTTTCGTTCGAGGTCCGCAACGCGGGCGAGTCGCTTGCCCACGGGCAGGGCGTGTTCCTGCGGGCGCAGGATCCGGACAATTACTACGCGTTCTACATCACGTCGGACAGCACCTTCGAGGCATTCCATGTCGTTGCGGGGGAGATCGTCCCCGACAGCCCGCCGGTATCGGTGCTGCCGGCGGGTCTCTACCGGACCGACGCGCCGAACGTGATCGAGGCGGTCGCCAACGGGGCGGAGATCGAGTTCCGGGTGAACGGAACGTCCGTGTTCACCACAACGGGGGTGACGTGGCCCGAAGGCGTCACGGGATTCCTGTTCGTGAATACGTACATCCAGCCGGCCGGGTCGATCTTCGACAATTGGCGGGTCGAGGTGGCGCCGTAGAGCATCGCTCACCGCCAGCGCCGCCGCGAGGCCGCAGGGCCAATCGATCGTCGTGCCGGTTCGTTCTTCGCGACGCTTCGCACGGCGAGTTCCGCCTGCGCAACACGGCTTCCGCAGCCGGGCCAGTCGCGGTCCCACCGCCGTCGCCCGGCTCGCTTCTATCCGGCAATGCGGCCCTCGAGACGGAACCGAACGATACGCTGGACCTCGCCCACGGCCGCTGCCAATTCATCCGCAGGTGCATTCTCGAGCCGGCGTTCGAATGCCGCAAGGATCAACGTCTTGGTCGCTCCGCGGACGGCGAGGATGAAAGGAAAGCCGAAGCGTTCGCGATAGCGGGCGTTGAGCGTGGTGAAGCGCGCGAATTCCTCGGCGGTCAACCGATCCAGTCCGGCAGAAGCCTGCTCGGTCCGCGAGTCGGGCAGGATCTCTCCCGCGAGCGTGGCGCGGCCGGCAAGGTCCGGATGCGCGCGAAGGACTCCGAGCTGTCGCTCGGCGCTCGCGGTCGCGATGGCGGATTGGAACGCGCGGATCATCGCTTCCCTGTCGGCGTAGGGGCGTGACCGCGCGGCGGCGGCGGCTACCCAGGGCGAGGCCTCTGCGACGTCGCCGAACCGGGCGATGAACGCGTCCGCGGCGAGGCGATTGACGTCCTCCACGCCGATCGGGGCGATGGCGATGCTCACTGTGCGGCGGCGATCCAGGCGCCGAGCTGTGCCCGTTCGCCAGCGGTCATCGCGGTCAAATTGCCGGGCGGCATGGCTGACGAATCGACCGCCTGGCGGCGCACCGGATCCGCCTGCCGACGGAGATCCTCGATGCTTGTCAGAACGACACCGCGCGGCGGCGAAGCGTAGCCGGCAACGCTCGGCGTGGTGCTATGGCAGCCGGCGCAGCGCTCGGTCACGATGGCGAGTGCGGTTGCATCCGACACCAGCGCCGAATCTGCGGCCGGGGCCGACCGCGGCGCCGTCAAGACGACCGCCGCCGCCAGCGCCGCGATCGCGACCGGCAACGCCCAGATGAAACGGCGCACGGGGTCGTGGGCGTCGTGGCGATTGATGAGGTGCCGGACGCTCGCGCCCATCGCCAGGATCAGCGCCACGACGAGCCAGGTCTGCCCATGGGCGGCGAGCATCGGGTAGTGGTTGCTCACCATCAGGAGGAGGACCGGGAGCGTCAGGTAGTTGTTGTGGACCGAGCGCTGCTTGGACATGGCGCCGAGCGCCGGATCGGGCGGGGTACCGACAAGGAGCGCAGCGGTGATCGTTCGCTGGTTGGGGATGATCACGAGGAAGACGTTGGCGGCCATTATCGTGCCGATCAGGGCGCCGACATGGATCAGCGCGCCGCGGCCCGAGAAGACGTTCTGGAACAGGAGCGTCGCCGCGATCACGAGGACGAAGACCGCCGCCGCGAGCGCCAACGGGTTCGCTCCGACCGCGGTCCGGCACAGGAGGCGGTCGTAGCCGAGCCAGCCGGCGGCAAGACTCGCGACCGAGATGGCGATCGCCGTCCACGGCGCGATGTCCGCCACTGCCGGGTCGATCAGATAGGCGTGGGGCTGGAGGTAGTATTGGATCACCAGGAGGGCGAAGCCGCTGGTCCAGGTCAGATACGCTTCCCACCGGAACCAGATCAGCTCCGATGGCAGACCGGCCGGTGCCACCAGGTATTTCTCGACGTGATAGAAGCCGCCGCCATGGACCTGCCACGCGGTGCCGGACACCCCGGCGCCCATCCGCTCGCGCTTCCGAAGGCCGAGGTCGAGCGCGATGAAGTAGAACGACGTCCCGATCCAGCTCACGCCGACAATGACGTGGCCCCAGCGGAAGAGGAGATTCAGCCAGTCCGCAGCGAAGGCGCTCAAGGGCGTGGGCTCACCTCAGCTGCCGCGATAGGTCGAGTAGCCATATGGCGACAGCAGCAGCGGGACATGGAGATGGACCGCTTCGTCGGCGATGACGAAGCGGATCGGGATGATGTCGAGGAAGGCTGTCCCCGCGTCCGGGGTGCCGGTCCGGCGGAGGTAGGTGCCGGCGTGGAAGCGGAGCTCGTACGTCCCCGGCGCGACCGCCGGTCCGTCGAGGAGCGGGGCGTCGAGCCGTCCGTCGGCGTTGGTGATCGCCGCACCGAGCCGCACCGGTGGTTCGTCAAGACGCCAGAGCTCGACGGCAAGGCCGGCCGCCGGCGCGCCGCGCGTCAGGTCGAGCACATGCGTGGTCAGCCGCCCCAAATCCCCCTCCCCGCGCCGCCCGACAAATCGGACTTGCCGTACCTTCCGGCCCCGCCGGGTCGATGTCACGATCCGACGGCGCCCGCCGCCGTCCCGAGCACCGGCGGGGACAGCGATCCACGGCGTCGCAAGCCGTATGCCAACCAGCGCGCCGCGCCGATCCATGACAGGGCGCGCCGGCTGCCTCTTCGAACGCGCTTAGCCGACGTTCTATTTCGGCGCGAAGGGCGCCATCGCACCGGAATAGGCCTTTTGAAGCGGCCTGGCATACGGACCGGTCTTGCCGGTCCTGAGGCCGAGCGCGACGAGACTCTCGGCGAACCGGACCGCCGCGGACACACCCTCCACGACGGGCACCCCGAGATCGGCCGACAGCTCGGCGGCCAGCGACGCCATGCCGGCGCAGCCAAGGACGACGGCGTCGGCCGAGTCCGCTGCGATCGCGGCCGCGACCGCATCCCGCAGCTTCGCGACGACGTCAGCATCGCGTGCCTCGAGCGCAAGGACCGGAATGTCGGCGGCATGGACGAAGGCGCGGCCGGCCATGCCGTAGCGGCGGACGAGCCAGTCGATCGGCACGACGGAGCGCGGCAGGGTCGTCACCACGGAGATGCGCGCCGCGATCATTCCCGCCGCTGCAAGGCCCGCCTCGCAGATCCCGACGACCGGAATCCGCGCCATCGCCCGCGCCGCGTCGAGCCCGGTGTCGTCGAAACAGGCGATGACCGCTGCGTCCGCGCCGCGAGCCTCCCCCGCCGCAATCTCGGCCAGCAGCCCGGGAACCGCGAACGCCTCGTCATAGTAGCCCTCGATGCTGACCGGCCCCATCGCCGGGTTCACCGCTTCGATGTCGGTGCCGGCGCCCGCGACCGCGCGCGCCGCGGATCCGATCGAGGCGGTCATCGCGGCGCTGGTGTTGGGATTGACGACGAGGAGCCGCATCGTCACGCGCGCCGCGTGGTGCGGCGGCGGAGGATCAGGATCGCCGCGAGCGCAATGCCGATGATGCCGAGCGAGAGGGCGGTCGTGACCGTGCCGAGCGCGTAGAGCACGGGCGTCGTCACGTTGGTGGTCATGCCCGTGATCTCGAGCGGCAGCGTGTTGAACGATCCGGTGGTCATGCGCGAGCGGGCGAACTCGTCATAGGACAGCGTGAAGCCGAAGAGCCCGACGCCAATGAGGCTCGGCAGGATCAGCGGCAGCACGACGTGGCGGAAGGTCTGCCACGACGACGCGCCAAGGTCACGCGCCGCCTCCTCGTAGGACGGGTTGAAGCGGTTGAACACCGCGAACATGATCAGAAGGCCGAAGGGCAGCGTCCAGGTGAGATGCGCGCCGAAGCCGGAGGTGAACCATTCCGGCCGGATGCCGGCCACCTGGAACGTGATGCCGATGCCGAGGCCGACCAGGATCGACGGCACGATGAGGCTCGCGACCGCGAGGTAGAACAGCGCCGCCGAGCCGTGGAATTTCCGGCGGAAGGCAAGCCCGGCGAGCAGCGAGACGACGACCGTGGTGATCATCACCATGAGACCGAGCAGCAGCGAGCGCGACAGCGAGCCGCCGAAATCGCCCACCGCCTGCTGCTCGAACAGCCGCTCGAACCAGACGAACGAGAAGCCGCGCATCGGGAAGGTGAGGCCGCCTTCGGGACCCTGGAACGACAGGATCACGACCGTCAGGATCGGGCCGTAGAGGAAGATCACGAAGAGGACGAAGAATGCCGCGAGAACGAAGAACCCCGGGCCGCGCCGCTCGCGCAACATCTCAGAGCTCCTTCCGGATGTTCACGAAACGGAGGATCACCCCGATCAGGACGAGGACGAGGATCAGGAGGATGACGGCGTTCGCCGCGGCCCCCGGATATTGCAGCAAGCCCATCTGGTTCGAGATGACCGTGCCGACCGAGGCGGTCTGCCCGCCGGACATGAAGCGCACCGTCAGGAAGTCGCCCATCGTGAGGGTCACGATGAAGATGGTGCCGATGGCGATCCCCGGCTTCGCCAGCGGGATGATGACGTTCCACAGGATCTGGAAGCCGTTCGCGCCGGCATCGCGCGCGGCCTCGATCAGCGAGCGGTCGATCCGCATCAGCGTGTTGAAGATCGGGACCACCATGAACAGCGTGTAAAGGTGGACCATCGCGAGGATCACCGCGAAGTCCGAGAACAGCAGGAACTCCAGCGGCTCGTCGATCAGCCCCATATTGATGAGGGTCTGGTTGAGGAGCCCGTTCCGGCCGAGGAGCGGAACCCACGAGATCATGCGGATGACGTTCGACGTCAGGAACGGCACCGTGCAGACGAGGAACAGCGTCATCTGCATCGTCAGCGTCCGGACATGGAAGGCGAGGAAATACGCCACCCAGAAGCCAATGAAGAGCGTGAGCGCCCAGACGATGGCCGCGTATTTCAGCGTGTTGAGATAGACCCGCCAGGTAACTTGCGAGCCGACCACCTCTTCGTAGTTCAGCCAGATGAAGTCCGGATACATCCGGATGAAGTCGTAGTCCCAGAACGACACCACCACGATCATCCCGATCGGGATGACCAGGAAGACGAGAAGGATGATGGTGAGCGGCGCCGCCTGGAGATAGGCGACGGAGCCGGAAAGAATTCGTCTCACGCCAGCGGCTCCTGGGATTCTGGGGCAAGGCCGCGTGGCCGGAGCCCCCTCACCCGCTCCATTGCTGGCGCAATGAAGCGACCTCTCCCCACCGGGGAGAGGTGAAGTGCCGTGCCAGGCGCCGCAATCTGCGGCGGGCTGTAGCACGGAGACGGGGCTCCCCCTCTCCCCGCTGGAGAGAGGGCTTCGAGACTTGGCGAGCCGCAGGCGAGCCTAGGCGAGAAGGGTGAGGGGGTACTGCCGCGCGCTCTAGGCGCCCTCACCCGCCCCGATGCTGGCGCAACGGGGCGACCTCTCCCAACTGGGGAGAGGTGAAGGAGGGTCTCGGCACCCATGGACGACACCGGATGGCGCCTATGCTGCGATGAACTCGTTCCAGCGGCGGACCATGTAGCGGTCCTCGTCCATGACCGAGTTCCAGCAGGCGACGCTGCCCATGCGCTGCTCGAACGAACCGCCGTCGCGGACCGCGCCGGCGCGCTCCATGACCGTGCCGTCCGGCGCGAGGATGTCGCCCTGGGCCGGCAGGCCCTCCATCCAGAAGCCCCACTCGTCGGGCGACATGAACTCGCGCGCCGTCTCGAGACACGCCGAGTAGTAGCCCTGCCGGTTGAGGTAGGCGCCGGCCCAGCCCGACATGTACCAGTTGATGTATTCGTACGCCGCGTCGAGTTCGAGGCCGGTGAGATGGCGCGCGAGCCCCAGGCCGCCGCCCCACGCCCGATAGCCTTCCTGCAGCGGCTGGTAGGTGCACGGGATGCCGCGCGAGCGGACCGCGGCGACCGCCGGCGACCACATCGACTGGATGACGACCTCGCCGGAGGCCATGAGGTTCACCGACTCGTCGAAGCTGACCCAGAAGGCACGGAACTGGCCGGCGGCCTTGGCGTCCATCAGCATGGCGATGGTGGCGTCGATCTCGGCCTGGGTCATGTTGCCCTTGTCGACATAGGTCACGAGGCCCATCGCCTCGGCGATCATCGCCGCGTCCATGATGCCGATCGACGGCACGTTGATGATCGCCGTCTTGCCGGCGAAGGCCGGATCCATGATGTCGGCCCAGGTCGTGATCTCTCGGCCGACGAGGTCGGGACGGATGCCGAGCGTATCGGCGTTGTAGATCGTCGGGATCATCGTCATCCAGCCCGTCGGCGTCGGCGAGAACGCCACCGAATCCGGCCCGTCGACGAAGCCGACCGTGTGCGGCGCCGTGCCTTGCGCGATCACCGAGTCCGGCGTCAGCTTGCCGTCGATGAAGAGCGGCACGAGCTGGTCGTAATAGGTGAGCCGGCTCACATCCATCGGCTGCATGACGCCGGCCGGGAACACCTTCTTGCAGATCCAGTATTCGATGTCGGCGATATCGTAGCTGTCGGGCTGCGTCACCGCACGCTGCGAAACGGCGTCGGAATCGAGCGCGGTCATCTGCAGCGTGAAGCCGAGATCCTCGCGGACCTTGTCGGCGATCGCGTTCTGGTTCGACACGCCGGTGCCGAACTGGCGGAGCACGACGTTCTGGATGTTCTGCGCCCAGATCGTGGGGAAGCCGGTGATGGCCCCCGAGCCGAGCGCCGCGCCGCCGACGGCGGCGGCGCCCTTGAGCATCGAGCGGCGGGAGAGGCCCGTCTCCTTGGGCCTGGCCGGCTTCGTGCTTGTCGTGATGTCGTCTGTCATGGCCATTCTCTCCTGTCTGAAGGCCCCTATGCGGGAGAAGCGCCGAGGACGTGGACGTCCGGCGGCGACCAGTGGACGGGGACGGCATCGCCACGCTTGAGCGGCGCGCCGAAGAAGGTCGATTCGGGAAGGAGCACCGAGAACTCGTCGATGCCGGGCGCAGCGATGCCGACCTGGACGCGCTGGCCCCGGTACTCGACGTTGGCGACCAGGCCGGTGAAGCCGAAGCCCGGCGCCGGCGTGCCGCCGATCTGGACGCGGTCGGCGCGAACGGCGATCGCCGCCGGACCGCCGATGGCGCCGGCCTCGGCCTCCGGAATCGCGAAGGACGCGCTCTCCGCGACCTCGACGCTGCGGCCGTCGGCGCCGACCTTCCCGGCAATAACGTTGTGATCGCCCATGAACCGGGCGACGAAAGGGGTCGCGGGCCGGTCGAATACCTCGCGCGGCGGCGCGGCCTGCTCGATCCGGCCGTTGTTCATCACCACGATGAGGTCGGCGAGCGCCATCGCCTCCTCCTGGCTGTGCGTGACGTGGATGAAGGAGATGCCGAGGTCGAGCTGGAGCCGCTTCAGCTCCTGCCGCATGCGGATCTTCAGGAACGGGTCGAGTGCGGACAGCGGCTCGTCGAGGAGGAGCGCCTGCGGGTCGGTGATCAGTGCCCGGGCGAGCGCCACGCGCTGCTGCTGACCGCCCGACAGCTGCGCCGGACGGCGGTCGGCATAGGGCGCCATCTGCATCAGGCTGAGCATGTCGAGCGCCTTGGCGCGCCGCTCGGCCTTCGCCACGCCCCGCATCTTGAGGCTGAAGGCGACGTTGTCGACCAGGTTGAGATGAGGGAAGAGCGCGTAGCTCTGGAACATCATCGACGTTCCGCGCTTCGCCGGCGGCAGGTCCGTCACCACCACATGGTCGAGCCGGACGTCGCCCGCGCTGATGTCCTCGTGGCCGGCGATCATCCGCAGCGTCGAGGTCTTGCCGCAGCCCGACGGGCCGAGAAGGCAGCAATAGGTGCCGGCCTTGACCTTGAGCGTGACATTGTCGACGGCGACGGTCGCGCCGTAGCGCTTGGTCACTCCGATCAGCTCAACGTCGGCTGGCTTGGACACGCGGCCTCCATCGTCTGATGGAGGAGTGGAGCAAGGGGTGTGCCAAACGCGCTCAGCGGAACACGATCGATACGGGAGCCAGCGAAACCAAGGGTTTGATGGACCGCGCCGGGCGTCGCATTGGCGTCCGGGGACGTCGTGCTCGGGCCGGCCGTATCGCCTGATTCACAGGCAGCGGGTGCATCACTGCATCCGATGACAGCAAAGATCGTATACAATCTGTGCCGCGCACTGCGTACGGTTGCCGGCTGGCACGCGTCGATTCCGGCGGCTAGACTTCGCTGCGAACGCCACCGGATTCCCCATGCTCAACGAGGCACTCGGCGCCGCGGACCGCCCGCGGTCGGCAGCCGACCAGACCCACCGGCTCCAGGAGACGCTCTACGACGCGATCGTGGAGCAGCGGCTGCCGCCCGGCACGAAGCTGTCCGAAGCCGATGTCGGGGCCGCGTTCCAGGTCAGCCGGACGATCACGCGCCGGGCGCTCCACTCGCTGGCCCATGCCGGGATCGTCACCATCGAGCGCAACCGCGGCGCCTTCGTCGCCCGCCCCGACCCGGAGGAAGCGCGCCAGGTCTTCGCAGCCCGGAGAACCGTGGAGCCCGAACTCGCGCGCCGCGCGGCCCGCAATTGCACCAAGGCCGACCTCGCTCGGCTGCGGAAGCATATCGAGGCGGAGGCCGCGGCGCTCAAGCGTGGCGATCGCCGGGCCGCGATCCGGCTCTCCGGCGATTTCCACGTCCGGATCGCGGAGGCGGCACGGAACGAGGTGTTGGCCCGCTTCCTGCGTGACCTCACGGCGCGCACGTCGTTGATCGTGGCCCTCTACGGCCGTTCGCGGGTCTCGGCGTGCGGCGTCGACGAACACCGGGAGCTCTACGACTTGCTGTCACGCCATGACGAGAAGGGAGCGCCCGCCGCGATGCTCCACCATCTCGAGCACATCGAAGCCGACCTCGACCTTGGCGACGCTGTCGAGGAAGCAGTGGACCTCACCGCCATCCTGCGGTCCGTCGCCGACGCGCGGGCGGGCTAGGCATGGCGTCCGTCACGGTCGTCGACCACGCCCTTGTCCAGCACAAGCTGACGCTCCTTCGCGACAAGACCTGCCCGACGGCGAATTTCCGGCAGCTCGTGAAGGAGCTCGCGCTCCTCCTTGGCTACGAGGTCACGCGCGACCTGCCGCTGACGACGGTGCAGATCGAAACGCCGCTGCGGCCGATGGAGTCGCCAAAGCTCGACGGCAAGAAGCTCGTCTTCGCCTCGATTCTCCGCGCCGGCGAAGGGCTCCTCGCCGGGCTTCTCGAGCTCGTTCCGTCCGCGCGGGTCTCGCATATCGGAATCTACCGCGACCACGACACGCTCCGGGCGGTGCAGTATTTCTTCAAGGCGCCGGAGGACATGGCGAGCCGGCAGGTGATCGTCGTCGATCCGATGCTGGCGACCGGCAATTCCGTCGTCCACGCGATCGACCTCCTGAAACGGTCGGGCGCCAGGGACATCCGCTTCCTCTGCCTCCTCGCGGCGCCCGAAGGGATCGCCCATCTCCAGGCTGCGCACCCCGACGTTCCGATCGTCACCGCCGCCATCGACGAGAAGCTGAACGAGAACGGCTACATCACCCCTGGCCTCGGCGACGCCGGCGGCCGGATGTTCGGCACCACCTAGCGGCTAGGGCTGCTCCGCGCCGAGCGCGTCGAGTGCGGCGCGGGCGACCGTGAGGTCCTGCTCGCCGGTGCCGGAGCCGACGCCGATGCCGCCGACACATTGCCCGTCGATGATGATCGGCACGCCACCCTTGAGGTTGATGAACTTGCCGCCGCTGCCGACTGCGAGGCTCTGCGCCAGCACCGGGTCGAGGCCGGAGGTCGCTGCCCGCGACGACGCGGCGGTCATCGCCTTCGCCCGCGACGTCTCGATCGACAGGAATTTCGAGCCGTCCATCCGGACGAAGGCCAGCAGCACGCCGCTGGCGTCGACGATCGTGATGTTCTGCGGCACGCCCATCTCCTCGGCCTTCGCGACCGCTGCGGCCAGCGCCTTGAGCGCGCCGGCATGGGTGAGCCGAAGGCTCTGCTGGATGTCCATACTGTTTGCTCCTTGTGGCGCGGTGGCCAGGTGCTCTTCCACGCCGCGACCCTCTCCGTCGTCACCCCGGCGACGGCCGGGGCCCATTGTTGGGTCTCGTCGAGGAACGAAGGATGGATCCCGGCCTCCGCCGGGATGACGAGGTGGAGGGCGGAGTCAGGGCCGCCCCGCCCCACCGGCGCCACCCCGCCGAGATCCGCCTCAGCAGTACATCGAATAGTCCCGCCGCAGGAAAGATCCATCCCCCGGCTCGCCGAGGATCCGCCCTTCCTCCATCACCGGTTTTCCACGCAGGATTGTCATGACCGGCCACCCCGTGACCGAAAGGCCTTCATAGGGCGTGTAGTCGGCGCCGTGATGGAGGATCTCCTGGCGGATCGTCTCCTTCCGCTTCGGGTCCCACAGCACGATGTCCGCGTCGAATCCCGCCGCGATCGATCCTTTCCGCGGGTAGAGGCCGTACATCTTGGCGTGGTTGGTCGACGTCAGCGCGACGAACTCGTTCGCACTGATCCGCCCCTCGACGACCCCCTTCGAATAGAGGATCGGCAGTCGCGTCTCGATGCCTGGGATGCCGTTCGGGACCCACCGGAACGACGTCCGGCCCTGCGGCCGCAGCTTGCCCTCGACATCGTCGTAGCGGAACGGGCAATGGTCGGAGGAGAAGACCTGAAACACGCCGGTCCTGATGCCCTCCCAGATCGCCTCCCAGGAGGCGTGGTCACGCGGCGGCGGCGAGCAGACGTATTTGCCGCCGGTCTCGTCCATGTTGAGGCCCCGGAGGTCGTCGGCCGTCAGCGCGATGTATTGCGGACAGGTTTCGCCAAAGACCTTCAGCCCCTTGAGCTGCGCCCAGCGGATCTGCTCCATCGGCTCGCGACCGGAGACGTGGACGATCATGATCGGCACGTCCGTCAGCTCGGCATGGCTGATCGCCCGATGCGTCGCCTCGCGCTCGACCGATGCCGGCCGCGACACGGCGTGGTAGTAGGGCGCCGTCTTCCCCGCCCGCTCCAGCCGCTCCGTCATGAAGCGGATCGCGTCGTAGCCCTCGCAATGGACCATCACCAGCGCCCGGCACTCGCGGGCGCATGCGAACACTTCCAGCAACTGGCGGTCGTTGAGCACGAGGTCGTCATAGGTCATGAAGACCTTGAAGGAGCTGTAGCCGTCGCCGACCAGCGACGGCAGCTCCTGGCCCAAGACGCTCGGCGTCGGGTCCGACACGATGAGATGGAAGGCGTGGTCGGCGTAGCACTTGCCGTCGGCGAGCTTCCGATACTCCTCGACGCTGGCGCGGAGGCCGGCGCCGCGCGGCTGGGTCGCGAAGGGCATCACCGTCGTGTTGCCGCCGGCGATGGCCGAGCGCGTGCCGCTCTCGAAATCGTCGGCCATCTTCGCGCCATTGAAGGGCTGCGCGAGGTGGACGTGGCTGTCGATTCCGCCGGGCATCACGAGGAGGCTCGACGCATCGATCTCCTTCGCGCCGCGCTCGAGCTCCAGCCCGACGGCAACGATGCGGTCGGCGCGGACGCCGACATCGGCGCGCATGGTATCGGCCGCCGTGACGACCGTTCCGCCGCGTATGACGAGGTCGAAATCCATCGCCGCCTCAGTACGGCACCTTGTTCGGCAGCACGTCCCATTCGCTGAAGACGGCCTTCGCCTCGTCGCGGAGGAGGCCGACCGTCGGAATCTCCCGCTCGGGCAATGGCTTGGCGATCTCGCGGTACAGGAAGGCGTCGTCGAAATCGTGCGCGGCCGCGTCGTCCTTCGTGCCGGCGAAATAGATCTTCGACACCCGCGCCCAATAGGCCGAGGCAAGGCACATCGGGCACGGCTCGCACGAAGTGTAGAGCTCGGTGCCGGTCAACTCGAACGAGCCGACCTCGCGGCAGGCATTCCGGATCGCCATGACCTCGGCATGGGCCGTCGGGTCGTTGGTGGACGATACGGCGTTCCAGCCCTCGGCGATGATCGTCCCGCCGCGGACGATGACCGCGCCGAAAGGACCGCCATCGAGCCTGTGCATGTGGATGCGCGACAGCTCGATCGCTCGGCGCATGAACGTCTCTTCCATGCCGGCGAACGTCGCAAAGCGCTTCGGGGCACAGCAAGGCGAAGCCATGGGCAGCACGCGTGATTCTGCCCAATCCATAGCCATCGTCGCGGAAAAATCGGCAGGTGACGGCGCCGCCGGAGGCGTAGCATCGCGCATCATGGATGACGGCGCTCCCATGGCGTCCGCCATTGCGGACCGCCTGCCCTTCCCGCGCGAGGCTACGTTCCACCCCGCCGACTGGGCGGTGCTATCGCGCTCCTGGTTCCCGGTCGCCCGTTCCGACGAGGTGCTGGAGAAGCCGATCCGCGCCCGGCTCCTCGACACGGATGTCGTCGTCTATCGCACCAACGGCGCCGCCCGCGTCGCCCGCGACCTCTGCTTCCATCGCGGCACCGCGCTCAGTCTCGGCTGGGTCGAGGGTGAGGCGATCGTCTGCCCCTATCACGGCTTCCAGTACGGCCCGGACGGAACCTGCCTGAAAGTGCCGGCGCATCCGGACATGGCGATCCCGCCAAAGCTCAGGATCACGACCTTCCCGGCCGCGGAGCGCTACGGCCTCATCTGGACCACGCTCAACGGCCCGTCAGAGCCTTTGTTGCCGGAATTTCCGGCGTGGGAGGACCCCGATTACCAGGCGATCATGGCGCCGACGATCGACATCGCTGGATCGGCGGGGCGCCAGGTCGAGGGCTTCCTCGACGTCGCCCATTTCGCCTGGGCCCACAACAGCTCGTTCGCGGTCCGCGAGAACCAGATCGTCCCGACCTACAAGGTCGAGCGCACCGCGCGCGGCATCCGCTCGCAATATGTCTCGTCGGTCAGCAACTATCCGGTCGGCCTCCACCACCTCGCACCGCCCGATTTCCAGTGGCTCCGCGACTTCGAGGTCTTTCCGCCGTTCGCGGCGCGGCTGATCGTGCATTTCCCGAATGGCGGCCGGCTCAACATCCTCAATGCCGCCTCGCCGATCGCTGCGCGAAAGACCCGGCTGTTCGTCCCGATCGCAAAGAACTTCGACAAGCACATCCCGGTCGAGGACGTGCATGCCTTCAACCTCACGATCTTCAACGAGGACCGGGTGATGGTGGAATCGCAGCGGCCGGAGGATCTGCCGCTCGACATCACGATGGAAGCCCACATCGCCGCCGACCGGACCTCGATCGCCTACCGCAAGCTCCTCAAGGAATCCGGGCTCGGCGCGCTCTATTTCAGCTAGCGCGCGGTGAAGCCCGAGCGGTGCGCCCAGCGCGTCGTGCGCCGCTCGACGATCGCCATCGCCGCGTACATCAGGATGCCCTGCACGGCGAGGACGACGAGGCAGGCATAGATCAGCGGCACGCGGAACTGCGCCTGCGCGGCCAGCATCAGATGGCCGATGCCGTTGTTGGAGGCGATGCTTTCGGAGATCACCGAGCCGACGAAGGCGAGCGTGATGGCGATCTTCAACGAGCCGAAGAAATAGGGCAGCGCGCGGGGGATCCCGACCTTTCGCATGATGTCGAGCTTCGAGCCGCCGAGAGCGCGGAGCACGTCCTCCATCTCGGGCTCGATGGTCGCAAGTCCCGTCGCGACGTTCACGACGATGGGGAAGAACGAGATCAGGAACGCCGTGATCACCGCCGGCACCGCGCCGATGCCGAACCACAGCACGAGGATCGGCACGATCGCGACCTTCGGGATCGCGTTGAAGCCGACCATCAGCGGATAGAGGCCGGCATAGAGCGTGCGCGACCCACCGACGAGGAGGCCGAGCCCGAGGCCGAAGACGACGGCGAGGCCGAAGCCGACCAGCGTGGTCGCGAGCGTATAGAGCGACTCGCGCCACAGGACGCCGGCATAGGTGCCGAAGGCCTGTGCGACCGCGAGCGGCGCGGGGAGGAAGAAGGCGGGGATGTCGAAGAGGTCGACGGCAGCCTGCCAGACCGCGATGAGGAGCAGCAGGAAGAACAGCGGGGCAACGATCCGGATCGCGGTGCCGCGGCTCAATCCCTTGCCTCCGCCGTCACCGCCGCGCTCGCACGATGTGCGACCGGAGCTCCTGCACCGTCGCCGAGAAAGCGGGGGTGAAGGTCACGTCGAGCTCGCGCCGGCGCGGGATGGAATTGCGATGCTCGACGACGATCCGGCCCGGCCGCGCCGACATCACGAAGATGCGGTCGGCGAGGAACACCGCCTCGCGGAGGTCGTGGGTCACCAGAACCACGGTCATGCGCCGCGTGGCGTGGAGATCGCGGATCACGCACCACAGCTCCTCGCGGGTGAAGGCGTCGAGCGCGCCGAACGGCTCGTCGAGCATCAGGAGCTCGGGCTCGTGGATCAGGGCGCGGCAGAGCGCGGCGCGCATCTGCATTCCGCCCGACAGCTCCCACGGATATTTGTCGCCCGCTCCGGCGAGCCCCACCGAAGCCAGCAGCGCCTCGGCACGCTCACGATATTCCGCGCGGTGCCGACGCATCCTGCCGCGGTGCGGCTGCACGATCTCGAGCGGCAGGAGGATGTTGTCGCGCGTCGTCCGCCAGGCGAGCAGCGTCGGCGCCTGGAACGCCATGCCCGCGATCTTCACCGGCTGGTCCACCGGCTTCCCGCCGAGAAGAACAGCGCCGCCCTGCGGAAACTGCAGCCCGGTGGCGAGCTTCATCAGCGTGGACTTGCCGCAGCCCGAAGGGCCGACAACCGCGGCGAACTCGCCGCGGTCGATCCGCATCGTGAGATCCTCGACCGCGGGGGGGCCCACTCCGCCATAGGCGAAGCGGACCCTCTCGAGCGCGACGAAGCTCATTCGACGGCGCGGAGCGCTGCCTCAGGCAGGTACTGCGCATCGAACACCGTCTCCGGGGCCGGAAGGCCATTGGTGAAGGTGTAGGTCAGCGCGATCTGGTCGATGGCGGTCGTGAGGCGGTCCAAATCGACCCCGCCGAAACCGTTCGCGATCACCTCCTCGGTGAGGATGTTCTGGTCGATCGCCATCTGGAGGCGGGCGGTTTCCGTCGCGATATCGGCGACCGGATTCGCGGCAACCACATACTCGGCGGCGGCCGCCGGGTCGGCGATCGTCTCCTTGAGGGCCCGGGTGAAGGCGCGGAGGAAGGCCGCCACGGCGTCCGGATGCTCGGCCGCGAAGGTCGGCCCGACGATGATGGCGTTGCCATAGAGGTTCACGCCGTACTCGGCCATCAGCATGACGTTGATGTCGTCGGCCGGGACGCCGGCATTGAGGAGGTTGAAGTAGGACGAGAAGGAGAAGCCGGTGACGGCGTCGACTTCGCCCGCGGCCAGCATGGGCTCGCGGACCGGGAAGCCGACATTCTCGATGGTCACGAGCGAGGCGTCGATGCCGTTGGCCTGGACGAAGATCGGCCACTGCGCATAGGCGCCGTCGGGCGCCGGCGCGCCGAGCGTGTGGCCCTCGAGGTCCGCCGGCGTCTCGATGCCGAGGCTGCGGCGGCCGACGATCGAGAAGGCGGGGTAGTTGTAGACCATGTAGACCGCCTTCATGTCGACGGTCGGATTGGCATCGCGGAACTTGATCAGCGAGTTGATGTCGCCAAAACCCATGTCGTAGGTGCCGGAGGCGACGCGGTTGATCGGCTCGAGCGAGCCGGAGGCGCTGTCGATCGTGACCAGCAGCCCCTCCTCCTCGAAATAGCCCCTCTCAAGCGCGAGCAGGAATGGGGCGGCCGGACCTTCGAAATTCCAGTCGAGCGAGAACCGGATCGGCGTCAGCGCCGGCTGGGCGTTCGTCGTGGAATAGACGGCGACGGCAATGCCGATGCCTGCGACGGCGGCGAGCGCTGCCCGCCGGGTAAGCTTGTGCATGACGGTGTCCCCTTCTGAGCTATGTCGTTGAAGAGGAACGCAAGAGCCATGCCGATCCCTCCTCAGGCGGCGATCGGCGGGCGCGGCATTGGCGGCATGAGCTGTTCGAACGACGCCGCCGCCGTGATCAACGCAGCGTCGGCGAAGCGACGGCCCATGATGTGGAGGCCGACCGGAAGCCCGTCGGAGGTCCATCCGGCAGGAAGGCTTGCCGCCGGCTGGCCGGTCAGGTTTGCCACGAAGAGGGCGGGGGTCCAGGCGTCATCTGCGACGGCGACGCCGCCGATCTCGCCCGGCCCATCGCGGTCGAGGGCGAAGGCGCCGCAGCCCACCGTCGGCGACAGCACGAGGTCATATCGTGCCATCAGGCGGTCCATCGCGGCGTTGACACGCTTCCGCTCGGTGATGGCATCGGTGAAATCCTCCGCCGTCCAGCGTGCGTCGAGGACACGGCGAAGGCCCGGCGTCAGGTCGCCTTCCCTGCCCTTCGCGAGCGCGCGGAGGCCGCTGAGATCCGTCTCCAAGGCGACGATGGCGCGGTAGGCGGGCGTCACGTCCGGGACGTCCGGCACGACGTCATCGACCTCACAGCCGAGGTCGGCCTCGAACCGCCGGACGGCCGTGGCGATCGCCGCCTTGACGTCCGGGGCCGGCGGCAGCCCGCCCCAGGAGCTGACATAGGCGACGCGAAGTCCGAGTTTCTCGCGCGGCCGCGCGGCCTCGCGCCAGCGCACGCCTTCGTCCGGCACCGACAGGCGGTCGCGCGGATCGGGTCCGGCCATCGCCTCGATCATCGCGGCGGCATCGGCCACCGATCGGGCCAGCGGCCCGAGATGCTCGACCGACTCCCAGCCGGAGGCGCCGGGATAGCGCGCGTCGCGGCAGCCGGGCCACAGCGGGATCCGCCCCATTGACGGCTTGATGCCGACGAGACCGCAGAATGCAGCCGGCAGGCGGACCGAGCCGCCGCCGTCGCTGCCGAGGGCGAGCGGCACGATCCCGGCGGCCACGGCGGCCGCCGAACCGGCGCTCGAGCCGCCCGAGGTGCGATCGGGGTTCCACGGATTGCGCGTGGTGGGAAACAGGCGGTTGTGGCCGATGCCGCCATAGCCGAACTCGGCGGCGTTGGTCTTGCCTATGGTGATGGCGCCGGCCACCCCCAGGCGCTCGACGACGACGTCATCGGTGTCGGGAACGAAATCCGCATAGAGCCGCGAGCCGAAGGTGGTGCGAAGGCCCTTCGTCAGGACGAGGTCCTTGATCGCGACCGGGACGCCGGCAAGCGCGCCAACAGCCTCGCCTGCCGCGATGCGGCGGTCCAAGGTCGCGGCATCGGAGAGAGCGTCCTCGGCAGCGACGGCAGTGAACGCATGGAGCTGCGGATCGACCCGCGCGATCGCGTCGAGGGTCGAGCGCACGAGCTCCACGGCGGAAAGCTTCCGGGTGCGCACGAGATCGGCCAGCGCCGTGGCGCTCGGCCAGCGGGGAAGTGCAAAGGTCATGACGCCTCGGAGACGGGGGACGTGAAAAGTCCCGCCGCGGGATCGCGGCGGGACGGTTCGGGCCGGAGGCTAGGGGTCGCGATAGAGGGTCCGGAAATCGAGGACGAGGTGGAACCAGTAGGTGTAGCCCTCGATGTCCTGCTGCATGGCGACGTCGCGGAAATCCTGGACCAGCGGGATGCGCGGCACGTCGTCGAAAGCGATCTGGATGAAGCCTTCCACGGCTTCCTCATAGGCGGCGCGGTCCGGCTCGAACCGGGCCTGGTCGATGAGGGCGTCGAGCGCGGGGTTCTGGTAGTTCATCGAGTTGAACACCGTGTTGTTCCCGCCGTGATAGGTCCAGTAGAAGTAGTACTCCGGATAGTTCAGCCATGCCTTGAAGGACATGATGTCCATCGGCATGTCCTTGGCGGCGAGGCGCGTGTACCAGTTCGCGCCGGGGATCTCCTCGATCTCGACCGTGACGCCGATCTGCCGGAGGCTGTCCTGGATCAGGAGCGCGATCGGCTCGCGGGTCGCCGAGACGGTGAGGTCGTAGGACAGCGTCGTCGTGAAGCCGTCGGCATAGCCGGCCTCGGCCAGGAGCGCGCGGGCGCGGTCGAGGTCGTAGACATAGGGTGATGGCTGCGGCCACGCGGTGGTGGTCACCTCGGCGGGGCCGCCGAACATGCCGATGCCGCGGTCGAACATCGCGTTGTGGAGGATGTCGTCATAGGGGATCGCATAGGCGATCGCCTGGCGGACCAGCGGATCGTCGAACGGTTCCATGGTCGTGTTCATGTCGACATAGATCAGCTCGGCGTCGACGGGGGTGCCGATCACCTTGAGCTGCCCGGCCTCGACCAGTTCGGCGAAATCGCGCGGCGGCAGGTTGAACGACAGGTCGGCATCGCCGCGCTCGAGGAGCGCGCGCCGGCTGCCCGCCGACGCGATCTGGCGCGAGATCACCCGCTCCATCGCCGGCAGCTCGCCGGACGTCCAGTCCTCGAAGCGGGTGAAGACTATCTCGGAGCCCGGCGTCCACGACGCGACGGTATAGGCGCCGCCGCCGGCGTCGTTGCGGCCGACCCATTCGAGCGCCCACGGGTCCTCGGGCGTCGCGTGCTCGAGCGCCAGCGTCGAGTTGATGATCATCGGCACCGGCACCGCGAGGTTCGCCAGCATCAGCGGGTTCGGCCGCGGGAAGTCGACGCGGATCGTGTGGTCGTCGATGACGACGAACTGATCGGGCGAGGTCATCTCCGACGCGCCCATCTGCGTGGTCGGGAAGCCGCCGACCGACACCGCACGGTCGAGCGACCATTTCACGTCGGCCGCGGTCACCGGCCGTCCGTCATGGAACACGGCATCCGGACGGAGATGGAAGGTGATGGAGGTGCCGTCCTCCGAGAACTCCCAGCTCTCGGCGAGCTCGGGTTCGAACGTCGTGTAGTCGTAGCTCCAACTCCCGTCGGGGAGCTGGATGCGGGCGTGGGTGATGAGGCGGTCGTAGACGTTCCACGACACCTGGTGGGTGGGAACGTTGGCGGTCGCGGCGTGGATGTCGAGGGTCGCGGGACCCTCCTCTTCCACGATGACGATGACGTCGGCGCGGGACTGGGCGAGCGCGGGCACGACCAGCGCAGTGGTCCCGGCAAGAGCCAGGGCCAAAGCCGCCGATCGGATCAGCCGGCCCGGCATGGGGCGGAAAAGCTGCACGAGAGGGCTCCTTGAGACGTCCGGTCGCGGAGTGCGAAGGATCAGGCACATGACTGTCAGGCAAGTCACGTGCCATTACATCAGGATGCGGAAAGAACCGCGGATCGCCGCCATTCCTCCCATAGCTTCGGATATGTTCCGGGGCTAGCGCATTCATGTTACATGCGTATAAATCATGTGCAGATGCCGAGATTCTAGTCGTCACAGTCTGCTGACAGCAGGCAGAATGACTTCAATGCAAGGCTATCCGCGCGGCGCGAACTGGCACTGCCATTGCTTGAGCCATAGTCATGAACATGACCTCCGGCCCGCGCACCTGTCGCACGAGTGGAAACCTCGTCAGAGAAGGAGAGGCGTGGATGCCCGGCATGAAGCCGAGCATGACGAGCGATGGTGACGGTGCCGGAGGATCGCCATGACGCGCATCGTCCTCATGCGTCTCCTGGCGGCGATCCCGAACCTCATCGGTGTGATCGTCATCGCCTTCATCGTGACCCGGCTCCTACCCGGCGATCCGGCCGCGTACTATGCCGGCCCGACCGCCACCGCTGCCACGATCGAGGAAACCCGCCAGCGCCTCGGCCTCGACGGCTCCGTGCTGTC
The DNA here is from genome assembly GCA_050184415.1 of Bauldia sp. Classification (GTDB taxonomy): domain Bacteria; phylum Pseudomonadota; class Alphaproteobacteria; order Rhizobiales; family Kaistiaceae; genus JADLGL01. Next base: position 65,831 of record JBFXAJ010000006.1, read on the forward strand.
GCAATTCTTCACCTATGTCGGCCAGCTCTTCCGCGGCGATCTCGGCGACTCGCTGTCCTCGGGTCAGCCGGTGCTGGACGATTTCGCGCGCCGGATTCCCGCCTCCCTCGAACTCACCTTCGCCGCGCTGTTCATCGCGGTCGGCGGCGGCATCTTCCTCGGCGTCCGCTCGGCGCTACGGCCTGGGGGCGTGATCGACCGGATCACGTCGGTCGTGTCCGCGATCGGCCAGGCCGTGCCGACCTTCTTCCTAGGCCTCCTCCTCGTCTTCGTCTTCTACTACCTCCTGCAATGGGCCCCTTCGCCCCTCGGCCGCCTCTCCTTCATGTGGTCGCCGCCGCAGCCGCATACCGGCTTCTGGACCATCGACGCCCTCATCGACGGCAATCTTCCGCTGTTCTTCGAGCTGCTCCGGCAGGTGGCGCTGCCGGTGATCACCCTCGCCTGGTTCGGCATTGGCCCGATCGCCCGCATCACGCGCACCAGCATGATCGACGTCTTGTCGAGCGATTATGTCCGCACCGCCCGCGCCACCGGTCTCAGCCGGCGAAAAGTGCTGTGGCGCTACGGCTTCCGGAACGCCCTCGCCCCGGTGCTGCACACGACCGCGATGGTGTTCTCCTTCATGCTTGGGGCGAATGTGCTCGTGGAGGACGTGTTCGGCTGGCCGGGCGTCGGCGCCTACACGGTGGAGGCGGTGCTCGTCTCCGACTATGCGCCGGTGCAGGGCTACATCCTCCTGATGGCGGCGCTCTACATCGTCGTGAACCTCGCCATCGACATCGCGACCGTCCTCGTCGACCCGCGGGTGCGCTACGATGGTTGACCGGACCGTTGCCGACGCGCCGCCTAGAAAAATCCGCTTCCGGATCCGCGGCGGCTCGTGGAGCCTCTGGCTCGTCGGCCTCCTCGTCTTCCTCGCGATCTTCGGGCCGCTGATCGTCCCCTACGACCCGCTGGCGACCAACGCCCAGGCCGATTTCCAGCCGCCGTCCTTCGCGCATCTCTTCGGGACCGACGATGTCGGCCGCGACGTCTTCAGCCGCGTGATCGTGGCGACGCGGCTCGACCTCCTGATCGCCCTGGGCGCCGTGCTGCTGTCGCTCGGCGCCGGCGTCGCGCTCGGCGCGATGGCCGGCTGGGCTGGCGGCTGGCCGGACCGCATCGTGTCGCGCCTGGTCGACACTATCATGGGCTTCCCGCTGTTTGTCCTTGCCGTCGGCATCGCAGCGGGGATGGGCAACTCGGTCTGGAGCGTCGTGATCGCGACCGCGGTCGTGAACCTGCCGCTCTATGCAAGGACGACCCGGAGCGAGGTGAACAAGCGGCGCAATGCCGGCTTCGTGCAGGCGGCACGGCTGTCCGGCATACGGCCGCTGAAAATCGTCGCGCTGCACATCCTGCCGAACATCGCGCCGATCCTGGCCGTGCAGTGCTCGCTCAATGTCGGCTGGGCGATCCTCAATGCCGCCGGCCTCTCCTTCATCGGTCTCGGCATCCGGCCGCCGACGCCCGAATGGGGCATCATGGTCGCCGACGGCGCCGAGTATCTCTATTCCGGCGAATGGTGGCTGTTCCTGTTCCCCGGCCTCGTCCTCGTCCTCTCGGTGCTCGCCTTCGCCGGTCTCGGCGACTATCTCCGCGACCGCCTCGATCCGAAGCGCGCATGAACGCCGTGACCGCGATCGCCGCCCCGCTGCTCTCGATCCGGGGCCTTTCGATCCGCTTCAGCGGCCGGCCGGTCGCGACCGTCGAGGGCGTCAGCTTCGACATCCCGCGCGCCGCGACAGTGGCCCTCGTGGGCGAGAGCGGCTCGGGAAAATCAATCATCGCCCATAGCCTCGTCGGGATCCTCACCAGCGCCGCGACCGTGACCGCCGACGCGATGCTGTTCGACGGCGTCCACGTCGCCGCGCTGGCCCGCCGCGAGGCGCTGCGCGGAAAGCACATCGGCATGGTGTTCCAAAACGCCCGCGCGGCCCTGAACCCGACCCTTTCGATCGGCGCCCAGATCGCCGACGTCATTTCCCGGCATCGCCGGCTGCGCGGCCGCGCGCTGCGGGAGGCCGTGGTCGCCGCGCTCGCCTCGGTGCTGATCCCCGATCCCGCGCGGCGCGCCAAGGCGTATCCGCACGAGCTGTCGGGCGGCATGTGCCAGCGCGTCATGCTGGCGCTGGCGATGGCGGGCGAGCCGGACCTCCTGATCGCCGACGAGCCGACCACCGGCCTCGACACGACGACGCAGGCGGCGGTGCTCGATCTCCTCGCGGCGGAAGCGGCGCGGCGGCACATGGCGACGCTCTTCATCACCCACGACCTCGGGCTCGCCCGCGACTACGCCGACCGCGTCGCCGTGCTCCACGCCGGCCAGCTCGTCGAGGACGGCCTCGCCGCGTCGGTCTTCGCGGCGCCCCGCCACCCCTACACGGCAAAGCTCCTCCGCGCCGTGCCCGCCTATGCCGCCGCCGTCGCCGATCTCGGCGGCATCCCGGGCTCCTTCCCCGACCTTCGCGGCGCCGTGCCGGCATGCCGTTTCGCCGACCGCTGCGATCGCGCCGTCGACCGCTGCCGCGCCGAGACGCCACCACTCGAAGCGCTGCCGCCGGACAGCCACATCGCCTGTTTCAGGCCGCTCCGATGACCGCGCTCCTCGAAGTCGTCGGCCTCTCGAAGCGTTTCCCGGTCGGCCGCGACGAACTCTACGCGCTCGACGATGTCGGCTTCCGGCTGGAGCGCGGCGGCAGCATCGGCATCATCGGGGAGAGCGGCTCCGGGAAATCGACGCTGGCCTCGATTCTCGCGCGGCTCGAAGACCCGGCCGAAGGCGCGGTGCTGCTCGACGGCGCGCGCGATATCGCCGGGACGCCAGCGCGCGCGTTCGGCGCCGATCCCGCGCGGCGCGACATCCAGCTCGTCTTCCAGTCGGCGGGCGACGCGCTCAACCCCGCCTTCTCGGTCGCGCAGAACATCGCCGTCGGCCTCGGCACCATCCGTCTCGACGCAGCGACGCGCGAACGCGTCCGCGCGGTCGCAAGCGACGTCGACCTCGGCCTCGATCTCCTCGACCGCCGGCCGCACCAGCTTTCGGGCGGCCAGCAGGCGCGGGTCGGCATCGCTCGGGCGCTGATCTCCGAACCGCGGCTGCTGATCCTCGACGAACCCACGGCGGCGCTCGACGTCTCGGTCCAGGCGACGATCCTCCGCCTCGTCGACCGCCTTCGCCGCGAGCGCGGGCTCTCCCTCGTCTTCATCTCGCACGATCTCGAAGTCGTCCGGCTGATGTGCGACAGCGTCCTGGTGCTCTATCTCGGCCGGGTCGTGGAATACGGGCTGGTGACGGAGGTCCTTGCCGCGCCGAAGCATCCCTACACGCGGGCGCTGATGGCGTCGGCGCCGGGCGATCGCCACGCCCCGTTCCGCCTCACCGGCGACATCCCGAGCCCGATCGGGACGCCCCGCGACCAGTGCCTCCTCAGCCCACGCTGCCCGCTCGCTGACGACATCTGCCGCCGCGAGCGGCCCGTCCTTCGTGAGATCGGCGATCGTGTCGTCGCCTGCCATCACGCCGAGTCAGCGACGCCAAGCTGAGCGCCAGGCTCAGTGCACCTGCGGGGTGTTCACCCAGACGATGCGCGCGACCGTGGTGCCGGAATTGCGGTAGCTGTTGGCAAGATGCGCCTTGAAGAAGAACGAGTCGCCGGTCCCCATCTGGTAGGTCGTGCCGTCGATCGTGAGCTCGATCTCGCCCTCGATGAGGATGCCGACCGCCTCGCCCTGATGGGTGATCAGATCGATCTTCTCCCCGCCGGGCTCGACGTTGTGGATGTTGGCCTCGAGGAGGTTGCCGGCAGCGAGCGGCACCAGCCGCTCATAGGACACGCCGCGCCCGCTCCGCAGGGCATCGCCACTCACCACCATGCGCTCGCCGGCACGCTGCACCAGCCGGTGCTGGTCGATCTCGAGCCCGAAGAACGAGGAGAGGTCGCGGTCGAGCGCGGTGACGATCCGGTTCAGCATCGCGAGCGACGGCAGCACCTTCCCCGCCTCGATCTTCGAGATCATGCTCTCGTCGCAGCCGACCTGATCGGCGACCTCGCGCATCCTGAGGCCCTTCAGGAGGCGCGCGTGGCGGACGCGGGCCCCGAGCTGGAGCGTATCGATGCCGCCATTGTCGCCGCCATCCCTCGCGCCACGCTCTGCCACTGAAGCCTTCCGAACCAACGACACCGACCGTGACTGTTATGCAAGCGGCATGAGCCGACTGCAACCTGATGCGTCCTACCGCAAGCGTACGGACGAACCGGGCCTGCTCGGCGAGGCGCCGGCATCGACCGGCCCTTCGCCTAATCGTGGCCAGCAACGTCAGAACCCGGCCGCGGCGCCGTCGGAGCGTGGGTCGGCCGCACCGTCGAGGAGGCCGCTGTGATGGCGGACGATGGCTCCGGCGTGGCCCATCTGGCTGGTGACGGGCGGCGCCAGGGCCACTTGGTGTCCGGCCGCCCGCAACGCGTCGATGACGGCCGAGGGAAACCGGTCCTCGATGTGGACTTCCGTCGCGTCGGCAGCGAACCGGCGGGCAAGGAGCCAGCGGGGCGCACTGACGGCGTCCTGCAACTCCCGGCCGAAAAAGGCATAGCGGGTGAAGAGGGCGGCCTGGAACTGCGGCTGGCCGTCGCCGCCCATCGAGCCGTAGACCATCCGGCGCCCGTCGGGGAAATCCGCCATCGCCGGGTTGAGCGTGTGGAACGGCTGACGGCGCGGGCCGACGAAGCGCGGGCTGAGCGGATCGAGCTCGAACGCGGCACCCCGGTTCTGCCAGAGGATGCCGGTCTCCGGCAGGACGATCCCGGACCCGAACTTCAGGTAGACGCTCTGGATCGCCGACACCGCCCGGCCGGCGGCATCGACGACGCCGAACCAGACCGTGTCGCCGCCCGCCGGCTTCGCCTCCCACGACGCCGCGTGGCAGGGATCGATGGAGGACGCCTCGCGATCGAGCCAGGCGGCGTCGAGATAGGCGGCCGGGTGGGCCGTCATCCGCGCCGGATCGGTGATGACGGCGTCGCGGACCGCGAATGCCTTCTTGGTCGCCTCGATAAGGCCGTGGATGTGCGAGAACCCCTCATCCTCCCCAACCCCGAGCCGCTCGAACAAAGCGAGGATGATGAGGGACGCGAGGCCCTGCGACGGCGGCGGGTGGTTGTGGAGGCGAATGCCGTTGCGGAGCTGATGGGTGAGCGCTTCCGTCCGTGTGGCGCGATACGCAGCAAGGTCGGCCGCGGTGAGCGGCGAGCCCTGCCGTTCGAGATCGGCGGCGATGGCAGCCGCCAGCCGGCCGCGATAGAAGCCGTCGAGGCCGTCGCCGGCAAGGCTGCGCAGCGTCCGCCCCAATGCCGGCTGCTTGAGGATCGTCCCCTGCGGCGTCGGTCCGCGATCGGCGAGGAAGGCATCCGCGAAGCCCGGGAGATCGGCGAGGAGGTGAAGATGCGTGCCGGAAACCTCGGCCTGGAAGGCAGTGACGGGATAGCCGGCCTCGGCATGGTGGATCGCCTCTTCGAGCAGCGGCTCGAGACCGAGCGGCTTTCCCCACGACCCCGCGAGGTCGAGCATCGCGCTCCAGCCCGCGATCGTGCCGGCGACGGTGGTCGCGGCGAGCGGTCCACGAACTGGCACCGCGTCGAGGCCCGCCTTTGCGAACAGCGCCGCATCGACGCTTTCGCCCGAGAAGCCCGCGGCGCGGACGGCCACCGGCATCCGCCCCGGCTCGGCCACTAGCCAGAACGAGTCGCCGCCGATGCCGTTCATGTGCGGGTAGATCACCGCGAGCACCGCCGCCGTCGAGATCGCGGCTTCGACCGCATTGCCGCCCGCGCGGAGGATCCGCAACCCCGCCTCGCTCGCGAGATGATGGGGCGAGGTGACCATGCCCCGGAGCGACTGTCTTGCCTTGTGCATTGCTGGCTCAGTAAGCGTTTACTTGTCCGTGTGGACGGGCCGCACCCGCTGGGCGGTCGGGTTCAGGATTCGGGGTGGCTGAAGAAGGCGAGCAGCATCCGCCGCGCATCGGCCCGGCGCGCCGCGCGCCATGCGGTCTCGGCGAGGTCGCGGTCGAAGATGACCGACAGCGTATGGACGTTGGAGAGGTGGAACTGGCTGAGCGCCACCATCATCACGTAGCAGCGGAGCGGATCGAGCCGCTTCGCGAGTTCCCCGTTCTCCTCGCCGCGCTCGATGAAGCGGGCGATCATCGACAGCACCGGCGACGACATCTCGCGGATCACCGTCGAGCGCCGCATCAGGCGCGCGCGCTGGATGTTCTCGTTGCTGAGGAGGCGCACCAGAGACTGGTTGCCCTCGAAATGGTCGCTCATGAAATCGAAGAGCTGGAGCAGGCCTTCGAGCGGGTCGAGATGCTCGACGTCGAGCTGCAGCTCCCGCGCACGAAGCTCGCCCAGCGCGGCTTCGAGGACCGCGATGTAGAGGTCCTCCTTGCTGCCGAAATAGTGATAGATCATCCGCGGGTTGGAGCCGGCCTTCTTCACGATGCGGTCGATCCGTGCGCCGGCAAAGCCATGCTGGGCGAACTCGTCGCGCGCCGCTCTGAGAATCCGATCCCGGCTTTGGATCGGACTCCTCCTCCGTGCGCCCGCCGGGCGCCCGCGGCGGCGCGGCTCGGCGTCGGGCATCAGCGCGTCGCTCATCGGCGCGCCTCCGTGAGCGCGAGGGCAAGGTCGAGGAGCGCCTCGTCGCAGCCGGGCGCCGCGATCAGCGACACCCCGACTGGGATGCCGTCCAGTGCGGCGATCGGCAGCGTCACCTGCGGCAGTCCGGCATGGCCGGCGACGGCGCCGAGGGCAAGCGCGCGGCGATAGAAATCGCCGACCTCGGCGCGCAAGGCGTCGAGGCGGAGCGGCAGCACCGGAACCGTGGGGAGGATGATCGCAGTGCCTTCGGCCAACGCCTGCCGCATCCGCGCCCGGAAACGCTCGCGCCAGGGGCGCCACGCATCGGCATCCGACAAGGAGATCGCCGAAGCGCCGACGAAGCGTTCCATCATTCCCGGTCCGAAGCGCGGCCTCTCGCGTTCGATCCACGCGCCATGGGTCCGCCAGATCTCGAAGCCCTGCAGCACGCGGTAGCCTTCGAGAACGGCATTTCCTTCGCCGGCGAACAAAGACGTCGTGCCCGCGATGGGCCATCCCGAAATTGCGGCCCGAACGGCATCGGCAACCGGTCGATCAGCGATCGCAAACGCGTCCTCGGCGATCAACAGACGGATGATCGGCGGTGCTTGCGCCGTGCTTTGAAGCAGCACGCGACCGACGGCGCGGAGGAGCTCCGCATCGTCCGTCATCCACCCCACGGTGTCGTAGCTTGGTGCGAAGGGGATGACGCCGTCCATCGGAACGCGACCATGGGTGGGACGGAACCCGAACAGCCCGCAGAAGCTTGCGGGCACGCGGACCGACCCGCCGGTGTCGGTGCCGAGGCCGATCTCCGCGAGCCCGGCCGCGACCGCCGCCGCCGACCCGCTCGACGAACCGCCGGGGATGCGGCCCGGCGCGCGCGGATTGAGAGGCGTGCCGTAGTGATGGTTCCGCCCTTCGAGGCTGAACGCCAGTTCGTCGGTGATCGTCTTGCCGACGATCGTCGCACCGGCGGCGAGAAGTCGATCGACCGCCGCCGCATGAGCAGCGGCAGGCGCGCGATCCTTCGCCCAGTCGGGATTGCCGCCGCCCGTGGCCCTCCCGGCAATGTCGAGGAGATCCTTCACGGCGATGGTCTTGCCGCTCAACGGCCCCGCGAAGGCTGTGGAACCGACCGTCTGCGGACCACTGCCGCCGAGAACGCCACTGCGCCCGCGATTTTCCGCCAACCTCCCAACATCCCCCGTCCCGGCCCCCGAGCCGGGACCCACTGGCCGCGCGGCGGATGCGGCGGTCGCCGTGTCACCCCGCTGTGCCGCATCCGCCGATGGACCATTGGGCCCCGGGTCAAGCCCGGGGAGGAGGCTGGGGTTGCGGCGTTCCCCAGCAGCGACGTGCTGAGTGTTTGGCAAAGCCGTAGCCTGCCCGATGCCCGAGATGGACTCCGCCCCGCGGACCGTGCGCGCGGAACCAGCGACAAGCCAAAACCGCTCCCCCGGTACGAAGGCGCCGACGGGGTCGTCCTCCGAGATCGGCACCCGTGCCGCCTTGGTCACGCCGCCTGCCGTCCGTGGAGGGCCGCGATGATGCCGTCGGAGTCGGTAACGAACCCGAAACACTTCTTCACGTTCCAGATCGTCGCCTCGGTGCAGAAGTCCGGGGAGGAGGTTGCGCAGCAATCGGTGACCATGATGCAGCCATAGCCGAGGAAATTGGCGTCGGTCAGCGAATGGAGGACGCACTGGTCGGTGTTCACGCCGGCGAAGAGCAGCGTCCGGATCCCGAGATTGCGGAGGATCGAATCGAGCGGGGTGTCCCAGAAGCCGGAGATGCGGTGCTTGTCGACCATGATGTCGGCCGGCTCCGGCTTGAGTTCGTCGACCACCGCGGCCGCCCAGGAATCCTTCGTCAGCACCTGGGCACCGTTGTCCGGCAGCGGATCACCGAGACCGATGCCGACCCCAGTTGGACGATAGAGATGGATCTGGTTCGGCGGCAGGTTCGCGAGATCAGGCCGGACGCCCCAATTGACCCACACGATCGGCACCTTCGCGGCCCGCAAGGCCGGCAGAAGCTGCTGCAACGGCCCGATCGGGGCGCGATCGGCAGCAAAGTTGCCGCCGATATGGTCGACCCAGCCGCCCGGCGCGCAGAAATCATTCTGCATGTCGATCACGATCATCGCCGTGCGCGTGAGGTCGATCACGGTCCGCTGCGGCTCGGTCGGCAGGCGGAGCGGCATCGGGTCGGGCGCCTTCTGCGCCATGTCGACTTCGTCCGCCGTCGCCCACCAGCGTGTGGCCGGGCTGACGCCGAGCGGTCCGCCGGGCGCGTGAAGCGATGCGATCTTCGGGCTGGTCATTGGCGGGCATCTCCCTCCGCCGAAACCACCGGCGGTGCCCCGCTGGCTGCAAATTGCCTGCCAGACCGGCGATCTCGCGATTCCGCGGCGTTTCCCGCCCATGCGACAGCCGGATTGCCCACGTCACGTCCTTCCATCGCCCAGTAAATAATCACTTACTTTCTGGCGAGCGCAGCAGCGGGACGATTTCCATTTCGGAATCAACGCTTGCGGCGCGTGGCACGGCGCTTGCGACCGGGTGAGGACGTCAGTTGGCCGGCGAAGGGAAGGCCTTCGCCCCTCGTTCCTCCCGCACAGGATCACCTCATGCTCAAGCGTCGTACCCTCCTTGCCGGCGTCTTCGCCGCCGGCGCCGCAGCCATCGCGGGTCTCTCGATCGAAGCATCGGCGCAGACCACCTTCCGGATCGGCATCCTGATCCCCGGCTCCATCTCCGACAAAGGCTGGATGGAGTCCGGCTATGACGGCCTCGTCGCCGCGCAGGAGCGGCTCGGCGGCACCATCGAAATCCAGATGATCGAGAATGTCGCGAACGCCGACATGGAGCAGGCGCTGACGCAGCTCGCGATCGGCAACGACCTCGTCATCGGTGTCGGCGGCCAGACCCAGGCAGCCGTGTTCGCCGTCGCCGAACGCTTCCCCGACATCGAGTTCTCGATCGTCGGCGGCAATGCCGGGCAGGATGCGCCCAACGTCGCCGGCTACGACGTGAAGCAGGCCGAGGTTGCCTTCCTCGCCGGCGCCGCCGCGGCGATGATGTCGGAGACCGGCGTCATCTCCTATGTCGGCGGCCTCGAGATCCCGTCGATCGTCAATGCCGGCACCGAGTTCGGCAATGGCGCGCGCTACCTCAATCCGGAGATCCGCTACATCGAGAACTACACCGGCGATTTCGACGACGTCGCCGGGGCCAAGGAGGCGACCCTCGCCGCGATCGCGCAGGGCGCGGACATCCACTACCACATCCTCAATGCCGGCCTTCAGGGCATGGAGCAGGCGGCCACCGAGCAGGGCACGCACATCATCGGCTCCTACACCGACCGCTGCGGCACCGACCCGCTCTATGTCGCCTATTCGGTGACCGGCGTCGGCTTCCAGGTCCAGTACGCGATCGACCAGTATGTCGCCGGCACCTGGACGCCGGGCTACATGCCGTTCGGCCTCGCGATGGGTCCGGAAGCCTCGGACATGATCATCTGCGGCGGCACGCCCGAGCAGATCGAGACCCTCGAGGCGATCAAGGCGGCGATCCTGTCGGGCGAGATCACCGTCCTCGAAGGTTAGCCGCATGGTCCACGCCGTGACCCTGGTGCCGTCGCCGGTAGCGGAAGCACCGGCGCAGCCGCTGTTCGAGATGCGCGGGGTCACCAAGCGTTTCGGCGGCTTCACCGCGCTCGACGGCGTGAACCTGTCCTTCCGGGCCGGGGAGATCCAGTGCCTCCTCGGCGAGAACGGTGCCGGAAAGTCGACGCTGTGCAACGTCATCTTCGGCGTGCACCGGCCCGAAGAGGGCACAATGCGGCTCGACGGCCAGCCCCATGCGCCGTCGAGCCCGCGCGATGCGCTCGCAGCCGGCGTCGCGATGGTCCACCAGCATTTCAGCCTGGTGAACACGATGACCGTGCTCGACAATCTGCTGCTCGGCCGCGAGCGCGGCTTCCTCAAGCGCCGCGTCTACGCCGAAAAGCTACGGACGCTAGCCGATCGTTACGGACTGCCGCTCGATCCCTTCGCCAAGGTCGACGATCTCTCGATCGGCGAGCGGCAGCGGGTCGAGATCGTCAAATGCCTGATGACCGGGCCGCGGCTCCTGATCCTCGACGAGCCGACGGCAGTGCTGTTGCCGGACGAGATCGCCGCGCTGTTCCGCGTCTGCCGCCGGGTCACCGCCGAAGGCACCGCGATCGTGCTGGTCACCCACAAGCTCGCCGAGCTGAAGGAGGTAGCCGACTGCGTCACGGTCCTTCGCCACGGTAAGGTCGTGGCGCGGTCCGACCGCCCGGCGGCCGAGATCGGCACGCTCGTGTCCGCGATGATCCAGCGCGAAGTGACGAGCCTCGGCAGCGCCGCCGTCGCGCTCGGTCTCGACGGGGCCGAGGCGCCGACGAACGTCATCGCCTTCCCTGAGGAGCCGCACTCGGACACAAGGCCGGATGCCGCCCAGATCGACGGACTCACGGTGATCGATGCCGACGGCACGCGCCGGCTCGACGGCTTCACGGTCGTCCTCAAGCCGGGCGAGATCGTGGGTGTCGCCGGCGTCGAAGGCAACGGCCAGACAGAGCTCGGCCTCGCGCTGGCCGGCATGGCGAAGACCGCCGAAGGGCGGTTCTTCGTCGGCAAGGACGAGCTGACCAACCGGTCGCCGCGCGAGATCACCGACGCCGGCGTCGGGATCGTTCCGGAGGACCGGCACAAGGTCGGCTGCGTCCTCGGCATGACGCTCGCGGAAAACCTCTTCCTCAACCAGACGCGCCAATTCACCCGCGCCGGCCTCCTCGACCGCGGCGCGATGCGTGCGCGGGCGCTGGAGCAGATGGCGGCCTTCGACGTCCGCGCCGTAGGCCCCGACGTCCCGTTCTCGAGCCTCTCGGGCGGCAACCAGCAGAAGGCGGTACTGGCCCGCGAAATGACGCCGGCTAACCTTCGTCTTTTGGTTGCCGCGCAGCCGACGCGCGGCCTCGATGTCGGCGCGGTCGAGGCGGTCTACGCGACCATCCGCAAAGCCTGCGAGCGCGGCGTCGCGGTGCTGCTGATCTCCTCCGAGCTCGACGAGATTCTTGCCGTGGCCGACCGGGTCGTCGTCCTCTACCGCGGCAAGGTGATCGGCGAGCGGCTTGGCGGCATCGAACACCGCACGGCCATCGGCGCAATGATGGCGGGGCAGGCGTGATGGGTCCCCGCGCCGGACTCGGCCTGAGCCTCCCCCTCGTGGGGAGGCGGAAGGCGCGCGAGCGAAGCGAAGCCGCCTTCGGTGGGGGGTGTCGCATCACGGGCGCTTGGGGTCGGCGGAAACCGATCGGACGGTCGGTCCCCCCACCGAAGCTCGCTCCTTGCAGTCGCAACCTTCCGCCTCCCCACGAGGGGGAGGCTCAAGGGGGGCGTAGACCTCCATTCGGCAAGACGCGCGCTGCGCGACAAGGTGGGGGACCGCGATGACCGTCGACGCCTTCCCCCTGGGGGCGCGCCCACCCTTCACAGTCGCGGCGGCCGTCCGCCATCCCGTCGTGCTTCCCATCCTCGCGGTGCTGGGCGCGCTGCTGGTCGGCCTCGTGCTGATCATGCTGATCGGCGTGCCGATGGGCGAGGCGATCGACGCGTTCGTGCGGGGCGCCTTCGGCAACCCCTATTCGATCTCGGTCTCGATCAACCGCGCGGTCGTGCTCGGCCTCGTCGGCCTCGGCTTCATCCTCGCGCAGCGCGCCAATCTCACCAATGTCGGCGGCGAAGGGCAGATCGCGATGGGCGGAATCGCGGCGACCGCGGTGGCGCTGACGCCGGGGATTGCCGGCCTGCCGCTCGGCCCCGCCTTCCTTCTCCCGCTCGGGGCGGCCGTGATGGCGGGCGGCGTCTGGGGCGGGATCGCGGGGGTGCTGAAGGCACGGGTCGGCACCAACGAGGTGATCTCGACCCTCCTTCTCTCCTTCATCGCGACGTGGCTGCTCTATTGGAGCATCCAGGAGACCTATCTCCTGCGCCGGCCGATGACGAACTCGGCGACCCTGCCGGAGTCGCTCCGCATCCCGGCGACCACTGAGATCCCGCTCCTCACCGCATCGCCGGCGTGGCCGATCACCATCGGCGTCGTCATCGCGCTGGTCCTCGCGGTCGTCGTCTGGCTCATCCTGAGCCGCTCCGCCTTCGGCTTCCGCCTCAAGGCGGTCGGCCTCAACCCGGTGGCGGCCGCCAGGGCCGGGATCGCGGCCGGCCGCGTCGAGGTCTCGGCGCTCGCCATCGCCGGCGCGTTCGGCGGGCTTGCCGGCGGTCTGATGCTGCTCGGCGAGCAGAACGTGCTGCGCGACGGCTTCTCCTCGGGCTACGGTTTTGATGGCCTCGTCGTCGGCCTCCTCGCCCGCGGCTCGGTACTCGGCGTCATCGTCGGCGCGCTCCTGTTCGGCTTCCTCCGCTCCGCTGGTCTCACGATGGAGATGCTCGCCGGCGTCCCGTCGGCGCTCGTCGACATCGTCCAGGGCATCATCGTGCTCGCGATCGCCGGCGCCGCCTACTGGCTGATGAAGAGGCCGACGCGATGAGCTGGGAGCTGTTTGCCGTCTTCATCGGCTCGTCGATCCGGTTCGCGATCCCGCTCCTCTTCGCCGCAATCGGCGAGCTGGTGTCGGAGCGCGGCGGCGTCCTCAACATGAGCCTCGAAGGGATGATGCTGGTCGCCGCGTTCGCCGGCGCGGTCGCGTCCTGGGCCACCGGCAGCCCGATGCTCGGCCTCCTCGCCGGCATCGTCGCGGCGATGCTGGTCGCATTGCTGCAGGCGTTCCTCTCCAACACGCTCCGCGCCAACCAGATCGTCACCGGCATCGGCATCAACATCCTCGCGCTCGGCGCGACGACGCTCGCCTACCGCGAGATCTTCGGCGCGCGGTCGCGCGAGACGATCCCGGGCTTCGACAAATGGTCGCCGCCGCTCCTCGGCGACATTCCGGTCTTCGGCGCGGCGGTGTTCACGCAGGTCTGGCTCGCCGCTTTCGCGATCCTCCTCATCGCCGGCGTCTGGTTCGTGCTCCGCTTCACCGCCTTCGGCATCGCGCTCCGCGCGGTCGGGGAGGATCCTCAGGCGGCCCAGAAATCAGGGCTGGCGGTGGTCCGCATCCGCTATGCTGCGGTCATCTTCACCGGAGCTTGCTGCGGCCTTGGCGGCACGTTCCTGTCGATCGGCGACCTCCACACCTTCACCGAAGGGATGGTCAGCGGCGCCGGCTACATCGCCATCACCGCCGTCATCTTCGGCAACTGGCACCTCGGCCGGACCGTCATCGCCTGCTTCGTCTTCGGCGCCGCGACCGCGCTCCAGTACCAGCTCCCGGCGATGGGCATCGACATCCCGAACGCGCTCCTCATCATGTCGCCCTACGTCCTGGCGCTGATCGCGGTTGCCGGGCTGGCGGGGCGGCAGCGGGCGCCCGCTGCTCTCACGATTCCCTATTGGGGCCGCTGACCGCGCATGACTGCCCTGTTCCCGAAGCCAGCGCTCGCATCTGCGCGCGCCACTAGAAGCACGGCATGAACCTCGCCCGTTTCGCTCCCGAGCCGTTCACCGCAGCGCTTCTCGCCGTACTGGTCCTCGGCGCGCTGCTGCCGGCCGAGGGCGGCATTGCCGAAGCCCTCGGGCTCGTTGCCGACATCGCCATCGGCCTCGTCTTCTTCTTGCACGGCGCGCGGCTGCAGCGCGAAGTGGTCATCGCCGGCATCCGCCACTGGCGGCTCCACGCCTTCATCCTGGTGACGACCTTCGTGGTGTTCCCCGTGCTCGGCCTCATCGTCGCCGGCATCCTGCCGTCGTCGGTCGCCCCGCCGCTCGCGACCGGGCTCCTCTTCCTCGCCCTCCTGCCGTCGACCGTGCAGTCCTCGATCGCCTTCACGTCGGTCGCGGGCGGCAACGTCGTCGCCGCCGTCTGCGCGGCGACCGCATCGAACCTCCTCGGCATGGTCCTGACGCCGCTCGGCGTGGCGCTCCTGATGCACCAGAGCGGTGTCGGCATCTCGTTCACGAGCCTCTCGCCGATCCTGTTCCAGCTCCTGCTGCCCTTCATCGCCGGGCAGATCCTCCACCCCTATATCGGCGATTTCGTCCGCGCGCGGCGGAAGGTGCTGTCCTTCTTCGACCGCGGCGCGATCCTCCTCGTCGTCTATCTCGCCTTCTCGGCGGCTGTCGTCGCCGGCCTCTGGAGCCAGATCTCGGTCGCCTCGCTCGCGATCGTCATCGTCGCCTGCATCGTGCTCCTCGCCGCGGTGATGGCGTTCACGATCTTCGGCTCGCGCTTCCTCGGCTTTTCGCGCGAGGACGAGATCGCGATCGTCTTCTGCGGCTCGCTGAAAAGCCTCGTCTCGGGCATTCCGATCGCCAACGTCCTCTTTCCCGGACCGGACCTCGGCTTCATCGTCCTTCCGATCATGCTGTTCCACCAGATCCAGCTGATCTCCTGTGCCGTCATCGCCCGGCGCTACGCGACCCGGACCGCCCCTGCGACCTGAGGGCCGCGCGGGATTGGCTCTCGCCGGGCAATTCGCTATCGCTCGCCGCGAGGCGTCAGTGGATCAGATGGACGACAGGCAGACAGTCCCGGATGCCGCGCGGCCGAGGCGGCGCTCGCGGAAGGCGGCGACGCCCATGCCGCCGCGCCGCGAAGCCGCGACGCGCAACGCGGAGGAGACGCGCGAGCGCATCCTGCAATCCGGGCTGGTCGAGTTCGCCGCCCACGGCTTTAGCGGCGCGCGAATCGACCGGATTGCGGCGGCCGCGGCGATCAACATCCGCATGCTCTATCACTACTTCGGCGACAAGGCCGGCCTCTATGTCGCCGTGCTCGAGCGCGTCCTCGGCAATCTGCGGCACGAGGAGCTGCAGGTCGACGTCGACCACGTCCCTCCGCGCGAGGGCATGGCGCAGCTGTTCGATTTCATCGACGGCCATTTCCACGCCCATCCCGAGCTGATCAGCCTCCTGTCCGCCGAGAACCTCCAGCGCGCGGCGTTCCTCCGGAAATCGCAGGCGACGCCGGTCATGTCCTCGCCGGTGCTCGGCCAGATCGACAAACTGCTCCGGCGCGGCGTCGCCGATGGCGTGTTCCGAAGCGGCATCGACCCGCTCCACCTCTATGTCGTCATGGTCGCGCTCAGCTACTTCCACCGCTCCAACGCCCATTCGCTGACCGCGATCTTCAAGGTCGACGTGACCGACGAAGGCTGGCAGGCGGAGCACAGCCGCATCGCCCGCGATGTGGTGCTCGGCTTCGTCACCGCCGGCCCAAAAGCCGCGCAATAGCCCAAGGTCGCTGCCGCTTTTTCCGCCATTCGATGGCATCGCGACCAGTCCTTCGACCGACGATCTCCGGCGAAACGGCCGCGTCCCTGCGGCCGGTTCCTTCCTGGTCGGTTGGCACGCTCGCTGCATAAGTAAGTATGACCTTACTTACGTGTCGCCCTCGTGCCCATCGCCTCACAGGAGACCCACCCGCATGAAGAGAACACTCGCCGCCGCTGCCCTTGCAGCCGCGATCGCCGCGCCCGCCGCGGCGCAGACCAATATCGGGTTCATTTATGTCGGACCCGCCGCCGACGTCGGCTACAACATGTCGATGGACCTCGGCCGCCTCTACGTCGAGGCCAACGTCCCCAACGTCACCACGACCGCCTTCGAGAACATCCCCGAGACCGCCGAGGTCACGCGCGTGATGGAGCGCCTGATCGCGGACGGCGCGGAGATCATCTTCGCGACGAGCTACGGCTATCTCGACTACGCGATCGACCTCGGCGCCCGCTATCCCGAGGTCGCCTTCCTCCATGCCGGCGGCCTTCGCATCTCCGACAATGTCGGCGTCTACTGGGCCGATTCCGACCAGGGCATGTACCTCGCCGGCGTCACCGCGGCGTCCGTGTCGGAAAGCGGCAAGCTCGGTTTCATCGGCGGCTTCGCGATCCCGCAGCTCTTCCGCTCGGTGAACGCCTTCGCGCTCGGCGCACAATCGGTGAACCCCGACGCGACCGTGACCGTGATCTGGAACGGGGCGTGGTGGGACCCGCAAAAGGAGGCGGAAGCCGTAAACGCGCTCGCCGACCAGGGCATCGACGTCATCGCCGAGCAGGTCGACAGCCCGGTCACCGTCGCCGAAACCGCACAACGCCGCGGCGTCTACGTCATCGGCAAGGACGTCGACATCAGCGACCGCGTTCCGGACGTCTGGCTCACCGGCGTGTCGTGGAACTGGGGGCCGATGATGGCCGACCTCGTGACGCAGATCGAGGCCGGCACCTGGACCCCGGGGATGGTCAATGGCGACCTCGCCTCCGGCGCCGTGGTGCTCGACCCGTTCGGCGCGGCCGTGCCCGCCGAGGTGCAGACGTCAGTCCTCGCCATGAAAGAAGAGTTCATCGCCGGAACGCGCGAGCTCTGGCTCGGACCGATCGTCCGCCAGGACGGCACGGTTGCTGCAGCGGAAGGCGTGACGCTGACGCCCGAGGAGGTCGGGACGATGAACTACCTCGTCGCGGGCGTGATCGGCGCGACCCAGTAGCGGAGCCGAACGCCCATGACCATCGCGAGGCCACTCGCCACCGCCGCCCCTGTCTCGATGGGGGCGGCACAATCGACCTCATGGCTCGTGACGCCGGGCGAGGTCGACATGACGCGGCGCCCGCCGGAGGTTGTGCCGCTCCGGATCAGGGCCGAGCCGCAGGACGTCGCGATCGACGCCAACAAGACCGCGCTGCTGATTGTCGACATGCAGAACGATTTCTGCACCGAGGGCGGCTGGCTGCATTCGAAGGGCATCGACGTCACGCCCAACCGGGCGCCGATCGCCCCGCTGCGGGCGCTGATCGATGCCTTCCACGCCGTCGGGAGGCCCGTGGTGTGGGTGAACTGGGGGGTGCGGAAGGACCTCCTCAACATCGCCCCGTCGCTCCGCCACGCGCACAATGTCTCGGGCCTCGAAGTCGGCCTCGCGGAGAAAGTTCCGGGGACACGATCCGAGGTCATCGCGCGCGGCAGCTGGGGCGCGGAGGTCGTGGACGAGCTGAACCCGGGCACCGCCGACGTCCAGATCGCAAAACACCGGTTCTCGGCGTTCTGGGACACCGAGACGGACTCCGTCCTCCGCAATCTCGGCGTCACGACGCTCCTCATCGGCGGCGTCAACATGGACCAGTGCGTGATGACCACGCTCGAGGACGCGAGCTTCCTCGGCTACGACACCATCCTCGTCGAGGACGCGACGGCAACGACCTCGCCCGCCTTCTGCGTCGAGGCCGTCCTCTACAACGTGAAACTCCTGTTCGGCTTCGTCACGCGGTCGGATGCGATCCTGTCTGCCATGGCGGGGGTCCGGCCGTGAGCGGGGCTCCTTCGGTCCCGCTTGCCGCGGCTCCACCGCACGCGGGCGAGAGCCTCGCCGTGCTGCGGAGAGCACCGCTCTTCACCTCTCTCGGGCGGGGGACGGTTGCGCGGACTGGCGCGGCGGATCAGTTGCGGTTGGACCTATCAACAACCTCCTCCCCGGGCTTGACCCGGGGCCTATTGGCGGTTCGACCGATGCGGAATCGCCCGGATTCTCAACACCTCGGATTGGCGGAGGGGCCAATGGGCCCCGGGTCAAGCCCGGGGAGGAGTGAAACTGGTGGGCCGTGCTCCGAGAGGCCGAACCACGCAACACTCTCCCCGCCGGGGAGAGGTGGACGACCAGCATCCGCGACCACCACACCAAGACGCCTCGCGCAGGAGCAAGATGCCGTCCTTCGTTGACCGGATCGCCGACCTCGCCATCGAGCTGCCGCGCGTGCCGAAGCCAATCGCGAATTTCGTGCCGTGGCGGGTGTCCGGCGACCTCATCTTCCTGTCCGGGCAGATCTGCGAATGGAACGGCACGGTGACCCATGCCGGCCGCGTCGGCGAAGCGCACGACCTCCCGGCCGGCCGCGCTGCCGCGCGCATCTGCGGCCTCAATCTGATGGCCGCGCTTGCGGCGGCGTCGGAGGCGACGGGCCGTGCGGTGGCGCATTGCGTCCGGCTCGGCGGCTTCGTCCATTGCGCGCTCGGCTATCCCGAGGTGCCCCGCGTGATCGACGGCGCCTCCGACCTCATGCACGAGCTGTTCGGCGCTGAGGGCGCGCATGCGCGGACGTCCGTGGGCGTGGCGAGCCTTCCGCGAAACGCTGCCGTCGAGGTCGACGCCGTGTTCGCCTTCGCATGACGCCGTCCAACGCTGTGGTCGTCAAAGCGCCGGCCCCGATCGTGTCGATGCAAGGCATCGTGAAACGGTTCGGCCCGATCGTCGCCAATGACGGCGTCGATCTCGCGATCGCGCCGGGCGCGGTGCTTGCCCTTCTCGGCGAGAACGGCGCCGGCAAATCGACGCTGATGAAGGTGCTCTACGGCTTCCAGCCGCCGGATGCCGGCACCATCGCCGTCGACGGCCGGACGGTCGCCATTACCTCGCCGCGGGTCGCACGGTCGCTCGGCATCGGCATGGTGTTCCAGCAGTTCTCGCTGGTGCCCGCGCTCAGCGTCCTCGAGAACCTCCTCCTGGCCTGGCCCGACGCGCCATGGTTCCAACGGCGGCGCCGCGTCGGCCCCGCGGTCGCTGAAAGGCTACGGCGCCTGGCCCCGAGCATCGACCCGAAGCGGCGCGTCGAGGAGCTGTCGGTCGGCGAGCGGCAGCTCGTGGAGCTCGCCAAGACACTGAACCTCTCGCCGCGGATCGTCATCCTCGACGAGCCGACCGCGGTCCTCACCCCGGCCGAAACGGATCACCTCTACGACCGCATCCGGACGCTGCGCGCGGAGGGCACCGCGATCGTCCTCATCACCCACAAGATGGCCGACGTCCGCGCCGTCGCCGACCGGGTCGTCGTCATGCGGCGCGGGCGGATCGTGGACGACGCGCCAGCCGCGGCGCGCACTCGCGACGAGCTCGTCGTCGCGATGGTCGGCGAGCGCGCGGCCGGCGCGTTGCCGCCGCCTCCCGAGCCGGCCGACCGGACGCCGGTCCTGCAGTTGATCCACGGCTCGGTCGCGTGGCCGGCGGGCGGCATCGCCGATGTGACGATCGAGGTCGCGCGCGGCGAAATCCTCGGCATCGCGGGCGTCGTCGGCAACGGGCAGTACGCCCTGGCCGAGGTCGTGGCCGGCCTCACGCCGTTGAGCGGCGGCGAGCTGACCTTCGACGGCGAGTCGATCGCCGGCACCGCCGACGGCATTCCGCCCGACCAGGCGACAGTCGCCTATGTCCCGGAGCGGCCGCTCGACAATGCGGTCGTGCCCGACCTCGATCTCGCGACCAACCTCGCCCTTCGCCACATCACCGCGATGCCGTTCTTCCTGGGCGGCGGCCGCAACCGTCGCGGGGCGTCGAAGGCGCTGCTGGAACGGTTCGACGTCCGCCCGCCGAATCCGACGCTGTCGGCGCGCGCCCTGTCGGGCGGAAATCTCCAAAAACTCGTCATCGCGCGCGAGCTCTCGGGGCGGCCGAAGATGGTGGTCGCCTGCTATCCGACGATGGGTCTCGACATCGGCGCCACGCGCGCCGTCTACGAGGCGCTGTTCCGCCATGCGGCGGACGGCGCCGCCATCCTCTGGATCTCGGAGGATCTCGACGACCTCCTCGCCTATGCCCATCGGATCGCGGTGCTCAACCACGGCCGCATCGCCGGCACCGTGGCGCGGGCGTATGCGACGCGCGGGCTCCTCGGCGGCTGGATGACGGACGCCGGCGCCGCCGGAAAGGCCGCCTGATGCGCCGGCGGGTCCTGGTGCTGCTCGCCTTCGTCGCCGCCTTCCTCGTGGTGGCCGCCGGCTTCTTCCTGATCATCGGCCAGCCGCCGCTGGCGACGCTCGGCAAGCTCGTCAGCTATGCGGTCGGCGATCCCTATTCGCTGTCCGAGACGCTGGTGAAGACGACGCCGATCCTGTTCTGCGCGCTCGCCGTCATCGTGCCGGCGCGGCTCGGCCTCATCAGCGTCGGCGGCGAAGGCCAGTTCTATTTCGGCGCGCTCCTCGGCACCGGCTTCATGCTGTTCGCGATCGACTGGCCGGCGTGGCTCCTGATGCCCGGCATCCTCGTCGCCGGCGCGCTCGGCGGAGCGATCTGGGCGTCGATCGCCGGCGTCCTCAAGGCACGGATCGGGGTCAACGAGACGATCGTCACGCTGCTCCTCAACTACCCCGCCCTCTTCCTCGTCAATGCCCTCACCTTCGGCCCCTGGCGCGATCCGGCGAGCCTCGGCTGGCCGGCCTCCGCCCGTTTTCCCGAGGACGCCCGGCTGCCACAGCTCTTCGACACCCGCGTCCATCTCGGCCTTGTCATCGGCATTATCGTCGCGGTCGCCTGCCACGTCGCGCTGACCCGGACCCGATGGGGCCTCGGCCTGTCCGTGCTTCGCGGCAACGCCAAGGTGGCGGCAATGGTCGGCCTCCACCGCTCGCGCCAGATCCTCGTGACGATGGCGATCGGCGGCGCCCTCGCGGGATTCGCCGGCATCGCAGAAGCCTCGGTGATCGAGGGGCGGCTGCAGCAGGGCATCTCGGTCGGCTACGGCCTGACCGGCTTCCTGGTGGCCTGGCTCACCGGCCACAACGCCCTTGTGGCGATCGTCGTCTCGTTCCTCATCGGCGGCCTGGTTGCGGCCGGCGACGCGCTGCAGCTCTTCGCCCGCATTCCCTCGGCCAGCGCGACGATCCTCCAGGGCCTCATGTTCGCGACCGCGCTCGCGATCGGGGCGCTGGCGGCCAGGCGGAGCGCGGCCCGTGGATGATGCCGCCCTCGTCGCATTGGGCGCGTGGATCGCAGCTACGGTCCGCAGCGCGACCCCGCTCCTCTTCGCCATCCTCGGCGAGACGCTGACGCAGCGGGTCGGCATCATCAATCTCGGCATCGAGGGCGAGATGCTGGCCGGCGCCTGCTTCGGCTTCGCCGTCGCCGCGGCGACTGGAAACCCCGTGCTCGGCCTCCTCGCTGGGGCCGGCGCTGGCGCCCTCCTATCGCTGGGCCATGCCGCGCTGGTTCTCTTTTGCGGCGCCAACCAGATCGGCTCCGGGCTCGCGGTCTGGATGATCGCGCTCGGCGTCACATCCTATGCCGGCATCGCTTTCGTCGGCCGTCCGGTCGAGTCGCTGCCGCCGCTCGCCGCCGGGAATGACACGCTTTTTGGCACGGTGCTCAGCGGCCTCACGGCGAGCGCCCTTTTTGGACCCCTTCTCGTCCTCCTGGTCGGCCTCTGGCTCTACCGCACGAGGACCGGCCTCGCCTGGCGCACGGTCGGCGAATCCGAGGACGCCGCCCGCGCTGCCGGTCTTCGCCCCAACCTCGTCCGCCTTCTTGCCATCGTCGCGGGCGGGCTCCTCGCCGGCTTCGGCGGCGCGATCCTGTCGGTCGACCTCACCCAGACCTGGGCGCCGAACATGACCAACGGCACTGGTCTTGTCGCCGTGGGCCTCGTCATCGTGGCGCGGTGGAATCCATTCCTCGGCCTGCCGGTTGCGCTCCTGTTCGGGCTGACGCAAGCCGCCGTCCAACGATTGCCGGCGGCCGGCATCGTGATGTCCTCGCATCTCCTCGCCTGCCTGCCTTACCTCGCGGCGATTGCGGTCATCGTGCTCGCGCAATTGCGCGCCCGTGCCGACGGCGGCATGCCCGCCGAGCTCCGCTCCGTCTTTCGGCGCTGAATAGGCCACGAAGGTCTCCGCCGGATATCGACGCGTTCGTTCGATGCGAGCCCGGGACAACACCGCCTTCTCCTCCATCGAAGAGTTGGCGAAAGGGCGCCCGGCCTGCCGGCACATCGGAAAGGGTGTTCACCATGTCTCCGAACACCTGCCATTGCCTTCCCGAGCTGCCCGTTGTGGCGCAGCGATCCCATCGCTAGCCTCCATTGGCTGTGACTGAAGCAGCTAGGGAGGAATACCAATGCGTTTGCTGACCTTGCTTCCGGCCCTTGCCGTCATGCTCCTGGCCGCCGCGCCGGCATCGGCTCAGGCCCCCGCCGCAGGCGCCGCGCCGGCCGCGCAGACTCCGCCGCCACCGCCGCTCATCATGACGACGGACGCTTTCCCGGATGGCGGCGTTATTCCCGTGCAGTTCAGCCAGGCTGCCCCGGGAGCGGCGCCGGGCGAGGGAACGTCACCGGCCATCGAGTGGATTAACGTGCCCGAAGGCACGCAAAGCTTCGTCCTCCACATGCATGACATCGACGTCGCCCGCCAGGGCACCACCAACACCCAGGTGCACTGGCTGGTGTGGAACCTGCCCGCCGACGCCACCGGCCTGCCGGAGGGCGTCCAGCGCGGCGTGATGGAGAATGGCGCGCTGCAGATCAGCGTGACCGGCGACGTCTATCGCGGCCCCGGTGCGTCCGCATCCGGCCCGCTCCACCATTATGTGTTCGAGCTCTATGCCATCGACACGGTGATCGACGTCGCGCCGGTGGTGGACGCGGCCGACGCGACGCGCAACGATCCCTTCGCGACCCGCGCTGCGGTGATGGAGGCGATAGAAGGCCACATCCTCGGCAAGTCGACCTTCGTCGGCCTCTTCCGCCGGCCCCCGGCGTAGCTGAGACAGGGCGGGCGCCGCCGGCGCCCGCCTTTTGCTTGCTGGGACGAGACCGCAAACCTACGCCGACACGATGGAGAAGCCGCCCGACTCGTCGAGGACACCGCGCCGGCCCGGCAAGGCCGACCAGCAGGCGGACCGTGAGCGTCGCCTCGCGGAGGCGCTGCGAATGAACCTGCGCCGCCGCAAGGAGGCGGGGCGGGCCGGTCCCGACCAGCCCGAGGGAAAGGTCAGGGACGAGGAGCGGTAGCGCCGGAGCCGCCCTGCGGCCACCGGCCCAGCGCATCCTGCCCGGCGCCGGTGAGCGCGTAGACGCCGCGGTCGGTCCTGACGAACCAGCCATATACGTTCCGCCGGAGGATCGTCGGAGCATCGGCGGCCGCGAGCTTCAGGTCGCGGGGCCGTGCGGGTCCGCCGGCGAGAATCGCGGCACAGGCAAGCGATCGCTGCCGGTAAGCGGTCATGATCGGTGCCCGGGATCCGCCCCCCAAGGCCGGGTCCCCCAGCCGGCGTTGGTGCTCATCGACAAGCCGCGATCGCCGGCGGGGATCCTTCCTCGGCATGGGCGAGACCGGGCTCACGACGATGTCGACGGCGCCCGTCTTCGACACCGCGAGCATGCCGAAGCCCAGCCGGCGGCAGAGGTTGCGGAAGCGGACGTCGTTCTCCCGGCCATTGCCGCGCGCGGACGTCCGGGCCGCAATCCAGACTTCGTCGCAGGCGGCCGCCCGGTCCACGGCCTGGAGGACCAGCTCGAGATTGAAGCTCAGCTTGAGTTCGCCGATCACCACGATCGGCGGCTCGTGGTCCTTCAACGCGACGAGGTCGCAGCCGCCGACCTCGCCCTTGACGCTGAAGCCCATGCGTTCGAGGAACCGTTTGACCGGCTCGTAGAGCGAGGTTTCCTGCATTCGCTGCTCTCCGGTTCTCCGGGGCTTATCGGTCCCTGGACGCGCGTCGCTCCGTCAGTCCACCCATTGAGGCAGCTACTCTGGAGGAGCCGGACCGCTCTCCGCACTAGGATCACCTGCTGGCGTAAACAACACGCTATTCAGCGGGACCAGGTGCCGGCAGGCGATAGTGGATGACAAAAATGCGGTCACCAAAACGATCCACCAAGCGCGCGACCCCCGTGCACTCATTGAAATTTTCGTATTCAACTTCGCCATGTGAAAAACGCCCCTTCTGTTCATGGAATGTTTCACGTGAAACGGCCGTCAAGGAGAGCCGTGACCCGCGGCGCGACCGACGCGATACTCAGGCCATATGAATGAAGCGAAGACCCCGGCCGTTCCGGAAATCCGCCGAACAGGGCGACCGGGGCGCCGGCTCGCGGATGCGCGCCGCGCCAACCTTTTCGGAGGCGAAGGGAAGCGGCGGGAGGATCATCCCCGATCCGATCATTGACCCCGCTGACGTGCCGCAAGACTGAGTTGCGGTGCGCCGGAGGAAGGATCGCGAGGCCCCCGTGGCGACCGCGCCACAGCGTTAACGAATCGGGAATGCGACGAGCCCAAAATCCCTTGTGGCGCCTTGAGTTGGCCGTCATCGGGACCTAGGTGCTACAAACTCTGAACGAATCGAACGGGCACGGGGCGCGAATGGACCAGATCAAGATCACCGGCGGCGCGCGGCTCAACGGCACCATCGCGGTTTCCGGGGCCAAGAACGCGGCTCTCCCGCTGATGATCGCGAGCCTTCTCAGCAACGAGACCCTCACCCTCGACAACGTCCCGCGCCTCACGGACGTCGCGCTCCTGAAGCGCATCCTGTCCAATCACGGCGTCGATCAGTCGGTCGACGGCAAGCGCATCGGCCAGGATCTTCTCACTGGCGAGACGCTGCACCTTTCCGCCCGCGAGATCGTGGATACGACCGCGCCCTATGAGCTGGTGTCGCGGATGCGTGCGAGCTTCTGGGTCATCGGACCACTTTTGGCCCGGACCGGCTTCGCGAAAGTGTCGCTGCCGGGCGGCTGCGCGATCGGCACCCGGCCGGTGGACCTCTTCATCGAGGCGCTGCGGACCCTCGGCGCCAGGATCGAGATCGAGGGTGGCTACGTCCTCGCCTCGGCGCCGACGGGCCTCCGCGGCAACCGCATCGCGTTCCCGAAGGTCACCGTCGGCGCGACCCATGTCGCTCTGATGGCGGCGAGCCTTGCCCGCGGGGAAACGGTCATCGAGAACGCCGCGCGCGAGCCCGAGATCGGCGACCTCGCCGCGTGCCTTTCGAAAATGGGCGCGAAGATCAGCGGTGCCGGCACGTCGACCATCCACATCGAGGGCGTCGACAGCCTCGGCCGCGCCCGACACACCGTGCTGCCCGACCGGATCGAGACCGGCACCTACGCCTTTGCCGTCGCGATGGCCGGCGGCGACGTGCTCCTCGAAGGCGCGCGCCAGGACCTCCTCGAGGCCCCGCTCGAGACGCTGCGGGAGATCGGGGCCGAGGTGAACGTCACCAATGAGGGCATCCGCGTCAGCCGCAACGGCCACGGCCTCGCCCCGGTGAAGGTGACGACCGAGCCTTTCCCTGGCTTCCCCACCGACCTCCAGGCCCAGCTCATGGCGCTCGTCTCGCGAGCCGAGGGGACCTCGACGATCCGCGAGACGATCTTCGAGAACCGCTTCATGCATGTGCAGGAGCTCGCCCGGCTCGGCGCCGACATCCAGCTCGACGGCCAGGTCGCGAAGGTGACCGGCGTGCCGACGCTCAAGGGCGCGCCGGTGATGGCGACCGACCTCCGAGCCTCGGTCTCGCTCGTGATCGCCGGCCTCGTCGCCGAAGGCGAGACCACCGTGAACCGCGTCTACCACCTCGACCGCGGCTTCGAGCGCCTCGAGGAGAAGCTCGGCCGCTGCGGCGCCATCATCGAACGCGTCGCCGCCTAGCAGCAGGGGATTGCGGCAACCTCGGCCGTTCGAATTGAGCGTCTCCTATCAACGTCCCCCTCCCCGGGCTTGACCCGGGGCCCATTGGCCCCCGTCGCATTTTGGAGTCCGAGAGTCCTCTTGGCTCCGAGACGGCGGCGGCCGCCATTGGACTCCGGGTCGAGCCCGGGAGGAGGTCGTGGATGGGTCGGCCCGCACCGATCTCCCGTCTTCAAACACGGCCAATCCGAGCTCCGCCCGCGTCGATTGCCGTTTCTCTTCGTTGAATTGAGGCGGCGCGCGCCTTAACTCTGGCGCGACCGCAGCCCGAGACCTTCGACGAGACCATGCCGGCCACGCCCCTCCTGAAGCTTGTCGCGCTCGACGAGGATGACCTCGCCATCATCTCGGCGCACGTCCAGGACGCGCTCCTCAAGATCAAGGACCTCACGTTCCGGCCGGCCGAAAAACGTTTTGCCATCGGCCTCAACCGGTTCGCCTGGGAGCTCGTCGCGGGCGCAACGCGAAAGCCGGACGCGCAGCGCCACCGGGCGGTGCTCCATTTCGACCGCGTCCTGTCGGTGAAGGCGCACTCCGTGCCCCAGGACCGTCCCGAAGGCATCCTGTCGCTGCTCGCCGTCGAGTTCGAGAAGGACGCCGAGCCCGCCGGCACGATCCGGCTGATTTTCGCCGGCGGCGCCGAGATCCGGCTCGACGTCGAGGTCATCGAGGCGCAGCTTGCCGATCTCGGCCCTGCATGGCAGACGAAGGCCGTACCCGCCCATGAACTGGCCGATCAGCCGATGGCAGCTTCGGACCTGAAGCCGAAGTAGCGCCGGCCTCCGGACGGCCACGGACCATTCCGCCATGCCCGTCAGGCTCGACGCCACATCAGCCGACTTCGAAGCCCGGTTCCAGGCTCTCCTCTCGGCACGCCGCGAGGCGGCCGCGGATGTCGGAGCGGCGGTCGTCGAGATCATCGCCCGGGTCCGGCGCGAGGGCGACCGGGCGCTCCTCGACTACACGGCGAAGTTCGACCGCCTGACCCTCGACGCAGCCGGACTCGCCGTGCCGGAAGCGGAGTTCGCGAAGGCGGAGGCGGCGGTCGATGCCGAGACCCGCGCCGCACTGACCCTTGCCCGCGACCGCATCGAATCCCATCACCGCCGCCAGCTCCCGAAGGACGATTCCTATGTCGATCCGATCGGCGTCGAGCTCCGCTCGCGCTGGACGCCGATCGAGGCCGTGGGTCTCTACGTGCCCGGCGGCACCGCCGCCTATCCGAGCTCCGTGCTGATGAACGCGGTCCCGGCGAAGGTCGCGGGCGTCGACCGCATTGTCATGGTGGTCCCGACCCCCGACGGCCGCATCAACCCGCTCGTCCTGGTTGCGGCGCGTCTCGCCGGCGTCCAGGAGGTGTACCGCATCGGCGGCGCCCAGGCCGTCGCAGCCCTCGCCTATGGCACGGAAACCATCGCGACGGTCGCCAAGATCGTCGGCCCCGGCAACGCCTATGTCGCCGAAGCCAAGCGCCGCGTCTTCGGCACCGTCGGCATCGACATGATCGCCGGTCCCTCGGAAGTGCTGGTCATCGCCGACGCCGACAACGACCCGGACTGGATCGCCGCCGACCTCCTGGCGCAGGCCGAGCACGATGCGTCCGCACAGTCGATCCTCATCACGGACTCGGCGCCCCTCGCCGACGCCGTCCTCGCCGCGGTGGAGCGCCAGCTCGCGACGCTGCCCCGCGCCGAGATCGCCCGAAGGAGCTGGGACGATCTCGGCGCCATCGTCCTGGTCCGCCGGCTCGATGACGCCGCGCCGCTCGCCAACCGCATCGCAGCCGAGCACGTCCAGTTCCTCGTCGCCGATCCCGAGCCGCTCGCGGCTGCGGTCCGGAATGCCGGTGCGATCTTCCTCGGCCGCTACACGCCCGAGGCGGTCGGCGACTATGTCGGAGGCTCGAACCATGTCCTGCCGACGGCCCGCTCGGCGCGGTTCTCGTCCGGTCTCTCGGTGCTCGACTTCATGAAGCGCACCTCGGTCCTCCGCTGCGGCCCGGAGCAGCTCCGCGCCATCGGCCCGGCCGCGGTCACGCTCGCCAAAGCCGAAGGGCTTGACGGTCACGCCCGCTCGGTGGCGATTAGGCTGAACCTCTGAGAAAGCGGGGGCGATGCCGGAAACCCGCAGCGAGGCGAAGGACAAGGGGCGGCTGTTCGCGGTCGAGCTCGACGAGAACTCGATCCAGCGCGGCACCATCGAAGTCGAGCACGAGCGGGCGGCGGCCATTTACGACCTCCTCGACGACAACTCCTTCCAGCCCGTCGGCCACCCGCCCGGCCGCTACCGGCTGACCCTGTCGCTGGTCGAGAACCGCCTCGTCTTCGCGGTCTTCGCCGAGGACGATTCCGAAGTCGTCACCCATATCCTGTCGCTCACGCCACTGCGAAAAGTGATGCGCGACTACTTCCTGGTCTGCGACAGCTACTACGCAGCGGTCCGCAGCTCGTCGCCGGCGCAGATCGAGGCGATCGACATGGGCCGGCGCGGCCTCCATGACGAGGGCGCGGCGCTGCTGCGCCAGCGCCTGCAAGGCAAGCTCGACTTCGACAGCGAGACGGCGCGCCGCCTCTTCACGCTGGTCTGCGCCCTGCGCTGGAAGAGCTGAGCTCATGGCCCGCGGGCCGCAATCGATCCTCTTCGCCTGCAAGACCAACAGCGTCCGCTCGCCGATGGCCGCCGCGCTGGCGCGGTCGCTGCTGCCGGAGGTCTACATCGCCTCCGCCGGCGTCTTCCGCGGCGAGCCGGACCCCTTTGCCGTCGCCGCGATGGAGGAGATCGGGCTCGACCTCTCCATCCACCGTCCGCTCGCCTTCGAGGACCTCGAGGACGGCTTCTTCGACCTTGTGGTTACGCTGGCGCCGGAGGCCCATCACCGGGCGATGGAGCTGACGCGGAACGACGCCGTCGAGGTCGAGTACTGGCCGACGCCCGACGCTACCGCCGCTTCCGGCAACCGGGAGCAGCAGCTCTCCGCCTATCGCGACGTGCGCGACATGCTGACCAGACGCATCCGCGAGCGCTTCCTCGGCGGCACCGGCGCGGGGCGCTAGTTCCCATGGAAACGTTGGGCAATCCCCGGCCGGTTCGGTTCACATCTTCGGCATATTGGGCTAGCTTCCGCGCACTTTGCGGACCGTGTCGGGACGTGCATGGCCAAGGAAGAGATCATCGAATTTCCCGGTGTCGTGACCGAGCTGCTGCCCAACGCCACCTTTCGGGTGAGACTCGAAAACGAGCACGAGATTATCGCCGCCATGGCCGGCAGAATGCGCAAGAACCGGATCAGGGTCCTGGCCGGCGACAAGGTCCTGGTCGAGATGACGCCCTACGATCTTTCCAAGGGCCGCATCAGCTACCGCTTCAAATAGTCGAACCGATTCGAGGAAAGGGCCGAACCTGACGATGAGCGGACGGGACAGGCTGATACTCGCGTCCGCTTCGCCGCGCCGCCTGCAACTCCTCAACCAGATCGGCATCGATCCCGACGCCATCATCCCGACCGATATCGACGAGACGCCGCGGCGCGCCGAGGTCCCGCGAAACCTCGCCGCAAGGCTGGCGCGCGAGAAGGCCGGCGCGGCGCGGGCCATCATGACCCGCGAAGGCGGCGAAGGCTTCATCCTCGCCGCCGACACCGTGGTCGCCGTGGGACGTCGCGTCCTCCCCAAGGCCGAGTCGCTCGATGATGCCGAGCGCTGCCTGTCGCTCCTTTCGGGGCGCGGACACCGTGTCTTCACCGGCGTTGCGCTCTTGACGCCGGGCGGCAAGCTCCGGCAGCGCCTCGTCGAGACGCGAGTGCGGTTCAAGCGCCTTTCGGAAGAGGAGGTTCGACACTACATCGCATCGGGCGAGTGGCGCGGCGTTGCCGGCGGCTACTCGATCCAGGGCATTGCCGCGAGCTTCGTGCAGCAGCTGGTCGGCTCCTACTCCAACGTCGTCGGGCTGCCCCTGTTCGAGACGGCGGCTCTCCTCGACGGCGCCGGCTATCCCGTCCGCCGCAACTGGATCATCCATCGGAACACGTCCCATGAAGCCGGATGAGAAGAGAGCGGACGCCCCACCTCGCCGCAAGGCCCGGCCCTGTCCGATCTGCGGCCGTCCGTCGACCCCGGCGCTCCGCCCCTTCTGCTCGGCCGAATGCGCCGACCGCGACCTTCACCGCTGGCTGTCGGACAAATACGCGATCCGGACCATCGCCGACGAGGACGACAAGGACGGCGGCTACGGCCCGTCCTAGCTCGCGCTGGACGTGTCGTGTGATCTAGGTGCCGCAGCCCGCGAATGACGCTCACGACTATCCCGGCACTGTCAGGATTTTCGGTCCGCCACATCCGCTTCGGCGACGACTCACCCGCGGCCTATCATCAGCGTTTCGTCGAATGCCGTGACATTGTCGCGGAGCACGGCGCGGCAGCGCAGCCGCCAGGGCGAGCCGGCCGCGGCGTCGATCACCACGAAATTGTGCCGGCGCTCGACAGCGAGGTCCCCGCGCCGGATCGGGCCTGGATAGAAGCCGCTGTGGATCGAGCTCGAGGTGATCTCGACGACGCTGTATCGGTGCGACAGCAGGACAGCTTCCGAACTACCTCATGGAGCGACCTGATCGCTAGCCAAAGTCACGCACGAGCCATGACCGGCCATGACGGGCCGAAAACGCCGGCGAACGCTGCCGTCCCGAGCCTTTGGCATGGCGGCGGTCAGCGCACCACCATGGTCCCGTTCATCCCGGCGTCGACGACGTTGGGACCGAGCCGGACCTGGACCGAGAAGGGATATTCCCGGGGCGTGATCGGGACGAAGCGCACGATCAGCTCGCCCGGCTCGTCGAACTCCAGGCCGGCAAACCCCATGCTCGGCATCACCTCGATGCCGTTGATCCGGATCTGCTCGATCCAGGAGTAGCGGAAGAGATCCTCCGCCGTGATGAACACCTCCTGAGCGCCGTCATTCGTGATCACCCAGCGATAGAGCTTGCCCGTCTCCAGTTCGAAGGCGTTCTGCGACAGCGTGAAGTCCGCGCCGTTGATCGCCATCTCGATGGTCGTGGGATTGGCCGCCAAGTCGCCCCCACCCGTGCGTGGCGCCGCGGCTGTCGCTGCTGTTGCGGCGGGGGCCGGTGCTGGCAGTGATGCCGGCGTCGCCGCACCAGCGCGTTCCAGCGCGGGACCGACCGCCACGGGGCCGGCCTGGCCCGGAGGCGGCACCATCTCGGCCGCCGGCCGTACCGGCGCCGGCGGAGTCGCGGCCGTTGCCGGAGCCGCGACTGCCCCGGCGGCCGGTGGCGTCGCGGGCGGCGGGTCCGTCGCCGGCGTCGCCGCCAATCGGGCCTCGAGCGCGGTGAGCTGGCCCGCGATCGCTGCGAGTGCCTCCGCGACGGCGGCGTCGCCGCCTCCCGCAAGATCGGCGAGCGCGGCCGCGGTCGTCTCCTGTCGGGCCTGAAGGTCGGCGATCGCGGCGGCAACCTCCGGATTGCCGGCAGCAAGCCGGTCGGTGACCGCGGTCCACGCGGACTGAGCCGCCGCAAGGTCGTTGATGCGCTGCGCTAGACGCGCGAGCTCCGCCGAGACGTCGGGACCGGCGCCGGGCGCCGCGTTGGCGGCCGCGAGCGCGGCGAACGCGCCCTGCTGGTCCGTGGCGATCGTCGCGATGGCCGCGTCGAGGTTTGTGGTGGCCTGTTCCTGCCGGGCGGCGAGGTCGGCGATCGCGCCGGTCACGGCCTGGAGGTCGCGGCCGAGCGCGGCGATGGCGTCGGCATTGGCCTGGTTGGCGGCCCGCAGGTCCGCGACGAGGTCACC
Organism: Bauldia sp.; assembly: GCA_050184415.1. Lineage (GTDB taxonomy): Bacteria > Pseudomonadota > Alphaproteobacteria > Rhizobiales > Kaistiaceae > JADLGL01. The sequence goes on from JBFXAJ010000006.1 coordinate 97,844, forward strand.
CAGTACCGCTTCGTCGGCGGCTGCCTGGGGCTCGGGCGTTCCGCCATTGCCACAGGCCGCGAGGAGGAAAACCGCTGCCGAGGCTGCCAGGGACAGTGCCCATTTCTGCGGCAGGCGGCGAAAGGCGGCAGTGCGTGTCGCTGCGGCGGGTCGCAACGCGTCGCGGCCCGCCTGCGGGGCCGGGCGCGTGGACGAAGGGAGATGACCGGTCATCAGCGGACGATGAACGTCCCTGTGCTCTCGCCGACCGAGAACGGATATTCGCCGGGGCGGATCGGCACGAACGAGAAGAACACGGTCCCGGCAACGTCGAATTCGAGGCCGTAGAACGACATGCCCTGGACGTGGACTTCGATGCCGTTGATCACGACCTGGTTCAGCCACACGTTCCGCAGCAGCTCCGGCGCACGGAACATCGCCTCGGCCGCTCCGTCGGACGTGATGGTGAGGCGATAGTAGAGCCCGGTCTCGATCTCGAAGGTCGTCGCCGAGAGCGCCATCGCCGCGCCGGTGATGCCGAGCTCGATCCGGTTGGCCGGCAACGCCGCGAGGTTCCCTTCGGCATGAGCCGCCATCGGCATTGCGATCGCTGCCGCGAGAATAACGCCTCGCATCACCTGCATGAATTCCTCCCCCCGTTCTGCTCCGCCGACATGTTCTAAATACATGTCTATGAGAGTCATCTTATTGGCGGAGAGGATGAGGCGTCAATGCAATGATGCCCGCGCATTCGGGACGCGACCGCCGTGCCGGTTGCGACCGGGCGAGATACCGAACAAACCCGTCGCCGCGAGGCGCAAACCGGCAAGGCAACCGGAATCCGATGCGGCCTCGCGGCGGCCCGGTTCCGATGCATCCGATCCGGGGACATCGGGTCCGGCGAACCGGACCCGATATTGCGGTCTACTGGAAGGTGTAGGGCGTGAACCGCGCCTCGCCGATGGTCGCGAACCACTCGCGCACCACCGCCGGGTCCTCGGTGAAGCCGAGGGCGATCGTGAGCAGCATGCGGGCCTTGAGCGGGGCGAGATCGCCGGCGTTGATGAGGTTCCCTCCGCCGGTCTCATAGGCGCCCTGGCCGCCGGTACGCGAGGCGCTGACGAGCACAACGCCAGCCTCGAGCGCCGCGTCGCGGGCGTCGTTCTGGAGCGCCGAGATGCCGCCCGGGCCGTGGCCGGCGAGCACGATGCCGGCCGCGCCGCCGGCAACCGCGCCGTCGATCGGGCCCGTGGTCGGCTGGATGTAGGTGTAGACGATGTCGACCGGCGGGAACGCGTCAGGCGCGATCGTCGCAAGGTCGAACGGCGTCGCCCATTCGTCGGTCCCGCACGACTGCACGCGGGCCGGCGCGCGCATCACGAGGATGTTGTCCTGGTTGACGACGCCGAGCGGCCCGTAGAGCAGCGAGCCGAAGGTGTCCATGCGGTAGCCGTCGGTCTTGGTGACATCGCGGGCCGCGAAGAACTGGTCGTTGAGGAGGACGACGGTGCCGAAGCAGGTCGTGCCGCCATTGGCGGCAAGACGGATCGAGCTGAAGAGGTTGGTGTAACCGTCATAGGTGAAGGTGTTGTACTGGTGCATGGCACCGGTCAGCACCACCGGCTTCGGCGACCGGATGGTGAGGTCGAAGAAATAGGCGTCCTCTTCCAGCACGTTGGTGCCGGCCGTGAGGACGAGGCCGTCGACCTCCGGATCGGCAAGGAAGGCGTCGATCGTCCGCGAGATGACGTAGAGCTTCTCGAGCGTCAGCCCGCCCGAGCTGCCGATGTTGTAGCCGTTGGCGGCGAGGTTCACGACCGAGATGTTCGCGATCTCGGCGAGCTCGGGATAGAGGTCCTCGACGACGGTCTGAAGGCCGTTCGCCGGACCGTTCTCGCCGCCATAGTTGAGGTAGCTGATGCGGGTCACGGCGCTCGAGGTGATGGTGCCGGCCGTGTCGAGCACGATGATGTTGGGCAGGTCGGGATTGTATTCCGGGCCGACCGCCGTGATCGGGAATTCGGGCAGCGCAGGAATCTCCTGGGCCTGTGAAGCAACTGCCGTCCCCACGATCAGTGCTCCCGTGGTCGCGAGCAGTCCGATCGATCTGAAGACGCTGGAATTGTTTGCCGTACGGGGGGTCATTTCTGGTCCTTGTGGGCACTACGTGCACGCCGTGGCATCCGGTGCGGACAACCACTGAGCGTCGGCTCAAAGCAACCGCCGTGCCAAGGTCGGCGCACGCGATCGCAACCGTTCCACCGCGTGGGTCGGATGCCGTTGCCGCGGGCCCGCCCGGGATCGACCTGAACGCCATCTGCCCAAGACCGTCCTCCACGTGATCGCATTTGAGGCATGCGGCCAAAGCCACGCGCCGGCGGTGCCCCGAACAGGGGAGCCGACCGTGCCGCCGGCGATCACGCCCCGCGCTTCACGCCGAGCGCGACCGAGTATGAGTCCCCGGCCTCCGCCAGGCGTGACGACGGAGGGAGGTGGCGCTCGAACAACCACGCGGGAGCAGTCCGAACCCCGCAACAGTCACCGCCGCGGAGAGGTCCGGCGGCATACCCACCAAGAGCCGGCCGCGACCGACCGCCTCCGCAGATGCTACCGAAACGAGGGTTGCCTTTGCCCAGCCAGTGGCCACGTTGTTGGCAACGACAGATTTGCCGCGTCTGAGCGTCGCTGCGCCCAAGCGGTCACAGGAATCTCCCAAAATGCCCGATCTGATGATCGAAGCGCGCGACCTGCGCATGACGTTCAAAGCCCGGACCGGGCCGGTCGAAGCCGTGAAGGGGATCAACCTCGCGGTCCATGAGGGCGAGAGCTTCGGCTTCCTCGGCCCGAATGGCGCGGGCAAGACGACCACGCTCCGGATGTTCGCGACCCTGCTGCGGCCCTCGGCAGGACAGGTCACGATCGCCGGCGTCGATCTTCTCGCCGAGCCGCAGAAGGTCCGCGAGCGGATCGGATATGTCGGCCAGGGCAAGGGCTCGGACGGCGCGATGACCGGCCGCGGCGAACTGGTCTATCAGGGCCGCTTCTTCGGGCTTTCAAAGGCCGCCGCCGAGACGCGTGCCGCGGAGCTCCTGTCGGCGTTCGATCTCGCCGACGCGGCGGACCGGAAGTCGTCGACCTATTCCGGCGGCATGCGGCGCCGGCTCGACGTCGCGATGGGCATGGTCCACCAGCCGCCGCTCCTCTTCCTCGACGAGCCCACCACCGGCCTCGACCCGCAGGCGCGGGCGCGGATGTGGGACGAGGTGCTGAAGCTTCGGAACGCCGGCACCACGGTGTTCCTCACCACGCATTATCTCGACGAGGCCGACGCCCTCTGCGACCGTATCGCGATCATCGACCACGGGCAGATCGTGGCCCTCGGTACGCCGGACGAACTGAAACGCCAGATCGGCGGCGACGTCGTCACCCTCGGCGTTCCCGAGGCGTCGCGCCAGGCCGCGCACGACCTGGTCGCGGCGCAAGGCTTCGTCCGGAAGGCAGCGATCGAGGACGGCGTCATCCGTCTCTATGTCGAGGCCGGCGACGCGGCGGTACCGCAGCTCCTCCGGACGCTCGACGCCGCCGGGATCGCGGTGACGACGATCTCGTTCAACCGCCCGAGCCTCAACGACGTGTTCCTGCAGCAGACCGGCCGCTCGCTCCGCGACGAGCCGGGCGCCTGACCCGCCCGGCCAAAGAGAATTGCGCCATGCACACCGTTCGCGACACCTGGCTCATCTATGCGCGGGCCATGGGGATCAACCTCCGCAACCCGATGTGGCTCATCATCGGTCTGCTGCAGCCGATCCTCTATCTCCTCCTTTTCGCGCCGCTCCTCGAGGGGCTTGGGATGATGCCAGGCTTCGGCGGCAACGCCTATGACGTGTTCGTGCCGGGCCTCCTGGTGCTGAATGCGATGTTCGGCTCGCTCTTCGTCGGCTTCGCATTGCTGCAGGAGCTCCATGAGGGCGTCGTCGAGCGCATGCGGGTGACGCCGATGAGCCGGCTGGCGATGCTGCTCGGGCGAGTCTGCCGCGACGTGACGGTGTTCCTGGTGCAGGGGCTGATCCTGCTCCTCCTTGCGATCCCGTTCGGGCTCGACGTCAATTGGGGCGGGGCGCTCGCCGCGTTCGGCATCCTGATCCTGATCGGCCTGATGCTCGCGCCGCTGAGCTACACGATCGCGCTCGCGGTGAAGAAGCCGGAGGTGTTCGCGGGCTTCGTCAACATGTTCGCGCTGCCGCTGATGCTGCTCTCGGGCATCCTGTTGCCGATGACGCTGGCGCCGGAATGGCTGCGGACGATCGCCGAGTTCAACCCATTCTACCACGCTGTCCTTGCGGTCCGGGCGCTGTTCGCCGGCGATTTCGGCAATTCCGAAGTGCTGATCGGCGGCGGCCTGACGGCGCTTCTTGCGGTCATCCTGCTCTGGCTCGGCGCCCGCGCCTTCAGCCGCGCGGTGGCTTAGGAACCACGTCAGACGTGGGTCGCGGTGCCGCGGAAGATGAACGCGGCGCCGACGCCGATGAAGGCGAAGCCGATGAGCTGGTTCCAGGTCGGCGGCTCCTTCAGATAGACGATCGAGAAGATCACGAAGATGGTGAGGGTGATCACCTCCTGGATCGTCTTCAACTCCGCCGCCGAATAGACCTGGAAGCCGATCCGGTTGGCGGGAATGGCGAAGCAGTACTCGATCAGCGCGAGGCCCCAGCTGATCGCGATGACGCCGGTGATCGGAAAGCCGGTGAAGCGAAGGTGCCAGTACCAGGCCGCCGTCATGAAGACGTTGGAGACGACCAGCAGCAGGATCGGCAGCACTGCCGGGCTGGTCAGGAAGTACATGGCCGCGCGCTGCCTGGCCGCCGAGGGCTACAGCGTCCGGAGGCGCTGGAGGAGTTCCGGGGTCGCGATGCCGTCCTGGGGCAGGCCGAGCTGGCGCTGGACGTCGGCCACGGCAGCACGCGTGCGCTGGCCGATGATGCCGTCGATCGCGCCGATGTCGTAGCCGAGCCGCGCGAGGATGGTCTGCAGCTCCCGCGCCTGGTCGGTGTTGAGCTGCTGCGCCGGCGCGACTGCCGTCGCCGCTCCGCCGAGTGCGGCGAGGAACTGCTGGGTCGGATAGCCGTCGGCCGGGAGGCCGAGCCGGAGCTGCTCGGAGCGGACGGCGGTCCGGGTCTGGGCGCCGATGATGCCGTCGGCGCCGCCGACATTGTAGCCGCGCGCCTGGAGGATCTGCTGGAGCTGCTGGATCTGCTCGCGCGACAGCGAGGCCACCGAGCCGTTGCCCGGGCTGACGCGTGGCGCGCCGGCGTAACGGGTCGCGAGATAGGCCGCGGTGGTCGAATAGACGAGGCTCTCGTTCCAGAGGAGGTAAGCCCCGAAATTCGGGTAGGCGATGAAGGCGGGGCCGTTGCGGCCCATCGGCAGGACCAGCGATGCCGGGAGGTTGTCCGAGGGCAGCGCGCTGCCGTCGCGGCGGACGACGCCCCACGCCGCCCACTGCGAACGCGGCAGCCGGATCGTCACGTCGGCCTGCTCCCAGGGCAGGTTCGCCGGCACGCGCACTTCCTCCAACCACGGCTGGCCGCGCTGCCAGCCGTGGAAGACCGCAAGGTTCGCGCTCGAGGCGATGACGTCGGGGATGCTGTTGAAGAGATCGACCCGGCCGTCGCCGTCATAGTCGACGCCCTGCCGCAGATACTCCGTCGGCCGGAACTGGGTCTGGCCGAGCTCGCCGGCCCAGGCGCCGACCATCTGCGCCGCCGTCAGGTCGCCGCGGTCGATGAGGCGGAGGGCATCGAGGAGCTGCGGGCGGAATTCCTCGGGCCTGCGGCAGTCGAAGGCGAGGGTCGCGATGGCGTTGATGGTCGGGAAGTCGCCGGTGCCGGCGCCGAAATCGGTCTCGAGCGCCCAGAAGGCGACGATGACCGGACCCGGCACGCCGAAATCGCGCTCCACCCGTGCGAAGAGATCGGCGTACTGGCGCAGGAGCTGGTTGCCGCGGTCGAGCCGGTACTGCGCGACCATGCGGTCGGAGAATTCGAGGAAGGGCTGCGAGAACACGCCCTGCGCGCGGTCGCGGTTCACGACCGACTGGTCGTAGCCGATGCCGTTGAGGGCGGCGATCGCGCTCTCGGAGATGCCTGCGGCGCGGGCCTCGGCGCGCACCCCGTCGAGCCAGCCGGGGAAATTGGCGGGGTTGTTGGAGCAGTTCTGGGCCAGCGCCGGGGCGGCCGCGAGGCCGAATGCGGCCATCGCCGCGGCGAACAGGGTCTGCCTCACGGTCATGGCGAATCGCTCCACAGAATCGGCCGAGCGCAGAGAGTGCCGGGGCGGCACCGAGCGTCAAGGCGACGGGGACCGTGGGCCATGGTAGGCCCTCGGAACAGGGTGACTTTCCGGAGTGGTCTTCGGTGCGCACCGTTCTCATCGTGGCCGGGATCATCACGGCGATTCCGGTGATGGCGATCGTGACCCTCCTGGTCGCCGGCCTCTTCATCCGGAAGGGACATCGGGCCACGCGGTCGCTTGCCTATCGAGCCGGCCCCGACGCCGTTTGGGCCGCGATCACCGACTGGGCGGCGCGCCCATCCTGGCGCCCGGGCGTGAAATCGGTGGAGCGGCTGCCCGACCGCAACGGCTACGCGGTCTGGCGCGAGAAGCGGAAGACCGGGCCGCAGACGTCCATGGTGATCGCCGAGGACGCCGCCGAAAGGCGGATGGTGACGGAGATCGTGGACGAGAGCGCCTATGGCGGGACGTGGACCTGGGAGGTCGCACCGCTGCCGGAGGGCGGCTCGGTGCTGTCGATCACCGAGGACGGCGTGATCCACAATCCGATCTTCCGCGCCGTGGCGGCGTTCTTCCTCGACATGCGGTCGACAATGGATGGCTTGCACCGAGATCTCCGCCGGAAGTTCGGCGAGGAGGACCCAAGGTTCGTTTAGGTTTTGCGGGCGACCGTCACCGACCCTCGACGGCCGTCTTCAGCCTTGCGAGGTCTTCCGCCATCCGGCGCCGCAGCGAACCGCCGATGAAAGGGGCCATCAGCCTGGCGATGCCGCGGAAGGTGACAGTCTGGGTGTGCATGACCGCCGTCCGCGCTCCGCCATCCAGCCGGTACTCGCTCACCGCCTTCATCCCCGGCATGGCGATCGCGACTTCGAGGAGACGCCCGGGCTCGAATTTCAGGATCTCGGTCTCCATCCGCATCTCGCGGCCGCGCTCGGTGAAGACGTCGATGCTCCGGGTCCCGACGCCGATCTCGCCGCTGGTGAGCGGCCGCGACTCGACGAAGCCGCCGACCCATTGGCGCAGCCGGTCCGGCTCGATGAGGTACGGGAACACGTCGCTGGGCGTCGCGGCGATCTCGATGGTCGCGGTGTAGGCAGCCATTACCCCTCCTTGCGCAGCACGGGGATGTAGATGTCGGTGTGGTTCATCGCCCGGCCGGGATCGATCCGGGTGGTGTGGTAGACCTCGATCACCGGCAGGCCGACGATCATGAGATCGTCGCGGGCGAACAGTCGGGCGAAGATCGTCGCGTAGGCGCTCGCGAGCTCGTCATAGGAGCCGGCGTGGGAGGTCAGCGCGTAGAGGCAGGCCGGCAGCACCTGATGGCCAATCGCGCCTTCGGCCGGGAAGGGGCCGGGCACGGCGATTGCCGCGTCGAAGCGGAGCCGGTGCGGCGGCGTGGTCGCGGGCGAGTCGTGGCCGATGCCGAGCATCACCGGCGGTGCGGTCAGCGCCCGGCCGGCAGACCAATCCCGCAGCGTGGTCCACAGCGCCGGGTCAACCTTCTCGTACGGGCCGACATGTCGGATGAAGGCGACATGTGTCGCCGGCAGGGAGGCGAGCCGGGTGGTCGACAGCGACGACACTCCGGGCGTCCTCATGATCCCCGGCCCGGCGGCGGGGTCGCTCCCGCTCCTCTCACCCCGTCGATAGGCAGATGGCGTCACGCCGAAATGGCGCCGAAAGGCGCGCGTGAAGGTCTCGTGGCCGCCGAAGCCGCAGTCGAGCGCGATCGCGACGATCGGGCCGGCGTGGAACCCGAGCCGGAACGCTGCCCGTTCGAGTCGGAGCCTGAGCACGTGTGCCTTCAGCGTCTCGCCGACCTCGTCCTCGAAGGCACGATGGAAGTGAAACGGCGAATATCCGGCCCGCGCAGCCAGCGTGCCGAGCGCCAGGTCGGCGTCGAGATTGGCCTGCACATGCACGAGGATGGGGAGGACGGCGTCCGCGGCTTCCATGCCGGGACGTTACCTACTCGAGGGCGTCACTTCTTGACGATTCTTGCGGTCAGCCGGCCCCGGTCGATCAAGGCGCGGACATCGTGAAGGTTGTCCGCGGTCGCCCACACCCTCGCAGACTGCCGGAAGCCGCCACCGGTCCCGCCCGAGCCGACGACGGGTGGCCGGAACTGCGGGAACCAGTTGCCGAATTCCTCCGCGACGATCGACGCGAAGGGCAGCACGGTCGACGAGCCGGAGATCTGGATCGTGTCGCGATACTGGGCTCCGGCACTGGCGGTCAGGCGACCAGACCGAGGGCGGCGCAGGCGCCGGTCGCGATACGCTTCATGATCACCTCTGAGCGTGGCCTAACGCATCGACATGCGAGCGTCACGCGCCCTTGTCCGGATCGCGTGGAAACCAGGCCGGGGCATGACGGTTCCGCCGGCCGTTGATACGCTGTTCGCGGGCTGGAGATCGGGCATGGCCGAGCACGGGAGCGAGGGCCGCGGGGCGGCGAGCGATGCGGTGTTCCCCAAAGCGCGGCTCGACGCGCTCACGGACGGCGTCTTTGCCTTCGCCATGACGCTCTTGGTCATCAACCTCGAGATCCCCGAGGCCTTCAGGCCGGGGAGCAATGCCGACCTTCTTGCCGCGTTCAGGGAACTCGACAGTCCGCTGATCGCCTACGTCATCACCTTCCTGACGCTCGCGGTGCGCTGGCTGGGGCAGGCGCGGACGCGCGGCGAGCCGGAGCGGGTGCACGGGGCCTATGTCTGGGCCGTGCTGTCGCTCCTGTTCTTCGTGACGGTGATGCCGTTCTCGACCCTGATGGTCGGCCGCTACGACGACATGCCGGCCGCCATCTGGCTGTACGCCGCGAACATGATCCTCTCCTGCCTCGCGAGCCTTTGGATCTCCTTCCTGACCGAGCGCGAGCTCGGCGCGCACCCGGTCGATTCGGGCCGCATCGAGCTGGTCGTCCTGATCGTGTCGGCGCTCCTCTCGGTGGCCTTGAGTTTCGTCGCACCGGCCCAGGCCATGCTGGCCTACCTGATCAACGCCTTCAGCCCGGCCATCCGGAAGGCGATCGAACGCCGCTACGGCGAGGATCGGTGGTAGCCCCCTCCGGGCGTGGCCACTCCTCCGCGAACGCCCTAAGTCCGGACATCCCGCTGAGACTTTGTTGCCGCGGAAGGTCGCAACGAGCACGCGGTTCTGAAAGTGGGAAAAATCTTGTCGAATTCAGGTCCGTCGCCGCATTTCGTTTAGGTACCTGGCCGACCAGGACGCGCCTGAACGCACGGCGATGGGCCGTTCGCCGGGCGGCTAGGGCGCACAGAAGCCATGAGCAAATCTGCCGCGATAGGTGACTCTACCTGCCATCCCCGTGTCCATGACAGGAACAGCCAGTCCGCACGATTGCAGAAATGGAAATAAGGCGATCCAACGCTACTTAGCGTTGCAGCGGACAATCCTTGTGCCGATGGACGGCAGCCCCGTTCTTCGGTATCACGACTGGTGCTCAGAAGCAGATCGGGAATTTCGTCCTTGGCGTCGAGAACGACTTCCAGTGGAGCTGGATTGGTGCCGGTCCCGTCCTCCTGAACGTACTCGATGAAGATGGCGAGTTCCTCGAGCTACCCGACCCCGAGCGCTTCGTGGAAAGCTCGCTCGACTGGTTCGGCACTGCACGCTTGCGCGCCGGCTTCGCGCTTGATCGCGCCCTCATCTACGTCACAGGCGGCCTCGCCTATGGCCACCGCACCAACACGTTCAGCGACTTCCGGAAGAGGATTTTGACGGCGCCCTCGATTTTCAACGGCACCGAGACCGAGACCTCGATCGGATGGGCGCTCGGCGGCGGCTTGGAGTTCGCTATCTCCGACCACGTCTCGATCAAGGGCGAGTACCTCCACATGTCGTCAAGCCGTCCGAAGTGGCGTTCCCCAATGCGGCGAACTCGGCTGCCTGGGTCGGCGGCGGCCCGCTATCCATCAGCACCGTCCGCGTCGGCATCAACATCCACCTCTAGCCTCCCAAGAGACGCCGAGGGAAAGGGCTGGCTCGCGCCGGCCCTTTCTTTTGGTGCCGCGGGGGAAGACCCTCATCGAGGAAGGCTGGTCCTCGGGTCGGCCCGCAGCGCCCACGGCTGCAGATGAGAAGCCCGTGGCCGACTACGCCTCCCTTCGCCCGGACCTAGTATGCCGGACCTACCCGGACCGGACAGCGCTCTCAGTCAGGTCGGTCACTTTGATATGTGTCAAAGTCCACTGCGGTCCAACTTTCGCGTCGGGTGGTGTTCCAGCGCCTTGAGGCCGGTGGTACGCATCAAGAGGGAATCGTCCGTCATCGCAACAGCGTCGTCGCAAACATGGAAACCATCTCGCAGCGCTTCGATGTCGCGTGCCGCAACTATCCGGACAGGACGGCGATGTTCGCCGAGGACCGAACGCCAGTTTCGTTCGAGCGCCTATACTATTCGGTGCACGCCCTTGCGCAGGCGCTGATAGACCGAGGCGTCCGCGCTGGCAACGTCGTTTCCGTTCATGTCGCGGAGACAAGCACACGTCTGGCGCTGGCGCTGGCGATCATCAGAATCGGTGCTGGCGCGGCGCTTTTCGGTCCTCCGCTACCAGCGCGAGGTGAAAACGCCGGGATCAACTTCTTCGTGGTCGACGGAACCACGACCGCGCCGGCTAACCCGCGCATTCTGCGATTGGACGCAACGTGGCTCCGACCACCTGGAGCTCCCGTGCCCCAACGTGCTGTCGGCGGCATCATCACCAGCACATCCGGGACGACCGGGTTCCCCAAGCTTCAAGCTCAGAGTGAGGACGTTCTGCTTGCTCGAGTCGACCTCTCCAATCGGTTGGCGGGTGCCCCGGATGCAGCTGTTTTGGAGGGGTTTAATTCATCGCAATCCGCCGGTTTCAACGGCTTCTTAATAGCACTTGTTCTTGGACTAACTCAGATCCGACCTGAGCAGGATCCGCATAAGACACTTCGATCTATGGTCGAACAAAATGTCGGATACGCTCGTATTCCCCCTTTCATCTTGATGATGCTTGTCAACAGTCTCCCCGATTACTCCGGCCCTATCCCAAGGCTGAAACGAGTCATGACTGGTGGCGCTGCCGCCTCACCGGGGCTTGCTTCGGCCGCGGAGAAGGCGTTCGGCTGCATTGTCCAGCTTGCCTATGGGTCGACCGAATCCGGCTTGGTGTCCGCCTTCAGACCCACCGATGCTCCCGGGCGCCCAGGAACCGTTGGCAAGATTCGCCCGGGGCTAAACTACCGGTTTTTGGACGAAGGCGGGACCGTTGCGCCCGCGGGCGAGTTGTACCTACAGGTCCCGGTCGCCGTACGGCCATCCAATTATCTGAATGCTGCAGGGCCATACGACGCCGACGGCTGGCTGGCGACCGGGGATATCGGAATGATCGACGAGGACGGCAATCTGGTCTTGACCGGACGCCGCGCGGAGTTCATCAACGCCGGCGGTTCAAAACGCGCGCCTGAGCTTTTCGAGAAGCAATTCGTTGGTGTTCCGGGCGTTTCGCAGGTTGCCGCCTTTGCGATCTCCAATGGATGGGGATCGGACGACGCTGGTATTCTTCTCGTCGCTGACCGGGAGAAGACAACGGACAATGAGATTCGTGTGGCGCTGGCGGAAGGGATCAAGAAAGGCTTTGTGTTCCGTATCTTTTTCGTAGACAAGATCCCTCTAACCCAAGCGGGGAAATTGGACCGGAAGTATTTGTCCGAACTACATCGCGAACGAGTTGCTGACCTGCTGTTATAACAGAATTCTGCTATACTTCGAACGGAAGGGCAAAGGCGCGGAGAATGAAATGAACATCAGAACGACCGCATCTACTGCGCTGGCATTAGCTTTGCTCACAACCGCTTCCGGGGCGTTCGACGCGGACCGTCTGACGATCCAGGTTGGCTTCCCACCTGGCGCTTCCTACGACCTGTTGGCGCGGGCGATGGCGAACCGCATCGGGCCGTTTCTGCCTGGCGATCCCCAGGTGATCGTCGAGAACGTCGAAGGCGCCGGCGGACTGCGCCTCCTTAACCTCTATCTCCAGACCGGCGCCCACGATGGGAGCGCCGTCATCATGCTCTCGCCGAGCGTACCGCTCGATCGAATCCTTAGCCCTGAGACGACGACTTACGACCCTCAAACGTTTCAGTACATTGTGAGCCTTGGCGACTCACCGACCTACTGCGTAGCGACGGAGGCCTCGGGAATTGATTCGTTCGACAAGCTATTGACGACGGAGGGCGTTGTCATGGCATCGGTCGGGACGTCTTCGACCTATTACGCCGCGGTTGCCATCGAGCGGGTCTTCGACGTCGACTTCAACGTAGTGACCGGCTTTCGGGGCGTCGCGGAGGTCATTCTCGCCCTTGCTCGCGGGGAGGCCGACGCCTTCTGCGGAATTTCCTCGTCGGAGTTCGAACGGATGCGGGCTGCGTTCGACATGAATGTCGTGGTCGAACTCTCGCCGGAGAGGTTTGGTGCGATCGAGGGAGTGGACTTCATCCTCGACCGGGTGGAGGACCCGGCGACGCGAGAGGCCCTTGCCCTGATCTTCTTTTCGAACCGCATTCGCTTTCCGGTTGTGGCGCACCCCGACACGCCGCCGGAAACAGTAGCAATCTTGCGGGACGCGTTCCTTGCCGTTGCCACCGATCCTGCTTTCATGGACGAAGTGACGCGGCTTGGGATCGAGCTCTCTGTCACCCCCGGAGCCGAGGTGCAGACGCTGGTCGAGCAACTCTATCAGACTGACCCGGGAATCCAGGCGGCCGCCCGCGCCCTCGTCCAGTAGGCGGCTGCAGCCGACCAGCCGATGGACGTAATTCTTACCGCGCTCGGCGAGCTGTTCGAGCCGTTTCGCCTCCTCATGCTGCTCTGCGGTGTGGTGGCGGGTCTTGTCATTGGCGTCATTCCTGGGATCGGCGGTATCTTCGGTCTCACGCTTCTGGTGCCGCTGACCTTCGGCCTGGACCCTTACGCCGCCTTCGCGTTGCTGCTCGGGATGAGCGCGGTTCTAACGACATCAGATACGATCCCGGCGGTTCTGATCGGGGTTCCCGGGACCGTCGGTGCCATTGCCACCGTGATGGACGGGCATCCGATGGCTAAGAAACAGCAGGCCGGGCGGGCGTTTGGCGCCGCCTATACCTCCTCCATGATCGGCGGCGTTTTCGGTGCGTTGGTGCTCGCCGCGTCGATCCCGATCATGCGACCCCTGGTGTTGTTTCTCGACTTCGGCGATCTCCTCGCCGTTACGATCTTTGGGCTGACGCTTGTCGCGATCCTTTCCGGTAATTCGCCGATCAAGGGGCTTATCGCTGCGCTTCTTGGGATCGTGGCCGGGTACGTGGGCCTTGACCCTCAATTGGGCGTGGAACGCTGGACTTTCGGCGAGTTCTATCTCTGGGAGGGGCTGCCAGTTGCGGTGATCTTCCTTGGTCTCTTTGGCCTGCCGGAACTCGCCAGTCTCTTCTTCCGCGGCCAAATCCAGACGAACAATGTGGACCCGGAAGCCGGTGGGGTTCTCCGCGGTATCCGGGACGCGCTCACCGAGTGGAAACTGGTGCTCAGCAGCGGCGCCATTGGCTCCCTGCTCGGGGCCATCCCGGGCATCGGCATTATCATCATCGACTGGATCGCCTACGGCCGTGCGGCGCAGAAGCGGCGCCCTGGTGACGTCCCCTATGGTGAGGGCAACGTCCGCGGCGTCATCGCACCCGAAAGCGCAAACAATGCCAAGGAGAGCGGATCGCTGATTCCAACCGTGGCGCTCGGGATACCGGGCAGCGTTACGATGGCGATTCTCCTGGGAGCCTTCACGATCCAGGGCCTTAGCCCCGGGCCGGCGATGCTGACCGACGACGCGCCGATCCTGGTGGCGATGGTCTTCAGTATCGCCCTCGCCAACATCATTGGCGCAGGACTCTGCCTCGGTCTCACAAAGCAGCTGGTGAAGCTCGCGTTGGTACCCGCCCGGGTCCTTGTGCCACTGGCCATCGTGTTCGTCGCCATGGGAGCCTTCGTCGTCAAGAAGGATCCCCTCGACTTCGCCTTTCTGATCGGGTTCGGCCTCCTTGGCATCGTCATGCACAACCTCAGCTGGCCGCGGGCGGCTTTTGCGCTGGGGTTCGTCCTCGGTCCAAACCTCGAACGCTTCTCCTTCCTGACATTCCAGCTCTCCGGTTGGTCCTGGCTGACCCAACCATTGGTGATCGCGATCCTCGGCTTCACGATCTTCCTTGTTGTTCGCCGCGAAAAGGCTCGTCGGCGTCTGTCCGGCGGTCCGCTCGCGCAAGCATATCCGCTTACCAATATTGCCTTCACGGCTGTGTTGGCGGCGCTCGCCGCCTATTGCCTCCTTACTGCATCACAACTCCCGTTCGACGCCGGCATTTTCCCGATGGTCACCTCGTCCATCATGTTGGCACTGACGCTTGGCTACCTTCTCTGGGTCGGTCTCGTTGAAGTTCGCGGCGGCCGGGCCGTGCCGAATGAACCCGCTGGGCGGTTCGGATCGGAGGTGCTCTTCCTGATCCCCGTTGCCGGACTCGCGGTCGCAATGCTCTCTTTCGGCCGCTACATCGCGGCTGCCGGATTTATTGTCGCCTCCGGCTTCGCGCTGGGGGGAACCAGTTGGCCTCGGCTCCTCGCGCGTGCCCTTGTGGTCGTCCTCGTGATTTATCTCGTGTTCGACCTGCTTGTCCCTCAAAACTGGCCAAAGCCTTGGCTTTTCGGGCTCTAGAATCGGTCGCTGTTGCTGCGACGCCACATCCGTCAACTTGCTTCAGGCAAGGGCAAGAGTTGGATGGCGAATCGGACTGAAGGCCGGTAAGGTCCTCCTAGCTTTCCACTTGAGGCTGAGAGGAGATTTCATCGTGAAGAAGCTGTTCCTGACAAGCGTCGCCATGGGCGCTGTGCTTGCTGCCGCCGGTGCCGCCCAGGCGGCTGATCCGCTCCCGGTGGTGACGTCGCCGGTCGTCGTGACGCCTGCTCCGATGCCAGCGCCCGAGAAGCTGTGGGCCGGTGGCTACATCGGCGGTCACGCCGGTCTCGCCCGCGGCCGCATTGCGGATGGTCTGTCCTGCTTCGACGACGGCCCAGGCGACCTGCAAACCGCGTACTTCTTCATTGAAGGGCCGCTTGAGGACTTCGATGACGAGGCGCCCTGCTTCTGGAACGAACTGGCGGGCACGCTGGATCCGGACAACGAAGGCTTCGACGTCAAGTACACCGTGCAGTCGGAGGATGGTCCTCCGGGCACGCGCGGATACCTTGCCGGCGCGCAGATCGGTTTCAACCTCCAGCTTGGCGAGGGCCCGAACGGCTTCGTTATTGGCGCCGAGGTTTCCCATTCCTTCGCCAACATCCAGACCGAGTTCCAGGGCTACGCCGAGATTTTCGAGGGGCCATTTGATTTCATTGAGTGGAACGACCGCTTTGAAATCTCGCGTCTGACGACGGCAACGGTTCGCGCCGGCTTCGCCTTCGGTCGCGTGCTCGCTTACGGTGAGGTTGGTCTTGCGGTCGCTCAGGCGAGCTGGGACGGCGGCGGTGGCTTCAACGACACCGAGATGGCGCACGGCTTGGTCTATGGCGGCGGCCTCGAAGTGATGGCCGGCAGCAACGTTTCGCTTTTCTTCGAATACAACCGCGTGAAGCTAAACCACGACTTCCACGGCCTGGTGGACTTGGGAATCATCGCGCTTCCAGGGCAGGTTGGCGTGCAAAGCCACACCAACATCTTCAAGGTGGGCTTCAACATCCACCTCTAGCTTCTGTCAGAGGTCAGTCTCAGGGGGCGGGCAGCGATGCCCGCCCCCCTTCGTTCTTCGCCCAACTTCCTCGCCAGGCCTCGCGGAGAGCCGCCGCCCCGCCATGCCTGAAGGCTGACGAGGCCCTTGCGGGTCCGAGGTGGCCGATAGCCGCCAATCCGCACGCCCTGACAGCTTCCCCTGTTACAGCATCGCCACATCGTCGCGGATTTGTGCGGTTGCTCACTCGTACTCGTTTCGAAGGCGTCTGTGCTTGAGTACGTTGTCGAACGAGCGTGGTCGTGTAGAGGAAGAGCGCCAATGAAGTCGTTCCTGTTGACGAGCGCCGCCATCGGCGCGATCGCGTCGGTTGCCGCGGTCGGGGTCGCTCGCGCGGCGGATCCCATCACGGTGATTCCACCGCCCGTCGTTGTCGCCCCTGCGCCGATCCCGGAACCCGAGAAGATTTGGGCGGGCGGCTACATCGGAGGACACGCTGCGCTGGCCCGCGGCCACCTGCGCGATGCCCTCGCCTGCGAAGACGACGAGATCGGGCCCGCGACTGCGTTCTTCTTCATCGAGGGCCCATTGGAGGACTTCGATGTAGATGGCGACTGTGACTGGAACGAGTTGGCAGGGACGCTCAATCCGGACCAGGACGCCGACGACGTCGGATACTTCCTGCAGGAGGATGTTCCTCCCGGGACCCGCGGTTACCTGGCCGGGGTGCAGATCGGCTTCAACTTTCAGCTCGGCAATCCGAATGGTTTCGTTATCGGTGCCGAGGTTTCGCACTCCTATGCGAACATCCAGATGGAGTATCAGGCGATCGCGCCGTTCGTGGTCGATACCGGCGAGATCGTCGTTGAGGACTTCGCCGAGTGGAACGGTCGCTTCGAGATTTCGCGATTGACCACGGCCACCCTTCGGGTAGGCTTCGCGTTTGGTCGCGTCCTTGCTTATGGCGAGGTCGGGCTGGCGATTGCCCAGGCGAGCGGGACGAGCACGCTCGGCTTCGCCGACACGGAGATGGCGCATGGCCTCGTCTATGGCGGCGGGCTCGAAGTCATGGCCGGCAACGACGTGTCGCTCTTCTTCGAGTACAATCGGGTCCGACTGACCCATGGCTTCCTGGGCACGTCAACGCTGACCCTCGAAGGCGTGCCGTTGCCGCCTCTGGTATTGCCGACGCAGGCCGGAGTTCATTCCGGCACCAACATCTTCAAGGTTGGATTCAACATCCACCTCTAGGTTCAATACGGCTTGCAGCGAAGAGGCGGGCGCCAGTGCCCGCCTCTATTGTTTTGCTCCGCCATCAGTGCGGAGAGGCATCCGGCCGGTTGCATTTCGTCGCGATATCCTCAGGGTGGCGCCGGATAAGCTATCCGAGGGCGGTAAGGCGATGACGATACGGGTTCACCACAACGACCTGCCGGACCTGTCCGCCTATACCGGCAGCGTTGCGATCGATACCGAGGCCATGGGCCTCAACCCGCGGCGCGACCGACTGTGCGTGGTCCAGCTCTCGCCCGGCGACGGCACCGCGGACGTGGTCCAGATCGCCGCGAGTCCCGCCCCGGCGCCGAATCTGGTGGCGCTGCTGGCCGATCCGGCGCGGCCCAAGATCTTCCACTATGCGCGCTTCGACGTCGCGCTCCTGTTCCACACCTTCGGCGTCATGGCGACGCCGCTGTTCTGCACCAAGATCGCCTCGCGCCTGACCCGGACCTACACCGACCGGCACGGCCTCAAGGACCTCGTCCGCGAGCTTCTCGACATCGAGCTCTCCAAGCAGCAGCAGAGCTCGGACTGGGGTGCGGCGACGCTGTCGGAAGCCCAGCTCTCCTACGCCGCGGCCGACGTCCTCTACCTTCACCAGATCAAGGCGCGACTCGACGAGCGCCTCGATCGCGACGGGCGGCGCGGCCTTGCGGAGGCGTGCTTCGGGTTCCTGCCGACGCGGGTGCGCCTTGATCTCGCCGGCTGGGCGGAGGAAGACATCTTCGCGCATGTCTAGAGCATGATCCGAAAGAGTGGATGCCGGTTTTTCGAGAAGATCATGCTCCACCAATGATGAGCGCCGGGGCGCTAGTCGATCTGATCGAGTAGCGCTCCGGCGCGGGTCGTGTGGGCCCCGCCCACCGCGACGCGGAGATCGACCCGATGTCGACGACTACACCCGACAGGGCCGGCGTGCCGGAGCCCACGCGGCGGGCGCCGATCCGGCGCGAGGCCCGCGGCGATTCGCGGATCGAGGTGGCGGCGGCATCGCGGGAGCCGGCGTTTGCCGCCGCGTCGCGCCACAGCCGGAGGGTGCGCGCGCTCCGCATCCTGGTGCCCGCCGTCGCCGTCGGCGCGGTGGCCGCCGCATTCCTCGCCATGCGGGGCGGCAGCGAAACGGACCTTCCGGTCGACTTCGCCGCGGTCAGGGTCGACCCTGAGGCGATCGTGATCGAACAGCCGCGCCTGACCGGATATCAGCAGGGCGGCGAGGCCTATGAGCTTACGGCGGACCGCGGCTTCCAGCGCGCCGACAACCAGGATTTCCTTGCGCTCGAGAACGTCGCGGCCACCTATGAGCTGCCCGGCGGCGCGACGGCCTTCTTCACCGCGCCGATCGGCGGGTATAATTCGACGACGTCATTCATGACGCTGAGCGGCGGCCTGACGATGCGGCTAGACACCGGTCTCGAAGCGCGCCTGGAGGAGCTCACGGTGGACGTTCCCAACGGACTGATCGCATCCAACCGGCCGTTCGAGCTCGTCAACGGCGCGCTCACCGTGCGCGGCAACGCCCTCGAAATGCGTGAGGACGGCGTTCGCGTCACCGGCGGCGTGACGACGATCCTCCGCATGGACCTCGCCCCGGCAGCCACGGCGGTCGCGCCATGAGCAGACCTTCGCACAACGGGCGGAGCCGCCTCCCTTCACCTCTCCCCGGTGGGGACCGTTGCGTGGTTCGGCCTCTCGTCGGGGCACCGCCTATCAGCTCACTCCTCCCCGGGCTTGACCCGGGGCCTATTGGCCTCTCCACCAGCTTGGAGTCCGAGTTTCCCAGCAATTCCGCGTCAGGCGTACGGCCAATGGACCCCGGCTCGAAGGCCGGGGAGGAGTCTGTGGATGGGTCTGTCCACAACCGATCCGCCTTCGCTGCCCTCCACGCAACGGGCCCCCGCCGGCGAGAGGCGGGAGGTTTTCGGCCCGTCCCAGCGTGGCGCAAAGGTCTCGTGAGGGCGAGGATGGTCATCGCCATCGGCGCGGCCGCGTTCCTTGCCGGGGCGTCGCCTGTTCTGTCGCAGGCCGCAGCGCCCATGTTCGGCGCCTTCACGGCCGACACGGACGACCCGATCGCGATCGAGGCGCAGGCCCTCGTCCAGACCGACCGCGACGGCCAGCGGATCCTCGAATATTCCGGCGGCGTCGTTGCCACGCGCGGCGACATGGTCATCCGCGCCGATGCCCTCACCGTCTTCCTTCCCGCCGACGGCGGAGCGGCCGGCGGCGCCTTTCAGCGGATCGAGGCGACGGGCAACGTGACGATCGTTGCCGGGCAGCAGAGCGCGGCGGCGCAGCGGGCGGTGGTGGACATGGTGGCGCAGACCGTCGTCATGAACGGCGCGGTCAGCGTCCAGGATGGGCCGAACCGGCTCTCGGGACAGACGCTGACGGTCAACCTCGCGACCAACGACTGGAGGCTCGAGGATGGCGGGAACCAGCGCGTGCAGACCGTGATCACGCCGCCCGCGCGCTGACCGGATCCGACCCGACTTGAGCCAGGCCAGACCTCGCGATGACCGCCTCGGGCACGGATACGACCAGCCCTCGCAGATCTATCCCGATGCCGGTGGTCCGGGCTGGCTCGTCGCGCACCGGCTCGGCAAGAGTTTCCGTACCAATCGCGTCGTCGATGACGTCAGCATCGCGGTGGCCCGCGGCGAGGCGGTGGGTCTCCTCGGCCCGAACGGCGCGGGCAAGACCACCGTGTTCTACCTCATCACCGGCCTGATCCGCGCCGACGACGGCACGATCGACCTCGACGGCCATGCGATCACACGGCTGCCGATGTACCGGCGGGCCCGTCTCGGCATCGGCTATCTGCCGCAGGAAGCCTCGATCTTCCGCGGCCTTACCGTGGAACAGAACGTCCGGGCGATCCTCGAGCTGGTCGAGAAGGACAAGCGGCGCCGCGAGGAGCAGCTCGACGCGCTCCTCGAGGAGTTCCACATCGCGCATCTTCGGAAGTCGCCGGCCCGCGCGCTGTCCGGCGGCGAACGCCGGCGCTGCGAGATCGCCCGCGCGATCGCGAGCCGGCCGTCCTTCATGCTCCTCGACGAGCCCTTCGCCGGCATCGACCCGATCGCCGTCGGGGACATCCACGCGCTGGTGCGCCATCTCACCGCACGCGGAATCGGCGTTCTGATCACCGATCACAATGTTCGCGAGACATTGGGACTCGTGGACCGCGCCTACATCATCCATAGTGGGCGGGTCCTCATGGAAGGACGTCCCGACGACATCATCGCCAGCGAGGACGTCCGCCGGCTCTATCTCGGCGAGGAGTTTACCCTTTGACGCGGTGAAAGTTTGCGCTAGGACTGGCGGCACAAGCAAGAATTACGCCAATCCAGTGACCGCGTAGGCGCATGGCGCTTTCCCTCAAAGCCGAGCTACGCACCAGCCAGTCGCTGGTGATGACCCCGCAGCTGATGCAGGCCATCAAGCTGCTCCAGCTTTCCAGCCTCGACCTCGCTGCCTATGTCGACGCCGAGCTCGAGCGGAACCCGCTTCTCGAGCGGGCGGAGGCCGAGGACCTGGCGCCCGCCGCGGCCGATCTTGACCAGGCCGGTCCGGACGTCGCCGTCGAGGACGGCAACTGGTTCGAGACCGAGCTCGAGACCAGCCCGGCTGCGATCTCCGAGCGGCTCGATTCCGACCTCTCCAACGTCTTCCCCGACGACAACAACCGCGCCCAGCAGGAGGCGCCGCCGGCGCTGCCCGCGGACAACTGGGCCAACGGGCCGACCCGGCAGCCGGTCAGCGCCGACGACTACAACCTCGAAGCCTTCGTCGCCGACAGCAAGACGCTGCCGGAATTCCTCGCCGAGCAGCTCGGGCTCGCCACCGACGACCACGCGACGCGCCTGATCGGCATGACGCTGATCGCGGAGCTCGACGAGGCGGGCTACATGCGGGCGGACGTCTCCGAGCTGGCTCGGCGGCTCGGTGCCGGCGAAGCCGTCGTCTGTGAAACCCTCGCGCTTCTCAAGACCTTCGAGCCTACGGGCGTCTTCGCCGCCGATCTCGCCGAATGCCTCGCCCTCCAGCTTAGGGAGCGGAACCGTCTCGATCCGGCGATGGCGGCGCTTCTCGCCAATCTCGACCTCGTCGCCCGGCGCGATTATGCCGGCCTGCGGCGCCTCTGCGGCGTCGACGAGGCTGACCTCGCCGAGATGCTGGCGGAGATCCGCCGGCTGAACCCGAAGCCCGCGGCGGGCTTCAACCCCGCGCCGATCCAGACCCTGATCCCGGACGTGCTCGTGACCCCGGCGCCGGACGGCGGCTGGAAGATCGAGCTCAACAGCGAGACGCTGCCCCGCCTCCTCGTCAACCACGCCTATCACTCGGTGGTTTCGGGCGCGTCGAAGAAGGACACCGACCGCGCCTTCATCGCCGAGCGGTTCCAGACGGCGAAATGGCTGATCGACAGCCTCGACCGCCGGGCGCGGACCATCCTCAAGGTCGCCACCGAGATCGTCCGCCAGCAGGACGGCTTTCTCACGCACGGCATCTCGCATCTCCGGCCGCTCAACCTGAAGGCGGTGGCCGATGCGATCTCGATGCATGAATCGACCGTGAGCCGCGTCACGTCGAACAAGTACATGGCCACCCAGCGCGGCATCTTCGAGCTGAAGTATTTCTTCACCTCGGCGATCGCGGCTGCCGGCGGCGGCGAGGCGCATTCGGCCGAAGCCGTCCGTCACCGCATCAAGACGATGATCGAAAACGAGACCGACAGCGCGCTCTCGGACGATACGATCGTGAAGCTCCTGCGGCAGAGCGGCATCGACATCGCGCGGCGGACCGTCGCCAAATATCGCGAGTCGATGCACATCCCCTCATCGGTCAACCGCAGGCGCGACCGCCAGGCCAGCGTCTGATATCCCCAGCCTCCGGGCGTGAGATTGACTCCCCTGCCGACCCTCCCTAGAAGGGCGCGCGACGGACGGGCTTCGGCCCCGTTCAAGATGGACCGGGTTGCGGCAGCAGAGCTGGCCGCAACGGCAACGAAGCTTCAGAGCGAGCCGTGGCCCCATACCCGCCGGTCGACCACCAGAAAGGCCGAGATCACGGCAATTTCATGAGCCGGTCGCGATCGAGAGCGCGTTACGCGCCCACGAGCGTCTTCCGCGCTTTCAGCCCCGGGAGCCCGCCATCGGGCACATCCGCGTGCCTTTCGACGCGGCTCTGAACCACCAGGACCAGCCATGGACTTGAGCGATCTCATCCGTCCCGATTCGGTATTGCCGACGCTGAAAGCCAACGGGAAGAAGCAGGCGATCCAGGAGCTGGCCGCCAAGGGCGCGCTGGTGACGGGCCTCGATGAAAGGCTGATCTTCGAGACCCTTCTGCAGCGCGAGAAGCTCGGGTCGACCGGCGTCGGCGCCGGCATCGCGATTCCCCACGGCAAGCTGCCTGGTCTCGACCGCATCCACGGCGTCTTCGCCCGTCTCGCCCGGCCGATCGATTTCGAGGCCCTGGACGACCAGCCGGTCGACCTCCTGTTCCTTCTTCTCGCGCCGGAGAACGCCGGCGCCGACCATCTCAAGGCCCTCGCCCGCATCGCCCGCATCCTGCGCGAGCCCGGCGTCGCCGCCCGCCTCCGCGAAGCCAGCGACCCCACCGCCCTCTACGCCGTGCTCACCGAGGGCGGAGCGACGCCCAACGCGGCCTGAGGCAGGGCGTCGGCCCGTGACGCTTCGACCCGAGGATCTTCTGTGTCCCGGGCTCTCAGGTCTCTACAGCCCGCTCGGCGACTTCTACATCGACCCGACGCGGCCCGTTCCGCGAGCGCTGATCACCCATGGCCATTCCGACCACGCCCGGCCGGGCCATGACGCGGTGCTCGCGACGTCCGAGACGCTGTCGATCATGGCGTCCCGCCTCGGCGAGGGTTTTGCGGGCACCCGGCAGCCCGCCGCCTATGGCGAGACGATTTCGATCAACGGGGTCGACGTCACCTTCATCCCGGCCGGCCACGTCCTCGGCTCAGCGCAGATCCTGGTCGAAGCGAAGGGGCTCCGGATCGTCGCCTCCGGCGACTACAAGCGTCAGGCCGATCCGACCTGCGCGACCTTCGTGCCGATCCGTTGCGACGTCTTCATCACCGAGGCGACCTTCGGCCTTCCCGTGTTCCGCCATCCCAGCGCCGCCGACGAGGTCGACCGGCTGATCGCGTCCACGGTGCAGTTCCCGGAACGCACGCACTTCGTTGGCGCCTACGCCCTCGGCAAATCCCAACGCCTGATCCGCCTGCTGCGGGACGCCGGCTACGACCGTCCGATCTACATTCACGGCGCCCTCGACAGCCTGTGCCGGCTCTACGAGGCGGAGGGAGTCGCGCTCGGGCCCCTCGCCCACGCCACCGACAACAGCCTCGCCCGGGAGGACTTTGCCGGCGCGATCGTGATCGGACCGTCCGGCGCCTTCGAGGGGCCGTGGTCGCGGCGGTTTGCCGACCCGATCGTGGGCTTCGCGTCCGGCTGGATGCGGATCCGGCAACGGGCCAAGCAGGGCGGCGTCGAACTCCCGCTCGTGATCTCGGACCATGGCGACTGGGACGAGCTGACGGAGACGATCCGCGACACCGGCGCCGAGACGGTCTGGGTCACGCATGGCCGCGAGGAAGCGCTGGTCCGCTGGGCGCAGCTCAACGGCATCGAAGCCCGGCCCCTCCACCTCATCGGCTACGAGGACGAGGAAGGGGAAGTCTAGGCCCGCGGCTCCTCCTCCGGATTGATCGGGGCAAGCTCCGCACTGGTCCGGATTGGACAAGGTCGGTGGAGCTTCTTATCTTCCCGCAATGGCTGACGATGCCGACAACCTCGTCCTCGAGCTGCTGCGGGCCGTCCATGGCGACATCGCCGAGATCAAGGCCGATACGGCTGAGATCAAGGAGCGCGTCGGCTTGCTCGAAAGCCAGTATGCCAGCCTGTCCCGCCGACTGGATCGTCAGGGCGGCGATATCGAGCAGATCAGGCAGCGTTTGAACCTCGCGGACGCGTAGCGAGCGAACTCGGGCGGCGCCTTGCTCGACCGGCGTGATTGAACTCGGCCGTTGACGTGGCAGCGGCCACTCCGCACGGCCGGCGGCATCGCCCCCGGAGCTTTGAGCCCGCCGGCCCCTCTCCTACATTGCCGGGAGATGAACCGCTTTGCCGCCCTCCTCGACCGGCTGATCCTGTCGCCGCAGCGGAACGTGAAGCTCCGGCTGATGGTCGACTATTTCCGGACCGCGCCCGATCCCGACCGCGGCTATGCGCTAGCGGCGCTAACAAGCGAACTCGCCATCCCGTCGGTGAAGCCGGCGATGTTGCGCAACCTCATCACCGAGCGGCTCGATCCGGTCCTCTTCGGCTATTCCTACGACTATGTCGGCGACCTCGCCGAGACCATCGCGCTGGCGTGGCCGGAGAATGCGCGCGATGCCGCGCCGGTCATTGCCGTGCCGGAGGGCCAGCTCGACCTCCTGGTGCGCATGGAGAAACCGGCGCCTGTGGTCGAGAATGATGATCCCGGACCGACGCTCGGCAACGTCGTGGAAAGCCTTCAGCGCGCCTCGCGGCTGACCGCCCCGCGGCTGATCGAGGAGCTTCTCGACCATCTCGACTCCACCGGCCGGTGGGGTCTCATCAAGCTCGTCACCGGCGGGCTTCGCGTCGGCGTCTCGGCCCGGCTCGCCAAGCAGGCGCTGGCGGATCTTGGCGGCAAGGCAGTCAACGAGATCGAGGAGGTCTGGCACGGGCTCGAGCCGCCCTATCGCGACCTCTTCGCCTGGCTCGAGGGACATGGCGCGCGCCCGACATCGAAGGCCGCGGCCCCGTTCCGGCCGGTGATGCTCTCGCATGCGCTGGCCGACAACGAGCTCGCGCTGATCACGCCGGACCTCTATGCCGCGGAGTGGAAGTGGGATGGCATCCGCGTGCAGGCGGTCGTCGAGCGCGGCACGAGGCGCCTCTACAGCCGGACCGGGGAAGACATTTCCGGCGCCTTCCCCGATCTTGTCGCGGCGCTCGATTTCGAAGGCGCACTCGATGGGGAACTGCTGGTTGGCGCGGCGCACAATGAAGGTTTTGCGCCGCGGACCTTCGGCGACCTCCAGCAGCGGCTGAACCGGAAAATTGTCACCGACCGCGTCATGGCGGGCTTTCCGGCGTTCCTGAGGGCCTATGATGCCCTCGTCCTCGACGACGAGGATCTTCGCGGCCGGCCGTTCCGGGAGCGGCGGAAACGCCTCGAGGAATTCGTTAGCCGGTCGCGATCCGGGCGGATCGACTTGTCGCCGCTGGTTGCCTTTGCCGACGGGACGGAGCTGGCGGCCCTGCGAAGCACGCCGCCCAATCCGGTCATCGAAGGGCTGATGCTGAAGCGCTGGGACTCGGTCTACGAGCCGGGCCGCCCGAAGGGGCCGTGGTTCAAATGGAAGCGCGATCCGCACACGGTCGACGCCGTGCTGATGTACGCCCAGCGGGGCCACGGCAAGCGCTCGTCCTTCTATTCCGACTACACTTTTGGCGTCTGGACCGAGGGCGAGGGGGGCGACGAGCTGATCCCGGTCGGCAAGGCCTATTTCGGCTTCACCGACGAGGAGCTGGTCGAGATCGACCGTTTCGTCCGCAACAACACCGTGGCCCGCTTCGGCCCGGTGCGCGAGGTCGTTCATCAGCCGGACGCCGGGCTGGTGTTCGAGGTGGCATTCGAGGGGCTGAACCGGTCGACCCGGCACCGCTCCGGCGTCGCGATGCGCTTTCCGCGGATCGCCCGGCTGCGCTGGGACAAGCCGCCGGCCGAGGCCGACCGGCTCGAAACGCTGGAGGCATTGATCCGCAAGTGATGGTCCTGTCCCAGGGGGCCGCCACATCAAGGCCGGATTGCGGGGCGAGGTCAGGCAATGAACGGAACTGATTCGGCACGAGCGGCAATCGAGGGCACCAGTCCGCCTGCAACCGGAACCCGCGAGGCGGAGCGCCTCGAGGAGGCCCGGCTGCTCTTCGCGCGTCCGTGGCGCTTCCTCCTCGGCGTCGTCAAGCCCGACGGCTTTCCGCCGGGCGCGGGGATCGAGGTCGCGTTCGCCGGCCGGTCCAATGTCGGGAAATCGTCGCTCCTCAACGCCCTGACGGGACAGAAGAGCCTCGCGCGGACCTCCAACACGCCTGGCCGCACGAAAGAGCTGAACCTCTTCTCGTCAGACGAGGGGCTGACGCTGGTCGACATGCCCGGCTACGGCTACGCCAAGGTCGGCAGGGCCGCAGCCGATGCGTGGACCCGCCTGGTCTTCGCCTATCTCCGCAGCCGGCCCAACCTCCGCCGCGCCTATGTGCTGGTCGACAGCCGGCATGGCCTCAAGACCAGCGACCTCGAGGTGATGGACCTCCTCGATCGCGCTGCGGTCTCCTACCAGATCGTCCTCACCAAGACCGACAAGGTCAGCGCCGCGGAGCTCGCCGCCGTCACCAAGGCGGTGCTCGACATCGTCCGCCTTCGCCCGGCCGCTCACCCCGAGATCATCGCAACCTCGTCCGAAACCGGCGCGGGTATCGATCGCCTCCGGCTCGAGATTTCCGAGTTGCGCGGCACATGACCGCCGATCCGATGATGGCGCGGATCCAGGACGCCGTGCTCCGCCAGCTTCGCGGCGAGAAGGCCGAAGCCAGGGACGAGATGGCCGCTCTCTGGGAGGAGATCGGCGGCGACGGCGATCCACTGCACCGCTGTACCCTAGCGCACTACATGGCGGACCTTCAGGAAGACCCGGTCTCCTCCCTCGAATGGAACGAGCGCTCCCTCACGGCTGCCGAGGCGCTGTCCGACGACCGGCTGCGGCTGACCTTCCCGGCGCTTTCGGTCGCGGGGTTCATGGCCTCCCTCCACCTCAATCTCGCCGAGGACTACCGGCAGCTCGCCGATGTGGACAATGCGCGCCGGCACCTCGTGCGCGGCGAGGTGGCTACCTCCGACCTTCCGGAGGGTGGCTATGGAGCGATGGTCCGAGCCGGACTCGCGCGCCTCAGGGCGGCGCTCGAAGCGCGCTGACGAGGTTCTGCCTCTCAGCCCGCGTTGGCGACGCGGGAAAACCGCTGCTCGTTTCGACGGCCTGGACGGCGTCCGAGTCACCACTACCGCCACATCACCGGATCGGGTGATGGGAATGCGCTCAGCGGCTGGGCTCCAATACTGTATAGATGACGACGATCGATAGCTGACTTGCAGTCATGTCTGTTCCAGATCGTATATCTGGGCGCGCTGTCCATCCCGCCCGATAAATTCGTTTTAGTCAAATTTCTTATTCCAACGATGCTCTCAATTCAGAGCTGCGATCAGATATTTGCCGAACGACAATTGTCGAGATCACAGCCAATCTCCGTGACAGCCGCAACTTAGGATATACTTTGTTGGAGAATGGTCGCCGGATTTTGCTGAATTAAATATTCATATTTACATAAGACATTGATTCATAACGCTTGTTGTCGGGCGGTTGACAGCTTGTCACGTCAACGTGTCGCATCCCCCATGCAGGTGACATTGCGGCGCCTGGCGGGGATCGGCAACGCGAAGAGCGGTGCGACCGCCCGGCCAGACGTCGCAGAGGGGTTTCCTGCGGGGTCCGAAACGCCGGACCGTCGCGCGAGGTTCGTCGGCGCAACCGCCGCCGGACCAAAACGAGGGAATCGCCGTACTTGCCTTGCGCTGAGCCTGCCGGTGCACCGGCAGGTGGGGCATTGGCGGCAGACCCCAAGACAAAGACTTAACAACCCTAGGGAGGAATGAAGACATGAGGTCTTCGAACACTTTGAAGGTGACGGCATCGCTGACGGCGCTTGCCGCGGGCTGCGGCATCGCCACCTCGGCGTCCGCCAATGCGGACGTTGACGCCCTCGTCGCCGACCCCGGCAACGTGGTGATGCCGTCCATCACCTACAGCGGCTGGAACTACTCGCTGCTCGACCAGATCACGCTCGACAATGTCGGGGATCTCCAGCTCGCCTGGACCTGGCAGGTCGGCATCATGGATTCCCACGAGGCTTCGCCGCTGGTCGTTGGCGATACGATGTACATCGTCTCGCCGAAGCCGAACTACGTCTACGCGCTCGACCTGACCCGGGACGGCGTCATCACCTGGGAGTTCCGCCCCGACATGAACGTCGAGGAGGCGACCCGTCAGGCATGCTGCGGCGCGCAGACCCGCGGCCTCAACTACGCCGAAGGCAAGATCTTCTTCAACACCCTCGACGGCCAGTTCTTCGCCCTCGATGCGGCGACCGGCGAAGCCCTGTGGCGGAGCACCGGTGCCGACCTCTCGATCGGCGAGACCACCGTCGGCAACATGCTGGTCGCGAATGACCTCCTCATCGCCGGCAATGCCGGCGGCGAGCGCGGCGTGCGCGGCAAGGTCCAGGCCTTCGACATCAACACCGGCAACCTGCAGTGGGTGATGTACAATATGGGCCCCGACAACGAAGTCGGCATCGGCCCGCGCTTCAACTCGTTCTACGAGGACGACCGCCAGGGCTCGCTGGTGACCTGGTACGGCGACAGCTGGCGCCGTGGCGGCGGCACTGTGTGGGGCTACTTCACCTGGGACCAGGAACACAACATCTTCCACTATTCGACCGGCAATTGCGGTCCGTGGAACCCCGACTATCGCCGTGAATGGGGCGTGGTCACGCTCGACGAGAATGGCGGCCTGATCGACTACCGCAACAACTGGTGCGCCGGCGAAATGGCCCGCGACGCCACGACCGGCGAGCTGATCTGGGCCTACGGCATCACCCCGGCCGATCCGTGGGACCTCGACGAGCCGCTGATCACCCCGCTGATCGACCTCGAGATCGGCGGAACGATGCGGCAGACCGCGGTGAAGGCCACCCGGACCGGCTGGTTCTACATCTGGGATCGCGTGACCGGCGAAATCCTCAACGACCCGTGGATGTTCGAGTACTCGGACTTCCGCGGCCCGGTAAACCTCGAGACCGGCCGCCCGCAGTACTTCTACGACAAGTGGGCGTTCACCGACGTCGAGGATCGCCGCCGCTACACCGACGCCGATCCCGGCCGCAACGCCGACGGCACGACGGTCGCCGACTACACCGGCACCGAGATCGTGTGGTGCCCGGGCACCAACGCCCGCAACTGGCAGCAGGACGCCTGGTCGCCGCGCACCGGCCTTCTCTATACGACCACGACCACCGACTGCGCCACGCAGGTCGTGTTCGAGGGCGACTTCGTTCCCGGTGAGGGCTACACCCTCCGCCGCGGTGCCGGCCCCGCGCCGCGCCTCGGCATGGACGGCCAGCCGATCACCTACCAGAGCCGCCTCGTCGCCAACTCGCCGACCGAGAGCCGGACGGTGTGGGAAGTCCAGTTCCCGTACCTCAACATGGTCCCCGTGATGGCCACCGCGACCGACCTCCTGTTCATGACCGACAACGCCACCGGCCGCTTCACCGCCCGCGACGCCACGAACGGCGAAGTGGTGTGGGAGTTCCGGACCGGCGCGTCGATCTTCCAGAGCCCGATCAGCTACATCGGGCCCGACGGGCAGCAGTACATCGCGGTGATCTCGAGCCAGCGCGAGACCAACGCGGCCGTCGCCATCGACGCCGCGCCGGACGCGTCGTCCCGATACCGCCGCACGGGCACGACGCTCTACGTCTTCGCCCTGCCGCAGGAAGTCGCCGGCGCGCTGTAGCGCCCACGAAGGTCCTTCCGGACCATCGGCAGCAATCAGGGGGCGCGAGGCAACTCGCGCCCCTTCCCTTTGCGGGCAGCAACGCGCCGTCCGCAAAACGCAAAGGCGCGCCCCGCGGTGTCCCGCCGGCGGTCACGACAACAATCCGATGTGTCAGCTTCAGTATCCCGCGGCGCGCCTGAAGCGCGGCGGCTTGCCGGGCTCTCCTTCCCGCCGCGGCGGGCGGAGCTCTAGGCCGCGCGGCGCGACCCGTTGCCCCGCGTCGCACGATCCGCGGCTTCGCGGATGCGGCGGGCATAGCTGTAGGCGGTGGCGGGCGTGACCGTCACGCCGATCGATCCGGGAGCGTTGGTCATGTCCTCGCGGATGACGACCCGGTTCTCGCTCTTGCGGCAGATGTTCAGGGAGGCGTCCTCGGCGAGAAAGATCGTCTTCTCCTCGCCCCGGACGGCGACGGCCTCGAGCGCCGCGGCAAGAACGCGGGCGCTGTCGGGATACATCGCGCGGCAGTCCGCGCGATCGGGGATGACCAGCCACACCTGGCCGGCGGCAACGTGGACTTCGAAGTCGTGATCCGGACCGCCGATGGCGGCAAGATCATCGATCAATGCGGCGTCGGGCGAACCGCCCGATACCGGCGCTCTGTTCGCTTCAGTAGTCATGATGAGTAACGTCAAGTGATCTTGGGACCTTTGCCAACTAGTTTGGCATGCTCCCAATATACGCACTTTGTGACACTAGGACTAATACCGACAAGACAGGGCTGGTCTGCGAAGCGCGCGGTTCAAAGGGCCCGGCCTTCCGCCATCTCGCCGCAATCGAAGAGTTTCAGGACGCGCTATTCGCGCCCTTATCGCAGGCAACAGCCGGCACCTGTCGACCAGCTTCTCATGCCAATTCAAGGGGTTCGCCGCCCCAGACGCATGGTGCCCACACGCGAATCCGCGGGGCGCTCCGTTGCGGCTACGGCCTCCTTAGATCGGATCGCCTTCGCCCGGAGAACGGCCGCCGCCCTTCTCCCGGCCGGTCTCAGCCAGGTTCTCGCGGGCACGCTCTGCACGCTTCTGCGGTGATTCGGGATCGGCGACGCGCGGCGGCGCCTTGCTTTCGTCGACCCGGTCGGGACGGTCGACAGGACGGTCGGGGTCCGTGTCCTCATTGCGCGGGTTGCGACCGGCAAGGGGGTCTTTGCGGTCCATGGGATCTCTCCTTCATCTGGTGCGCCTCTAGGGGGCAACCCGTCGCCGCACCAGCGGGTTCCGCATGGCCGGCAAGGCCAGGCGGCTTGTCCGCCCTTCCGATCAGGGCTTGGTCGCGATCCAGATGGTGTGGCGAGCGCCCTTTCCCGTACGGCTCGCCCGGACGCGATGCTCCTCGGTGGCAAGGCCGGCGCGCGACAGGCGAGCGCCGAACCGGTCGTCAGGCGCTACGGACCAGACCGCGAGGACGCCGCCGGTCCGGAGCGCGATGCGGGCGGCGGCGAGCCCCGCCGGGTCGTAGAGCCGGTCGTTGCCGGCGCTGGTCATGGCGTCGGGGCCATTGTCGACGTCGAGGAGGATGGCGTCGAACCGGGATCGTGCAGACGCAATGGTCGCCACCACGTCCTCGGTCCTGATGGTGACGCGCGGGTCGTCGAGCGACCCCTTGTGGAGCTCGGCCATCGGCCCGCGTGCCCATGCCACGACCTCGGGCACCAGCTCCGCGACCGTGATGGTGCCGTCGGCGGCGAGCTCGTGAAGCGCGGCGCGAAGGGTGAATCCCATGCCGAGCCCGCCAATGAGCACGTTTGGCCGCGGCCGTCCGGCGATCCGCCGCAACGCAAGGGTCGCCAGCGCCTCCTCCGAGCCGCTGAGGCGGCTGTTCATCAGCTCGGCCCGGCCGAGGCGGATCGAGAATTCGTGGCCGCGGCGCATCAGCCGCAGCTCCTCGCCGGTGCCGGGCACGGTCGCGGTATCGCGATGCTCCCAAGGGATCAACTTTTCGCCGTCCGCCGTGCCCGGTTCACGGCGGCGTCGAGCGCCTGCAGGAAGCGGGAGCGATCCTGCGTCGTGAATGGCGGCGGTCCACCGGTTGTTTCGCCGAAGGACCGGAGATGCTCGCCGATGCTCCGCGAGGCGAGCGCGCCGCCGATGCTGTCGGCGGTGTAGGGCCGGCCATTCGGCCGGAGCGCCTCGGCGCCCTTCTTCAGGGCGCGGTCGCCGAGCGGAATGTCCTGCGTGATGACGACGTCGCCCGGGCCGGCGCGATCGGCGATCCAGTCATCGGCGGCGTCGGGTCCCTCGGGTACGATGACGGCCGCGATCCGCGGGTGCCGCGGCGTGCGGATCCAGGCATTCGAGACGACGTGAACGTGGAGGCCGTAGCGGTCGGCGACGCGGTACACCTCGTCCCGGACAGGACAGGCGTCGGCGTCGATGTAGATCACGGTCATGGGCTTCGCATACGCCGGCGGCGCGACCGCGAGAACCCCCGCCTCGACGTCAGCGAGCGAAAAGAAGAGGCTCCGCCGGAAAGGCCGCGCATCCTGCCGGACGCCCGCCTTCCTGCGCGGAGCCGAAGTTTGCGCAAACGCAGGAGGACCGTAACCGACCAAGGAGGGGGCCGATCACGGGATGCCGCCCCCCGCTCGCTGCGCGGGTGCGGGCTGCGTCACGAAAGGGTGGCGCAGCCCATGACCGGAGCGCCTCGTGACGCCGTCGGTCGCGACAAGTCGGGAGCCCCGGCGCGAACGCCGGGGCTGATGGGCGACGACGCGTGCCGCTACTGTGCGGCCGCAACGGTCTCCGGCAGAGCGAAGACGTAGAGGGTCGAACCCGAGCGGCGATAGCGGTTCGCGTTGTCCGGCGCCGCGTCGTAGGCGATCGCCGTGTTCGACGCGGCCGACGATGCGATGATCGCGATGTACTGGCGGCCATCCGGACCGATGTAGGAGATCGGCGACTGGTTGAACCGCGAGCCGGTGCGGAACTCCCAGGCGATGTCGCCGTTCGTCGCGTTCAGGGCGCGGACGACGCCGGTGTCGTTGCCGCCCATGAACAGAAGGTCCGTCGCGGTCGCCATGATCGGAAGCTGGTTGCCCTGGGTCCAGGTGTGCTGCCACACGACGCGGCTTTCGGTCGGCGAGATGGCCGACACGGCACCGACGACGTCGGTCAGGTTGCCGTCGGCATCGGTCCGTGCAACCGGGGCCGCGCCGGCGCCGCGACGGAGGGTGTAGCCCTCGCCCGGGGTGTACTCGCCCTCGAGCACGACCTGCGTGGCGCAGCCGGTCACCGTCGAGACGTAGTTGAGGCCGGTGCGGGGCGACCAGGCGTCGTTCTGCCAGTTGCGGGCGTTGATGCCCGGGCACCACGCGATCTCGGTGCCGGTGTAGTCGGCGACCGTCGTGCCGTCGGCAAGGCGGCCCGGATCGGCCTGGGTGTAGTTCCGGCGATCCTCGAGATCGGTGAAGTTCCACTTGTCGATGTCGTAGAGGGCGCGGCCGGTCTCCATGTCGACGCCGGTCATGAAGTCGACATAGCGGAACGGCCAGGGTTGGGTGATGAGCTCGCCGGTGGCGCGATCCCAGACATAGACATAGCCGGCGCGCGACGACTTCAGCGCGGCGTGGCGAAGTTCGCCGTTGAGCTCGATGTCGATGAGCGGCGTGGTGATCGGCTCGTCGAGGTCCCAGTTGTCGGCAGGCGTGATGTTGTAGGCCCAGATCAGCTCGCCGGTCGTGGCGTCGCGTGCCAATTGCGAGGCGCACCAGTTGTTGCGGTAGTCGACGAGGCCGCCATTGTCGTCGAGATTTACGACACCCCATTCACGACGGTAGTCGGCGTTCCAGGGGCCGCAATTGCCGGTGGAGTAGTAGAAGAGGTTGATCTCGGGGTCCCAGGTGAAATAGCCCCACACCGTGCCGCCACCGCGACGCCAGGAGTCGCCGTACCAGGTCGCGAGCGAGCCTTGCTTGTCGTCGGCGTAGAACGGGTTGAACCGCGGACCGATGCCGACCTCGTTGTCCGGGCCCATGTTATACATGACCCATTGCAGGTCGCCCGAATTGATGTCGAACGCCTGCACCTTGCCGCGCACGCCGCGCTCGCCGCCCGCGTTGCCGGCGATGAGGAGGTCGTTCACGACCAGCATGTTGCCGACGGTGGTCTCACCGATGGCGAGATCGGCGCCGACCGTGCGCCACAGAGCCTCGCCGGTCGCGGCGTCAAGGCCAAACACCTGCCCGTCGAGCGTATTGAAGAAGATCTTGCCCTCGGCGTAGTTCAGGCCGCGGGTCTGGGCGCCGCAGCAACCTTGCCGCGTCGCTTCCTCGACATTCATGTCGGGGCGGAATTCCCACTTGATGACGCCGTCCTGGGTCAGGTCCAGGGCATAGATGTAGTTCGGCTTCGGCGAGACGATGTACATCGTGTCGCCGACGACGAGCGGTGACGCCTCGTGGCTGTCGAGGATGCCGACCTGCCAGGTCCAGGCGATCTGGAGGTCCGCGACATTGTCGAGATTGATCTGGTCGAGCGTCGAGTAGTTCCAGCCATTGTAGGTGATGTTCGGCATCACGATGTTGCCGGCATCGACCTGGGCCATCACGTCGTCATTGGCGAGCGCGGGCGCGGCGATGCCGACGCCGGCAAGCACGGCGGCGACGGACGCCGACGAGGCCAGGGTGTTGATTCTCATTCCGTATTCCCTCCAGTCTGCTGACGTTCTGAGTTCATCCTGTTGGGATGACTGCAAAGACGGCGACGGCCCCCTACGTGGCCTCTCGAGCTCAGACGATCGACAGGGCGGGCGGCATCGCCGGCGCGCGACGCACCGATCGGCGCCCTCGCGGACGCCGTGCGGCACGTCTCTCCATGGCCGGCGCTAGCCTCCCGACACTCGGCAACCCGCCTGCCCGCCAGCGGCGCCAGGCGCTTAGTCCTCACGGGGCTGCCGAACCCGATTCCAACTCGTGTCGATTCTCCCCAGATCCCTCCCGCCGACGCCGGGAGCTTCCGTCTGGACAGAAGCTTTGCCGACGTCGCCCGGCGCCGAGATTGAACGGGAAGCTGGCACAATTGTCTTACCCTGATCGGGTTAGACTGCAGAACGGCCTTGATGACTGATGATTCTTTAGTCCGTCCGCCCTAATTCAGTATTCGTAATTGCCTACCGCCCCGCCGGGCGGACGATCTCTTCCAAGGCAATCATCCAACCGGGGGACGACGCGCACGGTGGGTCGCGCGGCCGGAACAGGATCGGCGCGCTGCTCAGGCGAGGATCGCGCTTCCGATGTGGTTGTCGAAGGCGACGTCGTCCGTCGCCAGCAGCGTTGCCGTGCCGGGCTGCCCGATCGCGACCACCGAACCGCTGCCGGAGGTCGCCACGAAGCCGCGCGGCGTCGCGAGCGGCGCCAGGCCGCAGCCGTCGGCGAGGGCTTCCGTCGCGACGACGCGGCCGGCCAGATCGACGAGGAGGATGCGCCCGCCGCGCGGCGAGGACGCCGCGATAAGCTGGCCGTCGGCGCTCGACGCGACCGAGCCGATATAGTTCCGGAGCGACAGCCGGACGTCGCCGGGCTCCCCGATCATGAGCGGCGCCGCGTCGACTCCGGCGCGGCCAAGCAGCGGCGGCTGGTCGGCCGCTGCGCCCTCATACTGGCAGCCGAACCAGACGAGGCCGTCGGCGTCGAGGGCAAGGTGCCGGATCGACAATTGGTGCAGCGCCGCGTCGAGGCGGTGCTCGGCGCGGACGTCGCCATGCTCGGCATCGATGAAGACCAGCGACGGCGCCATGGTCGGCAGATTGAGCTTGGCGTCGCCGGCGTCGGGATGGGTCTCGATACCGCCATTGGCGATGGCGACGGTCCGCCCGTCGCGCGTCATGATCAGCTCATGCGGGCCCACGCCATGGCTGTCGAACTCGCCGATCCGGC
Source organism: Bauldia sp. (assembly GCA_050184415.1). GTDB lineage: Bacteria > Pseudomonadota > Alphaproteobacteria > Rhizobiales > Kaistiaceae > JADLGL01. Next base: position 133,737 of record JBFXAJ010000006.1, read on the forward strand.
GATAGCGATCGGTGGCATCGTAGATGCCGATCACACCGCGGGCGTCGTCATAGTCGTTCTCGGTGGCGAGGAGCAGCGACCCGCCCGCGGCGAAAACCCCGTGACCGTAGAAATGCCGCCCGTCGGGTGCCGAGAACAACACCGGCTCCTCGCCGCCGCCCACGGTGAAGGCAACGCCGAAGGTCCGCGGATGGCGGGCGAAGGCCACCGCCCGCGTCCGATCGGCGGAGACGGCGAAGCCGTGGCCGCGATCCGGGAGCGGCATCGTCCGCACGACCATGCCGAGCGGATCGAACTCGGCGACCGCGAACCGGCCGTCCGGCAACTCGCAGGCGCTGAGGTAGCGGACCGCCGATCCGCCGGCCAGCGCGCGCGGCAGGGCCGGCCCGAGCAATGTGAGCGCGGCCGCACTGGCTGCGCGAAGGAAGGCTCGCCGCTCGATCTGCATCGGAAATGAACCTGCCAAAACCGTGCGCCCGGCACCGGACATCCGAAAGGACAGCGGCGCAATGCCGATTCTTTGGCGGCCCACGCGCGCTGTCCACCCCCGGCCGCGGGAAGAGGCGCGCGCCCGGGGCGCAAGGTTCGGGCAAGCAACGGACCACGCTGGCACGCTCGTTGCGTCGGCGGCTGCGGCCCCCGCGCCCCGCGGGAAGGCCCTCCCGAAAGACATCGAAGAGGAATGCCATGAACATGACCACGCTTCCGGGCGCGAGGCGAAGCCTCGCCGCGTGGATTGCCGGCGCGGCGCTCGCAACCTCGCTCGCCGTCGCGGCACCGGCAGCAGCCCAGCCGGCCGACGACGCCTGGGCGGCAATGACCGCGGACCTCACCGCCCTCGTCGACGAGGCCGCCGCCGACAACGTCCGCATGGGCATCTCGGTGATCGACCTCAGCGGCACCTATGGCGGCGCCGATACCACCGTCGGCAACACCGAGTCCTACAAGGCCGCGAGCCTCATCAAGCTGCCGCTTCTCGCCCTCCTCATGAGCATGGTCGACGAGGGAACGCTGAGCCTCGACGAGGTCGTGACCATTCCGGCCGCCGACCCCAACATCGTCGGCGGCGCCGGAACGCTCCGCGACCGGACCTTCCCGGTCGACATCACGATCGAGGAGCTGATGACGCTGATGGTCCAGGTCAGCGACAACACCGCCACCAACGTCCTCATCGACCGCGCCGGCGGCTTCCCGGCCGTCAACGGCTACATCGCGAGCCTCGGCTATTCGGAGATGTGGCTCGGCCGGAAGATGATCTCGCCGGCGACGCCGCCGCTCCATGAGAACTGGCTCAATTCGGCGGTGGTCGCGGACCTCATCGCCCGGTTCTACCGGCACGAGATCCTGTCGCCGGAGTCGAGCGAGTTCATCATCGGCCTCATGAAAGGGCAGCTCGTCGACACCAAGTTCGGCGCAGTGATCCCCCGCGAGGTGCTCGCCAATAAGACCGGCGAGCTCGGCGACGTCACCCATGACAGCGGCATCATCCTCGTGCCGGGCCGCGAGGTCGTGCTTGCGGTGACCACCGCCTTCAACGGCGAGCGGCCGCGGACCGAAATCGACCTCTACGTCCAGCGTGCGGCGACGCTGGTCTACGAGTTCCTGCAGCAGCCGATCCCGTAGGGGGTTCCGTACGGTCCGGGAGGCGGGCTGTCTCGACGGCCCGCCTCCGGATAAGACTGCCGGTCTGCGCCGGGTGGGAGAGAGTCCGGCCGGAGCCGGACCGGTGGCCGGCCCCTCCCCGACCGTGATGAGGCTTCTCGGAATCCCGCTCAAGGTCGGTCCGATCGGCGCCGCGCGGCTCGCGATCTACCTCGCGTTCTTCAATCTCGGCGCCGGCAGCGGCATCTGGGCCGTCTTCATCCCGGTCGTCGGCGCGCGCCTCGAGATCGGCGAAGGCGTCCTCGGGCTCGCGCTGCTGACGATCGCGCTCGGCGCCATGGCGGCGATGCCCGTCACCGGATGGGCCATCGCCCGCTATGGCTCACACGCGATTTCCGCCACGGCGGCCGTCATCATGCCGCTGGTCTGGGTCCTGCCGATTGTTGCGCCGTCGCTCGGCCTCCTCTTTGTCGCGACGCTCGCAATGGGTGTCGCCGCGGGCGTTCTCGACGTCTCGATGAACAACGAGGCGGCGCGGGTCGAGGCGACCAGCGGCCGGGCGCTGATGTCGGGCTTCCACGCGCTCTACAGCGTCGGCGGCCTCGCCGGCGCCGGCATCGGCGCCCTCCTTGTCAGCACCGGCGACGCGGCCGGCTGGCTGACTGCCGTCACCTTCGCGATCCTCGCGGTAGCTGCGCTCCTCGTCCGAGGCTGGTACCTGCCGGCTGCGAGCCGTCCGCTCTCCTCCGTCCGCTTCACGCTGCCCTCGCGCCAGCTCGTCGGCCTCGGCATCCTTGCCTTCCTCTGCTTCGGCCTCGAGGGCGCGGTCGCCGACTGGAGCGCCCTCTTCCTCGTCCAGGCCAAGGACGCGTCTGCGGCCCTCGCTGCCGCCGGCTATGCCTCCTTCTCCGCGACGATGGCCGTGATGCGCCTCGTCGGCGACCGGCTGGTGACGGCGCTCGGGCGCCGCAAGGCGGTCTTCGCCGGCGGCCTCGTCATTGCGGCCGGGTGCACCCTCTCCCTGCTGGCGCCATGGCCGCTGGTCAGCGCGGTCGGCTTCGCGCTCATCGGCATCGGGGCCGCCAATGTCGTTCCCGTCGTCATCAGCAGCGCCGCCCGCTTCCCGCCCGAGAGCGGCGGCGTCTCGGCGGTCTCGACCATCGGCTATGTCGGCACGCTGAGCTGGCCGCCCGTCATCGGCGGCCTGTCGCACCTCGTCGGCCTTCCGATCGCCTTGTGGCTGATCGCGATCGCCGGCCTTGCCATCACCTTCGGAGCCCGCCTCGTGCGAGCCGACTGAGGCCTGCCAAGGACACATTCGCGGCAGCAGGTTTCACGATCGCACGACGGCCTCGTGCGACAAATTGTCAATCATCCATACCTGTGGCAGTTTCCGGGCACGTTCCGAGCGGTCTCCCCGACGCGTTCAGAAGCAATCGTCGCCAGTCGGCGGCGGAAGAAGCGCGCGGGTGCTCGGTGAAACGAACGGGAGGATAAGAAATGCGCAGGGTTTTGGTGGCGGGGGTTTCCGCCTTCGCCATTCTCGTCAACACGATGCCGATGGTCTCGGCCCAGGACAATCTGGCCTTTCCGATCGGCGAGGGCGCCTTCAACTGGCAGTCGCTCGAGGACTTCCGCGCCGCCCATGCCGATCTCGCCGGGCAGACGCTGACGATCTGGACCCCCTGGAACGACGTCGGCGACGCCGCCCAGTGGGAAAGCGTATGGCGCTATTTCGAGTATGCGACCGGCGTCACCGTGCAATCGGGGTCGTCGCCGAACTACGAGGAGCAGGCCCGCATCGACGTCGCGGCCGGCAGCCCGCCGAACATCCTCATCCTGCCCCAGCCCGGCCTTCTCGCCGACTTCGCCGCGCAGGGTGCCCTGACGCCGCTCGGCCCGGAGGTGCAGACCTTCATCGAGCAGAATTACGCCGCAGGCCCGTCATGGGCCGCGCTCGGCCAGTTCGCCGGGCCCGACGGGACGGTCCAGCAGTACGGCCTCCCCTACAAGCAGGAGATAAAGTCGCTCGTCTGGTACTCGCCGGACAATTTCGCCGAGATGGGCTACGAGATCCCGACGACCTGGGAGGAGCTCGAGGCGCTCGAGCAGCAGATCCTCGCCGACGGCGGAACGCCGTGGTGCGTCGGCATCGAGGACGGCGGCGCGAGCGGCTGGACCGGTACCGACTGGATCGAAGACCTCATGCTCCGGCTCCATCCGGCCGAAGTCTACGACCAGTGGGTCCGCAACGAGATCCCGTTCAACGACCCGCGGGTCGTTGAGGCGTTCAACGCCTTCGGCGATATCGTCCGCAACAACGAAATGGTCGCCGGCGGCACCGTCGCGGTCACGGCCACCAATTTCGGCGACAGCCCGCTCGGCCTCTTCACCACGCCGCCGGAGTGCTACCTGCACCGCCAGGCCTCGTTCATCGCCTCCTTCTTCCCCGACGGGACCGTGGCAGGCGAGGACTACGACTTCTTCTATCTGCCGCCGATGGCGGACCGCGACCTCGGCAATCCCGTGCTCGGCTCCGGCACCATCGCGACCATCGCCGCCGACAGCCCCGCCGCCCATGCGTTCATCGCGTTCCTCCAGACCCCGATCGCGCATGAGATCTGGATGGCGGCGCCGAACTCGGCGTTCCTGTCCGCCCATTCCGGCGTCAACACCGACCTCTATTCGAGCGAGGCGCTCCGCCAGCAGGGAGAAATCCTCCTCGGCGCCACCACGTTCCGGTTCGACGCCTCCGACCTGATGCCCGGCCCGATCGGCGCCGGCGCGTTCTGGACGGCGATGATGGACTACGTGAACGGCCGTTCGGCCGAGGAGGTCACGGCGGCGGTCCAGGCCGCCTGGGACGCGATCGACTAGCCGCGTTCGCCGCTACGACGGGGGCCCGCAACCGGGCCCCCGTCACCCCCGCCGATGGAATGAACAGATCGGGGCGCGCATCTCGTGGACACCGGACTTGCCCAGCAGGGGCTCTATGCGGTCACGACCGTGGCGATCGCGATCGCGGGCTTCGTTCTCTATTTCTGGGGCGCGAACTTCATCCTCGACCGCTCCCTCGCCACCAACGGGAGCATGCCGCACGAGACGATCGGCCGCCGCGACCGGCTGCGGTCGCGGATCCGGCCCTGGATCTTCGTGGCGCCGGCCCTTCTCTTCGTCGCGGTGTACCTGATCTATCCGGTCTTCGAGACCGCGCGGCTCAGCCTCTTCAACCGGCTCAGCAACGGCTTCGTCGGCTTCGACAATTACGCCTGGGCCTTCGGCGATTCGGCGTTCTGGCAGGCCGCGCTGAATAATCTCGCCTGGCTGATCATCGTCCCCACCTTCTCGACGGCGCTCGGCCTCCTCATCGCCGTCCTCGCCGACCGGGTCTGGTGGGGCGGGATCGCCAAGACGCTGGTCTTCATGCCGATGGCGATCTCCTTCGTCGGCGCCGCCGTCATCTGGCGCTTCGTCTACGCCTATCGGGGCCCCGACCAGGAGCAGATCGGCCTCCTCAACGCCATCGTCACGGCCTTCGGCGGCGATCCGCAGGCCTGGATCCAGGTGCCGTGGCTGAACTCGTTCCTCCTGATGATCATCCTGATCTGGATCCAGACCGGCTTCGCCATGGTCATCCTGTCCGCAGCGCTCCGCGGCATCCCGCAGGAGACGATCGAGGCGGCGCGGATCGACGGCGCCAACGAGCGCCAGATTTTCTTCACGATCATGGTGCCGCAGATCGCGGGCACGATCCTCGTGGTCTGGACGACGATCGTCATCATCGTCCTCAAGGTGTTCGACATCGTCTACGCGATGACCAACGGCGAATACGGGACCCAGGTCCTCGCCAACTTCATGTATCGCTGGACCTTCATCTCCGGCGACACCGGCCGCGGCGCGGCGATCGCCATCATCATCATGATCGCGGTGATCCCGGTGATGATCTGGAACATCCGAAGGGCGCGCGCCGCCGAGGGAGCCGCCTGATGACCACCGTCGCCCCCGAAGCCGTCCTCGCCCCCGCGCCCGCCGCGATGCGCACGACCGTCGCGCGGCGCTTCCGGGTCGGCCGCCTCGTCACCCATCTCGTGCTCCTCCTCATCGTCATCATCTGGACGCTGCCGACCGCGGGCCTCCTGATCTCGTCGCTGCGCGATCCCGACCAGCTCGCGCTGACCGGCTGGTGGACCGCGCTCGCCCCGTCTCAGATCCGGGACAACGCCCGCCTGCCGGCGGCGGCCGTGCAGGTGCAGGAGGGCAATCTCCATGTGATCCGCGGCAATGTCCTCGGGGCCGCGGACAACCGGTCGATCACGGCCTTCGGCGGCACCAACGCGTCGTTCAACGCCAATGCGCCGGGCACGACGATCGAGCTCCGTGCCGGCGGCAGCATC
>JBFXAJ010000007.1:0-134965 GCA_050184415.1 Bauldia sp.
TCTCCCCGGCGGGGAGAGGTCGGATCGAGGCGCGCCAGCGGCTCGATCCGGGTGAGGGGGTGCCCCCCCTCGAGGCCGGAATCCCTCACCCGATCCGTCGCTTGCGCGACGGCTCGACCTCTCCCCGCCGGGGAGAGGTGGGAGTCTTTCTCCAAGTCCTGTCACTGCCCGAACGTCGCGGCGCAAGGTCAGAAGGAGCCGCGCTCCCATGACCCTCCTCAAATCGGCCGACGCTGATCGCCTCGTCGCCAACCCCGACCCCAAGCGCCGCCTGGTGCTGTTCTTCGGCCCCGACCCCGGCGGCGTCTCCGAGCGGGCGGCGACCCTCACAAAGCGCCTCGTCGGCGACGATCCGTTCGCTATCGTCCGCATCGATGCGGATGAACTCTCCGCCGATCCCGGCCGGATCGCCGACGAGGCCTATGGCGCGTCGCTCTTCGCCGGCCGCCGCGTCATCCGCGTCCGCGCACTCGGCAACCGCTCCATCGCCCCCGCGCTCGAGCCGCTGATCGAGCGGCCACCCGAGGACACCTGGGTGATCGTCGAGGCCGGCGATCTGCGGAAGACCGCGCCGCTCCGGAAACAGTTCGAGGGCGCGGCGAACGCCGCCGCCATCGGCTGCTACCCCGACAGCGATGCGACGCTGCGCCGGCTGATCGACGACGAGGTGAAGGCCGCGGGCCTCTCGATCAGCCCCGAGGCGCGCGAGATGCTCGCCGAGCTGATCGGCGCCGACCGCAGCGCGAGCCGCGCCGAGATCCATAAGCTCACCCTCTACGCCCGCGGCAAAACCTCCATCGAGGCCCGCGACGTGGCGACCCTTATCGGCGACGCCGCCGCGATCGGGGTCGACGACGCGGTCGGCGCCGTGGTCCGCGGCGACCTCGACGAAGTCGACCGCAGCATCCGCCGCCTCCTCGCCGACGGCACCAGCGCCTCGACCATCATCCTTGCGGCGGAACGCTATTTCCTCTTCCTCCACCGCACCGCGGCCCAGATTGAAGCCGGCGGCTCGATCTCCTCGGTCCTCCAGTCGATGCGCCCGCCACCTCTTCCCTCACGCCGCGCGTCATTGGAGCGGGAGTTGCGGATGTGGTCGCGTGCGGACCTCGACGGGGCGCTGACGCGGATCAACCAGGCCGTCACCGACTCGCGGAACATGCCGGTGGTGGGGCCGTCGATCCTGCTGATGGCGCTGCTGTCGTTGGGCAGGCGGGCGGCTGGGTTGGCGAGGGCGGGCGGCCGGTAGGGCCTGTTGGAGGCGGACGTCGGCGATGGATGTGATCAAGGGCATCGCCTGAGCGCCAGTCGGGCCATACCACTTCCGCGTCATGGCCGCCGATGAATCCGCAGAGCGAAGCAACTGCTGGGACGTCGCTTGTCGACCGTCCGCTTCTCGTCTGTCTACTAAGCCGCCTCGGTTACCTCACCGACCTGCTGGATCGGCCCGACAAGCGGCGGGATAGCGAGGCGGGGTGCGAAGAACATAACCTCTTTACCAAGACGTTTTTCCCGCGCGGAATATCCTACGCTGTAGACCACGCTCCGAAAGCCTTGATAGAGGCCACGGATAGGCTCGACGTTGTCGTAGGAAACAATCCACGACTTGTTGTACATGTTCTCGTCAATGAACTTAGCTAGCACCGAGTGATCTTCGGGATGGTAGTAGTCATAGTAAAGTTCGCGCCCCCGCTTGTAGTATGGCGGGTCGAGGTACACAAGTGTCTTGCTATCCCATTTCTTCATACCGCGCCGTAGCAATGCGAGCGCATCACTGCGAGTTAGTTTGATTCTTCGCTTCATCTTTGCGATGGACTCGATGCGAAATACGAGTTCTGATGCATTATATCGAGCGTCAATTTTCCAGGGACCGCTCTGATCCCGCCCGCCGATTACCCCAGCGTTCAGAATGCCCGACCGATTTGTACGGTTGAGAAAGAAGGTCGCGAACCCCAGTTCGACATGGCTGTGATCGGCGGCGTTAGCGAATATTCGCTTTTGGCGATCCCATGACCGAACTGACAGTTTCGTGTTCTTTATGAGACGACAAAGCTCCTCGGTATCGTTCAGCACTGCCTTCCAGAAGGAATGAACTGGAGCACTGAGATCGTTGATATGAATGCGGCTGACAAATTCTTGGAATAGCAATTCTAGCCCGATGGCCGCACCGCCTGCATATGGTTCAACATATTCGCCGTCATATAGCTTATTTACTCGAATGATCTCCTTGACGTATGCGGCGAGCTTGCCCTTGCCACCGGGGTAGCGAAGCGGCGTGAAATGCACCAAGCGACGTGGGTCGCCGTCCGGGGTGCTCACGACTGCGGCCAAATCTTCTCGAACAGCGGCTGCGCGGCGCTCCACGCGGCCGTCAACGTCTGCGGCGTGGGTGTCTCAAATCGGTCGTGAATGTACCGATGGAAAAGGTCGATGTTCATTGGGCTGGTGGGCACGCTCAAGCTCCGCGTTACCGCAGTGAAATGCTTCTTTGGCACGCCCGTGGCTACCAGCATTGCCACCACCTCGGCCAGCTTTGAGCTCAGGGATTTGTCGATTTCTTTGGTGCCCCCCATCGGAGTAAATCGGAGAGTTCCGCCGTTGCCCTCCAAGAAGTGATCAACTGACAGTTCCAGAAAAACGCGAAGCAGGACGGCAATCGCGTTCGGTGCGTCTACCAGCTTCAGGCCACGCAATTCCTTGTAGACTTCAGCAAGGCGATTGTCAGTGACATGGATCGGCGCGTTCTTCGGAACGACCTCCTTCCTATCACTTGGATCTGGTTTGCGCCGCGCTGACCTCGCCGCTTTCTTGAACTCTGCGACGGGGATTTCCTCAACCGATCTCATCGTGTCGGTTGCCTTTGAAAGGTCCGGCTGGTCGTCCTTGCCGAAGCCGGCCACGTAGTCGAGCATCTGCTTCGTTGTCATCAGGTCGCCGACCTTCTTTTTCTTCGCGGCGAGGTCGAGGACGATCCGGCGCAATGGCTTGATGACTTCCGCCGCAGGCAGGCCTGTCATTAACTTGCCCAGCCTCACATCGAGGCCCAGCGCGCTTCGAACTGCGCGGTCCTCAAGAAACCGCTGCAACGTGGTCGTTGGAAATTTGCTGCCGATTTGATGGCGCTGGTCGTCGGTTAAGCCACCTTGTTCGGTGACCATGTCGAGGGCCTGGATTGTTGGTGATCGGGTGCGGAAACGCTGCTGCGCCGCGTTCTCCCAGCCAACGATGCCTGCGCCCTCCTGCTCTCCCTTGTGACGCAGCTCAAGCCAGTAGTCGCCTTCCTGACGCGAACCCAGCTCAAATGCTGGTATCGGTTCGACAGTGCCTCTCTTGAACTCCTGAGCCAACCTTTCGAAGGTCCGCTTGATCGGCTCTGAAATCGTCAGGCCAGTCATCGCAGCAGGATTGATGAGAAGCTTCAGCGCAGCAACGCGACGATTGCCTTCAAGGGCGATGAACCGCTCCGGCTTACCGTCCACCCTGAGAACGAGCAGGCGGTCCATAGGATTCAACCCATGTTCCACAATGCTTGAGGCCAGCTTGGCGAGCTTCAGCTTTTGGTCGTCCAGGACCTTTTGAAGCGCCTCCCGTTGGCCTCCGGCGTGCGAAATTCGTGGATTCTCATGATCAAGGATGAGGTCCTCGATCCGCAGCTTAATCTCCGGCATGCACGCCTCCCGCCCGCAGGCGAAAGGAATAGGACTGGCACAACTGCTAGTAAAGCTCCCGGTCGAACCGGGCCAGCCGTGTCGAGCTCCATTTGCCGCGAGATCGGGGAGCGATTCACAAGCTCAAGCACCACTGCCTGCTACCCCCACGCTGCCCAATGGCTCTCTATCCTCGCGCTGGGGTGCGAAGGGTTATCACCCCCCCTTCAGCCGCCGGCACAGGCCGTCGAGCTGGTCGAGGTCGCGGTACCAGATCTGGACCTTGCCGCTGCCATTGGCGTTGTGGTCGACCGACACCGCAAGGCCGATCGCGTCGAACAGGCTCCGCTCCAGAGCCATCGTGTCCGTATCCTTCGGCAGCTTGCCCGTCGCGGCAACGCGCGGCTTGGCTGGAGATGCGGCTGCCTCCGCGTCGCGGACGCTCAGCCCCTCTTCCACGATGCGCTTCGCCGCCGTCTCCGGGTCCGGCGCATTGATCAGCGTGCGGGCGTGGCCGGCCGACAGTTTGCCGTCGCGGACATAGCCCTGGACGGCGTCGGGCAGCTTCAGGAGCCGCAGCGTATTCGCGACATGGGAGCGGCTCTTGCCGATGACGTCGGCGAGGTCGCCCTGCGTGTAGCCGAAGGCGTCGATGAGCTGCTGGTAGCCGCTCGCCTCTTCCATCGGGTTGAGGTCGGAGCGCTGGACATTCTCGACGATCGCAAGCTCCAGCGCCTCCTTGTCGGAGACGTCGTGGACGATGACCGGAACGTCGTGAAGGCCGGCGCGCTGTGCCGCGCGCCAGCGCCGCTCGCCGGCGATGATCTCGTAGCCGCCCTGGGTACCCGCCGGCCGCACAAGGATAGGTTGTACGATCCCCTTCTCGCGGATCGAGGATGCGAGATTGTCGAGCTCGTCCGCGTCGAAGGATTTGCGAGGGTTGTGCGGGTTCGCCGAGACGAGTTCGATCGGCACCCTGCGGCTCGCTTTGCCGCGGTCGACGGTCACCGGCTCGCTCTCGACCTCGCCGATCAGCGCCGCCAATCCGCGTCCGAGTCCTCTGCGCCCTTCCTCGGCCATGCCGGTCTCCTCGCGCCGTCCGCGCCGCTCAGGCGGCGAGCTGGCGTTCGCGTTTGATGATCTCGGAAGCCAGGCGGAGATACGCTTGGCTTCCGGTCGAGTTGAAATCGTAGAGCATCACCGGCTTGCCGTGCGACGGGGCCTCCGAAATCCTCACATTCCGCGGGATGACGGTCTCGTAGACCGCGTCGCCCATATGGGCGCGGACGTCGGCCGCCACTTGGCCCGAGAGATTGTTCCGGCTGTCGAACATCGTCAGCACGATGCCGTGGATCGTCAGCTCCGGGTTAAGCGACCGCTTCACCTGGTCCACCGTTTTCAGCAATTGGCTAAGCCCCTCGAGCGCGAAGAACTCGCATTGCAGCGGCACCAGGACCGCATTGGCGGCCGTCATCGCGTTGATGGTGAGGAGGTTCAGCGACGGCGGACAGTCCAGCAGCAGATAGGTGTACTTCTTCTCCCCGGACGCCAGCCCGGCCACCGCTTCCCGCAACCGGAACGAGCGTCGCGGGTCCGCCGCGATCTCAAGCTCGACGCCGAGGAGGTCGAGCGTCGAGGGCGCGACGCCGAGGCGCGGCACCACCGTCGGCACCACGATCTCGGACAGCGACGCCTCGCCGACCATCACGTCATAGGTCGATTTCGGCCGGTTCTTGCGGTCGATCCCGAGCCCGGTCGACGCGTTGCCCTGCGGGTCGAGGTCGACGATCAGCACCTCCTCGCCGATCGCCGCGAGCGCGGTGCCGAGATTGATCGCGGTCGTCGTCTTGCCGACGCCACCCTTCTGGTTGGCGAGCGCGATGATGCGGGGTTTTCGAGCGAGGCTCATGGGGTCCTCAGGGCGTCCGTTCGATCGAACGAATCTCGACGATGACGCCAGAGCCGATTCGGCTCGGATGTTCTACCAGATCGAGAGTCCACCGCGGAGCCGTATCGGCAAGCTCCGACGCGAAGTCCGCACCTTTGTGCAGCCAGGCGACCGCGCCGCGGGCGACGATCGGCTCGATCCAGCCGCACAGCGTGTCGAGCGAGGCCAGCGCGCGCGCCGATACGGCATCCACCGTGTCGGCGAAATGGTTAACAATGTCTTCGATCCGGCCGGAGTGAACCACGATCGGCGCTCCGGTCGATCTTTTGGCGGCGCGGAGGAAAGCGACCTTCCGGCTGTTGCTTTCGACCAGATGCACGACGGCATTTGGCCGGTCGGCGACCAGGCAGGCGACGACGACACCAGGAAATCCGCCGCCGCTGCCGATGTCGAGCCAGCGTGCGGCGGATGGGGCCATCGCAACGAGCTGAGCCGAGTCCGCGATGTGACGGACCCAGATGTCGCCGGTCTCGTCCCGCGACATGAGATTGTGGACGGGGTTCCACTCCTCAACCAGCGCCACGAAGCGCTCCAGCCGGGCGATTGTTTCACGTGAAACACTGTCGAGGCCGGCAAGGCGCAATGCGTCTTGAGGTGATCGGTTTGCTGCCATGGGCATTCGGTGGCTATCGCCGAGAATGTCGATTCGGCGCCGCCGGCGGCGACACGACGACCGACGCAACCAGCTCGGCCCGAGCTCCCCCCTTGAGGGGGAGCGGGTTTCGCGAAGCGAAACCGTGGGGGGTCTGCGCCTCTCCGCTGGTTCGGAGCGGGCGGTGAAGCCGCGACCCCCACCGAAGCTTGCTCCTTCCAGTCGCAAGCTTCCGCCTCCCCTCAAGGGGGAGGCTCGGGAGCGCAGTGCCAACGGCCGCCCGCCAAGCCTCACGCAATCCCGTGCCGTCCCGTTTTCCGCGACCACGACAGCAACACGCCCAGCGCCGCTGGGGTCATGCCCTCGATCCGCGATGCCTGCCCCAGCGACCGCGGACGCACGCGCTTCAGCTTCTCGCGCACCTCGTTCGAGAGGCCGGGCAGCGCGTCCACATCAAGATCGGGGAGCGCCGCGGCCTCGTCGCGCTGGAAAGAGCGAATGTCGCGCTCTTGCCGGCGGACGTAGGACGCGTAGGTCGCTTCGATCTCGAGCTGCTCTCGGGTCGAGACATCGAGGCCGCGCAGCTCCGGCCAGATCGCGGCGAGCTGTGCGAAAGTGATGTCCGGGAAGCCGAGGAGATCGAACGCCGACCGGCGGATTCCGTCGCGGTTTACCATAAGGCCATGACTGGCGGCACGATCCGGCGTGATCGTCAGGGAGTCCATGAGCCCACGGCCCCCCGCGAGACGCTCCATCTTGGCGTCGAAGGACTGCCGGCGTTCGCTGCCGACAATGCCGAGCCGGATCCCGGCCGGCGTCAGGCGCTGGTCGGCGTTGTCGGCTCGCAGCAGCAGCCGGTACTCGGCGCGCGACGTGAACATCCGGTAGGGTTCGGTCACGCCCCGGGTGATGAGGTCGTCCACCATGACGCCGAGATAGCCTTCGGCGCGGGTGACGGTCCACCCATCGCCACCGCCGGCGAGGAGCGCGGCATTCACGCCGGCGAGCAACCCCTGCGCCGCAGCCTCCTCGTAGCCGGTGGTGCCGTTGATCTGGCCAGCCAGGAACAGGCCCTTGAGCCGCTTGGTTTCGAGGGTCGGCAGGAGCTCGCGCGGATCGACGTGGTCATATTCGATGGCGTAGCCCGGCCGGGCGATCCGCGCCTTCTCCAGCCCCGGGATCGAGGCGACGACTGCCGCCTGCACGTCCTCCGGCAGGGAGGTCGAGATGCCGTTCGGGTACACCCAGGGGTCGTCAAGTCCTTCCGGCTCAAGGAAAATCTGGTGCGACTCGCGTTCCGCGAAGCGCACGATCTTGTCCTCGATCGAGGGGCAATAGCGCGGCCCGACGCCGACGATCGCGCCGCCATAGAGCGGCGACCGGTCGAGATTCCGGCGGATGACCGCATGGGTCTCCGGCGTCGTCCGGGTGATCGCGCACGTCACCTGCGGCGTCGTGATCGAAGTCGTGAGCGTCGAGAACGGCTCCGGCGGCGTGTCGCCCTGCTGCTGCTCGAGGGCGTCCCAGTCGATGCTGGCGCGTTCGAGCCGTGGCGGCGTGCCCGTCTTGAGCCGGCCGAGAGCAAAGCCCGCGCGCTCCAGCGTGCCGGAGAGGCCGACTGAAGGCGCCTCGCCGATCCGGCCCGCAGCGATCTTGCGCTCACCGATATGAATAAGGCCGCGGAGGAACGTCCCGGTCGTGAGGACGACGGCGGCCGATCGAATCTCGAAGCCGTCCTTGAGCCGAACCCCGGCGACCGCGTCATCGGTCACCAGCAGGTCGTCCACCTCGCCTTCGATCACCTCGAGATTCGCGGTCGCGCGGATCGCGGCCTGCATCGCTGCCGCATAGAGCTTGCGGTCCGCCTGCGCCCGCGGTCCGCGGACTGCGGGGCCCTTGCTGCGATTGAGTACGCGGAACTGGATACCGGCGGCATCCGCCACCCGTCCCATGAGGCCGTCGAGCGCGTCGATCTCCCGGACGAGGTGCCCCTTGCCGAGGCCGCCGATTGCCGGGTTACACGACATCGCGCCCACCGTCGCGAAGGACTGGGTGACGAGCGCGGTCCGCACGCCGGCGCGAGCCGCGGCGGCCGCGGCCTCCGTGCCGGCATGTCCACCGCCGACGACGATGACATCGAAGGATTGTTTCACGTGAAACACCTACTTGCCGATGCAGAACTCGCGGAACACCACGTCGAGGATCTCGTCGACCTCGACCCGCCCGGTCACCCTGCCGATGGCGTCGCTGGCGGCACGCAGATGCTCCGCAAGGATTTCGGAGGACGACGACGCCAATGCCGAGGCGATCGCGTCCGCCGCTTCGGCCAACGCCTTAGCATGACGGAGCCGCGTGACGACAGCGCTCTCGCCCGATCGGAGACGCTCCGCAAGAAACGCCCGGATCGCCTCCAGCAGCTCCGGGATGCCGGCGCCGGTCGCGGCTGAAATCGCATGGTCGCCGCCGGCGATCAGACCGCCGAGGTCGGTCTTGGTCCGTATCCGCCAGACCGGCGCCGTGAAGGTCCCGTCCGGTTCCGCCGGCCCCGTGTGATCCGACAGCCAGAGCACCAGGTCGGCGTCGCCCGCCCGCTGCCGCGCGCGGCGGATACCCTCGCGCTCGACGAGCCCTTCCGTCTCGCGGAGCCCGGCCGTGTCAACCAGCGTCACGCGATACCCGCCGAGGTCGAGCGCGACCTCGATCAGGTCCCGCGTCGTCCCCGCCTCCTCCGAGACGATCGCAACCTCGCGTTTCGCCAGTGCATTGATCAGGCTCGATTTCCCGGCGTTGACTGGCCCGGAAATGACCACCTCGGCCCCTTCGCGGAGCGCGCGTCCCCGGCTGGCATCGGCAAGCGCCGCGTTCATCTCGCCGAGCACCTGCTCCAGCGCCGGGCGCCCCACCGCGACCCAGCTTCCGGCGACGCCCTCCTCGTCGCTGAAGTCGAGCTCGGCCTCGACCATCGCCCGCACCCGCACGAGGTCCGACCGCCACGCTTCGTATTGCCGCCGCGCCGACCCCTGCATCTGACCCAGCGCCAGCCGGTGCTGCATAGCCGTCTCGGCCGCGACGAGGTCGCCGAGTCCTTCGGCCTCCGTCAGGTCCATGCGGCCCGAGTGGAACGCCCGCCGCGTGAACTCGCCGGGCTCGGCGAGACGGAACCCGTCGAGCTCGCCGAGCGCGGTGAGGATCGCGCCGACCACGGCGCGCCCGCCATGCACCTGCAGTTCGAGCACGTGCTCGCCCGTGAAACTGGCCGGCGCGGGGAAGAACAACGCGAGGCCGCGATCGAGCAGCTCCCCGGTGCGCGGATGGCTGATGTCGGTCAGCGTCGCATGGCGCGGCTCCGGCAGCCCGCCGCACATCAGCTCCGCGGCGTCCGGCGCCCCGGCTCCGCTGATGCGGATGACGGCCACGCCGGCGGGCGGGGCGCCGCTCGACAGCGCGAAGATCGTGTCCTCTTCGCGCAGTCCGGCGTTGACCTGAGGTCCGCTAAGATCGAGGAACGCCGGCATGGACGGAAACCTGCTCTCCAACGAGACGAGCCCCTATCTCCTCCAGCACCGCGACAATCCGGTGCACTGGCGGCCATGGGGTCCGGCCGCGCTCGACGAGGCGAAACGGCTCCGGAAGCCGATCCTGCTCTCGGTCGGCTACGCCGCCTGTCACTGGTGCCACGTGATGGCGCACGAGAGCTTCGAGGACCCGGAGACGGCGGCGGTGATGAACCGCCTGTTCGTGAATATCAAGGTCGACCGCGAGGAGCGGCCGGACATCGACCAGATCTACATGGCGGCGCTCCATGCGCTGGGCGAGCAGGGCGGCTGGCCGCTGACGATGTTCCTCACCCCGGAGGCCGAGCCGGTGTGGGGCGGCACCTATTTCCCGAAGACGGCGCGCTATGGCCGGGCGGCGTTCGTGGACGTCCTCAACGCGATCGCCGACAGTTTTGCGAATAGGCCCGAAAGCATCGAGAGCAACCGCGCCGGCCTGATCGACGCCCTCTCGACGCCGCCGGCGCTCGCATCTGGCGAGCCGACCGCGGCGATGCTGGACGAGGCGTCGGCGCTCGTCGCCCGCCTGATCGACCGGAGGAATGGCGGTCTCAACGGCGCACCGAAATTCCCCCAGCCGACGCTGATGGAGTCGCTGTGGCGCGCCTACGAGCGCAGCGGCCGCCCCGAGCCGCGCGACTTGGTGCTGTTGACGCTCCGCCACATCCTGCAGGGCGGCATCTACGATCATCTCGGCGGCGGGATCGCGCGCTATTCCGTCGACGATCGCTGGCTGGTGCCGCACTTCGAGAAGATGCTGTACGACAACGCCCTCCTCCTCGAGCGGCTATCGTCGGCTTACCGTGCAACGGGCGAAATGCTGTTCCGGCTAAGGATCGAAGAGACGGTCGGCTGGCTGCTGCGCGAGATGCGGTCCGGGCCCGCCTTCACCTCCAGCTTCGACGCCGATTCGCCTGGCGGCGAAGGCGCTTACTATGTCTGGACGCCGGCCGAGCTCCAGGCGGCGCTTGGTCCGGAAAGGGCGGTTGAATTCGCCGACATTTACGACGTGACCGGCGAGGGCAACTTCGAGGGTCACTCGATCCTTAATCGGCTAAGTGATCTGCCGCTCCGTGACGGGGAGACCGAGGCCCGACTGGCGGCCGATCGGGAGAAGCTGCTCGCCGCCCGCGCAAGACGCCAACCGCCAGGGCGTGACGACAAGATCCTCGCCGACTGGAACGGCCTCGCAATCTCGGGGCTCGTTGCCGCGGGCGTCGCGCTCGATCGCGACGAATGGCTGGCCGCGGCTCGGGACGCTTACCGGTTCGTCATCGACACGATGACGGTCGACGGCCGCCTTCGGCACTCCTATCGGGAGGGCCTTCTCCTCGCCGTCGGCTTCGCCTCCGACTACGGCGCCATGATGCGCGCGGCGCTCGCCCTGCACGCCGCGACCGGCGCGGCGACCTTCGTCGCGGACGCCGTGCGGTTCGCCGATGTCCTCGACCGCCACTACTGGGACGAGGGCGTCGCGGCCTATCGGCTGACCGCCGACGACACCGACGCGCTCGTCACGCGTCCGCTGCCGCTGCACGACGAGTCCGTCCCGAGCGCCAACGCGCTGATCGCGACGGGGCTGGCGAAGCTCGCGCGCCTGACCGGGGAGCGGCGTTTTGCCGAGCGGGTGCACCGCATCCTGAGCGGCCATCTCGGCTCGGCCCGCGATACCCTTGGCAAAGCGGGCCTGTTCAACGCCTTCGACGAGGCCTTGTGGGGCACGGACATCGTGATCGTCGCGCCGACGAAGGACGACGCGGCCGAATTCCGGACCATTGTCCATCGCCATTGGCGCGAGGGCTTCGTCCTGTCGGTCGTGTCGGGCGGCGCGACCGTCCCTCCCAACCATCCCGCGTTCGGCAAGGGCATGCAGGCGGACCGGCCCACCGCCTATGTCTGCCGCGGCCAGATCTGCTCGCTGCCGGTCACCGCGGCCGATGCACTGGCATCGATGCTGTCGCGTAGTGGCCCGGATGGCGGGCCGCCCTGAGGGGACCGTTGCCGGGGGTCGCAGGCTGCGCGGTAGCTCTTCCTTCGCCCCGCTTGCAGGGAGAAGGTGGCGCGCAGCGCCGGCTGAGGGGGGCGCCAGGCGAGGCCTATGAGAGGCGCGCCGCCACTCCCCCCTCACCCTCCATCTTCTAAGCTCGGCTCTGTCTCGCTAAGACCTGGAGCCCTCTCCCCGTAGGCGGGTAGAGGGAGCCCGATACCGCCGATGTTCCACGCAACAGGCCCCCCCACCGGACCCGGGGGGCGGACCTGTCGCCTACGGCGACCACGCCAGGAAATTCGCGATCAGCGCGAGGCCGAGCTTTTGGCTTTTCTCCGGGTGGAACTGCGTGCCCGCAACATTGCCCCGCGCGACGATCGCGGTGACCGGTCCGCCATAGTCGGCGGTCGCGATGAGGTCGCTCGGTTCGGCCGGCTCCAGCTCGTAGCCGTGCAGGAAGAAGGCGTGCCAGCCGGTCGGGCCGAGCGGGATGCCGTCGAGCAGAGGATGGGGAGCTGCCCGATCGAGCGTGTTCCAGCCCATGTGCGGCACCTTCAGCGTCTCGTCCGAAGGCTTCACGGCGACGACCTCGCCGGGAATGCGGCCGAGGCCCGGCGTCACGCCGTGCTCGAGGCCGCGGTCGGCTAGGAGTTGCATGCCGACGCAGATGCCTAGGAACGGCTTGCCGGCGCCGATGAAGCCGTCGATCGCCTCGATCATCCCGGGAATGGCATCAAGGTTCTCCTTGCAGTCGCGGAAGGCGCCGTCGCCCGGCAGCACGACGCGATCGGCCGTGCGCACGCGCTCCGGATCGCTGGTGATGACGACATCCAGCGTACGGCCGGAACGGGCGGCAACGACCTCCAATGCCTTCGACGCCGAGCGGAGATTGCCGGCGCCATAGTCGATGATGGCAACGCTCATTTGCGCCGCCTCGGCTTGGCCGATGCCTCGGCGGCCGTCTCCTCGGTCAGCGAGCCCTTGGTCGAGGGCACGCTGTTGGGCTGCCGCGGGTCGATCGCGACCGCGGCCCGGAGCGCCCGCGCAAGCGCCTTGAAGCAGGTCTCGGCGATGTGGTGGCTGTTGGCGCCATAGAGCGTCTCGACGTGGAGCGTGATCCCGGCATTCTGGGCGAACGCCTGGAAGAACTCGCGGACGAGCTCGGTATCGAACGAACCGATCTTGGCGCGCGTGAATTCGACCCGCCAGACCAGGAACGGCCGGCCGGAGAGGTCGATCGCGCAGCGCGTCAGGGTCTCATCCATCGGGAGATGGACGTCGGCGTAGCGGGTGATGCCGCGGAGGTCGCCGAGCGCCTTCTTCACGGCCTGGCCGAGCACGATCCCGACGTCTTCCGTGGTGTGGTGCTGGTCGATATGGAGGTCGCCCTTGGCCTCGACCGTGAGGTCGAGGAGGCCGTGCCGCGCCACTTGCTCCAGCATGTGGTCGAGAAAGCCGACACCGGTCGCGATCGACGAAACGCCCGTCCCGTCGAGATCGACGGTGATGGCGATGTCGGTTTCCTTCGTGCGGCGGCTGACGGTCGCGCTGCGCATTGCTCGCCTCAAGAACCTCTGCTGCGGCGGGGAATTGGCGCGATCTATCAGGTCTTCCCTAACGAAACCAGTTTGGTGGCATCGCACCAGGGCTGCTGTGGCTGCCGGAGCCTGCGCGGGCGCCCCCTCTTTGCATCCTGCCCTGCTCCTCCCTACCTATGACCGCATTGGCCGCTCCGGCGCCTCGGTCGAGGGCCGGCGAGGCGGCCTCAGTAAGGAGGGTGCCCTGTGGCCCTTTTTGTTTCTCTCCTCATTCCTCTCATCGCCATTGCCCTGAGCGTGCGGCTCCTGCGGCCGAACCCCGAGCCTGCGCCCGTTTTGGTGCGCACCAGGGGAGGCCGGTCGTGAACCAGTCTCAGCAGACCGCAACCACTGCCGACTCCTGGCACGGGACGACCATCGTCA
Source organism: Bauldia sp. (assembly GCA_050184415.1). Taxonomy (GTDB): domain Bacteria; phylum Pseudomonadota; class Alphaproteobacteria; order Rhizobiales; family Kaistiaceae; genus JADLGL01. Next base: position 13,690 of record JBFXAJ010000007.1, read on the forward strand.
CGGTGCGGAAGGGCGGCCGCGTGGTCATCGCCGGCGATGGCCAGGTTTCCGCCGGCGCCACGGTGATGAAGCACAATGCCCGTAAGGTGCGGCCGCTCGGCAAGGGTGGCGTCATCGCCGGCTTTGCCGGCGCGACCGCGGACGCCTTCACGCTGTTCGAGCGGCTCGAGGCCAAGCTGGAGCAGTATCCGGGGCAGCTTCTCCGCGCGTCGGTCGAGCTCGCCAAGGACTGGCGCACCGACCGCTATCTTCGTCACCTCGAGGCGATGATGATCGTGGCCGATCCGGCCGTCAGCCTCGTCCTCACCGGCAATGGCGACGTCCTCGAGCCGGATGGCGGCGTCGCCGCGATCGGCTCGGGAGGCAACTATGCCCTCGCCGCTGCCCGCGCGTTGGCGGACTACGATCTCGATGCCGAGACGATCGCGCGCAAAGCGATGAAGATCGCGGCCGAGATCTGCATCTACACCAACGACCGCGTCACCCTGGAATCCCTGGAGGCCTCCTCATGAGCCCCGTCTCCCTCGCTGCCGAAAACGCCACGCCCCGTCCCCGGAACGCCGAAGCGCATTCGGCCGAGTTCTCGCCGCGCGAAATCGTGTCCGAGCTCGATCGCTACATCATCGGCCAGAAGGAGGCGAAGCGCGCGGTCGCGATCGCCCTTCGCAACCGCTGGCGGCGCCAGCAGCTGACCGGGAGCCTCCGCGAGGAGGTGCTGCCGAAGAACATCCTGATGATCGGCCCGACCGGCGTCGGCAAGACCGAGATCTCGCGTCGCCTTGCGAAACTCGCGGGCGCGCCGTTCCTCAAGGTCGAGGCGACGAAGTTCACCGAGGTCGGCTATGTCGGCCGCGATGTGGAGCAGATCGTCCGCGACCTCGTCGAGGTCGGCATCGCGCTCGTCAAGGAGAAGAAGCGGAAGGACGTCGCCGCACGGGCCGAGCTGGCCGCCGAAGAGCGCGCGCTCGATTCTCTCGTCGGTCCCGCCGCGAGCCCCGCGACGCGCGAAGCGTTCCGCAAGCGCCTCCGGGCCGGCGAGCTCGACGACAAGGAGATCGAGATCCAGGTCAAGGACACCGGCGGGGCGACGTTCGAGATTCCCGGCATGCCGGGCGCGAACGTCATGAATCTCGGCGACATGTTGGGGAAAGCCTTTGCCGGCCGGACCAAGACTCGGAAGACCACGGTCCGCGACTCGCACGACATCCTGATGCAGGAGGAGTCCGACAAGCTCCTCGACAATGAGGCGGTCATCGGCGAAGCCATCCGCTCGGTCGAGGATGACGGCATCGTCTTCATCGACGAGATCGACAAGGTCGCCGCGGGTTCGGATCGCTTCGGCGGTCCGTCGCGCGAGGGCGTGCAGCGCGACCTCCTGCCCCTCATCGAGGGGACGACGGTCGCGACCAAGTACGGCCCGGTGAAGACGGACCACATCCTCTTCATCGCCTCGGGCGCGTTCCACGTCTCGAAGCCGTCGGACCTGTTGCCGGAGCTGCAGGGCCGCCTGCCGATCCGCGTCGAGCTTCGTCCGCTGACCAAGGAGGACTTTCGGCGGATCCTCACCGAGACCGAGGCGAGCCTCATCAAGCAGTACGTGGCGCTGATGGGAACCGAGGGCGTGAAGCTGTCGGTGACCGACGACGCGATCGCCGCGATCGCCCAGATCGCGGTCGACATCAATTCCTCGGTCGAGAATATCGGCGCCCGCCGCCTGCAGACGGTGATGGAGCGCATCCTCGACGAGATCAGCTTCTCCGCGCCGGACCGCAATGGCGAGGAGCTGGTGATCGACGCGGCCTATGTGGAGTCGCAGGTCGGCGACCTCGCCCGCAACGTCGACCTCAGCCGCTTCATCCTGTAGCGGCTGCGCCTTCGGGTCGAAGCCGGCGTCCGGCTTCCTCCTTCGGCTATCTCAACTTCCTGATCCGGACGTAGAGCGCACCGGACCCGCCATGGGTCCGGTGCGCTTCGCCATATCCGGAGACGAGGACGCGGAAGAGCGGCGAGCTCAGCCATTGCGGCACGGCGCGGCGGAGGACGCCGCGCTCGCCATCGTCCTTGCCCTTCCCGGTGATCACGAGGACGATCCGGCCGCCATTCGACTGGACGAGCGCGAGATAGCCGCGAAGGCGGTCGTGCGCCTCCTCCTGCGTGGAGCCGTGGAGGTCGATGCGGCCGTCAATGCCGAGAGCGCCGCGGCCGAGCCGATGCACGCTGCGGCGGTCGAGCGCCTGCGGCGCGGGCGGACCACGGCGGCGCATGGGCTCGGGCCTGGACGGAGGGGGAACTGCCGGTGGCTTTGCCACGGTCGCAGGTGGTTTTGGGGCCGGCGGAGGAGCATCGGCCGTCGACCCCTCAGGTGCGGCCGAAGCGCGTTCCTTCCGCCGCTTCAGCCGCTCCGCGGTGCGGGCGACCTGGTCCCACAGGGTGCGTTCGTCGGGTGTGAGCTGGCGGCGCCTTGCCACGGGCGCGGCTCCACGCGGTGCGAGACCTGCCTACTCGACCGACTCGGTGGCGACGAGGCGCCAGTTCGGGTCGCGGGCCGAAACTTCGCGCGCGAACGTCCAGATGTCGGTGACGTCGCTGACCTTGGTCTCGTCGCCGTCGACGACCTTGCCGTCCTTGTCCTTGGTGGCGGAGATCAGCTGCGAGGTGAAGCGGACGGTCACCTGCGCCGTGCTGCCCTTGAGCGCGGCATCGGTGATCTCGGCCTTCTCGATCCCGACGAAGCGGAAATCGATCTTCTCCTGCCGGGTCTCCCGCTCGCCGATCGCCGACACGAAGCCGTCATACACCTCGCGCGACAGAAGTTGCCGCAATTGCCGGCGGTCGCCCTCGGCGAAGGCGGTCACGACCATCTCGTAGGCGATCTTGGCGCCATCGAGGAACTGCTGCGGGTCGAACGTGCGGTCCGCCGTGATCAGGCGGCGGAGGGAATCCGAGAGCGCGCTGCCCGGCGGGGCAACCGTCTTGAGACGGATGTCGACATCCGCCGACGTGTCGGGCGTCGTCACCGACGGCTCGCCGTCGCGGATGGGCCGCGGCGGGAGGGTGATCACCTTGTCGCCGCCGGCCGGACGATCGGCCTCGCGGCGCTGGAAACGCTCGAGCGGCGGACGCTCATTGCCGGTGCGGCGGCCAAGCACGCTTCGAAGGCGCAGGAAGATGAGCACGGCCAGCGCCACGAAGATGATGGTGATGATGTCGAAGGAGCCGCTGTTCATCCAATCACGCCCGCATGCGAACTTTTCCCGGCGCACTCCGGCGGCGAGCATGTGAATTCGCCCGACCCATACTATCTATGTGTCTGGAGTGGGCTAATCCAGCCCTCAAGGCTGCAAGCCTTAGCAGCACCACGGTCAAAGCGAAATGCGATTTAGGATCATTCCGCTCGTCCTCGTGATCCTCGCGCTGGTCGAGATCGCCGTCTTCATCCTGGTCGGCCGGGCCATCGGCGTCGCCGCCACGCTCGGTCTCGTCCTGCTCGCGGCCATCGCCGGCATCGTCCTGATGCGCAGCCAGGGGTTCGGCGTCATGCGCCGCATTCGCGAAGACGTGAATGGAGGGATCATGCCGGGCGCAGCGCTCGCCGACGGCGCGATGATTCTCCTTGCAGGCGTCCTGCTGATCATCCCGGGCTTCGTGACCGACGTCATCGGCCTTCTCCTGTTCCTCCCCGCGGTGCGGCGCGGCCTCCGGGCCGCGGCGATGCCGGGGATCGTCGCGACGGCCGCGGGCGGCAACTGGCAGCGCTGGCCGCAGACGCCATCGCCGCGGAGCCGCTATCTCGACCTTCGGGCCGAGCCGCCGGCCAACGATCCCGAGCCGCGAAGCCGCTGACGCCGATCCTTGTCTCACCCGCGGTCGCGTGCTAGCCAGCCGCCGACCGCCGAAGGGGACGGTCCTCTACGTCACGGAAGGGCAACGACAATGGCCGACGAGAACGGCACCAACGGCACTGCCGGGGCAGGCGCGCCACCGCTCGGCGCCGTTCCCGGCGCGGACCAGCCGCGCCTCAACGTGGTGTCCCAGTATGTGAAGGACCTGTCGTTCGAGAATCCCGACGGTCCGCGGGCGATGCCGAACCGCGATGCGAATTCGCGCATCAATGTCGGCATCAACGTCCAGGCCCGCCGCGTCTCGCAGACCGACATGGAAGTCTCGCTGAAGTTCGAGGCGTCGGCCAAGGACAATGACCGCACCATCTTCGCGACCGAGCTGGTCTATGCCGGCGTCTTCCGGTTCCAGAACATTCCCGAGAACCAGATCGAGCCGCTCGCGATGACCGAGTGCGCCCGCCTTCTCTTCCCGTTCGCCCGCCAGATCCTGGCCGATGCGACGCGGAATGGCGGCTTCCCGCCGCTTCTCCTCGATCCGGTCGATTTCGCGGCGATGTATCGCGATCGCCTCAAGCGCGGCCAGCCCGGCGACGCTCCAAACGTCCCGCCGCCCGCCAATCTGAGCTGAGCTCAGGCCGCCGCGGCGGCCTGGCGATAGCCGGCCCAAAGACCGCCCTTGTCGAAGCTCGACATGAAGGCGGCGTGGGCCGCGATATCCCCATCCGACAGCACGGACACCCAGGGCGCCGGCCGCGGCCGCGAGACGCGGACGACGATAGCCAGCCCGCCGTCGCCGGCCTCGCCGAAGGCTAGGCTGGTCTGGCGACCGCCGATGAGCTCGACATAGACCTCGCCCAGAAGGCCGGCATCGAGAAGCGCTCCGTGCACCGTCCTCTTGCTGAGGTCGACGCCGTAGCGATTGCAGATCGCGTCCAGCGAGTTCGGGCCCGCGGGATGACGCCGCCGCGCCAGAGCCAGCGAGTCGATCACCCGGCCCGGCGCCAGCGCCCCCTGACCGATCCGCGCCAGCTCCGCGTTGAGGAAGCCGATGTCGAAATCGGCATTGTGTGCGATCAGCGGGGCGTCGGCGATGAAGTCGAGGAAACCGGGTACGGCCGCTGCGAAAATCGGCTTGTCGGCCAGGAACTTGTCTGAGATGCCGTGGACACGCTGCGACTCGATCGAGATCGGCCGCTGCGGGTTGATGTAGATCTGGAATGTCCGCCCGCTCGGGATGTGGTTGATCAGCTCGACGCAGCCGATCTCGATGATCCGGTCGTTCGCGAAGTCGAGCCCGGTGGTCTCGGTGTCGAGGACGATTTCCCGCATGTTCCAGTTTTGTTCCAGGCGGCCGCGAAGGTCAATCCCGCCGCGCGGCGAGTCGCCCAAGGATATGCCGGACCGCGGCCCGCGCGGCATCCATCCCCGAGCCGGTATCCACCACAAAGTCGGCCCTCGCCTGTTTCTCCTCGTCCGGAAGCTGCCGGCCTGACAGGAGGCGATAGGTCTCACGGGTCATCCCGGGCCGGGCCAGCGCCCGCTCCTCGCGGAGGGCAGCAGGCGCCGTGGTGGCGACCACAATGTCGAAACGCTGGCGCTCGCCCTTCTCGAAGATCAGCGGATGCTCGATGACCACCGCCGGATGGCCCTCCGCTCTGGCCCGCGCGATGAAGGCCTCCTCCTCGGCGCGGACCAGAGGATGGATGATCGCCTCGAGGCGCGGGACGAGCGACGGATCCGCCGCGAGGAGCGTGCCGAGCCGGCGGCGGTCGACTTCGCCATCGACGACGGCCGAGGGAAAGAGCTCTCCGACGGCCGGAACCGCCTTCCGGCGGTAGAGGTCGTGGACCGTCGCATCGGCACTGAAGACGGGGACGCCTTCGTCGCCGAACATGGCGGCGGTGGTCGACTTGCCGCTCGCGATCGTTCCGGTGATGCCGATGACGCGCATCAATGCGCCTGGATGTCGGCGACGACGAGGTCGCGGAGTTCGGGAGTCACCGCCGGGCGCCGGCCGAACCAGCGCTCGAAGCCGGGCACGGCTTGGTGGAGCAGCATGCCAAGGCCATCGACGGCGGCAAGGCCGCGCGCCCGGGCGGCTGCGAGAAACGGCGTCTCGATGGGCACGTAGACGACATCGTTGACGACCGCGTGGTCCGGCAGCGAGGCGAGGTCCAGCTCCAGCGGCGGCTGGCCGGTCATGCCGAGCGAGGTCGTGTTGACGAGAATTGCCGCATTGGCGAGTTGGCGGGGCAGCGCGGTCCAGTCGTCCACGCCGACCCGCACGAAGCGGCGCGCGAGGTCCTCGGCGCGCTCGCGGGTGCGGTTGACGATGACGACGTCGAAGCCGCGCTGGCGCAGCGCCCAGACGACCGCGCGGGCAGCGCCGCCCGCCCCGAGGACGACCGCCTTGCCGCCACGCTCGGACCAGCCGGGCGCACCGTCATCGAGATTGGCGAGGAAGCCGTGAGCGTCGGTGTTGCTGCCAAGGAGCCTGCCGCCGTCGAGCCAGATCGTGTTGACGGCGCCCAAGGCGGACGCGACCGGATCGCATTCATGCGCCGCGGCGAACGCCGCCTCCTTGTGCGGAACCGTCACGTTGCCGCCGATGAAACCGGATTCGGCAAAGGAAGCGAGAAACGCTTCGATCCGCTCCGGCGGGACGGCGTGGGCGACATAGTCCCCGTCGATGCCCAGCGTGCGCAGCCAGTAGCGATGGATGATCGGCGAGCGCGAATGGCTCACGGGCCAGCCGATGACGCAGGCGGTGGGGACGGTCATAGGTCGATCGCCTGGAGGCGCCGCAACGATTTCAGGAGCGGCAGGAGCGGCATGCCGAGAATGGTGAAATAGTCGCCCTCGATCTTCTCGAACAGCCGGATGCCGAGCCCCTCGAGCTGATAGACGCCGACCGACCGCAGCACGCCGTCGCCGGCGCGCTCGAGATAGCGGTCGATCTCCGGCGGGCCAAGGGGCCGCATCGTCAGCCTGGCGCTCCGGGTCTGGCGGCTCAGCACGCGGCCGCCGCGAGCAATGGCGAAGGCTGAATGGAGGGCGTGGGTCCTGCCCGCCATCTCCGCCAGTTGTCGCCGCGCGGCGTCCCTGCCTTCCGGCTTGCCCAGCGTCCGTCCGTCGAGATCGAGCGTCTGGTCCGCGCCGATCACCAGCGCCTCGGGCTCCCGGCCGCTCACGGCAGTCGCCTTTGCCGTTGCGAGCGCCGCGGCGACGGAAGCAGGCGGCGTGTCGCGGAGGCCGCGCTGCACGGCGCGTTCGTCGACGCCGTGGTCGTGCAGCTCCGCCGCGATGCCCGCATTGGCGAGCATCGTGCGACGGGCTTCGCTCATGGAGGCAAGAAGGATACGGACCGGCACGATTCGCGTTTACCCGATTCCAGAGTTCGGCGCGCAGTCCTAGTGACGCGTGGCGCTGTCATCGGGATTCTTTCGGGGCTGTGAATGGCGCCGCGGAAATCCGATCGGCGGGAGGTGGCCGCGGAAGCCATCCGCCCTCGCCGGGATTTGGCCCGGCAAATTGTCATCCGGGAGCAGTCGCACCGCGCGTAGCTGGCCTTCGGGAATTCTCCGGGACCACACAGTCTGTCCCTGTTGATGGCCCGATCGCGTCGCTCCAAGCGCATCGACAAGCATCTGATTTCGCTATGCGATTGCCATTGTCCCCGGTCTTCCCGCAATCCTGTACCCACCGCCCGGCAGCTCTGTCCCCGCTGCCTTCGGTCGGGGGAGTCTGTGGACCGGTTGTGGAGGGTCCTGTTTGTCACTATTCCAGCCCCAAATAGAAGAAACAGAAGAGAGATATTCTCTTTGATTGATCAGACCACGGACGGCCGTGCCGATCCGCCAGCCGGCCTTTTCGGTCGGGCTCTTGCCGGCATCCCCTCGAAAGTCCCGCCGATCTGGCTCATGAGACAGGCAGGCCGCTATCTGCCGGAGTACCGTGAGGTGAGGGCCAAGGCGGGATCGTTCCTCAGTCTCTGCTACGCGCCGGACCTTGCCACGGAGGTGACGCTCCAGCCGATCCGCCGCTTCGATTTCGACGCGGCGATCCTGTTCTCGGACATCCTCGTGATCCCCGATGCCCTCGGCCGACATGTGCGCTTCGTCGAAGGCGAAGGGCCGATGCTCGACCCGATCGGACCGTCCGATGTGGCCGCGCTCGACCCGTCGGGCGTGGTGGACCATCTCGCACCGGTCATCGAGACCGTGGCCATGATCAGGGCCGCCCTGCCGGCAGAGAAGGCGCTGATCGGTTTCTGTGGTGCGCCATGGACCGTGGCGACCTACATGATCGCCGGCCATGGTACGTCCGACCAGGCACCGGCCCGTCTGCTTGGTGCCCATGATCCGGACCTTCTCGATCGGCTCATCGCTGTCCTTGTCGAGGCGTCTGCCGCCTATCTCGTTGCCCAGTTCCGGGCCGGCGCCGACGTCGTGCAGATCTTCGATAGCTGGTCGGGCGTACTCGGCGAAACGGAGTTCGACCGCTGGGCGATCGCGCCGGTGGCGGAGATCGTGCGCCGGGTCCGCGCGGACGTCCCGAACGCCAGGATCATCGGATTTCCGAAAGGGGCCGGTCTTCGCCTGTCGGACTATGTCGCGCGGACCGGCGTCGATGCGATCGGTATCGATTGGACCGTGCCGCTGTCCTATGCCCGCGACGTGCTGAAACCGCGCGCCACGGTCCAGGGCAACCTCGACCCGATGGTGCTCCGCGCCGGCGGTCGGGCACTCGACGAAGCGATCGACCGGCTGATGACGACCCTTGCCGGCGGCCGCTTCATCTTCAATCTCGGCCACGGCATAACGCCCGAGACCCCGATTCCCCATGTCGAGCGGCTGGTGGCGCGGGTCCGGCAGTACGGAGCGGGCGGATGAGCGGATATCAGTGGCTGGTCGCTGTCCACGTCATCGCGATGGTCGCGTGGATGGCCGGCATGTTCTACCTGCCGCGCCTCTTCGTGTACCATGCCGACGCCGCGCCCGGCTCCGACAAGTCCGAGACCTTCAAGGTCATGGAGCGGCGGCTCCTCCGCGCGATCATGAACCCGGCGATGATCGCGACCTGGGTCGCCGGCATCGCGCTGGCGATCTGGTCGGAGCAGTACCGCGAGCCCTGGCTGATGGTGAAGTTCGTGCTCGTCCTCGGAATGTCGGCGCTGCATGGCTGGCTGTCGGCGCGGCGGAAGGAGTTCGAGCGCGATGCCAACACGCGCCCGGCCCGGACCTACCGCATCGTCAATGAGGTGCCGACGCTGCTCCTGATCGGGATCGTCATCCTTGCGGTCGTGAAACCGTTCTGACGCCCCACGAAATTGGTGCGCCGCCCTTGTAGCGGCCCGTCCGAGCGATTATTGTTTCGCTCATCTCGCCAAGCAGACCGGCACCGGAGTGCCTTCGGCATTTCCGTGTTGCCACGCCGGGCGCCCGCTCAAGCGCCGGCCGGAAGTTCTGCCTTTTCCCCCCAGCTACCAATGTCGGCGGAAGCCGACCGAAAGATATCACGCATGCCTGAAATGAAGCTTCAGGACCTGAAGAGCAGATCGCCGGCCCAGCTCTTGAGCTTTGCCGAGGAGCTCGAGGTCGAGAACGCGTCCACGCTCCGCAAGCAGGAGCTGATGTTCGCCATCCTCAAGCAGCTCGCGGCCAAGGAGACCGACATCATCGGCGAAGGCGTCGTCGAGGTGCTCCAGGACGGCTTCGGCTTCCTGCGGTCGCCGGACGCCAACTACCTCGCTGGTCCCGACGACATCTACATCTCTCCCTCGCAGATCCGCCGCTTCTCGCTCCGCACCGGCGACACTGTCGAAGGCCAGATCCGGAGCCCGAAGGACGGCGAGCGCTATTTCGCGCTCCTCAAGGTCAACACCATCAACTTCCAGGATCCCGACCAGGCCCGGCACAAGATCCATTTCGACAATCTGACCCCGCTCTACCCCGACGAGCGGCTCAAGATGGAAACCGGCGACCCGACCCGGAAGGACCTTTCCTCCCGCGTCATCGACCTCGTCGCCCCGCTGGGAAAAGGCCAGCGCGCGCTGATCACCTCACCGCCGCGGACCGGCAAGACGGTGTTCCTCCAGAACATCGCCCATTCGATCACCACCAATCACCCCGAATGCTTCCTCATCGTGCTCCTCATCGACGAGCGGCCCGAGGAAGTCACCGACATGCAGCGCTCGGTGAAGGGCGAGGTCGTCTCCTCGACCTTCGACGAGCCCGCCACGCGCCACGTCGCGGTGGCGGAGATGGTCATCGAGAAGGCAAAGCGCCTCGTCGAGCATGGCCGCGACGTCGTCATCCTTCTCGATTCGATCACCCGTCTCGGCCGCGCCTACAACACCGTCGTGCCGTCCTCGGGCAAGGTGCTCACCGGCGGCGTCGATGCCAACGCGCTGCAACGGCCGAAGCGCTTTTTCGGCGCCGCGCGCAACATCGAGGAAGGTGGGTCGCTGACCATCATCGCGACCGCGCTGATCGACACCGGCAGCCGCATGGACGAGGTCATCTTCGAGGAGTTCAAGGGCACCGGCAATTCGGAAATCATCCTCGACCGCAAGGTCGCCGACAAGCGCGTCTTCCCGGCGATCGACATCACCCGCTCCGGCACCCGCAAGGAAGAGCTCCTGGTGCCGCCGGACATCCTCAAGAAGATGTACGTGCTTCGCCGGATCCTGATGCCGATGGGCACCTCGGACGCGATCGAGTTCCTCCTCGACAAGCTGCGGTCGACCAAGAACAACGCCGACTTCTTCGACCAGATGAACACCTGACGATCGTCAGGAGAGTGGCATGAACCAGGACCTCTGGAACGCGATCGACCACTATTTCGAGCAGCGTTTCCACCCGGCCGACGACGCGCTTGCCGCCGCACTGACGGCGAGCGAGGCCGCGGGGCTGCCGAACATCGGCGTCGCGCCGAACCAGGGGCGGCTCCTCGAGATCCTGGCCCGCTCGGTCGGCGCGAAGCGGATCCTCGAACTCGGGACCCTCGGCGGCTACTCCACCATCTGGCTCGCGCGGGCGCTTCCCGCGGACGGCAAGGTCGTCACGATCGAGTTCGCCCCGAAGCACACCGAGATCGCGGCCGCCAACATACGGCGTGCGAAACTGTCCGACCGCGTGGACATCCGGGTCGGGGCCGGCCTCGACGTGCTGCCGCAGCTCCAAGCCGAAAATGCCGGGCCGTTCGATCTCTTCTTCGTCGACGCCGACAAGGCGAACATCCCGGACTATTTCGACTGGTGCGTCCGGCTGGCGCGGAAGGGCAGCCTGATCGTCATCGACAATGTCATCCGGAGCGGAGCCATCCTCGACCGGAGCAACGAGGCGCCGGATGTCGTCGGCGTCCGCCGCTTCGCCGAGCTGGCGGAGAAGGACACGCGCGTCCTCGTGACTGCGATCCAGGTCGTGGGCGTGAAGGGCCATGACGGGCTCGCGGTCGCCCTCGTGGTCGCCGATCCGTAGCCTTTCGCTGGACGCGCGAAGCCTCTATCCCAGCCGGCATGATCCTGTTCCCCGCCATCGACCTCAAGGACGGCGTCTGCGTTCGGCTCGAGCGCGGCGCCATGGACAAGGCCACGGTCTTCAACGCCGACGCGGCGGCGCAGGCCCGCGCGTTCCAGGACGCGGGCTTCCGCTGGCTCCACGTCGTCGACCTCAACGGCGCTTTTGCCGGGCAGTCGATGAACGGCGACGCGGTCGAGAGGATTCTCGCGGCTGTCGACATGCCCATCCAGCTCGGCGGTGGCATCCGGAGCCGCGATGCCGTCGTTGCCTGGCTGGAGCGCGGCGTGAGCCGCGTCATCCTCGGCACGATCGCTGTTCGTGATCCAGCGCTCGTCCGTGCCGTTGCGAAGGAGTTCCCGGGCAAGGTCGCGGTGGGCATCGATGCCCGCGGCGGCCGCGTTGCGGTGGAAGGCTGGGCGGAGACCTCGGACCTTGCCGCGGCCGATCTGGCGCGGCGGTTCGAGGACGCCGGCGTTGCCGCCATCATCTACACCGACATCGACCGCGACGGCGTGTTTGCCGGCCTCAATCTCGACGCCACGCTCGCCCTTGCCGATGCCGTCTCCATTCCGGTGATCGCCTCGGGCGGCCTCGCATCGCTCGCCGATGTGGAGCGTCTTCTCGAGCCGCGCTACCGGAAGCTTGCCGGCGCCGTCGCCGGCCGCGCGCTCTATGACGGGCGGCTCGACCCGGCCGCTGCGCTGCGGTTGATCGCGGAGGCCGCGTGATGAGCCTCAAGGTCCGCGTGATTCCGTGCCTTGACGTGAAGGACGGCCGCGTCGTCAAAGGCGTGAAATTCGTCGATCTCCGCGATGCCGGTGATCCCGTCGAAGCGGCGCGCGCCTATGATGCGGCGGGTGCCGACGAGCTCTGCTTTCTCGACATCACGGCGAGCCACGAGGAGCGCGCGATCCTGCTCGATGTCGTCGCCCGCACCGCCGAGGCCTGCTTCATGCCGGTCACGGTGGGCGGAGGCGTGCGGACCGTAGAGGACGTCCGTGCGCTGATGCTCGCCGGCGCCGACAAGGTGTCGATCAACACGGCGGCGGTGAACGACCGCCGGATCGTCGCCAAGGCCGCGGAAAAATTCGGCGCCCAGGCGATCGTGGTCGCGGTCGACGCCAAGAAGGTTTCCGCCGCGGGCGAGACCGATCGCTGGGAGATCTTCACCCATGGCGGGCGCAACCGCACCGGCATCGACGCGGTTGCTTATGCCGCGGAAGTGGCGTCGCTCGGCGCCGGCGAGATCCTTCTCACGTCCATGGATTCGGACGGCATGCGGCACGGGTTTGACCTCGCTCTGACCCGCGCGGTCGCGGATGCCGTCCCGGTGCCGGTGGTGGCCTCCGGCGGCGTCGGCACGCTGCAGCATCTCGTGGACGGGGTCATCGTCGGCCATGCCTCCGCGGTGCTCGCCGCCTCGATCTTCCATTTCGGCGACTTTTCCATCGGCGAGGCGAAGGCCTATATGGCTGACAAGGGCGTTCCGGTTCGCCTCGACGTCTGAGGAGCCTCGCTATGGCGGACAGCACGGCCGCTTTGTCCACGCTTGCCGCGACGATCGCCGCCCGGGCCTCCGAAGGGGCGGTCGATACGTCCTACACCGCACGGCTCCTCGCCCGCGGTCCGGCGCATTGCGCCCGAAAGTTCGGCGAGGAGGCGATCGAGGCGGTCGTCGCCGGCGTCGAGGGCGATCCTACGGCGCTGACGGCCGAGGCGGCCGACGTCCTCTTCCACCTCCTCGTGCTGCTCCAATCGCGGCAGGTGAGCCTTGCCGCCGTGATGGCCGAGCTCGACCGGCGCACGGCGCAGAGCGGCCTCGCCGAAAAGGCGGCGCGTCCGAAGGAGGGCTGAGGATGGAGCAGCGCGTCTCCCCGCTCTCGCCTCATCGCCATTTCAGCCGCGAGGAATGGGCGAGGCTGCGCGCCGACACGCCGCTGACGCTGACGGCCGACGAAGTGGTGCGGCTGCAGTCGCTCAACGACCCGGTCTCGATCGAGGAGGTCGAAGCGATCTACCTGCCGCTCTCCCGCCTCCTCAGCCTCTATGTCGCGGCGACCCAGCGGCTGTTCGCGGCGACCAAGACCTTTCTCGGCGCCAATGGGGGCAAGACGCCGTTCATCATCGGCATCGCCGGCTCGGTGGCGGTCGGCAAATCGACCACGGCGCGGCTTCTCCAGGCGCTCCTGAGCCGCTGGCCGAACACGCCGAAGGTGTCGCTGGTGGCGACCGACGGCTTCATCCTGCCCAACGCCGTCCTCGTCCGCGAAGGGCTGCTGGAGCGGAAGGGCTTTCCGGAGAGTTACGACATGGCGGCGATGCTCGCCTTCCTGTCGGACGTGAAGGCCGGCAGCGCGCGGGTGACGGCGCCGGTCTATTCCCACCTCGCCTATGACATCGTGCCCGGTGCGGTCGACGTCGTGGAAAGTCCCGACATCCTGATCGTTGAGGGGCTCAACGTCCTCCAGACACCGCTCCATGCCATGGACGGCACCGGGGTTCCCTTCATCTCGGACTTCTTCGACTTCTCGATCTATGTCGACGCCGACGAGGCGCTGATCGGCCGCTGGTATGCCGAGCGCTTCAAGACGCTGCGGGAGACCGCGTTCCAGGATCCGCGGTCCTATTTCCACCGCTATGCCGGGATGAGCGACGCCGAGGCCGAAACCATGGCGACGGACCTCTGGAACCGGATCAACCTGCCGAATCTCCGCGTTAACATCCTGCCGACGCGGCCCCGCGCCGACCTCGTCCTCCGCAAGGGATCGAGCCATCGCGTCGAAGAGGTGGCGCTTCGTCGCCTTTGACGCCGCCCGCCTTGATTTCAAGCCCCGCGACGCTGATATCGGGGCCAGTTCGGATTGCCTCGGGGAAAAGACATGAGCGACGAAAACCAAGAGAAATCCAAGGATCGTCCCGAGACCGAAACGATCGACGAGCCGGAGATCCTGTCGCCCGAAACCGAGCCGGCGAATGACGCCGGGCCCGTAGCCCCGCTCCTCGCCGAGATCGCGGACCTCAAGGATCGCCTTCTGCGCGCCGCGGCGGAAATGGAGAACATCCGCCGCCGCCATGAGCGCGAGATGGCCGATGCGCGGCAGTATGCGCTGACCGGGTTCGCCCGCGACCTCCTGCCGGTGGGCGACAACCTCGCTCGCGCTCTCGACGCCGTCTCGCCGGAGGCCAGGGCCGAAGCTTCGGTCGCTGGCCTGTTCTCGGGCGTGGAGATGACGGACCGCGAGTTCCAGCGCGTGCTCGAGAAGCATCATGTCCGCCGCTTCGACCCCAAGGGCGGAAAATTCGACCCGCACAAGGAACAGGCGATGTACGAGGTCGAGGACGGCTCCGTCGACGCCGGCACGGTCGTCCAGGTCGTGCAGCCCGGCTACATGATCGGCGAACGCGTTCTCCGCCCGGCCCTTGTCGGCGTGTCCAAGGCGCCGGCGAAGACCGAGGCGAAATCGGCCGAGGAGGAGAAGCCGGAGCCGGCCGAGGTGGTCGCGGAGGCGAAGCCCGGCGAGGAGCCGGTGAAGCCGGCCGAGGGCGAGGCGGCAGCGAAGACCGAGGACGTGCCGGCCGCCGACGCGGCAGCGGAGCCGAGCAGCGGGAGCTGATCGGCGCCGTTCTGCCGGGCGTAGTCCCAGCGTTCGCCATCCGCCGCAGCGGGAGCGCTTCCCGGAGTGTGAGTGCTGTGGCGGTCCATCGGACTGCCCGCCCAGTCGGGACGTGGCAGCCGTCGGTGCGCCGCGCTAGGCCGCCAGGGCTGTTCGCTCACCCATGATCCGGAAGCTCAAGGCCTCCGCGACGTGGATGCGGCCAATCGCCGGGGCGCCGTCGAGATCGGCGAGGGTCCGCGCTACCTTGACGACGCGATGATAGCCGCGGGCGGAGAGCCGGGCCGACTGGGCGGCGTCGCGGAGCAGTTGAAGCGCAGGGCCATCGACCGCGGCAACCTCATCGAGAAGCGCCGGCGGGCACTGTGCGTTGAGAAGGGTCGCGGCCCCTCCGGCCTCGTAGCGTTGACGCTGGATTTCGCGGGCCTGGAGCGCGCGCTCCGCCACCACGGCGCTGGTCTCCGCCGCTCGCGGCGCGATCAGGTCGACCGCGTTTACCGCCGGGACTTCGATGCGCAGGTCCATCCGGTCGAGGAACGGCCCGGAGAGCCGCGCCTGATAGTCGGCCGCGCAGCGCGGTCCGCGCGGGCAGCTCTGCCCCGGCTCGCCCGCCATGCCGCAGCGGCAGGGGTTCATCGCGGCGATCAGCTGGAAGCGCGCCGGATAGGTGACGCGGCTGTTGGCGCGCGCGATCGCGATCTCCCCGGTCTCGAGCGGCTGGCGCAGCGAATCGATGACTTGCGGCGCGAATTCCGGCAGCTCGTCGAGGAAGAGGACGCCATTGTGGGCCAGCGATGCCTCGCCGGGCCTGATCCTGATGCCGCCGCCGACCATGGCGGCCATCGACGCTGAGTGATGCGGTGCGCGGAACGGGCGGCGTGGGCTCAGCCGCGCGTCGGTCAATTCGCCGGCGATGGACGCGACCATCGACACATCGAGGAGCTCGCGCGGCGAAAGCGGCGGCAGGATCGACGGCAGCCGCGACGCCAGCATCGACTTGCCGGCGCCGGGAGGGCCGACCATGAGGAGATTGTGCCCGCCCGCGGCCGCGACTTCGAGCGCACGCTTCGCGGTTTCCTGGCCCTTGATCTCGGCAAGGTCCGGAAGCGCGGCCGTGGGCGCCGCCAGCGCCGGCGCGGGCCTCGCGATGATCTGCGTACCGCGGAGATGGTTGGCGACCGCGATCAGGGATCGTGCGGCGACGATGTCCATGTCCCGGCCGGCCCAGGCTGCCTCCGGCCCGCAGGCCGACGGGCAGATGAGACCGCGGCTCATGGCATTGGCGGCGATCGCGGTCGGCAGCACGCCGGCGACGGGGGTGATGGTGCCATCGAGCGCCAGTTCGCCGAGGACGACGAACTCCTCGAGCCGTTCGCCCGGAATGGCACCGAGCGTCGCCATCAGCGCGAGCGCCACCGGAAGGTCGTAATGGCTCCCTTCCTTCGGCAGGTCGGCCGGCGCGAGGTTGACGATCACGCGCCTCGACGGCAGCGAAAGGCCGCTCGCATGGAGGGCCGCCCGCACGCGCTCGCGGCTCTCGCCCACGGCCTTGTCGGGCAACCCGACGATGATGAAGGCCGGGAGACCCGGCACGCTCTGCACCTGCACCTCGACCGGGACGGCGTCGATGCCGCGGAACGCTACCGTCGTGACGTGGCTGACCATGGATGCCCCCTCGACTGCCCTCAACCTACCGGCGAAGAGGCGCCGCCGTCAAGAACAATACAGGAACACCGAGCCTTGGAGCCCGGTCACACCCTCTCGAACGCGAGATAGGCCGGCGTCCGCCCTTCGCGGAGGGCCTTGGCCTCGTAGCGCGTGCCCGGCCAGCCGGGATAGGGCTGCCGCCAGTCGTCCGCACGCACCGCCGTCCAGCGGAAGTCGCGGCGGTGCCGGGTGCGCTGGAGCGCCCAGTCGATATAGGCCGGGATGTCGGAGGCGCAGCGGAGGAGGCCGCCGGGCTGGAGGGCCCGGGCGATGCGGTCGAGATTGTCGTCGGAGATGAAGCGCCGCTTCCAGTGCCGCCGCTTCGGCCAGGGATCGGGGTAGAAGACGTCGACGCGCGACAGCGATCCCGGCGGCAGCCAGTCAAGGATCAGCGCGGCGTCATCGTCGAACAGGCGGACGTTTCGCAGCCCCTCCGCATCGATGCCCGCCACGAGCTTGGCGAGTCCTTCCTCGAAAGGCTCGACGCCGATGAAGCCGACCTCGGGATACGTTCGCGCCTCGTGGAGGAGGTGCTCGCCACCGCCACAGCCCACTTCCAGCCGCACGTCGTGGACGGACGCAGCGAAGAGGGCGTAGGGATCGGCCGGGAAAGGCTTCGTGGGGTCGAGCCGCAGCTCGGGCAGGACGGTGGCCATGAGCCCGGCGCGGGTCGGGCTCAGCGGCCGGCCCTTGCGCCGCCCGTGAAGGCGGCGTTCCGCATGCGGTTTCGGGGTCTCGTCCGTCACGGCGGGGCGATCGGTTGCGCCGGGCGCAAACTCGGCGCCGGCCGTGTGCGGCGCTAGAACGCGCCGCGGATCTGGTCGACGAGGTCGGTGCGCTCCCAGGAGAAGCCGCCATCGGCTTCGGGAGCGCGGCCGAAATGGCCGTAGGACGAGGTGCGTTGGTAGATCGGCCGGTTGAGGCTGAGATGCTCGCGGATGCCGCGCGGCGTCAGCCGCATGACCTGGCGCAGGACCGTCTCGAGCTTGCCCTCGTCGACCCGGCCGGTGCCGTGAAGGTCGACATAGACCGCCAGCGGCTCCGAGACCCCGATGGCGTAGGCGAGCTGCAGGGTGCAGCGGTCGGCGAGGTCTGCCGCCACCACGTTCTTGGCGAGGTAGCGGGCGGCGTACGCGGCCGAGCGGTCGACCTTGGTCGGGTCCTTGCCCGAGAAGGCGCCGCCGCCATGCGGCGCCG
Organism: Bauldia sp.; assembly: GCA_050184415.1. GTDB lineage: Bacteria > Pseudomonadota > Alphaproteobacteria > Rhizobiales > Kaistiaceae > JADLGL01. The sequence continues at coordinate 31,573 of JBFXAJ010000007.1, forward strand.
CGCCGCCATAGGTGTCGACGATGATCTTCCGGCCGGTAAGGCCGGCATCGCCATCGGGGCCGCCGATGAGGAATTTTCCGGTCGGGTTGACGTGCCAGACCGTGTCGCGGTCGATCCAGCTCTCCGGCAGCGCATCGCGGACATAGGGCTCGATGACCGCGCGGACCTCGTCCGAGCTCATGTCGTAGGTGTGCTGCGTGGAGACGACGATCGTCGTCGCCTTCACCGGCTTGCCGTGCTCGTAGAGCAGCGTGACCTGGCTCTTGGCGTCCGGCTGCAGCTCCGGAGCGCGGCCATCGTGCCGGGCGCGCGCCATCTTCTCGAGGATGCGGTGCGCGTAGTAGATCGGCGCCGGCATCAGCTCCGGCGTCTCGCGGCAGGCGTAGCCGAACATGATGCCCTGGTCGCCGGCGCCCTCGTCCTTGTTGCCGGCGGCATCGACGCCCTGGGCGATGTCCACGGACTGCGGATGGAGGAGAACCTCGATGCCGCAGGTCTCCCAGTGGAAGCCCTCCTGCTCGTAGCCGATGTCGCGGATCGCGCCGCGCGCGAGTTCGGCGATCCGTTCCTTGTTCTCGGCGAGCTCCGCGGGGCCGCGGACCTCGCCGGCGATGACGACGCGGTTGGTGGTGGCGAGCGTCTCGCACGCCACGCGCGCCTCCGGCATCGCGCCGAGGAAGGCGTCGACGATCGTGTCGGAGATGCGGTCGCAGACCTTGTCCGGGTGACCCTCGGACACGGATTCGCTGGTGAACAGATAGGAGGATCGCAAGGGAGATTCCTTCGCTCGGCCAGCCGGCCCTGTCCGGGGGCGGACCAGCCGAGGCGGATGCTCAATTGGCAGCGAACGGGGAGGGCGTCAATCTGGCAGACTGACCGAGGTCAGGCCCCGTCGGTCATGTCTCCGGCCAGGGCGCGCACGAGGTCAACGACGCGCCGGCGGACCCGCGCATCGGGAATGCGCACGAAGGCGCGGTTCAGCTGCAGGCCTTCGGAACTGGAGAGGAAATCGACGACGTAGCTGCCGCTCTTGGAATCGGCGGCTCCGGTTTCGCCCGGCCCCGGCGCCCCGTCGAAGAAAAAGCCGACCGGAACGGTCAGCACGGCCGCGATGTTCTGCAAACGACTGGCGCCAATTCTGTTGGTGCCTTTTTCGTATTTCTGGATCTGCTGGAAAGTTATGCCTAGCTGTTCGCCAAGCTTCTCCTGACTCATGCCAAGCATCATGCGCCGAAGCCGAACACGTCCCCCGACATGCACGTCAATCGGGTTAGGCTTTTTTGTGGCAGCCATCGCAAGACTCATTCGCAGAACTCCGCGACAAGAAGCTGAGTCGCTCAAGGGGCGGATGCAGCCCCGAAACGTAAAAAGCAGCCGCCGTCATGGAAGTCAATTCTCCCTTGATGCGGTTGCGATTCTTCCCACCGCAGCGATCAGGGCAAGGACGGCCACAAGCACACCCGGCACCGCATCACCCAATCGCGAATATACTGTGGCGGGGAGGCTTGCGGGCAGTTCTCCATCCACTACGCCCACCTCATTGAGCCCGAGGCTCGCCGAAACCTGGCCGTAGGCATCAACAATGGCCGAGATGCCGTTGTTGGCCGAACGGACGAGCGGAAGTCCTTCTTCGACGGCACGGACGATCGACTGCCGGAAATGCTGTCGTGGTCCGGGCGTGTCGCCGTACCAGGCGTCATTGGTGACGTTGAGGATGAAGGCCGGACGCTCGCCGGGCGGCATGATCTCGGCCGGGAAGATGATCTCGTAGCAGATCAGCGGGACGAAGGGCGGCGCGTTCCCCGCGACGAGCGACCGTCGCTCGGCGCCTGCCGCAAATCCTCCCGGAAGCGGGATGATCTCGCGGATCCCGATGCTCTCGAGGAGGTCGCGCATCGGCAGATATTCCCCGAACGGCACCAGATGCACCTTGTCATAGGCGTCGAGGATGACGCCATTGTCGTCGATGACGAGGACGCTGTTGGTGACCGGGCCGCGCCTGCCCTCCTGCGGATCCGCCGCCCGCGGGGCGCCGGCGATGAGGACCGCCCCGGGGTCGAGCATCCCGCCGAGCGCCGCGAGGGCCTCCGGCTCCTCGGTTAGGATGTAGGGCACGGCCGTTTCCGGCCAGATCACGTGGGTTATCGCCCCGATGCCAGGGCTTCGGCTGAGATCGATCTGGCGCTGGAGCATGGTGCCGCGCTGGCTCGGGTCGTTCTTCACCGCCTGCGGAATGGAGGCCTGGACCAGCCGCAGACGGACATCCGGCACCACGGCGCCGTCGGCCGAGCGCAGGCGGGCAAGCCCGAACGCGATGTCGGCGAGGAGGAGAATTGCGATGGCGGCGAAGGCGACAAGCCGGCCGCGGCTGCCGTCATGGGAGCGCGCGAGGAGGACAGGTGCGGCAAAGACCAGGAACGCCAGCAGCGTGATGCCCCAGACGCCGACCAGCGACGCGGCCTGCATGAAGGCGGGCGTCGGCATGAGGGCGTAGCCGAACGCGTTCCAGGGAAAGCCCGTGAAGATGTGCCCGCGCAGCCATTCGACGATCGTCATGACGATTGCGAAGACGAGGACCCGCGACCACCCGTCGCACCAGAGGAGGCGCGCGACGACGGCGCCGAGGGCCCAGAGGATCGCGAGCACCGCCGGAAGGCCGACGACGCCGAATGGGAGCAGGAAGGCGAACTCGTCGCCATCGACCAGGAAGGACGGGCCGAGCCACCACAGGCCGCTGACGAAATAGCCGAAGCCGAACCACCAGCCGACCGCTGCGGCCGGGCGGACGCGGCGGAGGATGCCGCTGCCTTCCGGAGGCACCGAGCCATCGATCAGCCAGACGAAGATGGGGATCGTCAGGAAGGCGATCGGGACGAGGTCGAAGGGCGCGAGCGCAAGGGCCGTGATGGCGCCCGCGATCAGCGCGAGAAGCCAGCGCCGCCAGCCCCACAGCAGGATGACGGAGTCGGCCAGTCGGGTCATGGGGGCCCTGAGACGAAGGTGGGATGCTCAGGGCCGGAGTGGGGCAAGCAGTGGCGCGGCGTCAAGTTCCGGTGGCGGCCCGGGCGACCGGGCTCGAGACCATGTCGTCCGTCGGCGCGGGTTCCTGCGCGGCGAGGCGCCGGATCTTGACCTTGCGGACCCGCCGCTGGTCGGCTTCGATGATCACGACCTCATAGCCGGGGATCGTCACGACCTCGCCCTCCGCCGGGATGCGGCCGAGATGGTTGAAGACGAGGCCGCCGATGGTATCGACCCCGTCTTCGTCGCGGTTCTTGTCGAGGTCGCCGCCCACGAAGCGGGCCACGTCCTCAACGCTCGCGCCGGCGTCGGCAATGAAGGCCCCCCGATCGTCGGCGACGATCTCATGCTCCTCCTCGTCGTGCTCGTCCTCGATCTCGCCGACGATGGTCTCGACGGCGTCCTCGATCGACACCAGCCCGTCGGTGCCGCCGAACTCGTCGATGACGAGGGCCATCTGGACGTGCCGGGTCTGCATCAGGGTAAGAAGGCTGGCGACCGGCATCGACGGCGGAACGAACAGGACGTCCCGCATCACCCCCGCTTCCGCGATCGTCTTGGACAGGTCGAGCGAGGCGATCTCCGTGGGAACCGCGTCGCCATTGCCGTCCCCGATGGTCTGGCTGGCGATGTAGTTCAGGAGGTCGCGGACGTGGACCATGCCGAGCGGATCGTCGAGCGATTCGCGATAGACCGGCATGCGGGAATGCCCGCTGTCCTTGAACTCGGCCATCAGCTCGCCAAGGGTCGCATCGATCTCGATCGCGTAGACGTCGGCACGGGGGATCATGATGTCCGCGACGCGATAGTCGCGAAGGCGGAGGATGTTGGCGAGGAGCGCGCGCTCCTCTTGGGAGAAGCCGTTCTCGGCCGTGTCCTCCTCGATGGCCTCCTCGATCTCCTGCCTGACCGAGGAGCTGCGCAGGCCGACGGCGGCGCGCAGCCGGTCGAACCAGCCTTCCTGCGGGCGGTCGGCCTCGTCCGGGCGACCGCCCTGGATGGTACTCTGGGCCTCTGGGCTCGATTCGGCGCTCGAGCCGGGCGCGTCTTTGGAATTGCTCATGAACCGTTGCGGCCGGCCGTTTTGATTCGCTCGGGTTCGCTGCCGGCGTAAGGATCCGCGATGCCGAGCCGCGCGAGGATGGCCGCCTCCAGCCTCTCCATCGCGTCGGCCGCCGCATCGTCCTCATGGTCGTGACCGCGAAGGTGCAGCAGGCCGTGGACCAAAAGATGTGTGATGTGGTCCCTCAGCGTCAAGTCCGCCTCTGCCGCTTCTTTGGCCACGGTCTCATGGGCGAGGACGATGTCCCCGAGCGGCACGGGCTGTCCGGGGGGCACCAGAGCGGTTCCTTCCGGAGCCGGAAAAGACAGCACGTTCGTGGGCTTGGGCTTGCCGCGCCAGTCGGCGTTGAGGACGGCGATGCGGGCATCGTCGGTGAAGAGGATCGACAGCTCCTGCCCCGCAAAACTCCGGGCGGTTTCCTCGGCGATAGCCCGGGCCGCGCCGGCCGCGATGTCGAAGAGGACGTCCTCGTCCGGCCAGTCGCCCTCCTCGACCGCGAGGTCGATGGCGAGTCCGCCGCTCGCGGCGTTCATCGCTCCTCGGTCCGCGGCCGCTCCCGGGCGGCGGTGTCATAGGCGCGGACGATCCGGCCCACGAGCGGGTGACGGACGACGTCGACGTCGGTGAACCGGATCTGCTTGATGCCGGGCACGTCCGACAGGATGTCGAGCGCCTCGATCAGCCCCGAGGGCTGGCGGTCGGGAAGATCGATCTGGGTCGGGTCGCCGGTGATGATCATCTTCGAGCCCTCGCCGAGCCGGGTCAGGAACATCTTCATCTGCATCGCCGTGGTATTCTGCGCCTCGTCGAGGATGATGGCGGCATTGGCGAGCGTGCGGCCGCGCATGAAGGCGAGCGGGGCGACTTCGATGGCGCCCGATGCCAGGCCGCGCTCCACCTTCTCCGCCGGGATCATGTCGTAGAGGGCGTCGTAGAGCGGGCGGAGATAGGGGTCGACCTTCTCCTTCATGTCGCCGGGCAGGAAGCCGAGGCGCTCGCCGGCCTCGACCGCCGGCCGCGACAGAATCAGACGCGTGACGGCGCCGTTCTCGAGCATGGCGGCGGCATAGGCGACGGCGAGATAGGTCTTGCCGGTGCCGGCCGGCCCGACGCCGAACACCATCTCGGCTGCGTCCATCGCGCGGATATAGGCGTCCTGGGCCGGCGAGCGGGCCATGACGACCTTCCGCCGCGTGGCGATCTGGGCCATCGCGAGCCGGCTCTTCGGCTCAAGCGTCGGCAGATTGAGCTGGGCGTCGGCGGTCTCGGCCATGCGGATGGCGCCGTCGACGTCGCCGGGCTCGATCTCATGGCCCTGCTCGAGCCGCGAATAGAGCATGTCGAGCGTGAGGCGCGCCTTGGCGCAGTCCTGGGGCGTCCCGGTGATCAGGACCTGGTTGCCGCGCGCCACGGCGTCCACCCCGAGCCGTTGCTCGATCATGGCAAGGTTCTGGTCGAACTCGCCGAACAGCGATCCGACGAGCCGTTTGTTCTCGAACGCGACCTGGTTCTGCGTGCGGTCGGGCGCTTCCGGGGCAGGTCCGCGGCGGGGGCGGGTGGGGCTCAAACGGCGTCCTTGAGGGCGAATGGCGATGATGCTGGAAAGTTCGCAAAGAGGCTATTGGCGGCGATGGAATCGATTTCGACGTCATGGATCGTGCCGATGAGATCGGGCGCGCCGTGGACGTGGACCGGTTGCAGCCAAGGCGAGCGGCCAACGAGCTGGCCGGGTTTCCGGCCGGGCTTCTCGAACAGGACATCCATCCTCATGCCGATCCGGGAGCGGTTGAAGGCGGTCTGCTGCTCGGCGATCAGGGCCTGGAGACGGAGGAGCCGGCTCGTCTTCACCGCTTCCGGCACCTGCTCCATGCCCGCGGCCGGTGTTCCGGGCCGCGGGCTGTACTTGAACGTGAAGGCGGAGGCGTAGCCGACATCGGCGACGATCCGGAGCGTGTCGTCGAAATCGGCGTCGGTCTCGCCGGGGAAGCCGACGATGAAATCGCCGGACATCGCGATGTCGGGCCGCGCCGCGCGGATCCGATCGATCAGCCGGAGATAGTCGGCGGCCCGGTGCCTCCGGTTCATCGCCGCCAGAATGCGGTCGGAGCCGCTCTGCACCGGCAGATGGAGATAGGGCATCAGCGCGGGAAGGTCGCGATGGGCTGATATCAGCACGTCGTCCATGTCGCGCGGGTGGCTCGTCGTGTAGCGGAGCCGCGCAATGCCGGGGATTTCTGCAAGGCGGAAGAGGAGCCGGCCGAGGCCCCAGGCCCTCCCGTCCGGTCCTTCGCCGTGCCAGGCGTTGACGTTCTGGCCGAGGAGCGTGAGCTCGCGGACGCCGGCCTCGGCGAGGCGGCTGGCGTCGGCAACGATATCCGCGACCGGCCGCGAGAACTCGGCACCGCGGGTGTAGGGCACGACGCAGAAGGTGCAGAACTTGTCGCAGCCCTCCTGAACGGTCAGGAAAGCCGCCACGCCGTGCCGCCGCGCCTCATGCGCCCGGCCGAGCGCCGCGAATTTTTCGGTGACGGCAAAATCCGTCTCCACGACCTGCTCGCCACGGGCAGCGCGGTCGAGGAGCTCCGGCAGCCGGTGATAGGATTGCGGCCCGACCACGAGGTCCACAGTGCGCGCGCGCCGGGCGATCTCCGCGCCTTCCGCCTGCGCGACGCATCCGGTGACGCCGATGGTCACGTCACGCCCCTCCGCCGCGGCCGCCTCCTTCACGAGGCGCAGCTTGCCGAGCTCGGAGAAGACCTTCTCCGAAGCCCGTTCGCGGATGTGGCAGGTGTTGAGGAGGATGAGGTCGGCATCCTCCGCTATTTCGGTCTCCGCATAATCGGCGGCGAGGACGTCCATCATCCTTTCGGAGTCATAGACGTTCATCTGGCAGCCATAGGTGCGGATGAGGACTTTGCGCTGAGGCGTTGCTCTATTCACTATCGGCTGCGCTGCTGTCACGGCGGTCAGGCCGGCCGGGAATGTGTGCGACAGGACCTTGTCAAACGCAAGAACGCGGCACCCTCACCGGCCCTTGTCGTCCTTGTCGAGCGGCACGCCGTAAAGCTCGAGGCGGTGGTCGACCAGCCTGAAGCCGAGCTCCTTGGCGATCCGCTCCTGGAGCCGTTCGATCTCCTCGTTGCGGAACTCCATCACCTTGCCGGTGCGAAGATCGATCAGATGGTCGTGGTGCTCGTCAGGAATGGTCTCGTAGCGGGCGCGGCCGTCGCGGAACTCATGGCGGGTGATAATCCCGGCGTCCTCGAACAGTTTTACGGTGCGGTAGACGGTCGAGATCGAGATGTGGGGGTCGATCGCCGACGCACGGCGGAAGAGCTCCTCGACGTCGGGATGGTCCGAGGCGGCGTCGAGGACCCGGGCGATGATGCGGCGCTGCTCAGTCATGCGCATGCCCTTGGCGGCGCATGCCTCTTCGAGCGTCTGGGTGGTCTGCGATGGCACGTTGGGCCTGTCCTCCGGGGGCGGCGCTTAGCGGAGGAACCGCCGCATGACAAGCGCGGTTCCCTGCCCGCCGCCGGTGTCCTCATAGTAGCGTGACCGACTGCCGACCGTCTCGAATCCGAGGGAGAGGTAGAGCGCGACGGCGTGGCGGTTGGATTCGTCGACCTCGAGGAACATCGTTTCGGCGCGGTCGTGATAGGCGCGCCGCGCCGCCTCCTCCATGAGGAGACGGCCATAGCCGCGGCCGCGGTTGGTGGGCCGGACCGCGAGGGTGAGGATCTCGGATTCGCCGGCGGCGACGCGGACGATGACGAACCCGGCGGCCCCGAGCTTCGCCATCGACCGGACCCGGAGGACCAGCGGCTGGACGGTCGGGAACGCGCCGATGAAGCGGCGCATCTCCTCCGCGGTCCAGCCGCGCGGGAAGGAATACTCGTGGATTTCCGCCAGCGCCGCGGCATCCTCGGGCCGGGCATTCTCGATGACCGGCCGGCTCGGCTTGAAGAGGCCTTTCATCGGCGCGCGACGGCAAAACCGGTCGCGGGCGCAGCGTCGGGCGGCCGGATGTAGAGCGGCCGCGGCGGGCTCGCCTCGGGGCCGGCAAAGCTGGCGAGGTCGAGCACGGTGCGGATGTCCGGCGCGGACCGGCGGTGGACGATCTCGGGTGCGGGGAAGGACGGCCAGGCCGCGGCGACGGCGTCGGCACCCGCGCCGGCGAGGACCGCGCCGGTGTCGAAGGCGCGGATGGCGAGGGCGGCGTGTTGTACCGCCTCCGGAAGACCGGCGGATGAGCCATCGGCCAAGAAGAGCTGGGCGAAGGCTTCGCCGCCCTTGGCGAGCAGGACGGCAAGGACGGAGACGCGGCCCGCCATCGCCCGCGCTTCGGCGGCGTGGGCGGCGAGGGTCGAGATGCCGAACGCCGGCCTCCCGGTCGCAAGCGCGAAGCCGCGTGCGGCGGCAACGCCGACCCGGATGCCGGTGAACGAGCCCGGGCCGGTCGTGACGGCGAAGCGGTCGATATCGCCTAGCCGAAGCCCTGCCTCGGCGAGAGCGGCCTCGACCATGCCGAACAGGCGTTCGGCATGACCCCGGCCAATGGTTTCGCGCACGATCGCCACCCGGCTGCCGGCGGCGATTGCGACCGCGCAGTCTTCGAGTGACGTGTCGATGGCGAGGATGCGCGGCGGGGTCGATTCGGGCATTGCAGCGCCATTGTCTCGTACGGGGCGGGGGAGCCGCAACCAACGCCTGCGTCACCGAGGGGACTGAGGCAGGCTGTGCCCGCGCTGCATGCCGCCGGGCGCCTCGACAGCCGCTCTCTCCACCGAGAACTCCATTCCTCGGTAGAGACGGAGGCCGGGTGATCGCGGACGTCCGACGGGTAGTGACCGATACTGGTCAGTAGACGCGTTCGGTGACCTTTCGGTCCATGGAGACGGCCGCCCGACGGTTGCGGATCATGAGGAACGTTCCTGAGACGATCCAGCCGATGTGCCAGGTCCCCTCAATCTCCATGCCGTCAGCCGCCAGCGTTCCGGCATAGCGGATCGGGCTGAAATGGGGATGGCCGTTGTCGTAGGTCTTCACGAAGGACACGGCGCGAGTGTCACGGCTTCCCAGCACCGTCGCGAATGCCGTCGCACCGTCGCTCGAAGGCTCGGACGTCGCCCCGGTCACGTGCCGTGCCGTTTCGATCAGGCTTGCTGTGAAGAACACTGGCGCCGGACCGCGCTTGTAGAAGTAGCGGCCGTGCCAGACACCGGTGAGGTTGTCGGACTCTTCGCCATCCGCGCCCATCGTCGCGCTCCGGACCGAATGCGATTCCGAGTGGATCTATCGCGCCGCTTCGAAAGCGCAAGCCGATGGACGAACGCCTAGCTCGGCTGGACTTCGCGGATTTCGGGGACGAAATGCCGAAGAAGGTTCTCGATGCCGTGCTTCAGCGTCGCCGTCGATGACGGGCAGCCCGAGCACGAGCCGCGCATGTTGAGATAGACGACGCCGTTCCGGTAGCCGCGGAAGGTGATGTCGCCGCCATCCTGCGCCACCGCCGGACGCACGCGGGTCTCGATGAGCTCCTTGATGGTCTCGACGAGTTCGGCATCCTTGGCGTCGAAGAATTCCTTACCGTGCTCGTCGGCGGAGGCCGACACGACCACGGGCGCGCCCGAAAGGTAGTGCTCCATGATCGCGCCGAGGACGGCCGGCTTGAGGTGCTGCCACTCGCCGCCGGCCTTGGTCACGGTGATGAAGTCGTTGCCGAAGAAGACGCCGGCGACGCCCGGAACCGCGAACAGCCGCTGGGCCAGCGGGGAATCCCGGCCCTCGTCGGTGTCGCGGAACTCCGCGGTGCCGTCGCCCAGGACCTCGCGGCCAGGCAGGAACTTCAGGCTTGCCGGATTGGGCGTGGCTTCGGTCTGGATGAACATCGCAGGCGCTCGAAATTGGAATCGTTCAAAATAGGTAGCGTCAGCGCGCCGGGATTACAAGGAGGCGGCCTAAGCCAGTGCCGCGATCGCCGTCTCGTCGAGCCACCCCGGCACCACCGTGATCGGGACCGGGAACGTACCGGACGCGCGGCCGGCCAGCGCCGTGACGAGTGGTCCCGGTCCCTCCTTGCCGGTCCCGGCGGCAAGGACGAGGACGGCGATATCCTCGTCATTCTCGATCACCCGCGTGACCTCGGCGAGCGTTTCGCCTTCACCGATGACCTGTTCCGGCTCGACCGCGGACCAGCGCCGGACCTGGTCGGCGAACTTCCCCAGCGCTTCCTCGGCGTCGTCCATCGCTTCGGCCCGCATGATGTTCTCCACCCCCTTCCATTGCTGGAAGGTGGCGGGCGGGATCACGTAGAGGAGGACAAGCCCGCCACCGGTGTGCTCGGCGCGGCGCGCGGCGAACTGCACGGCCTTGGTGCATTCGGGCGTATCGTCGATGACGACGATGAATTTTCGCCGGTGCCCGGGCTCGAGGCCGCGCCGCTGCTGGATCATGAGCGCAGGGTGCCACCTGCCTTGCGACGGAACAAGGAGCCCACTGCTCGACAACCGAGCGGCGCATACCTAGTTTCAGCGCATGACGGACGAGCCGGACAATATCGTTCTCCGCTACCTTCGCCGGATCGATGAGAAGATCGATCGGATGGCGGACGATCTTCGCGACCTCAAGGTCAGGATGACCGCCGTCGAGGAGAACCTTGCCGGCGTACACCGCCGGATTGACCGCATCGACGACCGGCTCGCGAGGGTCGAACGCCGGCTCGACCTGGTCGAGACGCCCTGACGATCGGAGCGCTCAGTTCCGCCGGATCAGCCCCACGATGTCCTTCACCTCGCGGATGGTCTCGCTGGCGATCGCTTCGGCACGTTCGGAGCCGATGGCAAGCATCCGGTCGATCTCGGCCGGGTCGGCCAGCAGGCGACGCATCTCGTCCGCGATCGGCGACAGTTTTGCCACCGCAAGGTCGGCCAGCTTCGGCTTGAACGAAGAGAACTGTGCGCCGCCGAACTCGGCGAGCACCGCTTCCTTCGTCGTGTCCGCCAAGGCCGCATAGATGCCGACCAGATTGTCCGCTTCCGGGCGGTCCTTGAGGCCCTTCTCCTCGAGAGGGAGCGGGTCGGGATCGGTCTTGGCCTTCCGGAGCTTCAGCGTGATCGTCTCGGCGTTGTCGGTGAGGTCGATGCGGGAATAATCCGATGCATCCGACTTCGACATCTTCTTGGTGCCGTCGCGAAGGCTCATCACGCGCGTCGCGGGGCCCGAGATCAGTGGCTCCGGCAGCGGGAAGAACTCGGCCGCAAAGCCGCGCGCCGCGATCGATTCGGCGAAATCATTGTTGAATTTCTGGGCAATGTCGCGGGTGAGCTCGAGGTGCTGCTTCTGGTCGTCGCCGACCGGAACGGCGTGCGCCTTGTAAAGGAGGATGTCGGCGGCCATCAGCGACGGGTAGGCGAAGAGGCCGACCGAAGCGTTCTCGCGGTCCTTGCCGGCCTTCTCCTTGAACTGCGTCATCCGGCTCAGCCAGCCCATGCGGGCGACGCAGTTGAAGATCCAGGCGAGCTCGGCATGGCCGGCCACCTGGCTCTGGTTGAAGACGATGTGGCGGACCGGGTCGATGCCGGCGGCGATGTAGGCGGCCGTCACCTCACGGATGCGCTGGCTCAGTTCCTTCGGATCCTGCCAGACCGTGATCGCGTGGAGATCGACGACGCAATAGATGCAGTCGTTCTCCTCCTGCATCGGCACGAAGCGTTTGATCGCGCCGAGATAGTTGCCGAGATGGAGGTTCCCCGACGGCTGGATGCCGGAGAACACCCGGGGTCGCGTGGCGGTCATGGGCGGAGGTTCCTGCGGGAGCCGAGCGTCGCGCCTCATAAGGCGAAGGCTCGCGGGCCGCAAGGCGAGCCGCCTAGTAAGGCGGATGGTTCGCCGGCCAGCCGGCGCAGTGGGCGCGCTCGTGATTGATCATCGCGGCGCGGAAGGCCGCGTCATAGTGGGTCGAGATCGTGATCCGGCAATTGGCGATGCCGCGATAGCTGCAGGCGCCTGAGCCGTTGCAGGTGCGCTCGGCCTGGGCGCGGCTGACATAGGAATAGGTGATGCGTCCGGCCGCCTCGAGGGCGAGTCCCTCGGCGGCGTAGTGGGCCGGGGGATCGAGCGGCCGGAGCCCGGTCGCGCCCGCCATGATCATGGCCGCGTCCTGGGCCGGACCGGTCGGAAAGGTTTGCGGGCCTGCCATCGTGCAGGCGCCGAGGAGGAGGACGAAGAGGAGGGACGCGACCTTCTTCATGGTTCTTTCTGGCTGCGTGAACCCCCCGGTTCGAGACGAATCCCGTGTCTCCTGCGGACCTTACTCCTCCGGAGGCGCCGGTGTCGCCGCCCGGCGTCGCCGCAGCGCGGCGAGCTTCCGGAAGTCGGCGGCCCCCGTGAGCTGCACGAACAAGGCGAAAAGGAGGACGCCGCCGATGACAAGGATGAGAAGTCCGACGGACCGGATGAAGGGAGACGGGTCGCCGAGCCAGCCATCGAGGAGCCGGATCCCGACGAAGAGCGCGGCGCCCATCAACACCGCGGCGAGCAGGATCAGCGGCAGCCGGCGCCGCAGGCCCTCATCGGGGACGAAATAGCCACGGCGCCAGAGGACGATCGCGAGCATGATCGCGTTGATCCAGCCCGCCGCGGACGTCGCGACGGCGATGCCGACATGCTGCAGCCATGGGAAGAGGATCAGCGAGCCCGCGATATTGACCGCGACGCTGATCGCGGCGAACCACATCGGCGTTCGCGTGTCCTCGCGGGCGAAGAAGGCCGGCTGGAACACTTTGATCAGCACGAAGCCGGGCAGGCCGACCGCGAACGCTGTCAGAGCCGCGGCGGTCGCCGCGGTGTCGGCTGATGTGAAGACGCCGCGCTCGAAGAGGACGCGGATCACCGGCTCCGCGAGGACCGCCAGCGCGATTGCCGCCGGCAGCGTGAGCGCCAGGGCGAATTCCATCGACCGGTTCTGGGTGTGGCTGGCGATGTCGTCGCGGCCGCTGCGGAGCTGGCGGGTCAGGTCGGGCAGCAGCACCACGCCGATGGCGACGCCGACCACGCCCAGCGGGAGCTGGTACACGCGGTCGGCATAATAGAGGTACGACACCGCGCCCGGCGCCAGCGACGCGATGATCGTGCCGACGACGATGTTGATCTGGGTAACGCCGCCGGCGAGGATTCCCGGCACCGCGAGGCGGCCGAGCCGGCGAACGCCAGGCGTCAGCCGTGGCAGCTGGAGCCGGAGGCCGACGCCGGCGCGGTTGGCCGCCCAGACGACGACGGCAAGCTGCGCAAGGCCGCCGACCACCGTCGCGATCGAGAGGATGAGCCCGGCATCCTCGGTCTCGTGGAGGTCGGCCAGGAGGACGTAGGCGAGCGCGGCAATGAAGACGACGTTGAGGAGCGTCGGCGCGAAGGCCGCGACCGCGAACTTGCCCTTGGAGTTGAGGACGCCCGAGAACAGGGCCACCAGCGACACGAGCGTCAGATAGGGGAAGGCGATTCGCGTCAGCAGCACCGTGAGGTCGAATTTCTCGGGGTCGGCCGAAAAACCAGGCGCCAGCACGTACATCAGCACCGGCATCAGGATCTCGGCGATGGCGGTGACGATGAGAAGAAGGGTCAGCAGCGCCGCCAGCGCCTCGCGTCCGAACCGGCGGGCTTCCGCGTCACCGCCTTCGGTGAGCGCGCGCGTGAACAGCGGGATGAAGGCCGAGTTGAAGGCGCCCTCGGCGAACAGCCGCCGAAAAAGGTTCGGGAAGCGGAAGGCGACGAGGAAGGCGTCGGCGACAGGGCCGGTCCCGAGCGCCGCGGCCAGGAACATGTCGCGGATGAAGCCGAGCACGCGGCTCGACGCGGTTGCTCCGCCGACGGTGATGAAGTTTCGGAGGAGGCTCATGGCCGAGCCGAACGGCTACTGCGTTCAAGCGGCTTCGGTGCGGATCGATCAAGGTGAGGGAGTGCACCGGGTAAGGGCATGAGGGGCGTCAGACGATTGCCGTCGCGGGAGGAGTTGAAGGCCGTGCTGGTCGCGATCGCACGGCGGCGGGAGCGAATCTCCTATAGCGGACTCGGCGCGATTTTGGGGCTGCCGACGCGCGGTCCGCACTGGAAGGTGTTGCTCGACGATCTGTCGCTCAACGAGCCGGAGGGCGCTCCGGAGCTCGCGGTGCTGGTCGTGGCGAAGGCGACCGGCCTCCCCAGCCCGCCCGCCTTCGGGTTGGAGAATCCCAAGGATCCGGCCGAGCGGAAACGGATCGAGGCGCTACAGGAGGCAGTGTGGCGGCACTACGCCGTGAAGGGAGGCTAGGCCGCGCCCTTCCTCTGCTCTTTCGCCTCGGCGCCCTGGTCGAACACCTCCTCGAGCCGGCGCCGGATCGTCGCTTCGCGGGTCGGATTGGTGATCTTGTGGCCGATCAGGTCGGTCACATAGAACACGTCGACCGCCCGCTCGCCGAAGGTCGCGATGTGGGCTGAGCCGATGTTGAGATTGAGGTCGGAAAGGACCCGGGTCAGGCCGTAGAGGAGGCCGGGCCGGTCGATGCCCGACACCTCGATCGCGGAGTATTTGTTGGACCAGGAATTGTCCATCACGACCCGGGTCGGGACGGTGAACGCCCTGTAGCGCGACCGTCCCTGGGTCTTGGTGGCGACGCTTTCGGGCAGCCGGATTTTGCCCTCGAGCGCGTCCTCGATGATCTTCTTCACCCGCAGCGCCCGCCGGGTCTCGTCCTCGTCCTCCGGGAACTCGCGGTTCACGAACACGGTGTCGAGCGCGAGGCCGTCGGCGGTCGTGAAGATCTGGGCGTCGACGATGTTGGCGCCCGCTACCGCGCAGGCGCCGGCGATGACGGACAACAGCCGTGGATGGTCGGCGGCGACGATGGTGATCTCGGTGACGGCTTCGAAGGGCAGCAGCCTGATGTCGGTCGCGATCCGGCGGTCCGATCGGTCGACGCGCCGGATGAGGTCCGCATGCGCCAGCTTGTGGGGCATGTCGACCCGAAGGAGATACGGCGGGTAGTGGCGGTCGACGTAGCGGGTGCGTTCGTCCTCGGGCCAGTCCGCGAGGGCGGCGGCAAGCTCGGCCTTCGCCTTGTTGACCCGGATGTCGCGGCTGACCTGGCTGTGCCCGCCGGTGAGGAGCGGCTCGGTCTCGTAGTAGAGCGTGCGGAGGAGCTGGCCCTTCCAGCCGTTCCACACCCCCGGCCCCACCGCTCGGATGTCGACGATCGTCAGCACGAGGAGGAGCTTCAGACGGTCGAGCTCCTGAACAGTCTCGGCGAAATCGAGGATCGTCTTGTGGTCCTGGAGGTCGCGCTGCTGCGCGACGGTGCTCATCAGGAGGTGGTGCTCCACGAGCCAGGCGACGGTCTCGACCTGGTGCGGCGTCAGCCCGAGCCGCGGCCCGAGCCGCTTCGCCACCTTCGCGCCCGCGATCGAATGGTCCTCGGGACGGCCTTTCGCGATGTCATGCAGGAAGACCGCGACGTAGAGCACGGTGCGGTCGGAGATCGACGGCAGGATTTCCGCGGCGAGCGGGTGCTCTTCCTTCAGGATCCCGCGCTCGAGCTTTGCCAGCATGCCGACGGCGCGGAGGAGGTGCTCGTCCACCGTGTAGTGGTGGTACATGTTGAACTGCATCATCGCGACGATCTTGCCGAAATCGGGCACGAATCGGCCGAGGACACCGGTCTCGTTCATCAGCCGGAGCGTCGCTTCAGCCTGCTCGCGCGACGTCAGGATCTCGAGGAAGAGCGCGTTTGCCTCGGGGTCGTTGCGGAGCTCCGGGCCGATCAGCCTGAGCTGGCGCGTGATGAGCTGGACCGCGTCGGGATGGAGGTCGACCTCCCGGACGTCGGCGATCCGGAAGATGCGGATGAGGTTCACCGGGTCGCGAACGAACGCGTCATTGTCGGCGACGTTGAGGCGGTCATTGTCCAGGATGAAATCGGGAAAGCCGGGCACCGGCCGCCGGGCTTTGCCGGCCCGGCCGAAGAGGCGGCCCGGAGCCGACTTCACATGCGCTTCTTCGAGCGCCGCGCAGAAGACGCGGGTGAGGTCGCCGACGTCTTTCGCGACCAGGAAATAGTGCTTCATGAAGCGCTCGACGTCGGCGAGACCCGGATGGTTGGTGTAGCCGAGGCGTTCCGCCATGCCGCGCTGATGGTCGAAGGAAAGGCGTTCCTCGGCCCGGCCGGTCATGAAATGAAGATGGCAGCGCACCGACCACAGGAAGTCTTCGGCCTTGAGGAAGCGGTTCAGTTCCTCCCGCGAAAAGACGCCCGCCGTCACCAGCTCGTCGCCGGTGCGGACGCGGTAGACGTATTTGGCGATCCAGAACAGCGTGTGGAGGTCGCGGAGCCCGCCCTTGCCGTCCTTGACGTTGGGCTCCACGAGGTAGCGCGAGGCGCCCTGCTTCTGGTGGCGCTCGTCGCGCTCGGCGAGCTTGGCGGCGACGAAATCGGCCGCGGTGCCCTTCACCACCTCGGCGTCGAAGCGCCGGGTCAGCGTCTCGAATAGCGCCCGGTCGCCGAGGATGTAGCGCGCTTCGAGGATCGCGGTCCGGATCGTGACGTCGCTGCGGGAGAGCTTGATGCTCTCGTCGACCGAGCGGGTCGCATGCCCGACTTTGAAGCCGAGGTCCCACAGCATGTAGAGGACATATTCGATGACCTGCTTCGACCGTGGCGTCTGCTTGGCCGGCAGCGCGAACAGAAGGTCGATGTCCGAGCCGGGCGCGAGCATGCCGCGGCCGTAGCCGCCGACGGCGACGACCGCCATCGGCTGCGCCTTGCCCTTCTTCGGCACCGCGCGCTCTTCCGCGAAACCGACGACCACCTCGATCAGGCCGTCCTCGAGGTCCGAGAGATAGCGGGAGCATTTGGTTCCGGAGCCGCTGTCGAGCAGGATGCGCTCGGCCTCGGCCCGGCCGTCGGCCACGACGCGCTTCAGGCGATCGAGGATCGCGGCCCGCACCGCCGGCGCCTCGGCGCCGCCTGGCGTAGCGTCGGCGAGCGCGTCGAATTCCGCACGCAGGGCCGGCGCGTCGAACGCCGCGTTCGCTTCCGGCTGCGTCTTCTTCATCAAGGCGTTGCGGTCATGGGACGGCGCGGACCCTACTCTGCTTCGGCTTCTAACGCCATGCGTTGCAAGCGTCATTTGGCGTTGTCGCCGCGCCTTGCTACCAAGGAACGGATTTCTCTCCGGCGGCACGATGACGATCGATACGGGCGCCTTTCAACCGGTTGTCGAAAAAGACCTGCCCGGCGAACGCCCGTCCTGGTGGTCGTTCCGCATCTGGCACGGCATGACGGCCGGGATCTGGTTCCGGTTTCTCGCCCGGCACGGCTTTCGCGTCTCCTTCACGCGGCTGCCCCGCGCCATCGGGATGTCGTTCCTCTGCCTCGGCAACGCGATCCCGGCGCTCGTCCAGCGGCGCCGCCACGGTGCCGAGATCGCGGCCGAGCCCTTGCCGGCGCCGGTGTTCATCGTCGGCCATTGGCGCTCGGGCACGACCTTCCTCCACGAGCTCCTCGCGACCGACGTCCGCTTCATCGCGCCGACGTCGCTCGAATGCTTCGCCACCGACCATTTCCTGCGCTGGGGCCGGATGCTGCGGCGGCTCCGCTTCATGATGCCGAAGCGGCGCCCGATGGACGACATGGCCATGGGTTGGGACCACCCGCAGGAGGACGAGTTCGCGCTGATGGCGATGGGCCAGCGCTCGCCCTACGAGGCGATGGCGTTCCCCAATGATCGCGGGCAGGCGGTCGAGCATCTCCATGTCGATGAATGGCCCGCGGTGGAGCGCGACGCCTGGGCGGCGGCGCTGGTGACGTTCATGAAGCGGGTGGTGGTCGGGCGGCGCTGGGCGGCAGTGCCCGAGGCGCCCGCGCCGCGCTGGTTCCTTCTGAAGTCGCCGACCCACACCGCCCGGATCGGCCTCCTCCGCCGCATCTTCCCCGGTGCGAAATTCATCCACATCAGCCGCGATCCCTATCGGCTCTTTTCGTCCAGCGAGCGGCTGTGGCGGGAGACGGCGGGAAGCCAGGGGCTGCAGCGCCCGCGGCTCGACGATGGCCGCAACCCGCTGCCCGAGTTCATCCTCAACTCGCTGCCCGAGCTCTACCGGGATTTCGACCGCGACAGCGCCGACATGCCCGAAGGCACGTGGGCGGTCACCCGCTATGAGGATCTCGTCCGCGATCCCGAGGGTGAGATCACCCGCATCCGGGCCGAGCTCGGGCTGGAAGCGCCGGACGGCCCGGCCCTGCGGCATTACCTCGCCGGCCTCGGCGGCTACCGCACCAACCCGCACGCGCTCGATCCGCAGCTCGCCGCGGCGATACGCACCCGATGGGCGTGGTACTTCGAGCGTTTCGGCTACGATCGGACGCCGGCGCGGGTCTGAAGCCTATGCGGGCCCGTCGTCGCGGAGCAGCGCCTTGAGCCGGTACAGCGCCGCCAACGCCTCGCGTGGAGTGAGGTCGTCGGTGTCGATCGCCGCGAGCGCCTCGCGGAGCCGATCGGCGGGCTCCTCCTCGGCCGCGGCATTGGTCCGGAACAGCGGCAGGTCGTCGATCAGGGCGGCCGCGGGGCTGCGTCGGTCGGCGGCCTCGAGCTGCTTCAGCACCTCGCGGGCCCGGGACACGACGGACTTCGGCAGGCCGGCGAGGCGGGCGACCTGGACGCCATAGGAGCGGTCGGCGGCGCCGGGGACGATGCGGTGGAGGAAGGCGACCTCCCCCTTCCATTCCTTCACCGCCACCGTCGCATTGAAGAGCCGCGGCAGGCGCTGCACCAGTGCCGTCAATTCGTGGAAGTGGGTCGCAAACAGCGCGCGCGACCGGTTGGCATCATGGAGGTGCTCGATCGTCGCCCACGCGATCGAGAGGCCGTCGAAGGTCGACGTGCCGCGGCCGATCTCGTCGAGGATCACCAGCGAGCGCTCGGTCGCCTGGTTGAGGATCGCCGCGGTCTCGACCATCTCGACCATGAAGGTCGAGCGGCCGCGGGCGAGGTCGTCGGCAGCGCCAACGCGCGAGAACAGGCGGTCCACGATCCCGATCTCGGCCGCACGCGCCGGCACGTAGCTGCCGGCTTGCGCCAGCACCGCGATCAGCGCGTTCTGGCGGAGGAAGGTCGATTTGCCGGCCATGTTCGGGCCGGTGATGAGGGCGATCCGTCCGGGCTCGCCCGGGCCGGACGGCCCGAAGTCGGCGTCGTTGGCGACGAACGAACCGCCGGCGGCGCGGAGCGCCTGTTCGACCACCGGGTGGCGGCCATCCTGGATCCGGAACCGGAGCGAGCCGTCGACCGAGGGGCGGCGATAGCCTTCGGCTTCGGCGAGCTCGGCAAGGCCCGCCGCGACGTCGATCGTCGCAAGGGCCGCGGCGGCGGAGCGGATCGCCTCGGCCGACGCGAGCACCAGCGCACGCATCTCGTCGAATGCCGCAAGTTCCAGCGTCAGCGCGCGGTCGGCCGCGCCGGCGATCCTCGACTGGAGGTCGCTCAGCTCGGTGGTGGTGAAGCGGAGGGCGCCCGCCATGGTCTGGCGGTGGATGAAGGTGTGTGCGTGCGGTGGCGCGAGGAGCCTGTCGCCCGGGCCGGCGGCAACCTCGATGAAGTAGCCCAATACGTTGTTGTGCTTGATCTTCAGCGCCTTGAGGCCGGTCGCCTCGGCGTAGCGGGACTGGAGGCTGGCGATCACCTGGCGGCTTTCGCTCCGGAGTTTCCGGGCATCGTCGAGGTCCGGCAGGGCACCGTCGCGGATGAAGTCGCCGTCGCGCTGGAAGAGCGGCAGATCCGATGCCAGGCGGTCGTCGAGATGCGTCTCGATCGCCGTAGGAACCGCCGCGATATGGCCGGCCGCTTCCGCCAGCTCGGTGGGCAGGACCGTCTCGGCCAGGGCGGAGCCAACGGCGCGCGCGGCCGCGAGACCGGCCCGGATCGCGGCAAGATCCCGCGGCCCGCCGCGGTCGAGCGCGAGGCGCGACAGCGCCCGCAGCATGTCGGGCGCCTCGCCGAGGCGCTCGCGGACGAAGCCGCGGGCGCCCCTCGCCTCGATGAAGAAGCCGACCGCATCGAGCCGCTGGTCGATGGCCCGCGCATCGGTGAGCGGACTGGCGATGCGTTGTACGAGGAGCCTGGAGCCGGCGCCGGTCCGGGTGCGGTCGATCGCGGCGAGGAGGCTGCCGCGGCGGTCGCCGGCGAGCGTCGCGGTCAATTCGAGATTGGCCCGCGTCGCCGGGTCGATCTGCATCGTGCCGCCGGACGCCTCGCGGGACGGCGGCGAGAGGGACGGCCGCGCCTTGATCTGGGTCTTCTCGACATAAGCGAGCGCCGCCGCGGCGGCCGCAAGCTCGGCGCGGGCGAAGGCGCCGAAGCCGTCGAGCGTCGCGACGTCGAAGGCGGCGGCGAGCCGCCCCGCGGCCGTCGCCGGATCGAAGAACGCGGATGGGAGAGGCGTTGCGGCGAACGGGGCGGACCGCCACAGCGCCTTGAGCTCCTCGTCGGCGTAGAGCCCGTCGGGAACGATGAGCTCGCGGGGGCCGATGCGGGCGAGTTCGGCCGAAAGGCCTGCGGCGTCGACGCTGCCGACGCGGAACTCGCCGGTCGAGATGTCGATCGAGGCAACGCCGAACGGCCGCTGGGTACTCCGGTCCCGGGCCACTGCCGCAAGATAGTTTCCTGCGCGGGCGTCGAGGAGCGAGTCCTCGGTCAGCGTGCCGGGCGTCACCAGCCGGATGACCTCGCGGCGGACGACCGCCTTGGCGCCGCGCTTCCTGGTTTCGGCGGGATCCTCGGTCTGGTCGCAGACGGCGACGCGGTAGCCGGCCGAGATCAGCTTGGCGAGGTAGCCGTCGGCGGTGCGGATCGGGACCCCGCAGAGCGGGATGTCCTCGCCGAGGTGCCTGCCGCGCTTGGTGAGTGCGATGCCGAGGACATTGGCGGCCGTGGTCGCGTCCTCGAAGAACAGCTCGTAGAACTCGCCCATCCTGTAGAACAGGAGGCAGTCGGGGTTCGCCGCCTTGATGGCGAGATACTGCTCCATCATCGGCGTCAGCCCGATCGCCGGCGTGTCGGATGGGGCGGGATTCTCCATGGCCGCGAAGCTATCCATCGGCGCCCGGTACGCCAACGGGCGGACAGGCGAGTGTCCCCTCTCTTTTCGGTGCACGGAACGCCGGCTGCGGGTAAGATCGCAAGCGCCGATAAAGGGTTACGGCGGCCGCGACACAATCTCGCCGTCCTTCGGTCCTTAACGACGCGTTAAACTGCCTTAATTAGCCTCTACCCGGAGCCTCGGCCCTTGGCCGGGGAGCGCCTGACTTAATGGATGACATTCTTTTGCCCGTGCCTGTGAACCGGCGCCGTGCCGAACGGATCGAGCCGGTCATGCGGCGGCGAACCGCCGGGCGCGGTGACCTCGACATCGGACTCGACGAGCAGGACCGCCCGGGTGGCGCCCCGCGCACGCGGCGCCGTGCCGCGCCGATCCGGCCGCCGATCGACCCCGATGCCGACGGGCCGCGGCGCCCGCGGCGATCCTCGCGCGGCAAGACGAAGAAGAAAAAGCGCGGCGTCATCTCGCGGATCATCCGGACGTCGCTGCTCCTGCTTCTGATGGTCGTCGTCGCGGCGGGCGCCGTGACCGCCTACTACGCGTCGAAGCTGCCGAGCATCACCTCCTGGGCGGTTCCCGACCGCCCGCCGAACATCAAGATCGTCGCGCTCGACGGGACCATGATCGCCAATCGCGGCGACACCGGCGGCGAGAACGTCACGCTGGAAGAGCTGCCGCCTTACGTCGGGCAGGCCATCGTCGCGATCGAAGACCGCCGGTTCTATTCGCATTTCGGCGTCGACCCGATCCGCCTAGGCCGCGTTGTGCTCGATGCGGTCCAGTCGGAGGATCGCGCCGCCGGCGCCTCGAGCATCACCCAGCAGCTCGCCCGCACGCTGTTCCTGACCATGGACCGCACCGCGGAACGCAAGATCCAGGAGGCGATCCTCGCGGTCTGGCTCGAGATCAACTACTCGAAGGACGACATCCTCGAGATGTATCTGAACCGCGTCTATTTCGGTGGCGGCGCCATCGGCATCGACGCGGCGGCGCGGCGCTATTTCAACAAGCCGGCCAGCCAGCTGACGCTGTCCGAGGCTGCGGTGCTCGCCGGCCTCCTGCCGCGGCCGTCGAGCTACGCGCCAACGGTGAACATGGACGCCGCACGGAACCGGCAGCTCCTGGTTCTCACTGCGATGGTCCGCGAGGGCTATGTCACGCAGGAGGAGGCGGACGCCGCCGAAGCCCTGCCGATCACGACCGTGGCGCCGGCCGCCTCCGGCAGCGGCAGCTACATCGCGGACTGGGTCGCGGACCTCGTGCCGACCTTCATCGGCACCATCCCCGGCGACATTGTCGTGCAGACCACGATCGACATGCAGCTCCAGGCCGAGGCTGCGCAGGCCGTCGAGGCGGGCCTCGCGGAGAACGGCGAGACCCTCCACGTGTCGCAGGCGGCCATGGTCTCGATGAGCCCCGACGGCGCGGTGCGCGCGCTTGTCGGCGGCCGCGACTACAACGCCAGCCAGTATAATCGCGCCGTCGATGCGCGCCGCCAGCCCGGCTCCTCGTTCAAGCCGTTCGTCTATCTGACGGCGCTCGAGCGGGGGTTGATGCCCGAGACCGTCCGCATCGACCAGCCCGTCAACATCAATGGCTGGTCGCCGGAGAATTATTCGCGCGAATATCTTGGGCCGGTCTCGCTGCAGCGGGCGCTTTCGCTGTCGCTCAACACGGTCGCCGCGCAGCTCGCCGTGGAAGTCGGCCCCGCCAATGTCGCGGCGACCGCCCGGCGCCTCGGCGTCACCAGCCCGCTCGACCCGGTGCCGTCGATCGGTCTCGGCACGTCGGACGTCACGCTGATCGAGATGACAGGCGCTTACGCGACCTTCGCCAATGGCGGCATGGGCGTCCTGCCCTACGTCATTTCGAACATCCGCACCGTCGAGGGCGACACGCTCTACGAGCGGAACGGCAGCGGTGCCGGCCAGGTCGTGCGGATCGAGCAGGTCGGCATGATGAACACCATGCTGCGGGAGACGCTCCAGAGCGGCACCGGCCGCGGCGCGCTGATCGACGGCTGGGAAGCGGCCGGCAAGACCGGCACCACCCAGGAATGGCGGGATGCCTGGTTCGTCGGCTACACGTCGCACCTTGTCACTGGCGTCTGGGTCGGCAACGACGACAACACGCCGATGGAGCGCATCACGGGCGGCAATTTGCCGGCGGCGATCTTCGGCGACTACATGGCCGACGCCCATGAGGGCCAGGTCCCGGCGTCGCTCCCCGGCAGCTACCAGTTCAACAATCCGGACGGCTTCATGACCGCTCCGCAGCCGAACATCGCCGACATCATCAACAATGGCGGCGTCACCCAGCCCTATGGCGCCGGCGCGACCGCCACCGTGCCGCCGCCGCCCCCCGGCTATGTCGGCCCGATCGACCAGTACCAGCCGCCGGCGGGGCAGACGCCCGATCCGCAGGCGCAGTACCCGCAGCAGGGCCAGCCCTACCCGGCGCAGCCCTACCCGCAGCAGGCCTATCCGCAGGGGCAGTATCCGGCGGGCACCTACCCGCAGGGACAGTACCCCGCCGGCACCGTGCCGCCCGGCCAGGTGATCGGCGGCCAGGGTGTGGTGCCGCCGGCGCCGGTGGGCCAGGCGCTGCCGCCGGGGCCGACGACGGTGCCGCCGGGCCAGGTCGTCCAGCCAGAGCAGCCGAGGCGCGGCTTCTTCCAGCGCCTGTTCGGCGGTTAACGGCTCCAGCTGGTCGAAGTCGGAAGCATCCGCCTTTCGGCTAGGCTTCGCCCGCCCCGAAGAGGTGGAGCGACGCGCCCTCGCGCTTCAGCCACGCCTCGGCGCGGTCGGTCTCGGGGCACATCCGGTGCAGGAGGCGCCAGAACGCGGCCGAATGGTTCATCTCGCGGAGATGGGCGACCTCGTGCGCGGCGAGGTAGTCCAGCACCATCGGCGGCGCGAGGATCAGCCGCCACGAGAAGGACAGCGAGCCGCGGGAGCTGCATGAGCCCCACCGGCCTTTCTGGTCGCGGATGCGGATCGCCGTCACCCGCTTGTCGATCATGGACGCATAGCGGAACACCGCGGCATCGAGATCGGTCCGCGCCTCCCGCTTGAGCCAGTCCACGACGCGGCGCGGCAGATGCTCCGCGTCGCCGGCGACGGCGAGCACCGGGCCGTTCGGCGCCGCCTCGACCCACGCCGTGCCGCGGCGGCCGGGCCGATGCTCGATGCGGTGGATGACCCCGCGGAGCGGCAGCGTCGCCCCGTCCTCGATCGGTCTCGGCCCCGGGCGCGCCGCGAGGCGCTGCATCAGCCAGCCGGCATGAGCATCGAGAAACGATCGCGCGCCGGCGAGGCTCCCGCCGGGCGGAATGGTGACGACCGGCTCGCCGCCCGCGCGGCCGAGGCGCAGGGTGTAGCGGCGCGCGCGGACGTTGGTCCGGAGACGCACGTCGACGACCCTGCCGCCGAGCACGACCTCAAGGTGTTCCGGCAGCGGCGAAACCCGCTTCGGACGAGTGAAGAACGACACGATGCTTCCCGCGATTCGCAGCGCCCATTCAAATGATGAGGCCCTCGGGCGCCGTTGGCCAGAGCAACGAAAAACGGCGGGCCAAAGCCCGCCGTTTCGTACGGTGCATGACGTCAGCCCTCAGGTGGGGCTGCCTTCCGGACCGGTGTTGCGGCCGGCATTGCGGTCGGCCATGAACCGGTCGAACTCCTCCTGGTCCTTGGCGCGCCGAAGGTTCTGTACGTAGGTCTCGAAGTCCCGGCGCTCCTGGTCGAGGCGGCGCCGCTCCTCTTCGAGCCGGCGCAGTTCGCGCGCACGATAGTCGTCGAAGGCGGCGTTGCCGCTCTCGTGACGGTTCATGCCGCGCGGTCCATAGCAGCCATGCGACCACGCATTGCCCGAGCTTCTCGAGAAGCTCCGGGCATTGGCCTTGAACTCCGGAATCCGATCGCCCCAGAGAATGTAGGCGAGCACGATCAGTCCGAGCGGCCAGGCAATCATGAAGCCGATCACCATCAGGACGATGGTCAGGGGGCTCCATCCCGGCCGAAGGGTCAGTGTATGAGTCATTGTCGTCCCCTCATGGTACAGCTCAACGAGAACGGACGTGGGTGCGCCGCAAATCCGTTTCAATGGAAAATCGGATGCCGACGGGGGAAAATCGGACACGCTCACCCGAACGGGTGTGATGAGCCTTTTTCAACTGGGTCGGTCCGCGGCCGAATCTCGGATTGACCGCGAACCATTCGCAGGCGCTGCACGCCGATCGCCGTGTTATGCTTCGGCGGTGGTGACCCGGGAGGGGCCTTCTAAGGACAGAGATGGCTTTCAGTTTCGCCGCGCCCGCCCAGCGCTCGGGCATCAAGCTCGACACCCTGATCGCGCTTCGCTGGATCGCGATCGCCGGTCAGGCGGCTGCGATCCTCGTCGTCGGCGTGTTCCTTCGCTACCCGATGGAGGTCGGCCTCTGCTTCGCGCTGACCGCCTTGTCGGCGTGGCTGAACCTCTTCCTGAAGCTGCGCTTCCCCGCCAGCCTTCGCCTGACCGACACCGGGGCTGCGCTCCTTCTCGCCTATGATTCGCTCCAGCTCGCGGCACTCCTTTATCTCACGGGCGGGCTCGAGAACCCGTTCGCGCTGCTGCTGCTGGTTCCGGTTCTGGTCTCGGCCACGGCGCTGTCGATCCGACACACCATCGCGCTCGGCCTCCTGACGATCGCCGGCACGACGGTGCTCTGGGCCTACCACGAGCCCCTGCCCTGGCCGGTCGGCGAAGACGTCCCGGAGCTGCCGCTCGTCTATATCGGCGGCGTTTGGCTCGCCGATCTCTGCGCTCTGGTGTTTGCCGCCGCCTACACGTTCCGGGTCACCAACGAATCGCGCAAACTCGCGACCGCGCTCCAGGCGACCGAGCTCGTCCTCGAGCGCGAGCACCATCTGTCGGCGCTCGACGGGCTCGCGGCCGCGGCGGCGCACGAACTCGGCACGCCGCTCGCGACCATCACGGTGGTCGCGAAGGAGCTGTCGAAGGAGATCGACCCGGCCTCCCCGCATGCGGCCGACATCCAGCTTCTCGTCACCCAATCGGAGCGCTGCCGCGAGATCCTCGCCCGGCTGACGTCGCTCGGCGGCGACGACGACTGGACCAAGAACCACCGTCCGTTGACCCACCTCCTCAGCGACGCCGCCGAGCCCTATCAGGGCTATGCGACGGAGGTGAAGATCATCACCGCGGCGCAGGCAGGCCCCGAGCCGATCGGCGACCACAATCCGGCGATCCTCTACGGCCTCGGCAATCTGATCGAGAACGCGGTCGAATTCGCCCGGCATTCGGTCGAGATCACCGCTAAATGGACCAACACCCTCGTCACGGTCGAGATCGCCGATGACGGCCCCGGCTTCGCGCCGGAGATCATCGACCGGATCGGCGAGCCCTACGTGACGACCCGGGTCCGCCCCTCCGATCCCAGCAAGCCCGACCACGAGGCCGGCGGCCTCGGTCTCGGCTTCTTCATCGCGAAAACCTTCCTCGAACGCTCCGGCGCGAAGTTGAAGCTTGCCAATCGCCCCCTGCCGAGGACAGGTGCGATCGTAACCATCACCTGGCCGAGGTCGGCCTATGAGCGGTCGTCGGCTGCCAATCCCAAGGGCAGCGCGATTGGCTCGGACGGCAATGCTGCCTATATAACGTCCAGACGAAGGGGCGCCGTAGCGCCCGTCACGGAATGACGAGGAGGTACTTTTGGTCAGTGAAACCACTCCCCGCTCGCTTTTGATCGTAGAAGACGATCGCCCGTTTCTTCAGCGCCTTGCCCGGGCAATGGAGACGCGCGGCTTTACTGTGCAGACAGCGGAAAGCGTGGCGGAGGGAATCAGGCAGGTGGAGGCCAATCCGCCGGCCTATGCCGTGGTCGACCTTCGGCTCGAGGACGGCAACGGCCTCGACGTGGTCGAGGCTCTCCGTTCGAAGCGCGAGGATTCGCGGGCGATCGTCCTCACCGGCTATGGCAACATCGCGACGGCGGTGACGGCCGTGAAGCTCGGCGCGGTCGACTACCTTGCCAAGCCCGCGGACGCCGACGAGATCTACGCTGCCCTCACTCGCGAGGTCGGCGAGAAGGCGCCGCCGCCGGAAAACCCGATGTCGGCCGACCGGGTGCGCTGGGAGCACATCCAGCGGGTCTACGAGCTCTGCGACCGCAACGTCTCGGAAACCGCCCGCCGCCTTGGCATGCACCGCCGGACCCTCCAACGCATCCTCGCCAAACGCGCGCCGCGCTAGTCGAAGTCGGATGTTTCCGACTTCGACCACTTGGAAGGAAGTCGGATATTTCCGACCTCAACGACCTGGAACGACTAGGTCTGGCCGGCGGCGAAGTCGGACACCGGATCGTAGAGGTGATGGAGCCGCCCCGCGGCCGCGCGGGCGAAGCGCAGCAGCAGCGCGCGCCGGGTCGCACCGGACAGGCGGTGCTCCGGGGCGGGCCGCGCGATGTCGGCGCCGAATCCGTCCGCAATGATCAGCCCCGAATCCTCCGGGAAGATCTCCCTCGGCACCTCGGCGTGGGTTGCGAAATAGAGCCGGTCGCAATGCCGCCGGTAGTCCGGCCACTTCAGGTCGACGCGAAAATCCTCGACCGACGACTTTATCTCGACGATCCAGACCTCGCCGGCCGCGTCCATCGCGACGATGTCGGCGCGGCGGCCTGACGCCAGCGGCAACTCCGTCACCATCGCCAGCCCGGACGCGCGAAGGAGGCGTCCGACGCCGCGCTGGATCATCAGCGCCCGTTCGGACTGGCGGCCGTCCCGCGGCAGGAGCAGCATGTCTTCGGCGAACATCCGCCGACATTGCCAGCGCCGTGAACGAAAGGCAAACGGAAGGCGAGGTCGACTAAGCGCGTCCCCAGCGATTGTGGAGCCACAGCCACTGGTCGGGATGCTCCCGGACCCAGCCTTCGACGACTGCCGTGATCATCGCGGTCGCGCCGTCAACGTCGATCTGACCGGCCGCGTCCCGCGGGAGGTCGAGCGGCGGCGTCACCTCGACCCGGAACCGCCCGCCGGGGAGACGGATGGAGCGGGCGCCGACCACCGGGCAGTCGAACTGCCGGGCCATCCGGGCGACGATCGGGTTGGTCGGCGCCGGCCGCCCGAAGAACGGGACCTTCGGTCCCGAGTCCAGGCGCTGGTCGACCAGCATGCAGAAATGATTGCCGCTCCGCATCTCCGCGACGACGCTGCGGGCTCCGCCATGGCCGGACGGAATGAGGACGGCGGTGTCGCCGCGCCACGCCAGCAGCTCCTTCACGAGGCGCTGGTTGTGCGGTTTGCGGTAGAGGACCGCAGGACGCGCGCCGAACGAAGCGATGAACGGCGACAGCATCTCCCAATTGCCGAGATGGGCGAGGAAGGCGATGCCGGTCTTGCCGTCGTCGCGGAGCTGCTCGATCCATTCGGCACCGACGACGTCGATGCGGTCGGACAGACCGGCGAGCGGGTTCTCGGGATCGCGGAGCGCCATGCGGCGGATCAGCGGCAGCTCGGCCACGGTGCGCGCGAGATTGTCCCACGCTCCGCGGAGGATCGCCCGGCGTTCGGTCTCGGCCTTCTCGGGAAACGCCTGGCGGAGATTGTCGAGCGCGAGCTGGCTCTCCGGAACGAACCGCCACGCGGCGCGGCTGACCATGCCCGCAACCGCCCCGGTCGCCCGAGGTCCGAGAACGCGCGCGAGCGCACCGCTCGCGCGGGCAGCGAGAGCGACCGACGCCTGCACGCCCGTGCGCTGCGACAGGCGCTGCTTGCGGTGGCGCACCCCGACGGGCTGATCCTGGTCTTCGGCTTCGGTCACGGTTCGCGGTTCAGCGGCGCGGTGCGCCGGCCGTCCTTGTCCCCCACGCCGCGGCATGGGACAAGCCCGCGAGCCGCGACACTGAATCGGACGCCGGAATTGGCTTCAGGTCCTCCAGCCGGACGCCTCGCGATCATCGACGTCGCTCGCGGCGTCGCCATCGTCGCGATGGTGCTCTACCACGCGACCCTCGACCTTGGTCCCGCGTTCTACGGCATCATCGACGTCCACGCTGCGACCGACCCTTACCTCCGCTGGTTCGCGCGGCTCACGGCCGGGTCGTTCCTCGTCCTGGTCGGGATCGGTCTCGTCCTCGCGCATCGCAAGGGCATCCGCTGGCCGCGCTTCCTGCGCCGGTTGGGGATCATCGTCCTGGCGGCGGCGGCGGTGACGGTCGCTACGCGGATCTTCGTGCCGGCGGAGTATGTCCGCTTCGGCATCCTCCATTGCATTGCCCTCGCGAGCGTCGTCGGCCTCCTGTTCCTGCGCGTGCCGATCGTCGTCGTGATCGTGGCGGCCGCCCTCGCCTTCGCCGCGCCGGGTTTTCTCCGCGCGGACTTCTTCAACAGTCCGGCCCTGTTGTGGGTCGGCCTGTCGACGCAACTGCCGCCGATGTTCGACTACGTGCCGATGCTGCCTTGGCTCGGCGCGGCGCTGATCGGCATCGCCGCGGCACGCATCGGCCTGCTGCTGCGCCTCGACGAGAAATGGTCGCGTTGGCAGCCGGCGGCTTTCGTGCCGCGCGCGCTCGTCTGGGCGGGGCGCTGGAGCCTCGTCATCTACCTCGTCCACCAGCTCATCCTGCTGGGGCCGTATTTCGTGCTCGTGGCGCTCGGCCGGGCGCCGCCGTTCTTCTGATCGACTCTACGCCTTCCAGCGCGCGTCTGATAAGCTTGGTCATGGCAAAGATCCTGGAGCAGGCGATCGAAGCGGCACGAAAGCTCCCGGAAGGGGAGCAGGAAGCGGCCGGCGTCGCTCTTCTCGAATACCTCACCGCAATGCGCGACCTTCAGCTGACCGATGAGCAGGTCGCCGAGGTCGAACGTCGGCGCGCGAGCGGCTCGGGACGATATTTGTCGCTCGCCGAGGCGATAGAACGGCTGAGCCGCAACAGCGCGTGAAGGTCCGCCTCACCGAAGAGGCGCTGGCCGACCTGGAAGGCATCCGCGATTGGGTCGCGAAGGACAGCCCCGCCGCCGCCGAGCGCGTGGTGCTAAGGATCTTCCAGACCCTTAGGCTCCTTGCCAGCTTCCCGCGGATGGGACGCGCCGGCCGCAATCCGGGCATGCGAGAGCGGCCAGTCACCGGGCTTCCCTACATCGTCGTCTACGAGGTGGACGACGCTGCGGATGTTCTCACCGTCACCGCGGTCTTCCACGGATCAAGGCACCGTGCCTGAGTATCCCTTGGTTGGCGGGGTCTTGTCCCTGTAGCGGCAGATGTCGGCGATCAGGCAGTTCGGGCAGTCGGGGCGGCGGGCGATGCAGACGTAGCGGCCGTGCAGGATCAGCCAGTGATGGGCGTGGAGTCGGTATTTCGCGGGCACGACCCGGTTGAGGACCGCTTCGACCTTGTCCGGCGTGTCGCCCCGGGCAAGGCCGGTGCGGTTGCTGACGCGGAAGATGTGGGTGTCGACGGCGATGGTCGGCCAGCCGAACGCGATGTTCAGCACCACATTGGCGGTCTTGCGGCCGACGCCCGGCAAGGCCTGGAGCGCCTCGCGGTCCTCGGGCACCTTCGAGCCATGCTGCGCGATCAGCCGCTCCGAGAGGGCGATGACGTTCTTCGCTTTGTTGCGGAAGAGGCCGATCGACTTGATCCTGTCGATCACGCCCGCTTCGCCGAGCGCCACCATCTTCTCCGGCGTGTCGGCGATCCTGAAGAGGCTGGCGGTCGCCTTGTTGACGCCGGTGTCGGTCGCCTGGGCCGAAAGCACCACGGCGACGAGCAGGGTGTAGGGGTTGACGTAGTCGAGCTCGCCTTTCGGGTGGGGATTGGCGGCCGAAAACCGCCGGAAGATCTCCTCGATCTCGGCGCGGCTCAGCTTCGCGCTGCGCCGCTTTGGCGGCACGGCCGGCGGAACCTCGAGGCCACTCCCGGAATTGTCCATGTCCGTTCTATAATGAGGCCGGATGGACACGCCCAGCCGAGATCAGGGGAATGAGCCGCGGATCTTCGCCGCCCGGCTTGCGCCGCATCGCTCGCTGTCCCTTCGCGGCTTCAACATCCTGATGGGGATCGCTGCGGTCGTGTCCGCCGCGATCGGCACCACCTTCATGCTCCTCGGCGCGTGGCCGGTGTTCGGCTTCTTCGGGCTCGACGTCCTGATCCTCTATCTCGCCTTCCGGCGCAACTATCTCGACGCCCGGCAGCATGAGGTCATCGAGCTGACCGCGGCCCGTCTCCTGGTGCGGCGGGTGAGCGCGCTCGGTTCGGCCCGCGAGTACAGTTTCAACCCGTACTGGACGCGGGTGGTGGTGGACCGTCGGAGCTGGGGCGTCGCCAACCTCGCGCTGGCGAGCAGCGGCCGGAAGCTGACGGTGGGCGCGTTCCTGGCGCCCAATGAACGCGCCCGCTTTGCCGAGGCCCTGTCGCGGGCGCTGGCCGCCGCGCGGGCGCATCCGGTGCCGTCATAGGCAGTGTCGAAATCGGGTGGCCGGCGGGCCGTTCCGAGGAATAGCCTCCCGTCATGATGATGCAATCGAACCTCGCCCCCGCCGCGCCTGCGGTGCCCGATCCGTCGTCCGACTACGACACCGTCCGCTCGGCCATCGAATACATCTCGCTGAACTGGGAGGAACAGCCGTCGCTCGACCGGATCGCCGCGGCGGCCGGCATGGACCCCCTCGCCTTCCACCGCCTGTTCCAGCGCTGGGCCGGGCTGACGCCGAAGACCTTCCTCCAGGCGGTGACGCTCGACCGGGCGCGGAGGCTGGTGGCCGAATCGCCGTCGATCCTCGACGCGAGCCTTGCCCTGGGGCTCTCCGGACCCGGCCGGCTCCACGACCTCTTCGTCACGCA
Source organism: Bauldia sp. (assembly GCA_050184415.1). Classification (GTDB taxonomy): domain Bacteria; phylum Pseudomonadota; class Alphaproteobacteria; order Rhizobiales; family Kaistiaceae; genus JADLGL01. The sequence continues at coordinate 63,624 of JBFXAJ010000007.1, forward strand.
CGAGGCGATGACGCCAGGCGAGTTCCGCAAGGGCGGCGCCGGGCTAACGCTGCGCTGGGGCGTCCATCCCTCGCCTTTCGGCATGGCGCTCGTCGTCCTCAATGATGGCAAGCTCGCCGGTCTCGGCTTCGTCGAAGGCAATGAAGGCCCGGAGGATTTCGAGCGCCGCTGGCCGAACGCCATTTTCGTGCGGGACGACGCCGCCACTGCGGCGATTGTCCGCCGCATTTTCGAGCCGTCGGAATGGCGAGGCGACCGACCTTTGCGGGTCGTGCTGATCGGCACGGATTTCGAGATCAGGGTCTGGGAGACGCTGCTCCGGATCCCCTGCGGCGCGGCGACGACCTATTCGGACGTTGCCGAGGCGATCGGACGGCCGTCCGCGTCACGCGCCGTGGGCGCCGCGGTGGGGAAAAACCCGGTGTCGTTCGTGGTGCCGTGCCACCGCGTGCTCGGCAAGAGCGGCGCGCTCACCGGCTATCATTGGGGCCTCACTAGGAAGCGCGCGATGCTCGGCTGGGAAACGGGGATCGCATCGCGCTGACCGCGAGCTCCGGCTCCTCCTCGAGGACCGCGCTCTCGATCAGCGAGGCGTCGGCGCCGAAGCGGTAGACCACCGGCACGCCCGTCGCGAGCTCGCGATTGACGATCTGGTCCGGGGTCATCCCTTCGAGCGCCATCATCAGCGCGCGTAGCGAATTGCCGTGGGCGGCGACCAGCACGCCCTCCCCGCGCATCACGTGCGGCAGCATCGTGTGGATGTAGTACGGCCACACCCGGGCGCCGGTGTCGCGGAGCGATTCGCCGCCGGGCGGCGGGATGTCATAGGACCGCCGCCACTGGTGGACCTGCTCGTCGCCCCACTTGGTCCGGGCCTCGTCCTTGTTGAGGCCGGTCAGGTCGCCATAGTCGCGTTCGTTGAGCGCGGCGTTCCGGATCGTCTCGACATTCGGGATGCCGAGCTCGCGCTTCATCAGGTCGAGTGTGTGGTTGGCGCGGCCGAGCACCGAGGTGAAGGCGACGCGGAAATGGAAGCCGCGCTCGGCGAGGATGCGTCCGGCGCGCGACGCTTCGCGGATGCCCTCCTCGGTCAGGCCGACATCCTTCCAGCCCGTGAAGAGGTTCTTGAGGTTCCATTCGCTCTGTCCATGACGGACGAGCACGAGCAGACGGTCGGTCACACAGCCTCCGAGCGGCCGACAACGTCGGCCATGCCATAACGTCCGGGCGGGCGGCCCCGCCCCCAGAGAGCCGCCTTGAGCGCGCCGCGGGCGAAGATCGCCCGGTCGAACGCCTGGTGGCTCAGTTCGATCAACTCACCTTCGCCGGCAAAGGTGACGGTGTGTTGTCCCACGACGGATCCGCCGCGCAGGACCGAGAAGCCGATATCGCCGCGGCGGCGCGGGCCGACCTGGCCGTCGCGCGTCCGCACCGCATGCGACGCAAGATCGATGCCGCGCCCTTCGGCGGCCGCATCCGCGAGGAGGAGGGCGGTCCCGGAAGGCGCGTCGACCTTGTGGCGATGGTGGAACTCGGTGATCTCGATGTCGAAATCGGCATCGAGCGCCGCGGCAGCGTCCCGCACCAGCCGCGCGAGGAGGTTCACGCCAAGGCTCATATTGCCCGACTGCACGACCACCGTGCGGGTGGCCGCGTCGGCGATCGATGCGTCTTCGGTGGCCGAGAGGCCGGTCGTGCCGATGACATGGACCGCGCCGGCGGATGCGGAGGCCGCAGCGAGGGCCGCGGTCGCGGCTGGCGTGGTGAAGTCGACGACGCCATCGGCGCCGGCGATGACGCCAAGGTCGGTCGTGATCGGAATGCCGAGCGGGCCGATGCCTGCGGTTTCCCCGGCATCGCGGCCGATTTCCGGTGAGCCGTCATGCTCCAGAGCGCCGACGAGAGCCACATCCGGCGTCTCGGCGATGAGGCGGATCAAGGTACGGCCCATTCGGCCGCTCGCCCCCGCCACCACCAGCCGCATCGCGCTCATAAAGGACTCCAAAACCAACTGCCCGCCGGACTCTTGCGACTCCGATCGGCGCGGCTGTCCTAGAGTATTTCACAAGGAGCGTGAATGGTTTGTATCGGCGGGCTGCTATGCGGCTCGCGCTTCGAGCCCGGCCGCGATCTCGTCAACGATCGCTGTGGCGGCCGCCACCGGGTCGGATGCTTCCAGGATCGGCCGCCCGACCACGAGATAATCGGCCCCGCGACGGATCGCTTCCTCGGGCGTCGCGACGCGCCGCTGGTCGGCCGTGTCTGCGCCGGCTGGCCGGATGCCGGGGACGACAATGGCAAGTTCATTGGCAACCGCGGCGCGAATGGCTTCGATCTCGGACGCCGAGGCAACGATTCCGTCCATTCCGATGGCCATCGCGTCCCGCGCGCGGGCGACGACGCGGTCCGAGATCGTGCCGGCATACCCCGCAGCCTCGAAGTCCGCCTGATTGAGCGAGGTCAGCACCGTGACGCCCAGAAGCCCAAGCGGCGCATGGGCTCGCGCGGCAACCGCGGCCCGCATCGCCTTGGGATAGGCATGGACGGTGACAAGCCGCACGCCAATCCTGGCGATGGCCTCGACCGCTTTGGCAACAGTGTTGTCAATATCCAGCAGCTTGACGTCGAGGAACACCTTGTGGCCCTCGCCGACCAGGCGCTCGGCAAGCGCGAGCCCACCCGAAAACACCTGCTGGAGGCCGATCTTGTAGAAGCCGACGCTGTCGGCGAGGCGCCGCGCCATGGTCTCCGCCTCCTCCACGGTCGGGAGGTCGAGGGCGACCATCAGGCGGTCGCGGGCGGTGAGGGCGCGGCCGACGGTCATGGCGTTCCCAATCGCGAGGCCAGTTCGGTGAGTTTCTGGCAGATGGTCTTCAAGAGCTTGGCAGGGACTTCGGCAACGAGATGGCCGTGATCGTCGAAGGCTTCGGCGCCACGCGAAACCGAGATCTGCTCCGGCACCACATACGCGCCATAGGCGGTGACGATGACTTTTCGAAGGTCGAGGAGGGCGCGGGCGCCGCCGATCAGCCCGTCCGACGTGCTGCCGATGCCGAACGCCTTGCCGCGGACCTTGATCTCCGCGGCGAGCTTCGGACGGCTGGTCCAGTCGATCGTGTTCTTCAGCAGAGGCGGCAGCGAGTGGTTGTACTCCGGCGTCGCGATGAAGAGGCCGTCATGGCCCTCGATCAGCCGCGCGAACGTCCGGACATTGTCCGGAAAACCCTCGTTCTTCTCCATGTCCGCATTGTAGATCGGCATCGGATAGTCGCCCAGCGAGACATGGGTGACCTCGGCGCCGGCGACCGCGAGCTCCTTCGCCGCGAGGGCGGCGAGCTTGGCGCTGAAGGAACCGGTGCGCAGCGAGCCGCCGAAGACCAGGATGCGCGGAGACCTCATTCAGCCCATTCCTTCCCGGCCCTCGCGAGTCGCCGGCCTGCGATGCCGCGGGAGGCTTAGCTGCTGAGCGGACGGTAGGTCCAGACCCGCGCCGGCGGCATGTTCATCACGATCCAGCCGCTGCCGTCGAGCCGGTAATGCTGCGGCGAGGGCGGCACCGGCGGCTTGGGCGAATAGGAGAACTGCGCCAGCGAGCCGCCATGGACGAGCCGCGAGAGGACGTCACGCACCAGCGCCATGCGCTGCTCCGGCGGCCGGAGGAGGAGGGGGAGGGACGACACGGCGGCCGCAAAGGGGCCGGCGTAGACGCCCGCCAGCGTCTTGCCGAGATCATAGGCATCGCCCTCGACGATGCGGATTCCGGGGCAGCGCTCGGCAAGGAGCCGGCAGAATTCCGGATTGTACTCGACGGCGATGATGCGGTCCGGCGCGACACCGCGCTCGAGGAGGGCGCGGGTGACGACGCCGGTTCCGGGGCCGAGCTCGAGGATCGGCTCGGACGAGAGCGGATCGACCTCGGCCACCATCCGCCGCGCCAGCGCGCGGCCCGACGGCGCAATCGCGCCCGTCGTGCTCCAGGTGCGGATGAAGCGGACGACGTCGCCGGCGCTCATTGCGCCCCGGTCTTGCCGCCGAGGCCTTCGAAGAGGTCCCGCATACGCGCGAAGAACCCGGTCGATTCCGGATTGTTCTCCTCGGACGACGCCGCCTCGAACTCCTGCATGAGCTCGCGCTGGCGCCGCGTCAGCTTCCGCGGCGTCTCGACGGTGACCTGGATGTACATGTCGCCCATCTTGGACGAGCGCAGCACGGGCATGCCCTTGCCCTTGAGGCGGAACTGCTCCCCGGTCTGCGTCCCTTCGGCGATCTTCACCTTGGTGCGGCCGCCGTCGATGGTCGGCACCTCGAACTGGCCGCCGAGGGCGGCCGTCGTGACCGAGACTGGCACGCGGCAGAAGAGATCCGCGCCGTCGCGCTGCAGGAAGGCGTGCGGCTTGATCGAGAGGAAGATGTAGAGGTCGCCCGCCGGGCCGCCGCGGAGGCCGGCCTCACCCTCGCCGGCGAGGCGGATGCGGGTGCCGTCCTCGATGCCGGCCGGGATGTTCACCGAAAGCGACCGCTCCTGGGTCTGCCGGCCGGCGCCGCCGCAGGCCTCGCAGGGATCAGAGATGACCTCGCCGCGGCCCTGGCAGGTCGGGCACGTCCGCTCGATCGAGAAGAAGCCGCCGGTCGAGGCCCGGACCCGGCCATGGCCGTCGCAGGTCGGACAGGCGCGGGGGGCGGAGCCCGGCTTGGCGCCGGAGCCGTGGCAGACCTCGCAGGCGATCTTGGTCGGGACGCTGATCTGCGCGGTCTTGCCGGAATAGGCTTCCTCGAGCGTCAGCTCCATGTTGTAGCGAAGGTCGGCGCCGCGCTCGCGGCCGCCCGAGCGGCTCTGGCCGCGGCCGCGGCCCATGAAGTCGCCGAAGATGTCGTCGAAGATCTCCGACATCGAGCTCGCGAAATCGTTCGTGAAGCCGCCGCCATGGCCGTTCTCGAAGGCGGCGTGGCCGAAGCGGTCATAGGCCGCCCGACGCTGCGGGTCCTTGAGGCACTCATAGGCCTCGCTGACTTCCTTGAACTTGATCTCGGCGGTGTGGTCGCCCGGATTGCGGTCCGGATGAAACTGCATGGCGAGCTTCCGGTAGGACGCCTTCAGCACGGTGGCGTCGCATTTCCGCGGAACGCCGAGGACCTCGTAGAAATCACGCTTTGCCATCGTGCTCATTACGTTCGGGAGGCCCCAGTCTCGAAATCATGTCCGCAATCCGCCGCGCCCTCGTGGCCGGCCGCTTCGCTTCGCCGATCCAAAGGAGATATTCGCGCCGGTGGCTTGGTGGAAGGCTTGCAAAAGCGGCAGCGGTGCCGCCCGAGAGGGCATCAACAACGTCGCTGGGAAGATCAAGTGGCCGCACGCCTGACCCGCCAGAAAGCGGGGCCGGCACGGCCGGCCCCGATCGAATCATCTTAGGCGGAACGCTTGCGTTCGTCTTCGTCGACTTCTTCGAAGTCGGCATCGACGACGTCCTCATTGCCGCCCGTCCCGGCACCCGGGCCGCCATCAGGCCCCGGCTGCTGCTGATACATCGCTTCGCCCAGCTTCATCGAAGCCTGCGCGAGCGCCATCGACTTCTGCTGGATATCCTCCGGATTCTCGCCTTCGATGGCGGTCCGGACCGCAGCAATGGCAGCCTCGATCGCCGAGCGGTCGGCCTGCGAGACCTTGGCGCCGTAATCGGCCAGGGCCTTCTCGGCCGAATGGATCTGACGCTCGGCCTCGACGCGGGCGTCGACCAGCGCGCGGCGCTTCTTGTCTTCCTCGGCATGGGACTCGGCGTCCCGCACCATCTTGTCGATCTCGGCCTCGGTAAGGCCGCCCGACGCCTGGATGCGGACCTGCTGCTCCTTGCCGGTGCCCTTGTCGCGCGCCGACACGTTGACGATGCCGTTGGCGTCGATGTCGAAGGTGACTTCGATCTGCGGCACGCCGCGTGGCGCCGGCGGGATGCCGACGAGGTCGAACTGGCCGAGGAGCTTGTTGTCCGCGGCCATCTCGCGCTCGCCCTGGAAGACACGGATGGTCACCGCGTTCTGGCTGTCCTCGGCGGTCGAGAAGGTCTGGCTCTTCTTGGTCGGGATCGTGGTGTTGCGGTCGATCAGGCGGGTGAAGACGCCGCCCAGCGTCTCGATGCCGAGCGACAGCGGGGTCACGTCGAGGAGGAGGACGTCCTTCACGTCGCCCTGGAGGACGCCGGCCTGGATCGCGGCGCCGATCGCGACCACCTCGTCCGGGTTGACGCCCTTGTGCGGCTCGCGGCCGAAGAACTGCTTCACGACCTCCTGGACCTTGGGCATGCGGGTCATGCCGCCGACCAGCACCACTTCCTCGATCTGCGCGGCGGTAAGGCCGGCATCCTTGATCGCAGCGCGGCAGGGCGGGATCGTGCGCTGCACGAGGTCATCCACCAGCGCCTCGAACTTGGCGCGGGTGAGCTTCATGGTGAGGTGCTTCGGGCCGGTCTGGTCGGCGGTGATGAAGGGGAGGTTGATCTCGGTCTGCGCGGTCGAGGACAGCTCGATCTTCGCCTTCTCGGCGGCCTCCTTGAGGCGCTGGAGCGCGAGCTTGTCGGTGCGGAGGTCGATCCCCTGCTCCTTCTTGAACTCGTCGGCGAGATAGTTGACGAGCCGCATGTCGAAATCTTCGCCGCCGAGGAACGTGTCGCCGTTGGTCGACTTCACCTCGAACACGCCGTCGCCGATCTCGAGGAGCGACACGTCGAACGTGCCGCCGCCAAGGTCGTAGACGCCGAGCGTCTTGCCGTCCTTCTTCTCGAGCCCGTAGGCGAGAGCGGCGGCGGTCGGCTCGTTGATGATGCGGAGGACCTCAAGACCCGCGATCTTGCCGGCGTCCTTGGTCGCCTGGCGCTGCGCGTCGTTGAAGTAGGCGGGGACGGTGATGACTGCCTGTTCGACCTTCTGGCCGAGATAGGCTTCGGCGGTCTCCTTCATCTTGGTGAGGATGAAGGCGGAGATCTGCGAGGGCGAATACTTCTTGCCCTGGACCTCGACCCAGGCGTCGCCATTGTCGGCGCGGACGATCTGGTAGGGGACGAGGCTGCGATGGCGCTCGACCATCGGGTCGTCATAGCGGCGGCCGATGAGGCGCTTCACCGCGAAGACCGTGCCCTCGGGGTTCGTGACCGCCTGGCGCTTGGCGGGCTGGCCGACAAGGACCTCGCCGTTCTGGGCGAAGGCGACGATCGAAGGCGTCGTGCGGGCGCCCTCGGCATTCTCGATCACCTTCGCATTCTTGCCTTCCATCACGGCGACGCAGGAATTCGTGGTTCCCAGGTCGATGCCGATCACTTTAGCCATCGTCGTTCTCCTTGCGGCAGACCGCCTGGCGAGGCCCCATCAGGCACGCCGCCGGCTCACGCGAACACTTGCTTCCAGTCATGTCACGCAGTCGGCATATCGCACACTCTGTTTCGTGGGCGTCGTCCGATGTCGTGTCCATTTTTCCTTGGGCGCGGATGACCTGAAACAGGTCTCCTTGCCGTCGCGGCGTATATAAGAACCGGGTTTTGGGGCCGCAAGCACGAAGCGTGTGCCCCCGTGGAGCACAGGTCCGCGACAAATCGCGAGCGATTTCATGCATGTGTCGGACGCGTCCGCGATGACGGAGGAGAGGCCGGCGCTGCGACGAAGGCGCCCGCTTTGGGATGGTTCTCATCTTGGCCCCAGGAAGAAGCGGCCTTCGGGTTCTTCCCCGGCGGATCGATTCCGCCGACAGCGTCGATGGTCGAGACGCTCCTCGGGATCCTCGACCATGCGCCGCTTTATTGTCCGACCATGCCGCGAACCGGCAAGCCGATGACGAAGCCCGCATGACGGCAACGGGATGGACCATCCGCGACATGCCCCCGCAGGCCGGGCGAGTAGCGGTCGTCACCGGCGCCACGAGCGGCCTCGGCCTCGAAATGGTCCGGGCGCTGCTCGGGAAGGGGGCGCGGGTCGTGATCGCCTCGCGCAGTCCGGAGAAGGGTGCCGTCGTTGTCGCCGCGCTTCGGCGGGACATTCCGGATGCGGACGTCGCGTTCGAGGCGGTCGACCTCGCCGATCTCGGGTCGGTCCGGGCCGTCGCGTACCGGCTGAGGTCGCGGCTGGCGTCGCTCGACCTCCTCGTCAACAATGCCGGGCTCTCGATGCCTCCCGGACTGCAGCTCACCGCGGACGGCATCGAGCGTCAATTCGCCACGAACCATCTCGGGCATTTCCTGCTGACGGCGGAGTTGTGGCCACTGCTTGCCGGCACGGCCGGTGCGCGGGTCGTCACGGTCGCGAGCGTCGCCCATCGCCGGGGCCGCATCGCCTTCGACGACGTCAGTCTGGCGCGGCGACGCTACGGCATCGGACGTGCGGCTTACGCGCAATCGAAGCTCGCCAACCTCCTGTTCGCGATAGAACTGCAGCGTCGGATCGACGCCAGCCGGCTCGGCGTGAAGAGCATCGCCGCCCATCCCGGTCTCGCGGCCACGCCGCTCGTCCGCACCGGCCGCGACACCGGTCGCGACGGTTCGTCGCCGCGCGTCGCGACCCGCCTCCTCGTCGCCGGCTACCGCCGCTTCAGCCAGTCCGCCGCCGACGGCGCGCTGCCCCTTCTCTACGCCGCGACGGCACCGGATGCCGAAGGCGGCGGTTATTACGGACCGAGCGGATGGCTGGAGCTGCGCGGGCCCGTCGGCATCGCGGAGGTCCGGCCGCGTGCCCGTGATCCGGTTGCCGCCGCCCGCCTGTGGGCGCTGAGCGAGAGCCTCATCGGAAGGCCGTTCGACGTCAGGTCGTGAGGGCGGGACGACGATCGACGGGTGGTGGCAATCGCCTCGTCCGGCGGGCATATAGAGCCCATGCCTAGCGAAGCCACCATAGCCGCGCCGGAGAAGGTCGAAGGCCGGAGCCCCAGACCCGGCGACCGGCTCTTCCTCGTCGACGGCTCGTCCTTCGTGTTCCGGGCTTACTTCCAGTCCATGAACCAGGATGCGAAGTACAATTATCGCTCGGACGGGCTGCCGACCGGCGCGCTCCGGCTGTTCTCGACGAAACTCTACCAGTTCCTCCTCGAAGGCGCCGTCGGCCTGACGCCGACGCACATGGCGATCGTCTTCGACAAGGCGGAGCAGACGTTCCGGAAGGAGATCTACGCCGACTACAAGGCGACCCGGAAAGACCCGCCCGACGACCTCGTCCCGCAGTTTCCGCTGATGCGCGAGGCGGTGCAGGCGTTCGGCCTCCTGCCGGTCGAGCAGGCCGGGTTCGAGGCCGACGACGTCATCGCGACCTATGCGACCGAGGCCGAGAAGGCCGGCGCCGACACGCTGATCATCTCGGCCGACAAGGACCTGATGCAGCTCGTGTCGGACCACGTGCTCTTCTACGACTTCGAGTCCGGCGCGCGGGGCCGCCCGGGCTATCGGCCTGAACGGAAGATCGACCGCGACGGCGTCATCGAGTACTTCGGCATGCCGCCCGACAAGGTGGTCGATATCCAGGCGCTGGTCGGCGACCCCTCCGACAACGTGCCCGGAGTGCCGGGGATCGGCCTCAAGACAGCCGCGCAGTTGATCTCGGAGTATGGGAGCCTCGAAGCGCTGCTCGACCGGGTCAACGAGATCAAGCAGCCGAAGCGGCGCGAGACGCTGATCGCGAATGCCGACAATGCGCGGATGTCGAAGCTGCTCGTCAGCCTCGATCGCGCCGTGGCGGTCGATACGCCGCTGGCGGCTTCGGTGCTGCCGCCCTTCGATGCGCGGCGGCTCCTCTCCTTCCTCAAAGCGATGGAGCTCAACACGCTGGTGAAGCGTGTGTCCGAGGCCGCCGGCATCGATCCCGAGACGGTCGAGTCCGATCCGAAACTCCGCGCCAAGGGGAGGGGGACGGCGGCCCATCCGGGGCAGGTCGGGACGCTGGTCGGCGGCTACACCAAGGGCAGCGCCGTGACGGCGCCCGCCGGGGATGCCGCGGCCGCCGCCGAAGACGGGCCGGCACTCACGCCGGCAGCCTCGCCATGGAGCGGCGGCGATCTCTTCGGCCGCGCGGAACCGCCGGCACCGCCGACCGACATTCCCCTCACCGTCTTTGACGCTGAACCGGGCGCTGAGGCAATCGCGGCGACTGTCGCCACGATCCCGTTCGATCCGTCGTCGTACCAGACGATCACGGGCCTTTCCGGCCTCGAGGCGCTGGTCGACGAAGCCTGGCGCACCGGCACGATCGGCCTCGCCGTGACGACGGCGGTTGCCGATCCGATGCGGGCGGACATCGTCGGCCTCGGGATCGCGACCGCTGCCGGCCGCTCGGCCTACATCCCTCTCGGTCATCGCGACGGCACCGACGACCTCCTCGCCTCGGGGCTCGCCGCCGGCCAGGTCGACACGCGGCGCGCGCTCGAATTGCTCCGCCCGGTCCTGGAGGATCCGGCGATCATCAAGGTCGGGCACGATTTCAAGGCGACGACACTCCTCCTTCTCCGCTACGGCATCGCGCTGGCGCCGATCGACGACGTGATGCTGATGGCCTATGCGCTCGAGGCCGGGCGGCGCGACGTCTCGCTGCTCGGCCTCTCGGAACGCTGGCTCAACCATCACCCGGCCGACGTGAAGAGCCTCCTCGGCTCCGGGCGGAACGCGATCACCTTCGACCGTGTCGCGCTTGGTCCCGCGACCGCTTACACCGCCGAAGCAGCCGACATCGTCCTTCGTCTGGCGACCGTCCTGAAACCGCGGCTCATCACGAACCGCGTCACGACGGTCTACGAGACGCTGGAGCGCCCCATGGTCCGCGTCCTCGCGGACATGGAACGCCACGGCATCATGGTCGATCGCCAGATCCTGTCGCGCCTGTCGGGCGACTTCGCGCAGACCATGGGCGGGCTCGAGGACGAGATCGCCCAGCTCGCCGGCGAGCCGTTCAACATCGGTTCGCCCAAGCAGCTCGGCGACATCCTGTTCGGCAAGATGGGCCTGCCGGGCGGCCGGAAGACCAAGACCGGAGCGTGGTCCACCGACGCCGACATCCTCGAAGAACTGGCGGCGGAGCACGCGCTGCCGGCGAAGATCCTGGAATGGCGGCAGGTCTCGAAGCTGAAGTCCACCTACACCGATGCGCTGCCCGGCTTCATCCATCCCGAGACGGGCCGCGTCCACACCTCCTACGCGCTGGCGGCGACGCCGACTGCGCGGCTGTCGTCATCGGAGCCGAACCTCCAGAACATCCCGGTCCGGACCGAGCTGGGCCGGAAGATCCGGACGGCCTTCGTCGCGGAGGACGGCAACAAGCTGATCTCGGCCGACTACAGCCAGATCGAGCTCCGTGTGCTCGCGCATATCGCGGAGATCCCGCAGCTCCGCGCCGCCTTCGCCGACGGCCTCGACATCCACGCCATCACGGCGTCCGAGATGTTCGGCGTGCCGGTCGCGGGCATGCCCGCCGACGTGCGGCGCCGCGCCAAGGCGATCAATTTCGGCATCATCTACGGCATCTCCGCCTTCGGCCTCGCCAATCAGCTCTCGATCCCGCGCGCCGAGGCGAAGGACTACATCGACCGCTATTTCCAGAAATTCCCCGGCATCCGCGACTACATGGAATCGACCAAGGCGTTCTGCCGGGCGAACGGCTATGTCGAGACGATCTTCCGCCGGAAGTGCCACTACCCGCTGATCCTGTCGCGCAATCCCGCCGAGCGCGCCTTCAACGAGCGGGCGGCGGTGAACGCCACCATCCAGGGTTCGGCCGCCGACATCATCCGCCGCGCGATGATCCGGATGCCGGCGGCGCTCGATCACGCCGGGCTCAAGGTGCGGATGCTGCTGCAGGTCCATGACGAGCTCGTCTTCGAGGCGCCGGACAGCCAGGTCGACGATGCGCTGCCGCTGATCCGGCGGGTGATGGAAGCCTCGCCCGAGCCGGTGGTGAAGCTGCGCGTGCCGATCCAGGTCGATGCCCGCGCCGGCAGCAACTGGGAGGCCGCGCACTAGGCGGGCCGGCTCTGACCGGTGAGCGCGTCGAGCGCCGCCTTGCCGCGCGGCGTGAGCCGGTAGCCGACCTCGAGGCTTTCGGTCAGGCCGTGCTCCTTCAGCACACGGATCCGCCGCTTCATGTCGAGCTTCTCCATGCCGATCGCCGACGCGATGTCGGCCGCGCGCCGGCCCGGCGCGTCGCCGATGCGGCGAAGCATGTCGAGCGACCAGCCGTCGCGGCCCATGAGACGGTCGAGCTTGGCGAGCGCGACGCGCACCGCCGCAAGCTGGTTGCGGCCGAGGCCGGCGTCGTTGCGGAGGGCCAGCCGGGGGTCAGGTCCGGCAAGCTGGAACGTGACGCGGTAGAGCCGGGCGTCATCCTTGCCGGGAAGGTCGGCGAGCAGAGCGCCCCGGTCAGGGAAGCCGGCGCGCCGCGCATCGGCGTCGGTCACATCCGCGGGCTCGACCACGGCGACTTCGTCGATCGCCAGGACGCCGATGGCGGTTCGGAGGGCGCCGCCCGGCTTCACCGTCGGCCGGCGCCAGCGCCGGAAAGCCATCGTGACCCGGCCGGCGGCGATCCCTTCCAGCGTCTCCGTGCGGAACAGCATGCTCTGCAGTCACCTCAGATCGGGCCTGGATCGTATTCGGCACGACGGGCGATGACATCGCACGATCGCATGTGGGCGGGGAAAATCGCCGGGCACGTCGTGCCATCGCCACGCGCTTGGGCTAAGGTCGCGATGCGAAGGGGAGGGGCCCGTGAGGCGCGACCGACTGCTGCCAATCGCGATCGTCATCGGAATGACGCTCCTTCTCGCCGCCTGTGCGGCGGGGCCGAACCCGTCGGTCGACATCCCGAGCGCCGACGGCGTCCTCCGCGGTTTTTGGGGCGGGCTGTGGCAGGGGATCATCTCGCCGGTCACGTTCCTGATCTCGATCTTCACCGACAGGGTGAGCGTCTACGAGGTGCACAACACCGGCGGCTGGTACGATTTCGGCTTCGTGCTCGGTGCCGGCATCCTGTTCGGCGGCGGCTTTCTCGGCATCTTCCGCGGCATGGGGCGCCGCTAGCGAGCGCGATGCGTTAGCGACCCCGTATTTTCACCTGTTCACCACGCCCGATCGGTGCTACCCGTAGTTCCACGGGGAGTTGTTGTGGGCCTGGAAGGACATGGGTCAGGCGGCGCCGCCCAAGCTGAGGGTTGTACCAACGGACGACGTGGCGGGCGCAGAGCGCCCCGCCGACGCGCCTGCGCCCCCGCGCGACCATCCTGAGTTTTCCGACATCGGCCGGAGCGCCCGCTTCCAGCCCCTGTGGTGGCTGCCGGCGAGCGCGATGCTCCTCATCATCATCGTAGTGGTCGTCGTCACCTAGGCTCCGCAATCGATCTACGGTTGCCGTCGGCGCGGATCGAGCCCATTCTCCCACCGGGTTCTCCGGGGGCGTCGCATGTTGCGTAAACTGGTGGTGTTGGTCGCTATCGCGGCCACTCTCTCGGCCTGCGTGTCCACCCGGTTCTACTATCCCGCCGCGACCGAGCTTGCCGGGGCGCCGGGGAGCATCATCCGCCAGGAGCGGCTTCCCGACGGGCCCGGTGGCTCGACGGCCTGGCGCGTTCTCTACCGTTCGGTCGGACTGCAGGGCGAGCCGATCGCCGTGTCGGCGGTCATCCTCGTTCCGCCGGGACCGGCTCCGGCCAATGGCCGCCGCATCGTCGCCTGGGCGCATCCCACGACCGGCGTCGCCACCGAATGCGCGCCGTCGCTTTCGCCTCTCCAGTATCTCGTCCTCGCCGGCGTCGATGAGCTGATCGCCGACGGCTACGTGATCGCGGCGACCGACTATCCCGGCCTCGGAACGCCGGGAACGCACCCCTATCTCGTCGGCGAAAGCGAGGCCCGCGCGGTCCTCGATTCCGTCCGCGCGACGCGCGCGATCGTGCCCGATGCCGGGACGCGGATCGCCCTCTGGGGCCACTCGCAGGGCGGCCACGCCGCGATCTGGACCAGCCTCCTCGCCGAAGACTATGCGCCCGAGTTCACGATCGTCGGCATCGCACTCGCGGCCCCTGCGACCGAGCTTTCCACGCTGATCCGCGCCGACGCCGACACCGACGAAGGCAAGAACCTGACCGCGATGGCGGTCTGGGCATGGTCCCGCGTCTTCGACACGCCGCTCCAGCCCATCGTCGACCCCGATCAGCTCGCCACCGTGAACCGCGTGGCATCCTACTGCATCGACACCATCAGCGGTCTCATCGAGCGCCGCGCTCCGGCCGCCACGCTCGACGAAGGCTTCCTCACCGTCGCCGACATCACGACCGTCGAGCCCTGGGAGCGCTTCATCCGGGACAACACGCCGGGCGTGACGCCCGCCGGCCTGCCGGTGTTCATCGGGCAGGGCGAGGCCGACACGCTCGTCCACCCCAACATCACGCAGAACTATTTCGCGCGGCTCTGCGCGGCGGGCCGTCCGGCGACGCTGCTGATGATGCCCGGAATCGACCACGGCGCGGCGGGGAGGGCGGCGGCGCCGACCGCGATCCAATGGATCGGCGACCGCTTCGACGGAGCCGGCGGCGCGAACGCCTGCCCACGCTAGCGGCGCTCCGTCTCAGCGGGCGCAGTGGTTCCGCCGCGGGCCTTGGTGTAAGGCCAGCGCGCCGCGGATCGCGGCGCCCCCTCCACATGCCGCCTGAGCGATGCCGGGACGACCGGCGCCGGTCCCGGGCGGGATCGCCCCGGATCGTCATGGCCGCAGTCGTTCGTCCAGTCCCCGCGCTCCGCGTCGGCCTCGTCGGCAAGCGTGATCTCGGCCAGAACGGCGGCGGCCTCGACGATCAGCTTGGCACGCTGTTCGGCGTCCTCGCCGGCGCCCTTCACCGCGTGCCGCGCCACCGGTCGGACGGCGGCAGCCCCTACGGCGACGGCCGGGCCCGGCTGACCCTCGTCTCGGGGCTCGCGGAGGGTGCGGACCAGGTCGCGAGCGTCGTCTTCCTTGCCGACGCGGTCGCCGAAGCAGACGGACCGGAGCGCCTCCTCGGCGCCATCCTGCCGTTTGCGGAGGAGCTCTACTGCCAGGTCAGCCCGATGACGGATGTTGCACGCTTCCGCGGGCTGCTGCGCCGGGCGTCCTTCGTCATCGAGCTCGACGGCCTGGCGCATGGTGACCCTCCGGCAGGGGATCCCGAAGGGGAAGCGACTCGGGTCGAGGCGTATCGCGCCCAGGCCGAGATCCTGCTGCGCCATGCCGACATCCTCATCGCCATCGACGACCCGCGTTCGGATGCCGGCGGCGGCGGAACGCGCGAGACCACCGGAAAGGCGCTGGCCTTCGGCCTCCCAGTGCTCCGGCTGACGCCGGGCCAGCCCGGCGTCCAGATCCTCCGCCGGCCGGAGGATGCGGACGAGGCCGATGCCACGTCGAACTGGGAGGAGGGTGCCGCCGCGCTGGTTCACGAGCTCGTCGGCCCCGCCTCGCCGCCGTCGCATGGCGCGCCAGGCCACGGCCACGGTCACAGCAAGGTCGACTACGGGGCGTCACTGCTCACCGAGTTCTTCGCCGATGGGCAGCACCGTCGGACGATCCGCCAACGGCTGGCGCGCTGGTTCGAGACCCGCTTCGCCTCGGGCGCGCCTCCGCGCGACGATCGCGCCGCGTCGCCCCTCGAGGCGTACCGGGTCCGGGCCGGCGACCTGAACCGGCATTATTCACAGCTCTACAAGGGCACGTTCCTGGTCGGCTACACGCTCGCCGTCGTCGCCGTCTGCCTTGCGGTGCTGTCGCTGATCATCGCCCTTCGCAATCCGGAGGCGACCAATCCCCAGCACGGCGCGTGGTGGGCGCTGATCGGCCTTGGGCTCGCCAAGCTCGCCGCGGTGATCTGGATCCAGCGCTCGGCGCACAGCGCCAATGCCCGCCGCTGGAGCGAGCGCGCGGTGGACTACCGCTATCTCGCCGAGGGGCTGCGGACGATGACCTACCTGCCGCAGGCCGGCAGCTTGCGGACGCCCGAGCCGCTCTCCGCGCCGTTCGCCACCCGCATCCTCAAGCAGAGCAGCATCGACCGCCTGCTCCATGCGATCGTGCGCCAGGCCGAAGCGCAGCAGGTGATGCCGCCGCTCGCTGGGCAGCCGATCCGGCTTGACGCCGCCGCGGCGCTCGAGACGATCCGGACGCGCTGGATCGGGAAGCAGATCGACTATCATCGGCGCAATGCCGCGCTGATGGCCGGCATGAGCCGCTGGCTGGAGCGCGCCGCCAACCTGCTGAGCATCACGGTCATCGCCGTCGTCGCGATCGATCTTTTGCTCCTCCTCGCCGACGGCCTTCACATCCTGCCCTACGAGGTGGCGAAAGCCGCCCACAAGGCCGCGCCGTGGCTCCTGTTCGTCGCGGCCATCCTCCCGGCTGCGGTCGCCAGCCTCAACGGCATCCGCTTCCAGTCCGAATGCGCGAGGCTCGCCGACCGCTCGGAGCGGATGATCGCGATCCTCGAAGGATTGCTGCAGCGGGCCGATGAGCTGAAGGCGCGCGCCGCTCGCCCGGACGGGCGCTTTCGCATCGTCGATGCGATTCGGCTGGGCGAGGATGTCGGCCGGATCACGCTCGACGAAGTCGCGGAATGGTCCGCGCTCTACGCCAAGGAAATGGTCGAACCATAGTCGAGTCGGATGTTTCCGACTTCGACCACCCAGAGAGTCGAAGCCGGACATTTCCGACCTCCACCATCTGGTTCGGCGTGACCTACCGCGCCGTCCCGCCGCGGCGCCGCACGACGACGTCCACGGTGATCGCGGCGAGGAGCACCACCGCCGTCGCCATGAGCTGGATCGCGGCGCTGTAGCCGAGAAGGGCCATGCCGTTGACGATAGCCGCGATGACGATGCCGCCGAGGATGGCGTGGAGCGGGCTGCCGCGGCCGCCGAAGAGGCTGGTGCCGCCGATCACGGCGGTCGCGACGACATAAAGGACGATCGTTCCGCCCTCGAAGCTCGTCGAGATCGAGTTGAGGCGGGAGGCGTAGATGATGCCGCCGATGCCGGCGATGAAGGCCGCGATGGTAAACGCCGCCGTCCGCACGCCGGCGAGGCTGATGCCGGCGCGCCGCGCCGCCTCGGCATTGCCGCCGATGGCGTAGATCGATCGCCCGAAGCGGGTCCGTCCGAGCAGGAAGGTCGAAGCAAGGAGCACCGCGAAGACGATCGGGAAGACCCACGGCATGCCGCGCAGCGGAAAGGCCGGAATCCCGCGGTTGGAGTTGCAGAGGAGGACCAGCACGATTCCGGCGAGCGCCGCCACGGCGATCTTGAGATAGGTGATCGCTTCGGGCGCAACGGTGAGGCCGCGCCGCCGGCGCTGGCGGTCGCGGAAGATCGTGATGAGCGCGAAGATCGCGACCACCGCCGCAACCAGGACCCAGCCGGTCGCCGGATTGAGCGTACCGTTGGCGAGGTTGTTGATCGTCCGGTCCTGGATCGGAATCGTCCCGCCTTCGCCGAGGAGCTGGATCATCACCCCCTGGAAGCCGAGGAGACCGGCCAGCGTCACGACGAAGGACGGCAGCCGCAACCGCGTGACGAGGACGCCCTGGAAGAGGCCGAGCAGTGTCGCCACCGCAAGCGCGGCGAGGATCGCGGTCCACCAGTCCCAGCCGGTCAGGGGCTGGACCAGGAGGGTCATCACGGTGGCGGCGATGCCGGCGACGAACCCGAGCGAGAGGTCGATCTCGCCGAGGATGAGGACATAGACCTGCCCCATCCCGATCAGCATGAACACCGAGCCCTGGACGAGGAGGTTGACGAGGTTGCCGGCCGAGAGGAACCGCGCGTTCTGGGTCTGGAAGAAGATGGCGATGAGGACGAGGCCGATCAGGACCGGGAGCACGCCGCTCTGCCCGGCGCGGATCCGCGTCCAGACGACGCGGCCATGATCGGCGAGGGTCTTCGGCGGCGGCGGCATCAGCCGTTCGCCCGGGATCGGATCGACCCTGGCCGGCGCTTCGTCGTTCATGGTGCGGGCGCCGGCATGGCGTAGCGGTCGGAGCGGCCGGTGGTCATCAGCTCCACGACGAGCTGGGCGTCGAAGTCGGCGGTCGGCGCGGCCGCCACGATCCGTCCGAGGCGGAGCACGGCGATCCGGTCGGCCACGGCGAAGACGTCGACCAGATTGTGCGAGATCATGATGACGGCAAGGCCATTGTCGGCCAGCCGCCGGACGAGGGCGAGCACCTGCCGGGTCTGCGCGACGCCGAGTGCCGCCGTAGGCTCGTCGAGGATGACGAGCCGCGAGTTCCACATCACGGCCTTGGCGACGGCGACGGACTGGCGCTGGCCGCCAGAGAGCGAGGCGACCGGCATCCTCACCGAGCGGACCGTGGTGACGTTGAGGCTTTCTAGCGTCGTCGCGGCGGCGGCTTCCATGGCGTCCTCGTCGAGAACGACGCCGAAGCGGAGGCGCTCGCGGCCGAGGAACATGTTCTCGACGACATCGAGATTGTCGCAGAGCGCGAGGTCCTGGTAGACGATCTCGATCCCGAGCTCGGCCGCGTCGCGCGGGTTCCTGATGCGCACCGGCCGCCCCGCCCAGCGGATCTCGCCGCCGTCGGGCTCGTGGATGCCGCCGATGCATTTGGTGAGCACGGTCTTGCCGGCGCCATTGTCGCCGACAAGGGCTGTCACAGTGCCGGCGGGAACGTCGAGATCGACCCCGACGAGGGCCCGCACGGCGCCGAAGTGCTTTTCGACGCCGCGCAGGCTGAGGAGCGCGGCGGCGGGCGTCGATTCATCCATGCCCGCCGCCACCTTTCACGCTAGGGCGCAATGCCCGCGGCCGTGCAGGCCGCCGCGACGTCACCCGCGCAGAGCTGTGCGGCTGGCACGAAATTGTCGGCCACCACCGTCTCGGCGAGATTGTCGGCATTGACCCAGATCGGCGTCAGGAGGACCGACGGCACCGGGGTGTCGCCGTCCATCGTCGTCCCGTTGACGAGATCCGCGGGCGGCTCCTGGCCGGCACGGAGGTAGAGGGCGAGGGCCACGGCCGCCTGGGCCTCGAGGTAGATCGCCTTGTAGACCGTGCCGCACTGATAGCCGGTGAGCACGTTCTGGAGGCCTGTCAGCGTGGCGTCCTGGCCGGTGGTCGGGAACGTCGTCGGCGGGACGCCGAGGTTCTTGAGATAGGCGATGACGGCGTTGGCGTTGTCGTCGTTCGGCGTCACCACCGCGTTGATCGCGTTGTTGGCGGTGAACTGCTGCTCGAAGGTGGTCCGCGCCTCGGCGGGATCCCACGTGCCCGCCGGTTCGCCGGCATTGGTGTAGGTGCCGGCGTCGAACAGCGGCTGCAGGACTTCGAGGTAGCCCTGCGCAAAGAGCGTGGCGTTGTTGTCGGTGGCGGCGCCGCGCATCACGAGGATGTTGGGATTCTGAACGCCCCAGTCCTGGATGCACTGGTTGATGCCTTCGCCGATCAGGCGGCCGACGGCGACGTTGTCGAAGCTGACATAGTAGGCCCGGCTGCCGCCCAGCGTCAGGCGGTCATAGTCGATGACCGGGACGTTGAACTGGGCGGCGTAGTTCTGGATCGCGACGCCGACGCCGGAGGAGATCGGGTCGACGATGAGGACGGTCGCGCCGTCGGCGATGGCCGCCTGGGCCTGGGTGAGCTCGGTGGCCTCGTCGCCGCCGGCATTGGTGATGATGTAGTCGTCGGCGGTCAGCCCGGCCGCCTCGAAGGCGCGGCGGATATAGGGCTCGTCGAAGGCGACGTAGCGGGCCGAGGTGGTCGTCTCCGGGAGGAGGACGGCGATCTTGCCGGTCCCCTGCGCGGCGAGGTCGCGAAGCGCCTCCATGGCTGCGAAGTCGGCGGTGAAATTCTGGGCCGATGCGCCGGCCGACAACCCGGCTGCGACGGCGAAGACGACGGCGCCGAGGCGCCGCTTCGGCGAATTCAGGAATGCGGACATACACCCTCCCTTGGGGTCGAGCCCCACCATCGTCTGATTCTGGATGGGATTGCTGGTTGCTGCGGTTCCACGACCGCCACGGACCTGCAGGTCGCGGACAGCGTCCCCTCCGCAGCGTGGCTTGCCGGCAATTCTCCCCCTGCGACGATTTGTCGTCAATGGGGCATCGGCGGGCTTATCTCCTGGAGCTCCTCCGGCTCCCGGCTCAGGGAGCGGCGGGTGCGAGGAGGGTTTGGAAGAAACCGACCCAGTCGACCTGGCCCGGAGCGAGCCGGCCCGCCGCTTCAAGGTCAGCGAGGATGGCCATGCCTTCCTCCGCCGCTGCGACCCGTTCGTCACCCTCGCTGACGGCCGCGATCTTGTAGAGGCTGATGATGAGATCCGTCTGGCGCGTCGCGTTCTCGGGCTCGGCGGCCGCGAGAGTACGCGCAATCGCCAAGCCCTCCTCATAGGGAGCGCGAGCGCCCGCGAGGTCGCCGGCGGCGACATAGGCATCGCCGAGCCGGTCGAGCGCGACCGAGATGTCGCGCTGCCGGGAGAGGTTCGTGGGATCGACGGCCGCAAGGTCCCGCGAGATCGTCAGCGTCGCCTCGAAGGCCTCGATTGCGGCTGCGAAGTCGCCGCGGGCGAGGTTGACGTCGCCGATGCCGCCGAGCGCGATCGTGGCGTCGCGCTGCAGCTCGATGTTGGCGGGGTCGAGCCGCGCGAGCCGCTGGTTGATCTCGAGCGCCTCCTCGTAACGCGAAAGGGCGGTGTCGTTCTCGCCGATCGCGCGCGTCAGGTCACCGAGATTGGTTAGGTGAACCGCCACGTCCCGGAGCCAGAGGGTGTTGGTCGGGTCGCGGTCGGCGAGCTCTCGCGCGATGGCGAGGCCCTCGTCATAGGCGACCCGCGCGCCCGCGGCGTCGTCCATTGCGAGCCGGACGTCGCCGAGCTTGTTGAGGGCCACCGAGAGGGTGCGGCGGCTGTCGTCGTCATCGGGCCTCGCCGCGAGCAGGCCACGTCCGGTCGCGACACTCAGCTCGAAGACGGCGGCGGCGGCCGCGAGATCGCCGCGCTGGAGATAGACGCTGCCGACGAGGTCGAGGACGGAGAGGACGTCGGCCTGGAGGCTGGCATCTTCGGGGCTGGCCGCTGCGAGGTCCTGAAGGATCGCGAGCGCCTCGTCCCCGGGAGCCGCAGAGGCCGCGATCTCGCCCACGGTGTACATCAGCGACCCCTGCCGGTGGAGCGCGATTGCAAGGTTGCGGCGCCGGTTGGCATCGGCGGGATCGGCGGCGACAAGCTCGCGGGCCAGGGCCACGCTTTCGGCGGCGGCGGCGAGCGCCGCAGCGGTGTCGCCTTGGGCGAAATAAGCGGCCGCGAACTCCGACATCATCGCTGCGCGCATATAGACGAGGTCGGGGTCGTTCGGGCTCGCCGAGGTCAGCCGGTCCATGGCGACGCGGACGCGATCGAGGATCGCTGCGACGCTCTCGACCTGGATGCCCGCGATGCCGCGGAGCCCCTGCACGACGTCGAAGGTCAGCGTGCCGACGGCGTCCTTCGCCGCCGCGAAATTCGCCTCGGCCCGGTCGCGCTCTGCGACCATTTCGGCCTGCCGGTTCACCGCGACGATGGTCTGCCAGACCGCGACCGCGGCGATCACCGCGAAGACGGCGGCCGCGATCGCGAGGATGCGCTGCCGCGTGCGGGCACGCCGGCCCGAGAGTGCAATAAAACCGCGGGTTTCGGGGGAAAGCTCGTCGGCGTAGCCGCGCAGGATCGTCTCGGCCTCGGCGAGCGGTATCCCCGGCGCCAAGAGGAGATCGGGTTTCCGGCCGCTGGCCTGCCAGCGCTGGCGCTGGTCCTCGACCTCGCCGCGGATCCGGTAGAAGCCGACATTGGCGGCGACGATGTCCTTCGCCCGCGTCCAGTTCTCGAGGACGCGCTGATGGGCGAGCTTGACGACGGTGGTGCCGCCTTCGCGGAAGGACAGGAGGATGCGGGCGTCGACGAGGGCGTCGACGAGCCTCTCCGCGGTCGGGTCATGGGCCGCCTCGGACAGGGGCACGGCCCGGATCGACAGGCCGCCTTCGTCACGGCCGGGCTCCGCGAGCTGGCGGAGCAGCCGCGGCAGCCGCTCAAGTTCGGCGCTGCCCAGGGACTCAATGGACCGTTCGGCCTGGCGGTCGACCGCCCCGGCGAGGCCGCCAAGGGCGTTGTAGGCGTCGAAGGTGAGGAGCATCCGGCCGTCGACGGTCTTCCGCCACTCGAAGAGCTGGTCGAGCGTGAACTGCAGCAATGGCAGCATGTCGGGCCGGTCCGCGTCCAAGAGGAGGCGCTCGTCCAGCCCCTGGCCGGACCCGGGCTCGATGTCGAAGAAGAGATCGGCGGCAGCCGCAGGTTTGCGGACGATCTCTGCGAGCTCGGCGGGTCCGGGCGGGCTGAGGTCGTAGGTCGCGCCGCGGGTCTTGAGGTCGAGGAGCCACCCGTCCTTGAGGAAGCGGTCATAGAGGTCGGCGCGCAGCGTCGCGACCACCCACACCCGTCCGGTCGCGACGAGCGACGAGAGGAGCCGCGTGAAGCGGTGGCGCGCGTCGTCCAAGACGTTGGGTCCGAACAGGGCGTCGAGTTGATCGGCGACGAGAAGAAGATCGGCGCGGAGCGGGCGGTCATGGCCGCTCGCAACGCCTTCGGCCCGCGCGGCCTTGTCGAGCGCGGCAACGATCGGGGCGATGGCGGCCTCATCGGCGTGACCGAGGAGCGCCGCGAGGCGTTCGGGCGTGCCGTGGTCGCCGTCGCGGAGCTCGGGCAGGGCGAAGGGCCGGCCCTTGTCATCCTCCTCGACGGCATCCGGGCCGTCGAACAGCCGTGCCGCGAGGGCCGCGATCGGGTCCTCGGAGCCTTCGCCGGGGCGAAGCAGCACCGTTCGCCAGATGTCGACCGAGGCCACAACGCCCGGGGTGGTCAGCCTCGGCACGAGACCGGCCTTCACCAGCGAGGACTTGCCCGATCCGCTGGCGCCGACGACGAGGAGGAACGGCGCCCCGCGCTGCGCCGCGTCCTTGAGGGCATCGACCGACCGCGCGATGTCGCGGCTCCGGCCGAAGAAGACCGTCGCATGCCGCGCACCGAATGCCGCCAAGCCCCGGAACGGCGAGCCCTTGGTCTCGATCGGCCAAACCACCGGCCGGCCCTTCAGGATCTTGTCCTCGAGCCATTTCCGGAGGAGCCCGTCGACCTGCGCCTCGAACTCGTCAGTGGTGTGGAACTCGTGGTAGCTCGCCTTGAACTGGCCCTTCGGGGTCAGGAACCAGCGCGCGAAGAACCCCTTCAGCCGCTGCCATTGCTCGCTGACCTGGGCGTTGTTCTCGACGTCGTCGAGCTTGACCGTCGGCGGATCGGGGAAGCGGAAGACGTAGAGGTCGGGCGTGCCGCGCCGGCCGCCGGACTCCATCGCGGTCAGGATCTCGTACGCCGTGCCGCTGGGATAAGGCTCGCCGTCCGCCATCTTGGGGAATTCGTCGGGAAGGTCGGTGCCGAGGCGGTGGCGGAGGATGCCGATGACGACGTCGCAGTCGGCGGCTTCCGGAATCTGGGCCTGGAAGGTGGCGTGAGCCTTGTAGAACTCGCGTTCCCAGCGGACCGTTTCGAGGCGCGCGACGCCGGCGAACTCGCCGTTCAGCCGCTCCACGACCCGATCGACGCGCATCCGCTCGAAATGCGCGTCATAGGGCGACGAGATGAAGATGCGGACCTGGCGTTCGCCCGTCCCCGGCGCGCCTCCGCCTGCGGGCCCGCCCGATGAAGAAACCAGTTCTGCCGCCATTTCGCCATTCTAGCGGCTGCCCGGTAGCGATGCGAGGGAGACAAGGCCGCCGTCCCTGCGGCGATTGACACGGTTCGGGCCGGCTCCTCCAATCGGGGCGGGAGACTCCGGCGTGCTTCGCAATGAGGATAGGCGGATGTTCAACCTCAGTGGCCGCAGGGTCTTCGTGGCCGGGCACAAGGGGATGGTCGGCAGCGCGGTGGTCCGGCGCCTTTCGACCGAGGATTGCGACATCCTCGTCGCGGACCGCTCGGTGCTCGACCTTCGGAGCCAGCAAAGCGTCGACCGCTGGATGGACGCGAACCGGCCGGATGTGATGGTGATCGCGGCGGCGACCGTCGGCGGGATCCTGGCCAATGACAGCCGCCCGGCCGATTTCATCTACGACAACCTCGTGATCGAGACGAACCTGATCCACGCCGCCCATCGGACCGAGGTGGCGAAGCTGGTGTTCCTCGGCTCGTCCTGCATCTATCCGCGCGACGCCGACCAGCCGATGCGGGAGGAGGCGCTCCTCACCGGCCCGCTCGAGCCGACCAACCAGTGGTACGCGATCGCCAAGATCGCCGGCATCAAGATGTGCCAGGCCTACCGGAAGCAGCACGGCCGCGACTTCATCTCGGCCATGCCGACCAATCTCTACGGCCCCAACGACAATTTCGACCTGACCTCCTCCCACGTCCTCCCCGCGCTGATGCGGCGCACGCACATGGCCAAGGTCGAGGGACGCGGCAGCCTCGAGATCTGGGGAACGGGGACGCCGCGGCGCGAGTTCCTCCATGTCGATGACTGCGCGGACGCGATCGTCTTTCTCCTCAAGGCCTATTCTGGCGACCAGCATGTCAACGTCGGCACCGGGACGGACATCGCGATTCGTGACCTTGCGCGGCTGATCGCCGACGTTGTGGGCTTCGAGGGCGATTTCCTCTTCGACACCACCAAGCCCGACGGGACGCCGCGCAAGCTGATGGACGGGACCAGGCTCCGCGCCCTGGGCTGGCAGCCGAGGATCGGGCTGTCCGAAGGCGTGCGCGCCACCTACGCGTGGTTCCTCGCCAACGAGGCCGGGCTTCGCGGCACGCGATCGGCTGCTTAGCCGGAAAGACAGTCAGGAGCGCGGCACGGCCGCGCACCTGTCAGCACTGTCGGGTCGACCGTTTCGGCGGGACGTGTAGCATCCTCCAGGATCGGTGTCTGGGCCGGGGCCGATCGAAGGGCTTCCATACGGAGCGGCATCCCGCATGCGTATCCAGATCATCGGCACCGGCTATGTCGGCCTCGTGTCCGGCACCTGCTTTGCGGATATCGGTCATGACGTCGTGTGCGCCGACATCGACAAGGCGAAGATCGCCGGCCTCAAGAAGGGCATCCTGCCGATCCATGAGCCGGGCCTCGCCGAACTGGTCGAGACCAACGTCGCCAACGGACGGCTTTGCTTCACCGACGATCTCGCCGACCGGCTGAGCGACGCCCGGCTGGTGTTCCTCGCCGTCGGTACGCCGTCGCGCGGCGAGGATGGCGAAGCCGATCTTCGCCACATCTTCGCCGCCGTGGACGCCATCGCGCCGCATCTGGCGGGCGACGCCATCGTCGTCAGCAAGTCGACGGTCCCGGTCGGAACCGGCGACCGCATACAGAAGCGCCTCGCGGCGCTGCGCCCGGATGTCGAGGTGGTGTCCTGCCCGGAATTCCTGAAGGAAGGCGACGCGATCCGGGACTTCATGCAGCCCTCCCGCGTCGTCGTCGGCACCGATTCCAAGGTCGCCGCCGATGCGTTGCGCGAGGCCTATGCACCGATCATCGACGCCGGCTCGCCCTATGTCGTGATGGCGCGCCGCTCGGCCGAGCTCACCAAATATGCCGCCAACGCCTTTCTCGCCATGAAGGTCGCCTTCATCAACGAGATCGCCGATTTCTGCGAGAAGACCGGTGCCGCGGTCGACGACGTCGCCGCTGCGATCGGCCTTGATCCGCGCATCGGCCCGGCCTTCCTCAAGGCCGGCCCGGGCTATGGCGGCTCCTGCTTCCCGAAGGACACGCTCGCGCTGGTCCGCAATGGCGAGGCGATCAACTCGTCGCTCAGCATCGTCGATACCGTGGTGGCGGTGAACGACCGCCGGAAGCGGCTGATGGCGAACCGGGTGGTCGATGCCTGCGGCGGCTCCATCGCCGGCAAGCGGGTTGCCATGCTCGGCGTCACCTTCAAGCCGAATACCGACGACATGCGCGATTCGCCGAGTATTCCGATCGCCAGGCGCCTCCTCGATTTCGGTGCCGAGATCGTCGCCTTCGACCCGAAGGGCGAGGAGCAGGCGCGGCAGATCCCGACCTTCGACGAGGTATCGTGGGCGGCCTCGGCGCAGCAGGCGCTCCACGATGCCGACGTCGCCGTGATCGTCACCGATTGGGACGAGTTCCGGACGCTCGCGCCGGAGACCTTCGTGACCGAGATGGCGGAGCCGATCGTGGTCGATCTCCGCAATCTCTATCGGCCGGACCACATGGCCGAAGCCGGCGTCACTTACGTGTCGATCGGCCGGGCCCCGCGGTCGCCGGAGCGCCCCAGGGCCCGGAAGCCGTCGCGACGCCTGCGGCCCGCTGCGACTGCCGCCGCGCGGGCTATGGCGGAGTAGGCGCTGGCGCCGGAGCCGCTTCGGGCGCGGCTGCCGGCGCGACAGGCTCCGGAGCAGGCGGCGGCGGCGGCGCGATCCGGTCGAGCGCGCGCTGCGCGATCTCCCGCACGTTCTCATCGGGATCATTGAGCAGCGGCTGCAGCGCCGGCACGGCTTCTACCGGCGGCGGATCGATCATCGACAACACCAGCGCAGCATCGAACCGCGCATTGGCGGCCTCCGCCGTCAGCGCCGTGATGATGGCCGGCACCGCGGCCGGCCCGATGCGCGTGAGGCTCTGGCGGACTGCGGCGCGCAGCGGACCGCGGGCATCGCCGAGAAGCGTCACCAGCTCCGTCGCCGCGGGGGCGGCATCGGGACCGATCCGGCCGAAGGCGCGGACGATCAGGAGGAGCGCGCTGGTCTGATCGGGTCCGCGGAAGGCCGGGTCCGCGAGCACCGGGATCATCGCCACGGCAGCCGCTGCGCCGCCCTCGCCGAGCTCGGCCGCGAGCTCTTCCTGACGGTCGCCTTCCGCCAGCGTGAAGCGTCGCACGGTGCCCTCGATGTCGGTCGCCGTGCCGGCATCGACGTCGCGATAGAGCTGGTAGACGGCGGGATCCACGGCCTTGATGCAGTCGAGGAACGTCAGATAGCCCTCGGTCTGGACCACGCCGAACTCGACGTTCGCCCGCGCCACCTCGGCCGGGTCCTCGAGAAAGGCGGCGCGCATCTGGTCGGCGATGACCGCGGGCGGCGGATCGCCGCCGGCCTCGACCGCTTCGCCGATGAGCGCCAGCGGGAGCAGCCAGAGGCGCTCGGGCGAGGTCGTCCCGAGCATGTTGATGCCTTCGAAGGCAAGCCAGGTTTCGGGAAAGCAGAGGCGGTCGTCATACATGAGGCCGGCCACGCCCTCGGGCCTCGGCAGGTCGAGATCGTTGAACTCGATGGCCGCCGCCTGGCCGGCGGCGAGCAGGAGCGCGCTCGCTCCGGCTGCACTCAACAAACGCGCAGGGCTCATTGATCCTCTCTCGCCGCGTTCCCCCAACGCGTGCGACCATCCTTCACGCCGCCGCTCCGCACAAGGCCTGCACGGGAAGGTGCTCAGCCCGGCCGCGTGGCTTCGGGGCCAGATGGTCCCGCTGCGGCCCGGTATAGCGCCGCCACGAGGTCCGATTGCGTGACGACCCCGAGGAGGCGATCGCCGATGTCGACTACCGGCATGAGATGGACGTCGGCGTCCGAGAGCGCCGGCACGAGATCGGCAACCGGGGTATCGAGTCTGGCGGGAGCCGGCTTCCGCATCGCGGCGCGAACGCCGATATCCTCCGCATCCGGTGGCGGGAGCCGGTCGATGACGTCGGAAGCGGTGAGGACCCCGATGACCCGGCCGTTCTCGACCACCGGAAGGGCTGTGACCCTGTGCTCGCGCATGATGTCGTACGCGGTCCGAAGGCCGGCCGTCGGGGCCACGCTGGCGACGTCGCGGGACATGATGTCGGCGGCCCGGAGATCGCCGGTCCGCCGCTGATAGGCCCGGGCCTCGGCGCGTTCGATGAGCTCCTCGACATCGACCGGGTTCACGTCGAGCGCCTCGGGGAACTGTCTTAGCGCCGTATCGATGTCCTCATGGGTCACGCCGCCGCGCTGCGTCGGGATGGGGTCGTCGGTGCCGTGGATGTTCGCCGGGGGCGGCCGGTGCGGATAGGGACGGCGCAGGATGAGATTGTGGAACAGCGTCGCGAGGACCAGGAGCAGCGACGTGTTGAGGAGGAGGAGCGCGAGGAGGAAGCCGATGCCGGCTTCGTCGAAGCGCGCGCTGTTGAGGACGATCGTCATCCCCAGCGCGGCGCTCGGCGGGTGGACGCAGCGGAGGAGCCCCATCAGGCCGATCGAGAGGCCCAGCGCGATGGCGCAGCCGAGAATCGGATCGGCGACCAGGCTGGCGACGAGGCCGGAGAGCGCAGCAAGGAGGTTGCCGCCGACCAGCGCCCAGGGCTGCGCCATCGGGCTCGACGGCACGATGAAGAGGAGCACCGCGGACGATCCCATCGAGGCGAGGAGCGGCACGATCAATTCGTCGCCCAGGACCAGCCGGCTGATGCCGCCGGTGACCAGGATGGCGAGCGCCGCGACGCCGAAGCCGTAGAGCGGAGCATGCGACGTCAGGGGACCGATCAGCGACAGAACACGCTGCCGGCCGCGGTTCGAAACCGTCATCCGCGGATCCTCGAAAGGTGAAGGTCTGCCGACGGAACGCCGGCAGCGGCACATTTGCCGCGATCGGGTTGCCGATGCGAGTCCCCGGAGGGGTGGGCGACGTTAGCGCGCGGGTTGCTCCGAGCGGATGAAGATAGCGGTCGCGACTGCGGCGAGCGCCGCCGAAGCGGCCGCGAGCCACATGGCGACGCCGTAGGCGGCGTCGAACGCCGCGTCGAAGGCCGGGCGGCTCACTTCCGCCGCCTCCGGCAGCACGCCGAAGCGCTCGGCGCCCTCCGGGGCGTTGGCGAGGAACACGATGCTCGCCAAGGCCCCGAAAATGGCGACCGCAAGGAGGCCGCCGACCCGGCTGGCGGCGTTGTTGACGCCGGACGCGGCGCCGGACCGCCCTTCGGACACCGAATTCATGACGGCGGTGGTCAGCGGCGAGACCACGATGGCCATGCCGAAGGACAGGAGGAGCACCGGGACCATGATCCCGAGCCAGAAGGCCTCGACGTTGAGCGCGAAGACCGCGCAGGCGGCCGCGACAAGGAGCGGGCCGACGATCAGGAACGGCCGCGGCCCGATCCGATCGGACAGTCCTCCGGTGAACCGCGACGCAACCGCGATGATGACGCCGATCGGCATCATCGTGAGGCCGATCACGCCGGTCGACATCCCGCGCCGCACGCCGAGCTGGTACGGCAGGAGGAAGATGATCGCGGCGAGGCAGCCATAGAGCAGCACGGTCAGGATGTTCGCGCCCGTGAACACCGGCGAGTGGAACAGCGCCGGCGGGACCAGCGGGTTGCGGACCCGTGCTTCGGCAAACGCGAAGGCGGCGATGGCGGCAACGCCGATGCCGATCGCGATGTAGGCCGCGGCGCGGACATTCTCGAACCCGTCGGAGAACGCGCTCAGCCCGTAGGTCAGGGCGCCGAAGCCGACGATCGCGAGGAAGGAGCCCGTCCAGTCGATGGTCCGCACCGCGTCGGGATTGCGGCTCTCGGGGACGAACCTCGCGGTCAGGAAGATCGCAAGGAGGCCGAGCGGGACGTTGATCCAGAACACCACCGGCCAGTCCAGCCGGTCGACCAGGAAGCCGCCCGCGGGCGGCCCGAGGGCCGTCATCGCCGCCGAGATCGCGGCCCAGGTGCCGATCGCCCGGCCGCGAATCTCCTTCGGGAAGCTGGCGCTGATGATCGCGAGGCTCTGCGGGATTAGGAGTGCGGCCCCAAAACCCTGGACGACGCGTGCTCCGATCAGGAATCCGATGCTTGGCGCGAGGGCGCAGGCGATCGACGCAGCGACGAAGACGATGATCCCGGCAAGGAAGATCCGGCGCCGGCCGTAGATGTCGCCGAGGCTGCCGGCGACCACGATCAGCGCCGCGAGCATCAGGACGTAGCCGTTCAGCACCCACTGGACGGCGGCGAATTCCGCGCCGAGCTGCTCCTGGATGGTCGGGAGCGCGACGGTGACCACATTGGCGTCGATGAAACCCATCGACGACGCGATGATGGTCGCGAGGAGGATGAGCGTGCGGGGAGCGTGCGGCGACACCTCCGTCGTCTTCGCCATGGTTGCGTCTCGTCTCAGGGGGCTGCTGGTAGTGCAGTAAATTACATGAGCCTATTTCTCTCCGCGGGACTTGCCCGAGATCGAAAGGCGGCGCCGATCATGGCGTCGCGAAAGACCGTCTCGGTATCTACGAGGAGGCCGTCTATATCGAAAACGACCGCCTTCGGCGGTATCGGGAGCTTCCAGCGCGCGGGGAGAGACATCGGCTGAAGAGGGAGACGATGGGGACCAGACCCCATGCGTCAACGGTGAGATCGTTCGAAAAATCCGTCCGATGACTGCCAAGCGGACTCTGGTGGTTTTGGAGCGGGTGAAGGGAATCGAACCCTCGTCATCAGCTTGGGAAGCTGCGGCTCTACCATTGAGCTACACCCGCACGCCGGCCGGACGATAGTCGGCCTTGGCCCCCGCCGCAATCGCCGGGCGTCAGTCCTTTCCGCGCACCGCGCGAATGGCGTAGAGGCTCGTCTCGGCCCACCGGCGGACCGCACCGACATAGTCCTCGACCGCAACGACGCAGATGTCCGCGACCGTCGTCGGCCAGCGGTCCGGCCATGGGCCGAGCGCCGGGTCGCGCCCGGTCTCGCGGCGGCGGACGCGCTGCGGTCCGTCAAACTGGCGGCGGTGGCGGAGCCGCGTCTCGGCGATGGTCGTGGTGCCGGCGAGCATCGCGCCGATTTCGTCGCGGAGGCCGTGGATCATCGCGACCTCGAGCCGGTCCGGGTGCTGGAGCTGGTAGGTGCCGACCGCGTAGAAATGCGCATTGAGGCCGTCGGCCCCGCCTGGAGTCTCCGGGAACTTCTCCGGCGGCACGCTGCCGCCGAGATACGCCATCACCTCCCACTCCAGCGCCAGCATGCGGTTGAAGAGGTCGTTGCAGGTCTCGGCATCGCCGAGCGCCGCGCCGCAGTCCGGGCAGTAGGCCAAGGGATCCTCAGGCGATCAGCCCGTCGATCGGCCGGATGCCGATGCTGTCGGGGAAGACGGACGTGTAGAGAACCGGCTCCGACAGGCCAAGATGGTCGCGAAGGACGCCCTTCAGCACCGCGCGCAGGTCGGTCGTCGGATAGAGGTCGCGGCCTTCATAGAGCTGGTCGGCGCGGACCCCCGGCCAGTCGGCGATGACCCGCCCGCCGGCGACGGCTCCGCCGAGCAGGAAGGCCGTGGTTGCCGTCCCGTGGTCGGTTCCGTCATTGCCGTTGCCGGCCGCCGTGCGTCCGAACTCGGTCACGACGGCGATGACGGTATCGCTCCAGATGTCGGCGATGCCGGTCGCAAGGGTTTCGAGCGCGCCGTCGAGAGCAACCAGGAGGTCGGCGAGCCGGCCTTCCTCCACGCCCTCGTTGGTGTGGGTGTCCCAGCCATTGTAGCTGAGCACCGCGATCCGCGGCCCCTCCGGCTCGACCAGAAGCTTCGCCGCGCCGTCCGCGATCTCGTTGAAGGCGTCGGCATCGCCGCCCGCCATGCCGCCCATTGCCATCGCATCGATGTCGATGCCGGCCGCAAAGACGCGGGCCAGCTCCGGGTCCTGCAGCGCGTAGAGATCGAGGAGGCGCTGGACCGTATCGCTCCGCGCCGGCCGGAAATCCGGCGGCATCCAGGTGACCACCGGCGCGGCACCGCGGAGGATCAGCGGCACCGTGGGGCTGATCGCGAGCCCCGACGCCGGTGCGATGCGCCCCTCGGTCGGCAGCGCTGCGACGGCGCGATTCAGCCAGCCCGTGCGCTCGGCGCCCGGTGCTGGCATGCCGTTCTCGAGGACGTCCTGGCCGTCGAAATGGGAGCGCTCGCGATAGCCGGTCGCCGTCGCATGCACGATCAGCGCGTCGCCTTCATGGTACCGCCGATGGAGGTTCGGCATCGCATCGTTGAGGGCGAAGAAGCCGTCGAGGGGCAGAGCGGCCTCGCGACCGCTGGCGCCGACTGCAAGGTCGCCGCGGAGGGCGGCATAGTCCGGGTCGCCGATCGGAGGGACGGCTGCGAGGCCGTCCAGCGCGCCGCGGAGGATGACGACGACGAGACGCGGGTCGCGCGATGCAGCGGACGCCACGCGCGGCAGGCCGGCCCACGCAACGACGCTGCCGGTGGCCGCGAGGAACGTGCGGCGGCTGAGCGGAAGGCGGGCGGGCCTGATGAGGAAGGTCATCGGCCTATCTCCTCTGGAACTCGGGGCTCATCAGGAGCAGCGCCAGCGCCTGGGTCGTCGACTCGGCACGCTGGACCGCAATCGTCGTGTCGAGCGAGACGTCGGGGCCGAGGACGAGCGGCAGCAATTCGGGCGGTGGGACGTCGACGGCCGCCCGCGCCGCCAGAACCTCCGCCATGTCCAGCCGCGCCGTCAGGGCGTCAGGGGCCAGCCAGTTCTCGGCCTCGTCGGGAAAGCCCTCGGGCGAGGGCGGATACCAGAGTTGCTGGCCAAGCGCGGTCGTCGCCTGGACCACGTCGAACGGACGGGGCGTGACGCCGAGCGCGCGGATCGCCGACCAGACATATTCCTGCGGCAGCTTCAGCTTGGTCGGTTCGCCCCACGCCTCGTCGGACCGGACGAGGGCGATCGCGATGGCTTTGAGGTCGCCGCCGGTTTCGGCGAAGGTCGTCGCAAGGCGGTCGACCAGCGCCGGTGAGTCTTCGGCGAGAAAGTGTCGGACGAGCTTTGCGGCGATGTGGCGGGCCGTCGCCGGGTCGGCCGCGAGCGCGTCGAGAACCGCCTCGCCCTGCTCGACGCCGCCCGCCGGGTAGGTCACGCCGCGGACGACGTGGTCCCCGGGTTCGTGGGCGATGCGGCGGAAGTAGAACGAGCCCATCGGCGCCGGGCCATCGGTTGCGGCGACAAATCCCCAGCCGGTCAGGATCCGCGCCAGCGCAATGACGTCATCCTGCGTGTACCCGCCATTCACGCCGATCGTATGCAGTTCGAGGAGCTCGCGGGCGTGGTTCTCGTTCAGCCCGCGGCCGTTTTCGCGGCCGTAGCGCGAGTTCGGGCCGATCGAGGTCGCGTTGTCGAGGTAGGAGAGCATTGCCGGATGCTTCGTCGCGGCGTGCAGCATGTCACGGAAGCTGCCGAGGACATGGGGCCGGATCGCCTCGCGCTCGAACACGCCGAGGAGGATGCGCGGCGTCTGGCCGGCGCTCCCCTCGATGGCGAAATGGTTGGTCCAGAACGTCACGAGACGCTCGACGAAGCCGACGGCGACCGACTGGGCCTTGGCGACGCGGGCGGCGATCTCCTCGTGATAGACGACCGTCGTCACCGGCCTTGGCCGCTCGCCGGGCGGCAGGGCGGGGGCGAGGCCGAGACGACGCGCCTCGCGTTCTTCGAACAGCGCGAGGAGTGCCATCCGGGCATCGCGGAGCGCCGGATCGCCGACCTCGGTGATGCCGGCCTCGTCGAGTTCGGCGAGAAGCGAGGCCCCCGCTTCGGGGACCAGGTCCCCGGGTCGCGGGCCGAGGCCGAAGCGGTGGAACGCGCCAGCGGCGGTGATCATCGCGGATCTCCGACCCTTCTTCAGGGCGACAGCTAACGCGAAGATTACGGCCTGGTCATGTAGCGGTCTGTCCGAAAGTGTATCAGCCTGTCACAGAGGTTCGTCAGCCGAGCAGCGCGGCGATCTTCAGGACCGTGTTCCAGTTGCGGCCGGTGCCGCGGTGCTTGCCGAGCGTCTTCTCGATCAGATTGGTCGAGAGCTTCGAGGTACCGACGCCGGCCGGGTAGGTGATGAACAGCTCGCGGCCGATGGCGGCGACCTTTTCGGGGCCGACGATCGCCGCGTTGAGCCTCGCCACGGCTTCCTCGTCCGGTCCGGTCGCCCCCTTCAGGAAATAGACCAGGAGGTGGCTCGGGTCGTCCTTCGCCATGTCCGGGAAAGGATTGGCGGCGATGGCGGCTGCCCATTCCGCCGGCGTGCGCACCATGTAGTCGGGCGCGACGCCGAGTTTTTGCTTCGTCTCGCGCTCGAGCAGCGCCTCGATCTCGGCGGAGGACCGGCCTTTCAGGTCGGTCAGGATCAGGTTGCCGCTCTGGAGCAGGGTCTTGGCCTCAGTGAAGCCGAGAGTTTCGACCATGGCACGGAGCTCGGCCATGGCGACCTTGACGTTGCCGCCGACATTGATACCGCGGAGAAGCGCGACGCGGCGGCCCGTGTTGGTCATCGGAAATGCTTCGAGAGCTTCAGGCCCTGGGCCTGGTAGTGCGAGCCGATGCCCGAGCCGTAGAGGAAGCGCGGCCGCGCCGCCATGCGCTCGTAGACGAGCCGGCACACGATCTGCCCATGCTCCAGGATGAACGGGACCTCGTGGCTCCGCACTTCCATCACAGCCCGGCTCCCGCCGCCACCGGTCGCCGAATGGCCGAAGCCGGGATCGAAGAAGCCAGCATAATGGACCCGGAACTCGCCAACCAGCGGGTCGAACGGCACCATTTCGGCCGCATAGTCGGGCGGAACGTGCACCGCTTCGCGTGACACGAGGATGTAGAACTGGTCGGGGTCGAGGATCAGCGCCGGCTCGCCGCGCGCGATGATCGGGTCCCAGAAGTCGAGAAGTTCCTGTGCACCGCGGGCATCGACGTCGATGACGCCGGTATGGCGCTTGGCGCGATAGCCGACGATCTGGCCCTCGGGCTGGCCGAGGTCGATCGACAGCACGAGCCCATTGTCGATTTGGGCGTCGCCGGTCACCACCGCCGTTTCGCTGTGGAGCCGCTGCAATGAGGCGTCGTCGAGCCGGGCGCGGCCGCGCCGGAAGCGGATCTGCGAGAGCCGCGAGCCGGTGCGCAGGACGATCGGGAACGTCCGCGGCGAGACGTCGAGGTAGAGGGGGCCACGGTAGCCCGCGGGGACGCCGTCGAACACCTGGGCGTTGTAGGTGTTGACGCGGGTGTAGATGTCGAGACGCCCCGGTGACGACTTCGGGTTCGCCGCCGCGGCGACTTCGGGCGGCAGCGAGAGCGCCTCCAGCAGCGGCACGATGTAGACGCAGCCGGTCTCGAGGACGGCGCCTCTCGTGAGGTCGATCTCGTGCAGCGTGAGCTTCGCCAGCCGCTCGCGCACGGTCGCCTTCCGGCCCGGGAGGAAACTTGCGCGAATGCGGATCGCCACGGCGCCGGCCCGGAGGTCGAGGCTCGCGGGCTGGATCTGGTCGTCGTCCAGCGGCCGGCCGATCACGATGGCGCCGGAAGCCACCAGCGCCTCGATCTCCTGTGCCGGGAGGATGCCCTCGCCCGCTACGTTCATGAAACGGCTCCCGCCCCGCATGCCGCGAGGCTTAGCGGAGGAGGGATTTGACGCCAAGGCATAACGGGCGTAACAGCGTCGCCCATTCGATCGTGGTCATTTGAGCCGGCCGGCTTGCAGCCACGTTAAACAAGTCGCTAAAGGGCCGGGGTGGACAGCAGCCCGGCCCCCATTTCGGCCGGGTTTTTTGTTGCCAGGAGAAGGTCGATGGGGAAGCGGACTGACGGGTGGAAGCCGGCCACGGTGCTGGTGCATGGCGGGACGGAGCGGTCGCAATTCGGCGAGACCTCCGAGGCGCTGTTTCTCACGCAGGGCTATGTCTACCCCTCCGCCGAAGCCGCCGAGGCGCGGTTCAACGGCGATGATCCCGGCTTTGTCTACTCTCGCTACGCCAACCCGACGGTCCGCATGTTCGAGGAGCGGATGGCGCTCCTCGAAGGCGCGGAGGATGCGCGGGCGACAGCCTCGGGCATGGCTGCGGTCTCGACGGCGCTGCTTTCCTTCCTCAAGGCGGGGGACCACGTCGTCGCCGCCCGGGCACTGTTCGGCTCGTGCCTCTATATCGTCGAGGACCTCCTGCCGCGCTTCGGCGTGCAGTCGACGATCGTCGACGGCCTCGACCTCGCGCAGTGGCAAGCCGCGGTGCGGCCGAACACCAAGGCGTTCTTCCTCGAAAGCCCCACCAATCCGACCCTCGAGATCCTCGACATATCGGCGATCGCCGACATCGCCCACGATGCGGGCGCGCTGCTCGTCGTCGACAATGTCTTCGCGACTCCGCTGCAGCAGAGACCGCTCGAGCTTGGCGCCGACGTCGTCGTCTATTCCGCAACAAAACACATCGACGGCCAGGGGCGCTGTCTCGGCGGCGTCGTCCTCGGCACGGCGAAGTACATCGACACCGCGCACACTTTTCTGAAGCACACCGGGCCGAGCATGAGCCCGTTCAATGCGTGGGTCCTCCTGAAGGGTGTCGAGACCCTGCCGATCCGTGTCGCGGCGCAGACCGCCAATGCGGCCCGGCTCGCCGA
Source organism: Bauldia sp. (assembly GCA_050184415.1). Classification (GTDB taxonomy): domain Bacteria; phylum Pseudomonadota; class Alphaproteobacteria; order Rhizobiales; family Kaistiaceae; genus JADLGL01. The sequence goes on from JBFXAJ010000007.1 coordinate 100,013, forward strand.
CGCCATCGCCGGCCATCCCGCGGTGGCCAAGGCGCTCTATCCCGGCCGCACCGACCACCCGCAATACGACCTCGCGCAGCGCCAGATGACCGGCGCGTCGACCATGGTCGCCTTCGAGATGAAGGGCGGGAAGGCCGCCGCCTTCAAGGTCGCCAACGCGTTGAAGGTCATCTCGATCTCCAACAATCTCGGCGACGCCAAGAGCCTCATCACGCATCCGGCGACGACGACGCATCAGCGCCTCTCCGCGGAACTGCGCGCCCGGCTCGGCATTGGTGACGGCATGTTGCGTCTTTCGGCCGGCCTCGAGGACCCCGACGACCTCGTCGACGACATCACGGCAGCCCTCGACCAGGCTCGGTAGGACGCGGGGGCTGTTGTCAGCCGGAGGCGGCTGCTCTATCGCCGCTCAGGCAGGTTGCGTTCATCCGCATGTACAGAGCAACAACGAGATCGATCCGGGTCACGGTGACGCCGAGCTACCTCGGGGACCGCTCGTCGCCGGGGGAGTCGCGCTACTACTGGGCCTACACGATCGAGATCGTGAATCTCGGCCTCGAGGTGGTGCAGCTCAAAGCGCGGGAGTGGCACATCACCGACGCGCTCGGCCGGCACCAGTCGGTCGTTGGCCCCGGCGTCGTCGGCGAGCAGCCCGTGCTGCAGCCCGGCGAAAGCTTCGAGTACACCAGCGGCTGCCCGCTGACGACGACGTCCGGGATCATGGTCGGGCACTACGAAATGCGCACCGAGGCTGGCGAGACCTTTACCGTCGACATCCCCGCCTTCTCGCTCGACGTTCCCAACGCCGAGCGCCAGCTCAACTGACGATCTCGCCGGACGGCGGCAATGCCCGCCGCTCGGCGGTGCCGTCGGGCTGCCGTTCGAGCCAGTCGAGGAAGGCTTTCCGGTCCATGTCCGAACCGCGGCGGCGGAAATAGACCCACTCCGCGAAAGCCCGCATCGGGGGCGTCGACAGCGCGAGGTTGAGGATCGCATTGGGCGGCGCGAGGTCGAGTGCCGCGCGCATGAGGCGCTTCAGCCGGAAATGCGGTACCTCGCGGGCGAGGATCGGGCCGGGATCGGGACCGCCGCTCTGGAGATGGTCCGCGATCAGCGCCGCGGCGCGGCGGCCCCAGCGGAAGGCGAGGCGGATGCCGCCGCCGGTGGCCGGCGAGACCCAGCCGGCGGCATCGCCGATCAGCATCGCGCCTTCGCCATGCGTCCGCCCGACCGGTCCGCCGGCGGGGATGAGGCCGCCGCGGCGGCCCACTTCCTTCAGACGGCTCCAGCCGAACAGGCCTTCGGTCCGGGCGAGGAAGGCGTCGAGGTCCGGGCGCCGGCCCCGCGTGGTCGCCGCGCCGATCTGGATCGTGTCCGGCCCGGGCGCCGCCCAGGCGATGTAGCCGGGCGCGATTTTCGAATCGACGAAGCAGTGGAGGAAGCGCGGGTCGACGGCATCGTCCAGCTCGAACTCGATCTCGACACCGACGAGATGGCGCCTGTTCTGGCCAAGCCCGAGCGAGCGGGCAACGCGCGAGGTCGCGCCATCGGCGCCGACGAGGTAGCGCGTGCGAAGGCCGAGGCCCTCGATGACGTAGGTGCCGTTCTCGCGGGTCGCGCCCGTGAAACGCTGGCCGCAGAGGACCGTCGCGCCGGCCGCTTCCGCCTCGTGCGCCATCCAGCGCATGAGGTCGGCGGTGCGGGTGGTAAAGAAGGCATAGCCGGGCGAGAAGAGATCCATGCTCCGGAGGTTTGGCGCATAGAGCCGCACCCCCGGCACGCGCCGCGTGAGTTGCGACGGGATGTCGATCTCCTCGATCGCCTCGCGGACCAGGATGCCGCTGGTATGGATGCGGGCGCCGGGCTCGGGCTTGGCTTCGAGGACAATGACGCGGAGGCCGCGCATCGCTGCGGTGCGCGCCGCGGTCAGGCCGGCAAAGCTCGCGCCGACAATGATGAGATCGGCATCGGTGGTTTGGGAGGCGGTTCCCGATCGCTTCATGCGGGCCATGCCGTGGTGAGGGGGAGCCTTTAAATCAGCCCGCCGATTGTGGCCTGATTCCGATCCCGCCGATAGCGTGAACGCAACTACGGGTCCGGCCGCGATGCCGTCGGCAGCGCACCGCCTTCCTCGTCCGGCGAAGGCGCTTCGCCCGCGTCCTCCGTCGGCGCCGGATGCCGGAACTCCTGCGGGTCGAAATCATAGTGCTTGCCGCAGAACTCGCAGGTCACTCGGATCTTGCCGTCCTCGACGCTGGCTTCGATCGCCTCGGCGCTGAACTGGCGCAGCATCCCGCGGATGCGCTCCTCGTTGCAGTTGCATTTGTCGTGCACCGGCGTCGGCTCGAACACCCGCACGCCGCGCTCGTGGAACAGGCGATAGAGGAGGCGTTCTACCGGCACGTCATTGTCGAGGAGCTCGTGGTCCTCGATCGTGCCCATCAGCGACTGCGCCTCGAGCCAGGAATCGTCCTCGGCCGGCTCCGCGGCCTCGGTCGCGCCCTCGGGCGCATCGCCGCCGGGAAGATCCTTCTGCCGCATGCGGTCCGGCGCGGCGGGCATGAACTGGGCGAGGACGCCGCCGGCGCGCCAGTGGCGCTTGGCCTTGCCCTCCTCGCGGACCATCAGCTCGGCGGCGGCGAGGCGGATACGGGTCGGGATCTGCTCCGATTGGCGGAAATAGGTGTGCGCGACCTCCTCGAGGGAATTGCCCTCGAGGGCAACCACACCCTGGTAGCGGGCCATGTCGTCGCCCTGGTCGATGGTCATCGCCAGCATGCCCTTGCCGAGGAGGTTTCCCGGCGTCGCCGTGCCCTCCTTCTCCGCGGCTGAAACCATCGCGGCATTGAAGCGAGCGTAGGCTCTGAGGTCGCCGGGCGTCCGGAAATCGACCACGAGGAGGTTCACCGGACCGTCGGTCTTGGTCTGCAGGATGAACCGGCCTTCGAACTTCAGCGACGAGCCGAGCAGCGTGACGAGGACGATGGCCTCGGCGACGAGCTTTGCGACCGGCGTCGGGTAGTCGTGGCGACCGAGGAGCTTGTCGAGCTCCGGCCCCATCTGGACCGCGCGGCCCCGCACGTCGAGGGCCTCGACCTGGAACGGCCTCACCGCATCATCGCCGGCCCTGCCTGCGATGTTCTGGATGATCGGCTGTTGCGAGATCACAGTCCCGGTCCGCCGAAGCACCAGGCGAGGATGCCCTTCTGGACGTGCAGCCGGTTCTCGGCCTCGTCCCACACCACCGACTGCGGCCCGTCCATCACGGCGCCCTCGACCTCGTCGCCACGGTGCGCGGGCAGGCAATGCATGAAGACGGCGCCGGGATTGGCGAGCGCCATCAGCCGGGTCGTGACCTGGTACGGTTTCAGGACGTTGTGGCGCCGCTCGCCGTCGGTGTCGCCCATCGACACCCAGGTGTCGGTGACGACGCAATCGACACCCGCCACCGCATGCTCGGGATCGTCGCCGAGATCGATGGTTGCGCCTTCATCGCGCGCCCAGGCCACGATTTCGGGGTCCGGCGCATATTCCGCCGGGGTCGCGATCCTGAGGCCGAAGCCGAAGCGCGGCGCGGCATGGATCCAGGAATGGAGGACGTTGCTGGACGAGCCGGTCCACGCGACCGTCTTCCCGCCGATGCCGCCGCGCTTCTCCTCGAACGTCATGATGTCAGCCATCACCTGGCACGGATGCGACCGCCGCGTGAGGCCGTTGATGACCGGGATGCTGGCATTCTCCGCGAGCTCGGTCAGCTTCGCGACGTCGAGCGTCCGGATCATGATCGCGTCCACATAGCGCGACATGACGCGGGCGGTGTCGGCGATAGTCTCGCCGCGCCCGAGCTGCATCTCGGCACCCGTCAGCATGATGACGTCGCCGCCGAGTCCGCGCATCGCGAGGTCGAAGGACACGCGGGTCCGCGTCGACGGGTTCTCGAAGATCATCGCGAGCGTCTTGCCGGCCAGCGGCTTTTCGGCTGCGGGCGTGTTGCGCTCGGCCTTCCGCCGCCGGCTGTCACTGATGATGCCGGAAAGCGTCGCGCGATCGAAATCGGAAATGTCTAGGAAATGCCGGACCATTGACGCGGACTCAGGCCAGGGCGGGCGCGGCGGCCGCTGCCTTGGTGAAGGCGGCTTCCATGCGGTTCACCGCCTCGTCGATATCGGTTTCGGTGACGATCAGCGGCGGCAGGAGGCGGATGACGTTGTCGCCGGCCATGACGCCGAGGAGACCCTCCTCGCGCATCGCGGCGAGGACGTCCTTGTTCGGGAGGACGCAATGGACGCCGAGGAGGAGCCCTTCGCCCCGCACCTCGTCGACCACCGTGCGATGGCCGTCGACGACGCCGGCAAGACGCTGCTTCAGGTAGAGCGCGATGCGCTGGACATTGTCGAGGAAGCCGTCCGCGAGGACGACGTCCACCAGCGCGTTGCCGACCGCCATCGCCAGCGGATTGCCGCCGAAGGTCGAGCCGTGCGTTCCGGCGGTCATGCCCCTGGCCGCCTCGTCGGTCGCGAGGACCGCGCCGATCGGGAAGCCGCCGCCGAGGCCCTTGGCGACCGCGAGGATGTCGGGCGTTACGCCGGACCATTCATGGGCGAAGAATCGCCCCGTCCGGCCAACGCCGGTCTGGACCTCGTCGAGGATGAAGAGGAGCCCCTTGTCGTCGCAGATCCGGCGCAGCTCGCGCATCACCGAGCCGGGAACGCGGCGGACGCCGCCTTCGCCCTGCACGGGCTCGATCATGATCGCGGCCGTGCTGGGCCCGATGGCGCGCATGACCGCCTTGAGGTCGCCGAATTCGACCTGGTCGAAGCCGTCCGGGAGCGGATCGAACCCCTCGGTGTGCTTGGGGTTCTTGGCCGCGGCCAGGGTCGCGAGGGTCCGGCCGTGAAAGCTGCCGGTGAAGGTGATGATCCGGTTCCTCTCGGCGTGGCCGTTGGCGAAATGGTAGCGCCGAGCGGTCTTGATCGCGCCTTCGACGGCCTCGGCGCCGGAATTGGCGAAGAATACTTTGTCGGCAAAGCTTGCCGCGACCAGACGCTCGGCCAGACGCTCCTGCCCGGGGATGTGGAACGCATTGGAGACGTGCCAGAGCTTGTCGGCCTGCTCCTTGAGCGCGGCGACGAGCGCCGGATGGGCGTGGCCGAGCGCGTTGACGGCAATACCCGACGAGAAGTCGAGATATTTTCGTCCGTCGCTCATCGTGAGCCAAACGCCCTCGCCGCTTTCAACGGTCAGAGGCACGCGGGAATAGGTATCGAACGTCGCCGACCCGGTCATCGGGCGCCCCTTCATCCGCCAGGCGCTGAAAATCAAAAAGTGCCGCCGAGGGGCGACACTTCGCATGCAGTTTATCACGGCGGGGCCCGCGCGTGTCAAATCAACGGGCCGCGGCGTAGGGACCGGTTCGAAGGCAGGATATGGGGGAAAACGCCGCCGACTCTTGTCACCGAGTCAGCGCCTATTGTAGCGTCCATCGTGTCAGGCACGACATATCGAGCGGCGGCACTCTGCATTCAAAGTAGCGAGTTGGCCGTGTCCCGAAGATCGGGACGCGATCGTGAATGGATTCGAGGTCGGCAGGAAGGGAATTGGCCGATGACATGGACCGACGAACGCGTCGAACTGCTGAAGAAGCTCTGGGCCGACGGGCTCTCGGCGAGCCAGATCGCCGGCGAGCTTGGCGGCGTCACCCGCAATGCCGTGATCGGCAAGGTCCATCGCCTGTCGCTCTCCGGCCGGGCCACCAAGCCTGCGGGCGGCATGGCGCGGCCGCGGCGTCCGAAGGCGATCCGGCCGCCACGCCAGCCGAGGCCGGTCACGGTCGGCAACACGGCGCTCAAGGTGGTGCCGGCGGCCCAACCGCGCCGGGTGGCGATCCCGATCGAAGACGTCGTCGTGCCGATTCCGCTGCGGGCCACGATCCTCACGCTCAACGACCGCACCTGCAAATGGCCGATCGGCGATCCGGCCGAGGAAAGCTTTTGCTTCTGCGGGCACGAGCCGCGCGCGTCATCGCCCTATTGCGAGTACCATGCGCGGGTCGCCTACCAGCCGCATGTCGAGCGGCGCCGGGATCGCGACCTCGCGTAGCCGCTTGTCGACGTCGGATGTTTCCGACCTCGACCGGTGAGTGCACTCCCTAGCGCGGCGTCAGCGCGAACGCGGCCACGAGGAGCACGACGGTGATCACCGTCGCGCCGGCGCGGAGCCGGCCGTACCAGGCCGGCGCACGGATCCCGTCGGCGCTCCAGACATCCAGCGCGCCCTGGGCGGCGGTCAGTGCGGCGAGGACGAGGGGCCCCGCGCTCCCGGGCACCAGCAGCGTCCCCCAGGCAGCCAGGGCGAGCAGCACCGTGATGCCGAGGCGGACGTTCTGCCGGCCGGTCCGGATCGCCTGTCCGCACGCCATGCCCGCGTGGAAGGTCAGCAGCACCGCGGCGTAGCTGAGGAGAGCCGCGATTGCGTCGTCGGCCGTGAAACTCCCGACGCCACCGAGGGCGAGGATGGCGAGGAGCGCGGCGATCGGCGCTGCCGAGCCGTACACTAGGAGCGCCGCGGCCCGCGGCATTGCCCCGATCGTGCTCGGTCCGGTCGGCGGGCGGTCGCTCATCGTCAGTCGCGGCGGAAGATGGCGCCGGCCAGCCAGCCGATGAAAAGGCCCATCACGACGACGGCCAGCGCATAGGGGATGGCAGCGTTCTGCGAGGCGTCGAACAGGAACTGCTCGGCCCCGCTCTTGGTCGTGACCAGGGTCTCCTCGGCGGAGGCTGTCATCGCGCCGTTCCGGAACAGGAGGACGGACACCTGATACTCCCCGATGGGGATATCGGCCGGCAGCTCGAACGTCGTCCTGAAGATCGACGCGCCGGGGTTCTCGATGGCGTCGGTGCGTTCGAGGAAATGCCCTTCGTCCTCCTTCAGCCGGATGACGGCTGCCTGGAACGGGAGGGCCCCCCAGCCCATGGTCGTCACCAGCGGCAGGTTGGCGATGCCGAGGCGAAACGAGCGGAGGACGCTCGGCTCGCTGATCTCGCCGAGGGGGCCCGTGGTGTGGATGGCGTAGAACTCCGGAACGTTGAGGAACGTCGCCTCGCCGCGATTGATCCAGAGCCCGAGCACCGGGTCCTTCCGGCGCGCCACCACCGTCGCGGGCGGGCCTTCGAGCACGACCACGAGGTCCACGTCGGTGCCGATGATGGCGGGCTGGTCGGACGTGATCGCGCCGAACACCGTGATCCCGGTGCCGGTGAAGTTCGACTCGATGCGGACTTCGTTGGCCGAGAGGGCGATCGCGATCTCGTCCGCGGCATGAGCCGGCGCGGCCATGCCGGCGAAGGCGGCAAGCGCGAGCCATCTCCTCACAGCTCGACCTCGCTGATCGAGTAGCGTTCCTCGGGCGCGGAGACGAGGTCGACCAGGAAGCGCGCCGCGACCGCAAGCACCAGGAGGGCGAGGAGGAGCCGCAGCGTCTCGCCGCGAAGATGCACCGCCGAGCGCGCGCCGAACTGCGCCCCGACGACGCCGCCGATCATGAGGATAAGGGCGAGGATGATGTCGACCGACTGGTTCAGCACGGCGTGGAGCACGGTCGCCACCGCCATCGTGCCGACGATCTGGACCAGCGAGGTCCCGATGACGACGCTGGTCGGGACGCGGAACAGATAGATCAGCGCCGGGACCACGAGGAACCCGCCGCCGATGCCGAGAAGCGCGCCGAGGAATCCGATGCCGAAGCCGAGCCCGACCAGCGGGATGACGCTGACATAGAGCTTCGACCGCTTGAAGCGCATCCGCCATGGCAGCCGGTAGATGACGCCGCGGTCGCCGCGCTGACGGAGCGGGGCGGGCCGGCCGCGCCGCGTGTTGGCGATCGTGCGGATCGACTCGATACCCATCAGGCCGCCCACGAGGCCGAGGAAGGTCACGTAGAGGACGGCGATGATGAGATCGAGCTGGCCGATGCGCTCGAGGAGGCCGAAGAAGAGAACCCCGAGTGCCGAGCCGACGACGCCGCCGCCGACGAGGATGGCGGCGAGCTTCACGTCGACCTGCTTGCGCCGCCAATAGGCGAATGCCGCCGAGGACGAGGACGCCACGACCTGGGCGGCCCCGGTCCCGACCGCGACCGAGGTCGGAATGCCGGTGAAGATGAGGAGCGGCGTCAGCAGGAACCCGCCACCGACGCCCAAAAGCCCGGAAATGAAGCCGATCGCCGCGCCGATGCCGATGATCAGCAGCACGTTGACCGGCATCTCGGCGATGGGAAGGTAGAGCTGCACGGCGCAACCGGCTGGGTCAAACGGGACGCTACGATCTTCGTCTCGTCCTGGCTCCCTTCCGGTTAAGAACGCCGCATGCCGCGCGTGTCAAACGCGAAATGCAGTGCGGCGTCAGCCGGGGATCGGGGCACCGCCTTCGAGGAACGGTGTCGTCGGGACCGCGTCTTGCGACCAGGCTGCCGGGGCGAGGCCCGTGTCCTCCGGTCCGCCAAGCTGGATGTAGACGACCGCGCCGAGCGCGACCGCGACCGCCGCGGCGGCAAGTAGGATGGGCCAGCGGTTGCGCGAAGCTGCCGCGCGGGCGCGGCCAAGGCGCGTGCCGTGCTCCTCGTCCGTCCGTGCCGTGAAGGCGGTGAGGCTCGGCGCGGTTCGCGACCGCTCGGCCGGGGGCTGCGCCGCGCGGCGCGCGGCGGCGATGAAATCGGCCTTGCGGCCGGAGAGACTGGGAAGGTCGGCGATGCGGCGGGGCACGTCGACCGGCCGCTCGGTGCGCTCCTCCCCGCGTGGCGCTTCCCGGGCGCCCGCCGCTGCCGATGGCGGTGGCTGCGGGGCGGGCCGCGACGCCGCAACCTGGGCGGTCAGCGTCGCAAGCTGCTGCTCGAGGCGGCTGATCCGTTCGTCGTCGGCGGGTCGTGCCAGGAGGTCGTCGACTTTCCGGGACAGGGCGTCCACCCTCTGGCCGAGGGCGGCGATTTCCGCCTGGTCGTGCTCGCGGAGGGCGGCGACATCGCGGGCGAGCGCCTCCACCGCCGTCGGTGCCGCCTCCCGCGCCGCGGCGAGGTCGTCCAGCCGGGCGACGATCGCGTCGTGCCCGGCCTTGAGGTTGTCAAGCGTGGCCGCAAGCCCCGTCGCGCTGAACACGGAGCGAAGGGCGCCGAATTCCTCACGGAGTGCGGCGATCTCTGACGACAGGCCCGGCGTCGCCGTCTCGACGGCGCCGAGCGCTTCGCGACGGACGGGCACGCCGGTCGAGGACATCGTCTCGTGGAGGGCGCTGTGGACCAACGCCTCGACATTGCCTTCCGGCGGCGTGTCCGTCATGCGGGCGATGACCTCCGCCGTCCGTTCACGCACCGCCGCGGCCGTATTGTCGCGCGAGGGTTTTGGAACGATCGAGAGATCGGCCGGAACGTCGCCGATGAGGTTCTGGAGCGCCTTGCCGATCACGTCGACGGTCACCGCGGCAGCGTCGGGTTTCGCGGCGCGGCGATCGAGGAACGGCGCTACGCGGCCTGTCGTTTCGGCCGGCTCGAGCGCGCGCTTTTCGGCGAGGTTCTTCATGGCACCGCACGCGACACGGCCCGGTCCCGTCGCCGGTTCCAGCCGTTTCCGCCGCGCTCTGCCAAGGAAGCCCCCACCCGCGTTGCTCCGACGCACCGACCCGACGATCCCTCCGGATTCGCCGAAGGTCGCAGTCCGCCTGCCACAGTCCGGCCGACATGGTAAATATTGCGTTAACCGGCCGCCGGCACTGATCGTTCGCAATCGCCGTGCTCTTGCGGCCGGAGCCGATTGACCATGACGGCGCAGCCCGACACAGTCCGCGCGGCAGGGGAGCGCCCGCGAGATGCTGTCTCACGCGAGGATCTGGGCGGCGATTGATCGGCTCGCTGCCGATCATGAGCTTTCGGTATCCGCCCTCGCGAAGCGCTCGGGTCTCGACCCGACCACCTTCAACCGCTCGAAGCGCTTCGGCCCCGACGGCCGCCCGCGCTGGCCGTCCACGGAAAGCGTTGCAAAAATCCTCGCGGCGACCGGCGCGACCCTCGACAGGTTCCTCGATGCGGCCGGACCCCGCCCGCTCCCGCTGCTCGGCTTTGCCCGCGCGGGGGCCGGCGGCTACTTCCTTGATGGCGGCTTTCCGAGCGGCGCCGGCTGGGACGAGGTCTCCTTCCCCGGTGTCACGGATGCCGGCGCCTACGCGCTCGAGGTTGCGGGCGATTCGATGATGCCGCTCTACCGCGCCGGCGATCTCATCATCGTTTCGCCGACGGCCGCGATCAGGCCCGGGGACCGCGTGGTCGTGCGCACGACCGATGGCGAGGTGATGGCCAAAATCCTCGCCCGCCGGACGCCGCACGAGGTCGAGCTCGCCTCGCTCAACCCGGAGCACCCCGCGCGTATCATCGATGCGGCAAACGTCGAGTGGATCGCCCGGATCCTTTGGGCCAGCCAGTAGCCTCAGCCGGCGTCGGTTCCGGTCAGCGGATTGGCGGGATCCCATTCATAGGCGATGGTCTCGAACCGCATGTCGCGGCCGTCGAAGAGGAGGAGCCGGCCCACAAGCCCCGTATCCTCGCCCAGGAGCGTGCGGAGGGCCGCCACGGCCTGCAGGGAGCCGATGACCCCGGCCGCCGGCCCGAGCACGCCGACCTCCGCGCAGGTTGCCATGGCCTCCGCGGCCGGCGGCTCGGGAAAGAGGCAGCGATAGGTCGGGTTCGGGCGCCCGCCGGTTCCGGCCTCATACGGTTTCAGCACCGTCACGCTGCCGTCGAACCGGGCGACCGTCGCCGAGACCAAGGGTTTCGCGGCCCGGAAGGCCGCATCCGAAATGACATAGCGGGCGGCAGGATCGTCGGTGCAGTCGGCGATGACGTCGTACCCGCCGATCATCGCCGCGTTCTCCTCCGTCATGCGGACCGCATGGACCTCGACGGCGATGGCCGGGTTCAGGGCCTGCGCCCGCGCGCCGGCCACCGCCGCCTTGCCCGCGCCGACGTCGGAGGTCTGGTAGAGGATCTGGCGCTGGAGATTGGAGAGCGCGACGGTGTCGTCGTCCACGATCCCGATCCGGCCGACGCCGGCCGCGGCGCAGTAGGCGATGACCGGCGCACCGAGTCCGCCGGCGCCTATGACGAGGAGGCTCGACGCCTTCAGCCGCTGCTGGCCGGGCCCGCCGACGCCGCGCAGCACGATGTGGCGCGCGTAGCGCTCGACCTCCTCAGGGGAAAGGGACATGAAGGCCGGGACCTCCGCGCGACGGGCCGGCGCTCCCGGCCCCCATTAGCGTGCTGGTCTAGCGATACCCGTCGGCAATGGCGAGGAACGGATGCTCGGCAATTATCACTTCGAAGGCCATGCGCTGGTGTCCGCCGACGACAGGATCGCGGACGCGGGCGGTGTGAAGCCCGCTGCGTTGAATCATCCGGCCGACTGGGCCCGGTTCCAGGGCGAGCTCGGCAAGGCAGCCGTGATCGTCATCGGGCGGAAATCGCACGCGGCCGACCCGGGACGGCGTGGCCGGCGGCGGATCGTGATGTCGTCCGGCGCCCGGGGCATCGAACGGCGCGACGACGCCTGGTGGTGGAACCCGGCCGAAGCGAGCCTCGAGGAGGCGCTGGTCACGGTCGCGCCCGCCGGAGGGCTGGTGGCGATACCCGGCGGGATGGCCGTCTTCGACTATTTCCTCGGTGTCGGCTACGACGCCTTCCACCTCGCGCGCCTGCCAGGCATCGCGCTGCCGGGCGGGGTTCCCGTCTTCTCGGAATGCGCCGACGGCCCCTCCAGCGAGACGGTTCTCGGCAATGCGGGCCTCCGCCCCGCCGAGGTCGAGGACCTCGATCCGGCGGTCGGGCTCACCGTCACGGTCTGGCGGCCGGCCATCGCTGGCTAGCCGCCGGCCGGGCTACATGCCGGGCTTGTCCATGTCCGGCGAGATCTCCGGCGTCGGCGCGGCCTGGCGGATCTCCTCGGCCGGCGCCGGTGCGCCACCCGAGAAGAAGGCGAAATAGGCGCCGGCGACGATCGCGACCAGCACCACGGCGAGGGCGATGACGCGGCCCCACCGGATATGGAGGCCGCGAGCCGCGTCCTCGGGCGCTTCGTAGGCGTTGACGTTCCAGTCCATTGCCGGCTGGCGATACTCGGCCATGGCAACAACTCCCGTTGAACAGGCCGTCCTTCACGGCCCTGCCGGCAGTCCGCGCTCTTATGCTTAAGAATCGGTGAAGCGCCGTGTCGGCACGAAGCTCGGCTCGGTGATTGCGCTTGGTCGGGTGGATTGACCTGTCCCGAGGCGGCTTTGGCTTAGGCCGTCGGCGCCCGCGTCCCGAGCGCGTCGGCAATGATCGACCCGAGCAAACGGCCTGCTGCGCCCCCTTCGTCGAGGTTTGGGTTGTAGATCGTCACCTCGACCCCGACGACGCGCCCGGTCGCCATTGCCATCCGCAGCGCCTCCCGCAGCTCGGCCGCGCCAAGGCCGCCAGGGAGGCGATCGTCAACGGCGGGCATGATCGCGTCGTCCAGGCAATCGGCATCGAGATGGATGAAGAAGCCGTCCAGCTCGGGTCGGGTAAGGTGGGCCGTCGCCCTCCGGGCCGCTTCGTGGATTCCGAGCCGACGCACGGCCGGCAAGTCCAGCGCCATCAGCGATTCGGGGAGCGGCTGGCTCCCGTATTCGATCTGCGCGGCGTGATCGCGGAACCCGAACGCCACGACATCTTCGACGGCGACCAGTGGGCCACGCCCTTCAATGTTGGCGAGGAGCGGGGGGCCGTGGCCGGTGGCCAGGGCGAGTTCCATCGAAGCTCCCTCGCCCTTGGGCTCTGCTTCGGGTTGATAGAAATCGGCATGGCCGTCGATGAACAAGAGGCCATAGCGGCCACGGCGCCTAAGTGCGAGTGTCGTGCCGAGAAGGATCGTGCAGTCGCCGCCGAGCGCTATGGGGAATTGGCCGGCGTCAAGGACGCCTTCCACGGCATCGGCCAGGATCGGCGACCACCGCGCGATGGACTCGGCGTTGAGGGTCTTCGTCACCGGATCAATCCGGCCGCTCCAAGCGGGTGGCGCGACCCGGCCAACGAGCCGCGCCTCCAGTCGCTCCGCGAGACCGTCGCGCAGCAGCGCCTCGGCCAGGTGCTCCACCCCACTCGGCCGAAGGCCGAGCACGGACGGAGCCTCGACGATCGCATAGCGGCGCTGGTGCATGTTCCTCTCCTCCGGCAGAGACGAAGATGCCCGCCGCGAGGTTCCCCGACTACGTCACGCCGGCGGTGGTCGGAACCCGCGCCGGTCGAGCCGCCGCAAACTCCTCGGGGGATATCCAGCGGACCGGGATGCTGACCGGCGGAGGCGGAGGCGCCGTGACCAGGGCGACAGCGGCAACCGCCAGGAACGCGCCATGGACGGCGGCGGAGCCCAGGACAGGCAGCCTTGATCGCTCCGAGGATGCGGTGGGAAGGCTGGGCCTCGAGCCTCCGATCGACACGGGCGGAGCTTGGCCGGCCTGCACTTGTGCAACCTCAGAGGGGGAGTCCGCTGGAAGGCTTCTTCCGGAATACGGCTTGCCGGAGGCAACGCCTCGTGGCGGAAGGCACGACAGCGTCTGCTAATCCGGATCGGCGCGGCGCCGCCTCCCCCGATCGCGTCCACGCAGGCAAACGTGCCGGTTCGGCGATGGTGCGAAGGCGGGGCCCATGCCCTCCAGCGCAACCTAGTTCGCGGGGCGCAGCGGAAGGTTCCTCGGCCATCCGTCGCCCACCAGCATGCATTCCTCGAGCGTGCAGTTGGCGATGGTCGTCGGCGCGTAGCCCGCGCGCATCTCGAGGATGCAGCCGTCGAAGCGGCAATCCTTCCAGAAGCCGCCGGTGAGATCGACGTAGTCATCGACGAAGGTCTGGGCCTCCGTCCGTCTTCCCGTGATCATGAGTCCAATGTCGGGGTGTTCGCCGCCTTTGTCGAGCGAGCGCATGCCGCTTTCACAGGCACAACGGCCCGGACCCCCGATTGTGTTCCGAAAAGTCGCCGCTCAGGGAGCGGACTTAGGTGGTCGAAGTCGGAGACATTCGACTTCGACTAGCGGCCCGGGACGGCCTTCAGCGTGATGCCGACCGAGTGGCCCTCTTCGGTGAGCGCCGCGGCGATATCCGCCGTCGAATACCCCGTGCCGCTATGCCGGTCGGAGATTTCCGCAGCCATGATGGCCACGTTGAGCGGCGCCGCTGATCTGCGGTGGCGCATCAGCGTCCCGGCAATATCGACCGCGAGATCCAGCGGCGTGGACATCCCGACTCCTCCACCGGCGCGTTCTTCGATGCCGCCGGGCGTTCTTCTGAAGACTATATTAGAAAGGACTTTAGGGCTGAAATATGAATGCGATCCTACGCAATCATCGCGTGCGGATTGCATGCAGGTATCGCCACGCGCGACGCGGCCCAGGATTTGTCAGTAATGCCGGCCGGCATGTTCGACGCCCGACCAATCAGCATTCAATCCCGCAGCAACTCGTTGATGCTGGTCTTGGAGCGCGTCCGCTCATCGACCTTCTTCACGATCACGCAGCAATAGAGCGACGGGCCGGGCGAGCCGTCCGGCAGCGGCTTGCCCGGGAGGGCGCCCGAGACGACCACCGAATAGGCCGGGACGCGGCCCATATGGACCTCGCCGGTGGCGCGGTCGATGATCTTGGTCGAGGCGCCGATATAGACGCCCATCGAGAGGACGGAGCCCTGCTCGACGATCACGCCCTCGGCGACCTCGGCGCGGGCGCCGATGAAGCAGTCGTCCTCGATGATCACCGGACCGGCCTGCAGCGGCTCGAGGACACCGCCGATGCCGGCGCCGCCGGAGACGTGGACGTTCTTGCCGATCTGGGCGCAGGAGCCGACCGTCGCCCAGCCGTCGATCATCGAGCCGGAGTCGACATAGGCGCCGAGATTGACGAAGGACGGCAGGAGCACCGCGCCCGGCGCGATGTAGGCGGAGCGGCGGACGATCGAGCCCGGCGCGGCGCGGAAGCCGGCCGCCGCCCACTCCTTCTCGCCCATCCCGGCATACTTGGAATCCATCTTGTCGAACCAGGTGCCGCCGCCGGGGCCGCCGGGAATGATGTGGGTCGGCGTCAGGCGGAAATAGAGCAGCACCGCCTTCTTGAGCCACTGATTGGTGACCCACTTGCCGCTCGACTTGTCGGCGACGCGGACCTTGCCCTCGCCGAGAAGGTCGAGCGCCTTCTCCACCGCGTCGCGGACGTCGCCGGTCGTCGACGTGTCGATATTGGCGCGATCGTCGAAGGCAGCATCGATGATCGCCTGAAGCGAAGCGTGGTCGGACATCTCTCGCGGACTCTCGTGAAAAGGCGCGGCGACCATAGGCGGAGCACGGCCACAGTCAATTCGTCAGCGCGCAACCCTGAAGACCGCCTCGAGAAACCCGGCAAGATCCTCGGTCAGGAAATCGGCGGCCGGATCTGGACCCTTCTCGAGGTCCCAATTGGCGCGGAACAGTTCGCGGGTGCCCGGCGGCAGGACCAGAACCGAGGTCATCCCCAGCGCCTGCGGCTCGACCAGGTTCCGCGCGAGGTCCTCGAACATCGCCGTGCGGCGAGGATCGATGCCGGTCTCCGCGATCAGGAGATCGTAGACCGCCCGGCTCGGCTTGGCCTTCCCGCCGCCGCGCATGAAGTCGAAGATGTCTGCGAAGAGGCCGGTCATCCCAAGCCGGTCCAGCACCCGCTCGGCGTGACGGATGGGGCTGTTGGTGAGGATGTAGCGCGGCCCGGGCAGCCGTTCGATCGCGGCCGCGAGACGGGGGTTGGGCTCGATCGAGGAATGGTCGACGTCGTGGACGTAGTCGAGATAGGCGTCGGGCGTGATGCCGTGCTCGGTCATCAGTCCGCGCACGGTCGCGCCGTAGCGATTGTAGAGCTGCTCCCGGAGGATCGCGGCCTCCGCCAATGGCATCTCGAGCGCGCGCGCGATGAACGCCGTCATCCGCTCGTCGTAGAGCGCGGCGAGCGCCGGGGTCGGGGCGTAGAGCGTCTCGTCGAGGTCGAACACCCAGGCGTCGACGGTCGCGAAGGGGGACAGATCGTCGTCCGGGTCGGTCGCGACGGCCCGGACCGGTTCTGTGGCCACGGGGCTGCCGGAGCTACTTCGCGGCGACCGCGGAGATCTCCACGAGCATCCGCGGGTCGGCGAGCTTGGCCTCGACGGTCGTGCGGGCCGGGAGGTCGTGCCCGCCGGTCCACGGCTTCCACGCCGCATTCACCTCTTCGCGGGTGCGGATGTCGACGAGGTAGATGTTGACCGAGACGATCCGCGACCGGTCGGTGCCGCACAGGCCGAGCAGCCGGTCGATCTCGCCGAGGATCTCCTCGGTCTGCCCGGTCACGCCGGCTGCAAGGTTGGACGCGACGATCCCGGCGGTGAAGACGAAGCCATTGGCTTCGGTGACCTTGGCGTAGATGGCGTTCGGCTCGTGGCGGATGATCTGGCTGGTCATGAGGTTCTCTGAGGCCTTCAGGTGCGTCTAGCGGGTGATGAGCGTGCCCGCGCCGAGCTCGGTGAAGAGCTCGAGGATAACGGCATGGGGCGTCTTGCCGTCGAGGATAACGACGCCTTCGACGCCGCGGTCGAGCGCTTCGATGCAGGTCTCGACCTTCGGGATCATGCCGCCCGAGATCACGCCCGAGGCGATCAGGTCGCGAGCTTCCCTGACCGTCAGCTGCTTGATGAGCTGCCTGTTGGCGTCGAGGACGCCGGGGACGTCCGTCAGGAAGAGGAGCCGGGCGGCGTTGAGTGCGCCGGCGATGGCGCCGGCAAAGGTGTCGGCATTGATGTTGTAGGTCTCGCCGTCGGGTCCCGGCGCGACCGGGGCTATGACGGGAATCAGCCCCGCCTTCGACACCATGTCGATCACCTCGCGATTGACCACGTCCGGCTCGCCGACGAAGCCGAGATCGATGGCGCGCTCGATGGCCGAATCCGGATCCGGCTCGGTCCGCGACAGCTTGCGGGCGACGACCATGTGCCCGTCCTTCCCGCAGAGACCGACGGCCTTGCCGCCCTCCTCGTTGATGGTCATCACGATCTCCTTGTTGATCGTGCCCGCAAGGACCATCTCGACGACTTCGACGGTCCGCTTGTCAGTGACCCGAAGGCCGCCGCGGAACTCGCTCTTGATGCCGAGCTGATCGAGCATCCGGCCGATCTGCGGGCCGCCGCCATGGACGACGACCGGGTAGCAGCCGGACAGCTCGAGGAGCGTGATGTCCTGCGCGAAATCCTTGGTGAGCGCCTCATTGCCCATCGCCGAGCCGCCATACTTCACGACGACGATCTTCCCGTCATAGCGCAGCATGTAGGGGAGCGCGGTCGAGATGATCCGCGCCCGCGCGACGAAATCGGCGTCGGCCTCTGAGGTCGGCTGCCCGGTCATGGAGTACGTCTCGGCTCTTGGGCGGGGCCGCCTCTATAGCCGCTTTCGCCGTCATCGACAAACCGCGCCGCCGGCAGGCGAATGGCCACGCGGAGGCAGCTCCACCGATGATCCGCGCGGGCCTGCTAGCTGTGCGAAAGGCTCGCCACGAACCGCTCCAGGATGGGGTTGAACGCGGCCGGCTGGCTGAGGAAAGCGGCGTGGCCGGCGGCGGGAATCTCGAAGCACCGGCCCTCCCAAAGCGTTGGGTAGGCGAGGCTCGCGACGTAATCGACATTGACGATCGGATCGTCCGCCCCGTTGACCACGGCGATCGGCTTCGTCGCGGTCTCGGCAAGGACGCGCTGGTCGTAGGGGCCGTCGAAGGCCGTCTCGAGGACCAGCCGGCGCGCCCTGCCGTCGGCGCGTCGTGCGGCTGCCACCAGCTCTGGGGTGACGGCCGTGCCATAGAGCGCCTCGGCGAAGCTTCTGGCCTCCTCGGCCGTGAAGACCTCCTTGGCGATCAAGGCGACGGCGTGGTGCTGACGGTACGCGGCGAACACGGCCTCGGGCGTCGGATGGACCGGGGCCGTGGCTGCGATCATGAGGCCCGCGAGTCCATCGAAGCGCGGCAGGAGCTCGAGGGCGACGTGGCCGCCCAGCGACCAGCCGAAGACCGCAGCTTGCGAAACGCCGAGAGCGGCCAGCACCTCCATGACCGATCCGGCATAGCCGGCCATGTTGTAGGTCCGGGCCGGGTCGCGCGCGTCGTCCGAGGCGCCGCAGCCGGGGAAGTCGATCGCGATCAGCCGGCGCCGGGCCCGCAACGGCCCTTCGAGCTGATGGACGAAGACCTCCTTGCAGCTCGAATTGCCGTGCAGGAAGAGGAGCGGCAAGCCCGGTCCCTCGACGTCGAGGACGGCCACCTCGCCGTGGCTCGTCGAAATCGGGCCTGGTCCCGGCATCGCTCCCTCAGATGGCGGCGAGAAACGCCGACGGGTGCCCGACGCCGGGCACCCTGCGACAATGAGAGCCGCCCGCCTGGCCGCCTCCCGCCGGGCAGTTCCGTTCGGAGCGCGGACGGTCCGTTTGACCAGCCACGGCCCCTTGTTCACGCGAGGACGATGCGACGCTGCACGCTTGAGGAGACGGCGCGCCCGGCCTCGACGCCCTCCCCGGCCGCCTCGCCCTTCCCCGCCGCAGCGTTCCGGCGCACCAACTCGGCCCGCCGCAACCCCCTTCTGCAGACCGAGCCTTCCAGGCTGTCAAATCCCGGCGCAAACCCGACACGCGGCGGCAATGGAGAGCCGCAACCGATCCGGATCAACGCCGGGTTGTGATCTGGACGATCGTCACGATACGACAGGTTCGCCGCATTTTCGAGGGCCGAAATGGACAGAAGCGTATGTCTGTCCAGCGCCCGGTCGCCCGCCGCAATCTTGCGCGTCGCGAAATGCAGGGAGGCCGGCTTCATCGGCCGGCCTCCCGCTGTCTTTAGTTGCAGATCGGCTATTCCGCGGGGCCTGCGCCGCGTGCCTGCTGCACCTGATCGGGCGTGATGGGCCCATAGGCATTGCCCCACGAATTGCGCACATAGGTCGCAATCGCGGCGATGTCTTCGTTCGAAAGGCGATCGAAGGGCGGCATCCCGTGCTCCGGGCTGCCGACCAGGATCTGATTGACGATCCCGCCGACCGTGCCGACGATCGGCGACCCGACAAGCCGATCGCCGGCCCCGCCCTCGCCCTGCGCGCCGTGACAGGCTTGGCAGTTGCGCTGATAGAGCGGGGCGCCTGCCGTCATCACCGCCGGGTCCACCGCCGCGGCATCGGCCCCGGCCGCCGGGCCGGGAGTGGGGGTAGGAGCGGGGGCGGGGGTTGGAGCCGGCGCCGGGGTAGGTGTCGGCGCCGGAGCGGGAGCGGGCGCCGGGGAAGGAGTCGGAGCGGGTGCCGGAGTAGGTGTCGGCGCGGGAGCCGGTGCGGGCTCGGGTGTCGGCGCCGGGATCGGTGTGGGATCTGGCGCCGGGGCGGGGGCTGGAGCCGGAGTTGGCATCGGCGCCGGAGCTGGTTCCGGTGCGGGTGCCGGACCGTCGGGCGCCGGCAGGACGATCGTCAGGTTCTGGTCCGCAAGCGTCTGGTAGGCCGGGGCGGCGTCGAGCTGCTCGCGCCTGACGTCGACCGCGATCACAAGCTCGCCATTCTCGTCGAGCGTGAAATCGAGGTCGATCGGCAGCGCGACGTTCTTCTCGCCGACGCCGAGGAACCCGCCGACGCCGACGACGATCGCCCGGAGCTCGCCATCGACCGAAAACACGAGGTTGTTGATCGCGCCAACGGCCTCGCCGTCGAGATTTTCGATCGCATGGCCGATCAGGTCCGTGGCCAGGAATTCATCGGTTGCCTGGAGGTCGATGACGGCAACCGGCTCCTGCGCCGCGCTGGGAGACAGCGCCGTGCCGGAAAGCAGAAGGGCCGCCCCAAGGGCAGCCACAGAGCGGTTCATGATGGTTCTCCGTATTGCAGTGCGGGGGCTCGTCCGAAGGCTGGCTCGATCGACCAACGCCCGAAGCCTGAATAGGTTGTGTGACAGGGCGTCGTCACTGACGCACCACCCCGTCCGGGTGACCTGCGCAAAACAAAAGGGTCCGCGCCGGGTCTCCCCGGCGCGGACCTCTGAAAATGCGTTCCCTTAGCGGACGGCGGCGACGTCGGCCGGCGTCATGGGACCGAAGGCATTGCCCCAAGAGTTGCGGATGTAGGTTCCGATCGCGGCGATCTGTTCGTCGCTCAGCTGCCCGAACGCCGGCATATAGGCCCCGCCATGGACGATCTGGGTCGCGACCGAACCGGTCGCGCTGAGCCGCGAGTAGCCGGCGAGCGCAGGGCCAGCCCCGCCTTCGCCATTGGCGCCGTGGCAGGCCTGGCAGTTGGACCGGTAGAGCGGGCCACCCTGGCGCACGAGGGCGTCGACATCGACGGCCGCGGCGGCGGCAGGCTCGGCAGCCCCAGCCGCCGGAGCGGCCGCACCGGCACCTGCGGGAGCCGCAGCACCGCCCGCGGGAGCACCACCCGCCGGGGCAGCTGCGCCACCACCTGCGGGCGCTGCGGCGCCACCAGCCGGAGCGGCGGGCTCGGGGGCCGGAGCAGGCGCTGGCGCCGGCTCAGGAGCGGCCGCCGGGGCCGGGGCCGGTTCAGGCGCGGGAGCCGGTGCCGGAGCCGCCGGTTCAGGAGCGGGCGCTGGAGCGGGCTCAGGGGCTGGAGCCGGAGCTGGTTCGGGCGCCGGGGCCGGAGCAGGCTCAGGGGCCGGAGCCGGGGCTGGTTCGGGGGCCGGAGCCGGCGCGGGCTCGGGGGCCGGGGCGGGAACGGGCTCGGGAGCAGGCGCCGGTTCGGCCGGGGCGAATTCGACCACGAGATCCTGGTCGGCAAGCGTCTGGTACGCCTCGGCCGCGTCGAGCTGCTCGCGCGTGATGTCGGCCACGACGCGGATCTCGTCATTCTCGTCGAGACCGATGTCCAGCGCATCGATTGCGATTGCGACGTTCTTCTCGCCGATGCCGAGGAAGCCGCCTACGCCGACAATGACGGCGCGGAGCTCGCCTTCCACCGAGAAGATGAGGTTGTTGATCGCGCCGACGGACTCGTCCTCGAGGTTGTAGATCGGATGGCCGATCAGATCGGTTGCCAGGAGCTCATCGGTCGCCTGGACATCGACGATGGTCACGGCGTCCTGAGCCGCGACCGGGGTCAAGCTGGTGGTGGTGAGCAGGAGAGCTACGCCCAGAGCAGCCGCAATGCGCTTCATGATCAATCTCCACTTTGAATAACGGTGCGCGCGCCGGTGGCCCAACGCGCCGCAATGATCGCAGTTCCAAAAAAAGCACCCCTTCTGGCGCGCTCCGCCAAGTGTCGCGCCCGAAGCCCGGCAAAATGATGACTTCACGCGGCCGGGCCAGCGATTGCCCGCGCTGGCCGCGATCCGTCAGAGGCTGTTGATCCGGAGCGTCGAGCTCTGGATGCCGCCGGCATAAGTGCCGACCCATACGGCGTAGCGGCCGCTGGTCGGGCCGTTGACCTGGATATAGGGGTTGAGGTTGCCGCCGCTGTCGTCGTCGCACAGCCACCGTCCGTTCGGATCGTAGACGACGAGCGTGGTGTCGGCGTTGGCGTTGACGCGGAAGGTCAGCGGCAGAAGGCCCGCGAGGGTGCTGAAATTGACCACGAAATCGGGCGACGAGGCGATGTAGCCCCGGCAGTTCCCGCCGAGGACGCTAGCATTGATGCTGCCGCCCGCAGTGATGGAGACGGTGTGGAGCTGCCCCGGATTGACCGATACGGAGCCGAAGGCCGGCGCCGCGCCGGGATTTGGAAAGCTCGGAACCGTACCGCCGTCGACGACACATCCCGCGAGAAGCGTGGCAGCCGCCGCGATGGCCAGACCCTGCTTGAACATTCGATACCCCCTGGAAAAAATGGGATTGGGCAGGCCGCAGGTCAGGTGAGCGTCAACGAGGAATTGTGCCCCTGTCGTGCCGAGAAAAATCGAGGATTGCAGCAATATGGTTCGTGAGCCCGCAGCCTTGCCGCCGACGATAAGAGCGCCTTAATCGGAGCGTCAAGCGACACCCCGGCTCTCACGGGCACTGGCGCCCCCGTCCTCGGTTCGCCTTGTGCCGGGCCTTCGTGCAACCCATATGCTGCGGCAACGGGTGGTGCCGGATGCCGCGAGCGGGTCCGGGGTCCACGCAAGGTCGCTGAACAAGGGCTTTCCGTCGCGCTATGAGTGCGTTCTCAAATACCCTCCTGCTCGGCCTTGATGACATCGAGCGCGTCCTGGGCCAGGTCGCCCGCAAGGGCGGCGACGGCTACCCTCCGTACGACATCGAGCGCTTTCCGAAATCCGAGGATCGGGACGAAGTCCTCCGGATCACGTTTGCAGTCGCCGGCTTTCGGGCCGAGGATCTGGACGTGACGGCGGTGGATAACCAGCTTGTGATCCGCGGACGGCAGGTCGAAGAGCCCGCGCGGACGTATCTCCATAGAGGGATCGCCGCCCGGCGTTTTCAGAAGACCTTCGTTCTCGCGGAAGGCATGAAGGTGCTGGGAGCCGATCTCAGGAATGGGCTGTTGTCCATCGACATCGCCCGTCCCGTCGGAGCGCGGGCTGCGCGCACCGTCACCATCAACGGGTCCGCCAGTTAGGCCCCGTCGCGTACCAGTAGGAGGTACCAGTCATGGAACATCGTTTTGAACGCAACGTCATGTCGGCCGAGAAGTTTGCCGGCCTCGGCGGCGGCCAGATCGCCTACGTCAAAGCCATGACGTCCGAGGACTTCCGCGCAGCCTTCCCCAACGTGCCGCCGCTCGCGCCGGGACTTTCCCTGTGGGCGCTCCTCAACGCCGACGGCTCGCCCATCATGGTCGCCGACAGCCGCGAGGCTGCGATCCAGAACGCCTGGGAGAACGACCTCGCGACCGTGAGCCTCCACTAGGCTCCTTCATCCTCGGCTCTCGCCGCCGGCGGCGAGAGCCCCCTCGCTTCAGGGCGGAAGGCCCGCACCCAAATCCCCGATCAGCGCGTCGAGCCGGCGGACGAGTTCCTCGCCGAACGGGCGCGGCTGCTCCGCGGCCGGAGCGTTCGGCGCCATCGGCTCCTCGCGAAGACCCGCTCCCGCAACCGCTTCGCCATCGGTCGGTCCGCCGATGATCTCGCGGAGCGCCGCCGCGATTGTTGCGTTCGCTTCCGCCAGGGCCGCGAGCTGCGCCTCCATTCGCGCGAGCGCGTCGCGCAGCGAAGCAAGATCGGCAGGCCCGACCGCGGCGATGGCCGCCTCCAGTCGGTCCAGCCGCGCGCCGAGGTCCGTCGGCATCCCTTCAACGAGAGCCTGCAGCTCCGCGACCGCGGCATCGACCCCTGTCGTCACCGCCGGCGCCCCCGGCGTCGACACCGCAAGGCATTCCCAGGTCCCTGCCGCCGGCCTGCAATAGACGATGTCCCCGGTATGCGTGTCGAAGCGGACAAAACCTTCGCCGTCCGGCACCAGTTGGAAACGCGGGACGTCCTGCGCGCCGGCCGGCGCGATCGTGACCAGCAGAGCGAGGGTGGCGGTGGCGAGACGCAGCATGGGCATTCCTTCCTGACGCGCGGTCAGCGCGTCGCCTTGAGGCCCGGCATCGCCGAAGCTACGGTCGGCCGACGCAGCGACTCGGCATGAGCATCATCTACAAGATCGTCACGCGGCGGGAATGGGCCTTTGCCGAAGCGGCCGGCCGGTTCGACGGATCGACCGTCGACCGGGCCGACGGATTCATCCACTTCTCGACCGCCGATCAGGTCGAAGAGACGGCGCGCCGCCACTTTGCGGGTCAACCGGATCTCATCCTCGTGGCCGTCGATGGCGACGCCCTCGGTGCTGCCCTGAAATGGGAACCCTCGCGCGGTGGCGCGGCATTCCCGCACCTCTACGGTCCACTGCCGCGGTCGGCCGTGAAGTCGTCGCGATCGCTGCCGCTCGGGGCCGGCGGGCATGATTTCAGCGGCCTCCTCGGATGAGCGGCCTTCTCGATCGGCTCGGCGTCACGCTGCTCTTTCGCTTCGACCCCGAGACCGCGCACCGGATGGCCATCCGCGCCCTCGCCCTCGACGTCCATGGCCGCGCGGCCCCGCCCGACCCCATCCTCAGCACATCGGTGCTTGGCCTCGATTTCCCGTCGCCGATCGGCCTCGCCGCCGGGTTCGACAAGAATGCGGAAGCCGTCGGCGGGCTGTTGAAGCTCGGCTTCGGCTTCGTCGAGGTCGGCACCGTGACGCCGCTCGCCCAGCTGGGCAACCCCAAGCCGCGGATGTTCCGGCTGGAGCGGGACCGGGCGATCGTCAACCGCCTCGGCTTCAACAATGACGGCGCCGAAACCGTCGCCCGCCGGCTCGGCCGCCGCGCCGGGGACGCCGGCATCGTGGGCGTGAACATCGGAGCGAACCGCGATTCGGCCGACCGGATCGCCGACTATGTCGCCGGCGTCGACCGCTTTGCGCGCATCGCGTCCTATCTCGCGCTCAACGTCTCGTCCCCCAATACGGCGGGTCTCCGCGGCCTTCAAAAGCCCGACGCCCTCGCCGAGCTGCTCGGCCGCGCCGTCGCGGCGCGCGACGAGGCAACCAACGGGCTGCCGCGTCCAACGCCCCTTCTCCTGAAGATCGCGCCCGATCTCGACGAACGCGCCCTCGAGGACATCGTGCTGACGGTGCAGGCCTCGGGCATCGACGGGATGATCGTCTCCAATACGACCGTTTCGCGCGCGGGTCTTGCCGCCGACCGGCACAGCACGGAATCCGGCGGCCTGTCCGGGCCGCCGCTGTTCCGTCGCTCGACGATCGTCCTCGCCAAGGTCCGGCGGCTCGCCGGTCCCGGCCTTCCGCTCATCGGCGTCGGGGGCGTCGAAACGGCCGCCGATGCCTTGGCGAAGGTCGCCGCCGGGGCCAACCTCGTCCAAGTCTATACGGGAATGATCTATCGCGGGCAGGGCATCGCCGCCGCCATCGCGCGCGACCTCGCCGCGCGGCTGAGGGCGGCCGGCTTCAGGTCGATCGGCGACGCCGTCGGAACCGACAACGCCCGCTGGAGCGCGCCCGACCTCCCGCCTGGCTGACTGCGCTCACGCAGGCCGGCGATGGGACGCGCCGGGTGGCTCGGGAACTGACTCCCGCGAGCACGAGTTCGCACCCATCGCCGACGGCGAGAGGGTAGCCGGACGGTCCGCGCCTCAGGTCTTCGCCTTGGCGTCCTTCGGCTTCCGCCGGAACGTGCTGCGGATGTTGGCGAAGAGATTCACGTCGACGCCGTTCCGCTTCATGATCACCGACTGCTGGATCACCGACAGGAGGTTGTTCCACGCCCAGTAGATCACGAGGCCGGCCGGGAACGAGGCCAGCATGAAGGTGAAGACCAGCGGCAGGATGTTGAAGATCCATTTCGGCGTGCCGGGGGTCTGCGGATTGAGCTGGAACTGGGCCCACATCGTGATGCCCATGATGACCGGCCAGATGCCGACCCCGAGGAAGGCGGGCGGCTCGAAGGGCAGCAGGCCGAACAGATTGAAGATCGATGTCGGATCCGGCGCCGAGAGGTCCTGGATCCAGCCGAAGAACGGCTGGTGGCGCATCTCGAGCGTGACGAACAGCACCTTGTAGAGCGCGAAGAACACCGGGATCTGGATCAGGATCGGCCAGCACCCGGCCACCGGATTGATCTTCTCCTTCCGGTACAGCTCCAGCATCGCCTGCTGCTGCTTCGCGCGGTCGTCCTTGTGGCGCTCTCTGAGCGCCGCGATCTGCGGCGTGAACTTCCGCATCGCCGCCATCGACCGGTAGGACCGGTTGGCGAGCGGGAAGAAGATCAGCTTCAGGATGACGGTGACGAGGAGGATCGCGACGCCGAAATTGCCGACGAGGCGGTAGAGCCAGTCGAGCACCGAGAACATCGGCTTGGTGATGAAATAGAACCACCCCCAGTCGATGAGGAGCTCGAAGCGCGGGATGTCCAGCGCCGCTTCATAGCCGTCGACGATCGCAACTTCCTTGGCGCCGGCAAAGAGGTTCGCCGTCACCGTCGCCGTCGTGCCGTTGGCGATCGGCCGCGGCGCGCCGGTGTAGTCGGCCTCGAAATGGCGCTGGTCCTGCGAGCCGGCAAAGCGGCCGATGAAGGGCTGGCCCTGCTCGGGGATCAGAGTGGCGGCCCAATATTTGTCGGTTATGCCGAGCCAGCCCGTCGTCGCAGAATCGTACTGGCGCGGTCCGTCGGTGAGGGCGCTGTAGTCGACCTGCTGCAGGCCGTCATCGCCGAGGAAGCCGATCATGCCCTCGTGCAGGATGAAGAAGCCGGTCGACAGATTCTGGTCGGCCCTTGTGATCCGGCCATAGGGGGTGAGGGCGACGTCGCCGCCGGTGCTGTTGGTGACGGCGTCCGTCACCGTGAACATGTATTCCTCGTCGACCGCAACCGTCCGCGTGAAGACGAGGCCGGCGCCATTGTCGTAGGTGAGGACGACCGGCGCATCCTGCGTCAGGACGGCGCCTTCGGGCGCGGTCCAGAGCGTTCCGGCATCGACCAGCGCGGCACCGCTGCGGCGCCAGCCGAGCTCGGCATAGTAGCCGAGCGGGCCCTGCGCGGGCGACAGCAGCACGATCGTCGGGGAATCCGGGTCGACCGTTTCCTGGTAGTGGTTGAGCCGGAGGTCGTCGATCCGCGCGCCGCAGAGGTTGATCGAGCCGGTGAGCGCCGGCGTCTCGATCGCGATGCGCGGGTTCTGGACCAGCGCTTCCTCGCGTGTCGTCACCTGCGTGACGGCGCAGACTGCGGGCGTGGCCGCAGCCACCACCGCGGGCTCCGCGCCGACCGGCGCCGCAGGCGTCACCGTCTCGGTCTGGGCGGCCTGGGTCGCGGCGGCCTCCTCGGCCGCCTGACGGGCGCTCTCGACCTGGGGATTGGCGACGAAGACCTGCCAGACGACGAGGACGAGCACCGACAGCGCGATGGCGATGATGAAATTGCGGTTGTTACCCATCGGCCTGCTCTGTCGTGGCGGACATGCGTTTCATGATCGCCGGCCGCTCGCCGGCCTTCGCGAACCCGGCGGCGAGGTCTGCGAGAAGGGCATCGAAGCTGCGGTCAAGGGCGGCGCGGCGGCCGATGACGACATAGTCGACACCCGGGCTCGCGGCCTTCGCGGCAAGGCGCACCGCCTCCTTGAGGCGTCGCCGGATCCGGTTGCGCTCGACCGCGCCGCCGGTCTTCTTGGTGACGGTGAAGCCGAAGCGCGGAAGCGCGCCGGCGGCCGATTGCGGGGCCGCCTGCAGGATCAGACCCGGCCGCGCAACCCGTATTCCACGTCCGACGGCCTGGTATTGGCGGCGTTCGCGCAGCCTTTCCAAGTCGTCGCTCCGTTCAGCTGAGCGTCGGTAAGCCTCTAGGCCGACAGACGCTTGCGGCCGTGGGCGCGGCGGGCGGCGATGACGGCGCGCCCGGCCGGCGTCGCCATGCGGGCGCGGAAGCCGTGACGGCGCTTGCGGACGAGCTTGCTCGGTTGATAGGTCCGTTTCATTGCCTGATCGTCCCCGCGCTCGCGGTCCCACTAGTCTTCGAGTTCTTCGCTGGCCAAGGGTTTGCCGACAGCCCGCCGAAACGGCCACGGACCGAACGCCGGTCAAGGCGATCCCCTTCGCGCGGGGCTTATACGGAGAAGGGTCGGAGAGGTCAATTGCGTAGCTCGGTCGCGGGATCGTTCCGGGGCCGTCTCTTCTTATGCAGTTGGGGTGCCTATATCCTCAGGGCAAGGGCGGGCCGCATGTTGCCCCACCCCGCGATGACCGAAATGACCCAAGGGCACAGTCCGGACACGGATCTCGAGGCCGCGGACGCGCCGTCCGAAGGCGTGGCGCCGGTGCGGCGGTCGCTGGGTCCTGCCCTCCTCCGCTGGCTGCCGGTCCTGGTCCTGATTGCCGGCGGCGTCGTGGTCTATCTCCTCGGCGTCGGCGACTACATTTCGCTGTCGGAGATCATCAAGCTCCGCAACTCGCTCCACACCTTCGTGTCGGACCAGCTCGCCGTCGCGATCGCCGCCTATTGCGGTCTCTACATCCTGGCCGTGGTGTTCTCGATCCCGGGCGGCTCGGTGCTGACCATCGTCGGAGGCCTGATGTTCGGCGGCCTTGCCGGCGGCCTCCTCACGACGGTCGCCGCGACGGCCGGTTCGCTCACGGTCTATTTCATCGCCAAGACCGCGCTGTCGGACTGGATGACGAAACGCACGGCGAATCTCGGCCGTCAGCTCAGTGCGCTCGCCGAGGGCTTCCGCGACAACGCGTTCTACGTGATCGTGGTCATGCGCCTCATTCCGGTGATGCCTTACTGGGCCTCGAACGCGGTTCCCGCGCTGTTCGGCGTCAGCGTGCGCACGTTCGTCCTGGCGACGCTGGTCGGACTCTTGCCCTGGACGGTGAGCTTCGCCTTCTTCGGCGATGCCCTCGAGGAGATCATCGACGCCCAGGAGGTCGCGAACCCGGGCTGCGCCGATGCCGGCACCTGTGAAGTGCTCGACATGACGTCGCTGACATCCGGCCCGGTCCTGACCGGCCTTGCGATCGCGCTGGCGTCGCTCCTCCCGGTCGCGGCGCATTGGTGGGTGCGGCGGCGGCGGCGCGCCGCCGGGACGCCGCCGCCGGCGTGAAACCCGCCGCGGCGGGCGGGCGTTACTTTCGGGTTGACTTGGAGCAAGGGGAAGCCTTCGGTCACGCCATGTCGGAGCCCACCCAGCTTCGCGAAACCGCCCCGATCCCTGCCGCGCCGCAGCCGCGACGGGTCCGTTTCGGCCTGTCCTGGAAGGTCCTTGGCCTCACCGCCGTCTTCGTGATGGTGAGCGAGGTGCTGATCTTCCTGCCGTCGATCGCCAATTTCAGGGATTCCTGGCTCAGCGACCGGCTGGCCACCGCGGCGGCCGCCAGCGTCGTCCTGACCGCGAGCGACGAGATGGAGGTGCCCCGCGAAATCCAGGACCGGCTGCTCGACGTCATCGGCGCCGAGGTGATCGCGATCCGCGAAGGCAATGTCAGCCGCCTGATCGCTTCGGCCGAAGTGCCGCCGAGCGTGCAGCAGGTCGCGGACCTCCGCGAGCCGTCCACGCTGTCGACCTATCTCGGCACCATCGACACCCTCATCTTCGGCGGCAACCGCATCCTCCGCGTCATCGGCGAAACCCCGGGCGGCGGCATCCTCGAGCTGGTGCTGACCGACGATGCCCTCCACGCGGCGATGATCTCCTATTCGGTGAACACGGTCTGGATGTCGCTGATCATCTCGATCGTCACGGGCGCGCTCGTCTTCATCGCCCTCCACCTCCTGTTCGTGCGCCCGATGCGGCGGATGTCGCAGAACATGGTGACCTTCACCGCCGCCCCCGAAGATGCCTCGCGCATCATCGTGCCGAGCCGGCGGCGCGACGAGATCGGCGTCGCCGAGGAGCGGCTCGCGATGATGGAGTCCGATCTTCGCACGACGCTCCAGCAGCAGCGGCGTCTCGCGGAACTCGGCCTCGCCGTCTCCAAGATCAGCCACGACCTTCGCAACATGCTGGCATCGGCGCAGCTCTTCTCCGACCGCATCGGCGCCCTTCCCGACCCGGCGGTGCAACGCTTCGCGCCGAAGCTGATCACCGCGCTCGACCGCGCGATCGCCTTCGCGCAGTCCACCCTCGCCTATGGCAAGCCGAACGAGGACAAGCCCGACCGGCGGCTGGTGCGCCTCGGCACGGTCATCGCCGAGGTCGCGGAAGTCCTCGGCCTCGAGGGCCACGAGTCGGTGGCGTTCGAGAACCGGGTTCCCCCGACCCTCGAGGTCGACGCTGACCCCGACCATCTGTTCCGCGTGCTGATGAACCTCTGCCGGAATGCGATCGAGGCGATGGAGGGCAACGCCGACAACGCGCTCGTCCGCCGCCTCACGATCGACGCCCGGCGCTCGGGCGGCGTGGTTGCGATCGAGGTGCGCGATACCGGACCGGGCATCCCCGAAACGGCGCTGGCGCACCTGTTCCAGCCGTTCCAGGGTTCGGCCAAGCCGGGAGGCACCGGCCTTGGTCTCGCAATCTCGGCGGAGCTCATCCGCGCCCATGGCGGCGAGATTGAGCTGGTCGCCTCCGGCGGCCCGGGCTCGGTGTTCCGCATCACGATCCCGGACCGCCCGATCGATTTCGCCAAGGCCACGCGCGTCGGGGCCGCGTAGGCCACCCTGCGACCGAGGCGCCGACGTTCCGGGCGGCTTGCAATCAGGGGAGGCTCTCAGTACCTATGCGCCGTCGCAGCGGCCATCCGCGCGGCATCTGCGCATCGCGCAAGGCGCCCGTAGCTCAGCTGGATAGAGCACCAGACTACGAATCTGGGGGTCAGGAGTTCGAATCTCTTCGGGCGCGCCATTCATCTCATTGACTTCCTTGTGCTTTTGTCGAGGGGGTCGGCAAATTCGATGAGCTGGTTTGCAGCTGGTTTGCAAACGCTGTCTCCGTTGCGTTCTCAAATCGGTATACGGCGACTTCAGCCAACTGGCGGGTGCGAGCCAGGTACTTTTCGAGGATGCGATTGGCGCTTTGGAGCGTGTGACCGGTGATGGCCACGATTTGGGGCACCGAAACGCCCGCTAATGCCAGCAGCGTCACGGCCGTTCCCCGAAGGTCATGAAAGCGGAGCCTGGTCGTGGGGTCGCTCGAATAGAGCCCGCAGGCTTTCATGTGCTCGCGCCACTCCTTGCCGAGCCGCTTGTCATCATTCGCGGTGTGCCATGGACGACCGTCGGAGCGCGTCAGAATGAAGGGGCCTTGCCGGGGTGTTGCGGCAATCATCGCCTTTAAGGCGGCTGAGCACTTCACTGCTACTCGCTGCGATGTCTTCGATTGCTTTAGGGACAGGAAGTCGCCGTCATAATCGGACCACCGCAGACGAATTAGATCGCCGTACCGCTGAGCCGTGTGGATGCCGAGGATCATCGCGCGTTGTAACTCAACCGGTGCCGTGCGCATGAACGTGGTCACGTCCGCCTCGGTCCAGATGACTTCAGCGCGGTCGCCGGCGTAGAGGCGCTCGAACCCATCGAGTGGGTTGCGCGAAATTCGCCCCTTCCTCCGCGCGTAAGTGAATA
Organism: Bauldia sp.; assembly: GCA_050184415.1. Classification (GTDB taxonomy): domain Bacteria; phylum Pseudomonadota; class Alphaproteobacteria; order Rhizobiales; family Kaistiaceae; genus JADLGL01. The sequence continues at coordinate 131,114 of JBFXAJ010000007.1, forward strand.
CTGCCGACAGGACCGTCAGCCGGTTGTCCGCCTCACGCGGCCGGTCCAGGCCGACCTCTTCCTGGTAATCGATGAACTCTCCCACGACGGACGGCGATGCGAGCGCCAGGATGGGCATTGTTCCAAACCGCTCTTCAAGCGGGCCGAGCATGCGCTTGTATTCGCGCTGCGTGGAGTGCCTGAGAGCTCGTGCGCGACCGTCGCCCGCGCCGAAGCGGGGCGACGCTAAGTACTCACGGATAAGTCCGGCGACCGTGCCAGCGTCTCGCGCTGGAGGCCTTTCGGCAGCTTGGTATGCAGCCAGGAAATCGGGTGATCCAACGTCTCCAGGCAGCTTTGTCCCCGTGGCCCGATGATAGTGGTAGTAGGCGATCGTCCCGTCTGCGAGACGCTTGCGGACGCGGTTGATGCCTTTGAGGCTAACCCGCACCACGGCTTGATCTCCACGCTTCAAGCGCTGCGTCTGGATCGAAACGGCTGGACCGCTCAACACCATCGAGCTTTAGCACGCTTTGCAGCAGGACGGCGGTCGAAACGCGGCCGGTGGCGTTCATTGGCGGCAGCAAACCCAACTTGGCATACCGGTCGTAAGTCGCCACGCACATGGAGCAGAGGGCGGCAGCCGTGGCCTTGTCGACCATTAGCGGCATCAGAGCATCCCCGTCAGCGACCGGGGTTTTCATTGCTCCCCTCCTCGCAGTGCTTTAGCTATCAACCACAAACGTCCGACGCCGAGGCTTTCGGTCACAGACCGCTCACGGTACGCTACAAAATCCCCAGTAATTTCCGTACTGCCGACGAAGGCCCTGAAGGGGTCTGTCGGAGCATTTGATGATGACCGAGTTCCACCGAAGGTAAGCAAGGTGCCAATCTGAGCGCTCCGCCGACGCTCCAGCTCCTTGTTGTAGGTTTGTATCGTCAAGCCGCGACGCCGCTCGGCGTCCTCATCCTTTGCTTCCGGGTCATTCGCGTGGACTGTGGCGCGCCAACGCGTCGCCGTGCGCTCTACATCGAGTTGCGCGCCTGCGGGGAACGACTTTGCTTTGCGGACGCGCTCTACCAGCTCTTTTGTAACCAGAGTGCGAAGCAGGATTTCGATGGCCTCGCCCAGCGTCTGCGGCGTCCCTCCAAAATACCGTTGCTCAAAGCTGTCCTCCCAGATGGTCTGTTCGCGCCTCCACAAACGAAGCGCATACAACTCCCCGGCAGCATTGTGCGAAGATCGCGACAGACTTCCGGACAGGCACGCCAGCAGCAAATTTGTGGCATCCTTCTCATCCATTTGAGCCGCATTAGTTCCTCGACCGCCGGTCCTGATAAGGCCGTTTCGTCGGAGGTACATAGCGCGTACTTCCACCGACTCGACCGGTTCCCCGATCGCAGCGGCAATGGCGACTCCAAGCTGTTTCAACGTAGCCACAGCTCATCCAATCAAAATTCGATTGAAATGGGAAGGGGCACGTGAGCTTATCCCGATAGGTTCTGCCCGCATGGGCAACGCCGAGGATGGTCGGAGTCGTGCAGCATGTTACGGTCAATCAGGGTGGGCCGGCGGTGGTGGGAAATGTTGATCGGGGTAGGGGTCGTGTCGAAAGCTGACGTCAACCCCATGCACTTGGCACGTCGGTGCCGTGCTACATCCAAGCGAACAGGTCTTAGCTGTGCAGCCCCAGCGGTTCGTGGGTGGAGCGTATGTCGAATGCATGGGGCTCGAGGAGGCGCGCCCTCAGGATCTAGGAACGGAAACTACAGGCACGGGACACGGTCCCGACTGGCGATGGCTGAGTGGGACCGGGTCCAAGCCCTAGTAAGGCTCGCCAACGCTACGCTCGCGGATAAGATGGGGCGGCTCCGTCAAACTCGCGGACTAGTTGACCAAAACTAACCGACGCCGGCGCGAACGAAGCAATCCAGGCAAGCACAGTCCAACGATACACCGAGCTGCGAAAGACGGTGGAACAGAGGAGCGTTCGGGCGATGACGACGGAAATCCTCGTCGCGCTGCGATCCGTAGTCGCAAATCCAATTCTACGGACACTTCGCGCTGGTCCTGGGACGACGAGTTAGCCATCGATGATGATGAGCCCGCCTCGAGCTCACCGCGGGGGCGGGTGATCCGCCGGTATTGCGATCTGCAAGTCCACAACCGGATCTTAATGGAATTACCCGTTATGGCCAAGGATGATAGGCGTAGTGGGTCTCCGGCCTGCGCCGGTTGCACAGCATCTTTGCGTCCGGCTGAGTTAGAGCGTCGCCGCACCGACAAGGGCGTACAGGATTCCGGCTGCCGCAATGGCCATCGCTATATTGATCATGTCGCTGCACGCGGCGAGAACAGCGCGGTTTCGCTTGATTGAAATATCGTAGTACGCCGCCTGCTCGGCCAAGGAGTCCCGGAGCGATTTCTTGGCGACTAGGTCGGCAGCCCAGAAAGAGGGGTCGTTCCCGGAATACCACCACCCGGTGGGACGTGCGGCGAGCGAAGCCAGCACTGCAGACATGAGCAAGATCGCCGCGGCAGGTAGAATCGCCCAGCCGAGCTCCATAGTACGGCTGTCCTCTGCAACATAGAAACCGATCAGTGCGGCCGCGAGAACGCTAATGATGCTTGCGAAGGTGGTGGCCCTCTGATCGCCCGCTATCCCCGCTTGTAATTGTGAGTCGAGAAATTTCTCGCCGAGGCGTATCACTTCCCGTAGCTGATCCTCATCGCCGTTCTTGAGGTCCGCGATCAATTGAGCCGGGGGGCTGTCGTCATGCATGAAAACTCGTTCCTTCCCACGGGCCAAGGCGGGGGAAGCAAGGATACGCCTAAGCCGCCTGCGCGGAAACCGCTCAACGAGGAACGGGCTAGAGAAGCACCGGCCCGCAAGAGCAATGAGCCGCCCGCCCGCATTATTGTTCCAAAGCGCCCGAACCCCACAAAGCCTCACGAGCCCGGCCGGAAGCGCTAGTCAGGCGCAAAATGCTGGTGGAAGGGGCAACAACGAGTGGGTAGCTTCTATTAGCGGGAACGATGTTGCGAAATGGACCCGGAGCATCAGGGAAACATGTCCGCGGCCGATATGGCGTCCGACGCGCGTCGCGGGCGGAGGCATGGTATCAGGGTGGCGTTCGTGGCGGTTCAGGCGGATTGGGTCGAAGGAGGCGGCGGAAAAATCCCCACCGGCACTTGTGGAAGGAATATCGCTCCCAAAGGTTGCTGCCGCCGAGAAGACGACGTTCACAAAGCAGCTTAGCTGGCCAGCATGCGCGGGGGAGCTGTAGCACCTGACATCTAGGGCTAAACGGAGCTGGAGGCATCCCTCTTCGATCCCCAGCTCTCCTCAGAGGCGGGAGGGGAGACGTTCGGGGCACCTTGGCCACTCGCCGCAACATTCTTGGTGCGGGCAACGGCGACGTGGTCCACGATCAACTTAGAAGCACCCAATTAGGACCACCCCATGCAATAACGTGACATCGGCAATGGGCCCAGCAGCCGTTCGCTCTTCGTTCTTGCAGTCGCGAGGGGCTTCTGGTATCTATTAAGGACCAATTCACAGAAAAAGCGGTGATTGGGGATTTCCCGAGACTCGAGTCCGTGATTCACCTATGCATTATGATTCGGCTGTGGAGGATGGCATCGATGGCTAGCGCGGAACTTAGGCCAGATGTCGCCGACCTCTCTCTACTTTCACTACTAGCCGCGCATGAGCTCGAGCAAATACAACGTAGTGAGCCATCAGCCGGTTACTATTTGGCCGCGCTGCGTGAACGGTTGGCTGATCAAATATCGCCTCCGAAGTTGGCGGATGTTCGCAATATTGCCCCTGGAACCGTCCAGCTTTATCGGCGCGCTGTCTATGAGGCCAC
>JBFXAJ010000008.1:0-131122 GCA_050184415.1 Bauldia sp.
CCCAGAGGGCGCTCCCCGAACAGCGGACAAGGACGGGCGGATGAAATCCATCGCGCTAAGCCAGATCGCGGCGATTACTTTTACAAGCGGGGGTTGGGCCGCGGACATCGGACGGTCGTTTGCGACGACCGAAATGGGAGCACGGCAGAGCCTGCCCGTAGCTTCCCGGAAAACCTCTCTGTCTGCTATGGTCAACGCCGTTACGCTCAATTGGAGAGTGTTGGGTTAGGGGCGCCGTTCACGGCTTTCGTCGAGGTATCGATGCTTTCGCAGCTGCGCAGCCGCACGGGCGGTCTCATCGCCCAGGTCCTGATGGGGCTCCTGATCCTGAGCTTTGCTGTCTGGGGCGTCTCCGGCATCTTCACCGGCTTCAATGCCGACACGGTGGCCAAGGTGGGCCCGGGCGAGATCGACTCGAACGAGTTCGCGATCGCCTATTCGGACCAGGTCCGGCAGTTTTCGCAACAGTTCGGCCAGGTGATCACGCCCGAGCTGTCGCGGCAGCTCGGCCTTTCCGATCGGGTGATGGCCGGGCTGATCCAGGAAGAGCTGATCAAGGTGCAGGCCGATGAGTTCGGCATAGGGATTTCTCACGCCAAGGTGAGCGAGATGATCCGCACTATCCCTTCTCTGCAGGGGGCATCCGGCTTCGACCGCAATCGGCTCGAGACGCTCCTCTACCAGAACAACTGGACCGAGCCGCAGTTCGTGGACATCGTCCGCCAATCCCAGATCAGGGGCCAGATCGAGGGCGGGGTGGCCGGCGGTATCAAGGTGCCGGCGGTGGTGGGCCGCTCGATGCAGCAGCTGCTCGGAGAGACAAGGTCGATCAGCTATCTCGTGCTGACGCCCGAGTTGGCCGGCGAGATTGCAGCGCCGAGCGACGAGGAACTGACTGCCTTCATGAACGAGACGCGGGCTCGTTGGCGGACGCCGGAGTATCGCGGCCTGGCGGTTCTTTCCGCGCGGGTCTCCGATCTTGCCGACCCGGCCGCCGTGGCGGCCGAGGATGTACGGGCCGAGTATGACCGCCAGACCCCGCGCTTCATCGAGCCCGAGAAGCGGCAGGTCGCGCAAATCCTCTATCAGGACCAGGCCTCGGCCGACGCCGCCCTTGCCCGCATCGCGGCCGGCGAGACCTTCGACGCGGTCTACGCCAGTCCGGGTCCGAATGGCGCGGCGACCACGCTCGGACTGGTCACGCGCTCGGCCCTTCTCGACCCGGCGATCGCCGAGGCCGCCTTCGCGCTCGACGCCGGCGCGGTCAGTCCGGTGGTCGACGGCCGGTTCGGCTATGCGCTTGTTCGTGTCGCCCAGATCGCGCCGGAGGTGGTGACCCCGTTCGAAAATGTGGAAGCGACCATCCGTGACGAGATCGCCGCCTCGCGGGCGCGCGACACCGCGCTCGATTTCTACGAGTCGATCGAGGATGCCCGCGCCGGCGGCCAGACCTTTGCCGAGATCGGCGAAACGCTGGGCCTGCCGGTAGCGGCGGTTCCAGCCGTCAGCCGGGCCGGCGGCGCCCCGGACGGGAGCCCGATCGAAGGGCTGCCCGAACAGACCGCCCTCCTCGCCGGCGCCTTCGAGAGCGATGTCGGGTTGGAGAACGACCCGCTCAGCACCGAGGACGGCGGCTATCTCTGGTACGAGGTCACCGAAGTGGTGGCGGCCCGCGACCAGACGCTCGAGGAGGTGCGCGAAGCCGTGGCCACCGCCTGGCGCGATCGGGAGGTGTCGGACAAGCTGGTCGAGAGTGCGACCGCCGTTGCCGCCCGCATTCGCGCCGGCGAAACCGTTGAGACTCTCGCCACCGAGCTCGGCATCCCGGTGATGACCGCGACCAGTCTCAGCCGCTACGGCGAGGCCACCGGCCTCTCCAACGCCGCGCGCGACGTCGCTTTCGGGGGTCCGGTCGACCATGTCGCCATCGCGCCCGGCTCGACCGCCGGCACCCAATTGGTGGTCAAGGTCGACGCGGTCTCGGTGCCGCCGCCGGTGACGCCGACCGAGGAGGAGATGGCGAGCGTCTCCGAGGAGATCGCCACCGACATCATGCAGCAATACCTCGCTTATCTGCAGACGCAGTACGGGGTGACCGTCAACAACACGCTGATTCAGACCATCATCAGCTCCGGCCTCTACTAAGCCGGCACGACCCGTCGACCATGCTGATCGAACCCCCGCTCGACCAATTTTCGCGCACCTACGACCGGGGCAAGGCGCAGGTGGTGTGGACGCGGCTGGTGGCCGAAGCGAGACCAGATCGCGTCCGCGAGCTCCTAAACAAGCGTGCATTCCCTGGACGCTTACGCTGCTTCGCTGCTCCCCTGCCTCGTAAGCGTCCATTTCTGACACGTGGTGTCAGTTGAGCGCGGTCGATGGACGCCAGTTCCAAGGCGGAAGGTCGTCGCGGCGGCTCATGAGATGGCCATCGGACAGGCGCTCGAGCACATCTTGAGATAGGCGAAGGGCTCAACGTCGTTGAGCTTGGCCGTGGTGATGAGCGAGTAGACCGTTGCCCAGCGACCGGCGCCACCGTCGGAACTGTTCAGAAAGCCCACGACCGCGAGCGCCTGCGCGATCGCCAAGACTCGCCCCGCCAACGCCATGCCTAGTCTTGTTGATCGGGAACCCTCGATTGCGCACCGCGACGCGAACTGACGTACCTCTTGGACGACGCAGTCCTTTCGTCCTCAGTCAAACGCTTACCTTAAAGTCGCAAAGATTTTACCGTATCGGGCCGTGAAAGACCCACAGTTGCGGCGTTGGTGACCGTCCGAGGGCCCGCAACGGGCCCCGCAAATGCTCACGGGAGGTTTCCTCATGATCCGTTTTGCCCCATCGGCCGTAGCCGGAGCCCTGCTCGCATTCTCCACCATCGGCGCCTTTGCCGCCGCCCCGGTCGGCACTGCTACGACGCCGCTTGGGAACATCTATGTCAATGAAGCCGGCATGACCCTCTACACCTTCGACAACGACACCGCCGGGGTCAGCAATTGCAACGGCGACTGCGCAACCAACTGGCCGCCGCTCATGGCTCCCGCCGGCTCGGTCGCCGAAGGCGATTGGACCATCATCAACCGCGCCGACGGGTCCCCGATGTGGGCCTATGAAGGCAAGCCGGTCTATCTCTGGGTGAACGACACCGCCCCCGGCCAGACCACTGGCGACGGCCGCGGCGGCGTTTGGCACGTCATCATCGCCGACTAGACTCGTCGAGCCTTAGATCGATCGCAAGCGATGGCGGCGCCCCTCTGGCGCCGTTATCCGTCAAAGCCGCGGTCGGGAACGCGAGCGCCAAGAGGCCGACTGCTTCTTAGCCCGGCCCAGACGACCGAACACGTATCCTTCGTGTCTGAGCGGACCGCCGCTACGGCTTACGACGTGCGGCCGGTGCCCAAAGTAATCGCCTGGCCCCGGGCACCCGGGCGGCGTGCTCGCTTCTCCTCGGTGTCTCCATATCAGACCCGCCCCTATGGGGCTGGTGGTCCCCGGAAATCATTGACTCATTGTTGGTGGCGGCGGAGTATCCTGCATGGGCTGAGGGGCCTGTCTATCGTGACTTCGCCAAGGAGGCGGTCATGGAGTACCAGACCCTCGACAAGCTAAGGCAGGTCGCCGAGCTCCACCCTGATGTTCCTGCCGAGATCGGCATGTCGAAGCGGGAGCGTCTCCAGCGCTGGGCAGACCTCTTGAGTCGTACCCCGACGCAGCAGCTGAGCACGCTTGAAGGCACCGAGTATTTGGAAGGCAACAAGCAGGCTGAGATGCGCCGTGACAACTCCCCTTTCTCCGTGGCATTCGCCGACCCTATCCTCCGCGGAGAGGGTCTCGAGAACGACACCTACGGTGAGGCCAAGCGCTTCTTCGGCTTATCCGATGAGGAGCTGCATCACATCGTCTGCTATTGCCATTTCGGTAACTCGATGAGGGCCGGCACAGCGGCTGGCCGAGTGAGCGCCATCGTAAACAGCGCAAGCGGGTCGAGAGGCCTCATGACGCGGACGTGGCAAGCATTGATCGGCTAGCGGCTGGTTTCGGAGCCGCCCCGCGACCGGCTGGCAGGCCCACACGGTGAGGGGCGCCGACTTCATCATGAGGAGACGCAATGTCGAAAGCCTCGATCCTGTCCTGCACCTTCGTTCTCTCGCTCGGATTCTCCGCTCCGACCTTGGCTCAACAGAATCAACCGGTTCTGCCGGCTGGCGAGGGCAGGGAGACCGTGCAGGCCATCTGCACCGGGTGCCATGGCCTCAACCAGATCGTGAATGCCACGGGCTACGCGGAGAGCGAATGGCGGGCCCTCTTCGGCACCATGATCGACCTGCCGCAGACTGAAGAGGACGCGGTGGCGCAGTATCTCGCCGCAAACTTCCCCCCCAAGAACGATCGGCCGCCGGTTCTCATGCCGGGCGACGTCGAGGTCCGGATCATCGAATGGATCGCGCCGACGCTCGGTCAGCGGTCGCGCGACTCGGTCGAGGCGCCCGACGGCTCCATCTGGTGGACCGGGATGTGGGGCAACCTCGTCGGGCGCCTCGATCCTGCCACGGGCGAGATGAGGGAGTTCCCTCTGCCCGCAGGCGCTGAGCCGCATACCATCGTTCCCGACCACGACGGCAACATCTGGTACACGGGAAACGGCAACGCGACGATCGGCCGGCTCGATCCGGCCACCGGCGAGGTAGCCGAGTTCCCGACTGAGGCCCGCGATCCTCACTCCGCCGTCTTCCACCCCAACGGGAATCTCTACTTCACCGCCCAGGGGGCAAGGATGATCGGCCGCTTGAACCCCGCGACCGGAGACCTCCTGGAAGTGGCGACGGAGGCCAATCCCTACGGGATCACGGTGGATTCGGACGGCACGGTATGGGTCGCTCACAACGGGACCAACAAGATCGCCGCCGTCGATCCAGACACGCTGGCGATCCGCTATTACGACCTCCCGGATCCGGCCTCGCGGGTTCGCAGGCTCGATATCTCCAGCGACGGCATGGTGTGGTTCGGCAACGGTCCGCTCGGCCGCATCGGCCGGCTCAATCCCGAGACCGGCGAGGTCACGGAGTGGCCGACGCCCAGCGGACCAAGGTCCGCGCCCTACGCGCTCCTGGTGATGAACGACATCGTCTGGTTCAACGAGTCGGGAATGAGGCCAGACGCGCTGGTGCGCTTCGACCCGGCGACCGAAACGTTCCAGAGCTGGGCCATTCCTTCGGGCGTCGGCATCATCCGCAACATGTGGGAGACCCGCGCCGGCGATCTCTTGATCCACCAGACCAGCTCGAACCGGATCGGACTGGTCGAGATCGGAAGCGACTGACGCACCCTGAGTTGGGCCATTGAGGGAGGGAGGGTTCTCTCCCTCCTGGCCCAGTTCCCGAGTGCGTGCGAGCTCTCGCCAGTCTGTCGAGCGGCGAAGACCGTCCCTGAGGCGCATGGCTCGCTCAGGCCAGCGACCCGTCCACGATGATTTGGAGCGTGCCACGCGAGCATCGCTCGACCCGCGCCTCGACGCCATAGACCTTCGCCAAGAGCGGGGCGGTAAGCGTCTCGGCCGGCGTGCCGGAAGCGGCGAGCGATCCTTCCGACAGCACCATGACCCGGTCAGCCCAGCGCGCGGCGGTCGTGAGATCGTGGAGGACGACGATCACGATGCGCCCCTCGCGGGCGAGCGATCGGGCGATCGCCATGACCTCCGCCTGGTGGCGGAGATCGAGCGCGCTGGTGGGCTCGTCGAGGAGGAGCGCCCTGGGCTCGCGCGCGATCACCTGGGCGAGGCCGGCGAGTTGCCGCTGGCCGCCGGACAGCCGGTCGAGCGGCTCGAGCGCCAGCGCGGCGATGTGGAGCCGGTCGAGCGCAACGGCAGCGACCGCCTCGGGCGCGCGATCGTCGCCGAGCGGTGAGGCGCGCAACGCGCTGATCACCCCCTCGATTACCGTGAGTCCGACGCCGGCCGGCAGCGCCTGCGGCATGAAGGCGACGTGCCGCGCGCGTTCGCCGGGCGTCATGCGGAGAAGGTCCAGCCCGCCAAGTCGCACCGTACCGCTCGCCCGTGCGAGGCCGCCAATGGCGCGGAGGAGAGTCGACTTCCCCACCGCGTTCGGCCCGACCAAGGCCACCAGCTCGCCGGCCTGCAGCGCCGGGAGGCTGATGCCCTCGATCACCGTCCGCCTGCGATAGCCGGCCGAGAGGCGGGTCACCTCGAGGCTTGTCGCATCGGGCGGGGCGGCAGTCACGCCCGGCCCCGCGTGAAGATCAACCAGGCGAAGACGGGCAGGCCGATGAGCGCCGTGATCATGCCGATGGGCAGGAGGACGCCGGGCAGGACGCTCTTGCTGACGATCGAGGCGCCCGACATCAGCGCGGCGCCGGTGAGCGCGCTGACGGGGAGAAGAAACCGGTGGTCTTCGCCGACCAGCATGCGGGCAATGTGCGGGGAGACGAGGCCGATGAAGCCGATCGTGCCGACGAAGGCCATCGAGGTGGCGGTGAGGAGGCTGACGCGGAAGAGCGAGCCAAAGCGGAGCCGCCCGACATTCACCCCGAAGCTCCTTGCGCGCTCCTCGCCGAGGCGGAGGGCGGTCAGCTTCGCGGAGGCCGCGAAGGAGAAGGGAAGGACGAGCGCGAGGACGAGCGCGAGAACGGCGAGCTTGTCCCAGGTCGAGCGGGTGAGGCTGCCCATCATCCAGAAGATCACCTGCTGCAGCGCCTGCGGGCTGGCGACGAACTGCACGAGGGTGAGGAGGGCGTTGAAGGTGAACGAGAGGGCGATGCCGAGAAGGACGACCGTCTCGGCCCCTGCGCCGCGCAGTCTCGAGGCGGCCTGGAGGAAGAGGATCGAGGCGAAGGCGAAGATGAAAGCGTTGCCAGAGAGGACCCAGTTCTGGGGGATTTGTGGAAGCCCGAAGCCGAGGATGATGGCGAGCGCGGCGCCGAAGGACGCGGCCGAGGCGATGCCGAGCGTGAACGGGCTGGCGAGGTAGTTGTTGAGCGTGGTCTGCATCTCTGCGCCCGAAACGGCAAGCGCCGCCCCCACCATCACCGCCATCAGCGCGTAGGGAAGCCGCACCTGCCAGATGATCGTGTGCACCGGACGCGACACCGAGTCGGGCGCGAAGAGGCCGCTGAGCAGCTGCAGGGGGTTGAGGTCGGAGGGGCCGGTCACCACGTCGGCAAGGAACGCGACGACGGCGAGTGTCGCGAGAGCGCCCGCGAGGAGGGCGCGCCGCCGCACGAGGCGGCGGTAGCCGCTGAGGCCCGTCGCGGCGGTCGCGGAGAGATCGGTCGTTGTCATGTCGGAGCCGAGGCACCCCGTCCTCGTGTCCCCGACGTCGCGGGAACGGGGGAGGACAAGGCGCTCTAGTTCAGTGCGAACCAGTACGTGCCGCGGAGCGGCACGGCGAGGAAGCGCTCGTTGATCTCGGCAACCGTCTCCGCCGGGTCGAGATCGGCGAAGAGTTCGGGGTGGATGAACTTGGCAAGCGCTTCGATGGCGATGACCGAGAGCGGGGTGTCGTTAAAGAGGTGCCACACCGCGTAGACGCGGCCGCTCTTCACCGCGTTCAGATCGGCGATGCCCGGCCGCGCGATCATCCGCGTCAGCGCCTCGCGCACCGTCGCCTCCTCGTAGTTCGGCCCCATGACAAGGCCGTTGACGCGGGCGAGATGAGCTCCGCCCGTGCCGACATAGATCGGCGGATCCTGGCTGATAATGTATTCGAGGCTGAGCTCGCCGCTCACGCCGGGTAGGACGTCCGAGCCGATGTTGTGCCCGCCCGCGAACTCGATGAACGAGCCGAGCGTGCCCTTGCCCGGGGCGAAGCAGCAGCCCTGGTTGAGGCCGACATGGGACTCCATGAAGACGTCAGGCCGCTCCGGATTGGCGGCGGCGAGCGCCCTCGAGATCGCGTCGAGATGGCTCTGGTAGAACGCCGCCAGCTCGGCCGCCTGCTCCTCCTGGCCCAGCACCTTCCCGAGGAGTTCAATGCTGGGAACGGTGTGCGCGATCGGGTCGCGAAAGAAGTCGACGAATACCACCGGGATGCCGGCGGCTTCGATCTGCCGCACCAGCTCGTTGTCCTCGCTGGCCGGGCTGTTCTCGCCGGCGAAGATAACGACATCCGGTTCCGCAGCGATCGTCTGCTCGATCGAGAATGTGTTTTCCGGCCCTTCGCCCACTATCGTCACGCCGGCGAGTTCGGGCGACTTCTCAAGGAAGAAGGCATAGGTGCCGGGGTCCTGCCGCTGGTAGTCGTTCGGCCAGCCCACCAGCAGTGAAGCCGGGTCGGGATGGAGGAGCGCGAGGGTCACGATGAGGCGCCCCTCGCCCAGCACCACCTTGTCGGCGGGGCCGTCGAGGGTCACCTCGCGGCCGAGGATGTCCGTGACGGTGAGGTTCTGCGCGAACGCACCGACGCTCCACAGGGAAGCCGCCAGCGCGAGGCCGAGGGCGGTCATTCCGATACGCATGAGAAGTCTCCGGGTTTGTTAGGTCGAAGCGAAGGCGAGGCGGACGGCGCGGCCGACCGCTGCCGGCAGCATCGAAGCGTGGTTCTCGTCGGGTAGGACGAGGAGGGAGGCACGAAGGTTGGGAGCGGCGAGGCACAGGCGATCGAGGAGATCGCGGGCATTGCCGAGGATGCGATTGCGGCGCTGCCGTTCGGCGCGTCCCGTATCAAGGGGCGCGGCGTGCGCGGGCTCCTCGAGCGCTCCCGCAATCAAAAGGACAGTGCGCGGAGATAGCACGCCGAGCTCGTCCGCGAGGCTCGGCTGCGGCAGCGATTGCTCCTGCGCGAACCAGAGCGAGGGACTGGCGGCGACGTATGTACAGAACGACGCGGGCCGCGTCAGCAGAGCGTGGACGGCGAAGAGGCCGCCAAGTGAGTGGCCAAAGAGCGTGCGGCGCTCGCGGCTCGCGTTCCACTCACTCTCGATCAGCGGAACGAGGTTCCTCGTCAGAAAGTCGAGGAAGGAGTCAGCCCCGCCTGTCGAGGGCCAAGGGCGGCCATTCGGTCGCGTGGGCGCGCTGGGAACAATACCGGGGGCAGTGAAGTCGAGTGTCCGCGCTGGACCGTCGAAGGTCTCACCGCTCGGGTAGCCGATGGCAACGACGAGGCCGTGGTCGATGCCGGAGACCTCGGCCCGGACCGCGAAGAGATTGGCCACGTCGCGGGCCAATCCGAAGACGGCATGACCATCGAGGACATAGATCGCGGGGTAGCCTCCAGGAGGCGGCGGAGTCGCGGGCGCGGCCACCATGACGCGGCGATCGCGTCCATCACGGCCCGAGAGCGAAAACATCCAGGTGCGTGGCAACGCCACAGGTGGCGAGGCCAGGAAGTCGGCGGCGTCGCCGACGGCACTCAATTTAGTTTCCCTGAATCCAGCCACGGTCTAACTTAGACTTGTTCAATGTCAATATTGTCTACCGCGAAGGTGGTTGCCTCATATTCTGAATTGAGATAGCAAATCAATAGAAGTCGTTCAGACGATAACAAGACGAATTCTAAACTCTCAGTCTGGAACCATAGTAGTTATGAATGAGGCATCTGCGGAGCCGTGGAAGGAGCGTTTCCGGGGAATCCGCGTCGTCGAGGTTCGGCGTGCGCAGCAGGTGACGCCGCTGATGCGGCGGATCACGCTTGGCGGACCCGAGCTGGTGAGTGTCCCGCGCGGGCCAAACGTGAAGCTCCTCTTTCCGCCGCGCGGGATCGAAGCCGCGTGGCCGCGGCGCGGTCCCGAAGGCAAGGCGATCTGGCCGGAACCTGAGCGAAGGCCGGTGACGCGGACCTACAGCGTCCGTCGCGACGACCGGACCGCGAGAGAAATCGACGTGGACTTCGTCCTCCATGGCCACGGCCCCGCCGCGCGCTGGGCGGCCGAAGCGCGACCGGGCGACGTGATTGGGATCGGTGGGCCGGGCGGACTGACCGTGCGCGAGGCGCAGTTCTACCTTCTCGCCGGCGACCACTCGGCGCTTCCCGCCATTGCCCGCATCCTCGAGAACCTGCCGCAGGACGCGAAGGGCCTCGCACTCATCGAGATTCCAGGGCCGGATGAGGAGCAGCAGCTCCGCCGCCCCGACGGCGTGCCGGTCGAGTGGCTCCACCGGCGCGAAGCGGCCGGCCAGCCCACGGTCCTCGAGGAGAGCGTCAGGGCGATGCGGTGGCCCGACACCGCGCGCGTGTTCGCCTGGGTTGGAGCGGAGTCAACGACTGCGCGCGCTCTCAAGGCCTACATCCGCGACGAGCATCGGCTCGACCGCCGTCAGTTCCTGGCAATGGGATACTGGCGGCTCGGTATGAGCGAGGCCGAGTACCACCAGGCCTTCGATCACGACCGCGGTGACGAGTACCATCAGAACAGACGGGAGTTCGACGCAGCCCATGCCGACTGAGCGTCGCATGGCAGGGTGTCGATGCCGCTCCCTTTGACGGCCCTGGGCCCCCTGCCGAGAACGGCCGGCTGCGCATCGGTTGCGCTCGGCGGCGAAGCGGCGCCGCTGGTGCTTCTTGCCCGCGAGAGCGCGATCGTTGGACGCGGCGCAGTGGAGATCGTGCCGGCCGGCTCCAGCGCGGATCTCGCATTGACCGTGGCCGAACTCCACGCCCGAGACGCCGGCGCCGAGGGGGCACGCGTGGTTGGGCTGATGCCGTTCGGTGCCGGTTTCCCCGCCTACGCCTATAGAATGGAAGGGACCGACGGAAAGCCGCCGGAGCCGATCGGGCAGCGCCAGGGGACGCTCACGGTGCGGCAGGATCCGTCCCCTCAAGATTATACGGCCGCTGTCACCGCGGCTATCGGGGCGATCGCGAGGGACGGCTTGGCGCTTCGCAAGGTCGTGCTGGCGAGAAGCCTTGTCGTCTGCTCGAGCGAGAGCTTCGACATCGCCACACTCCTCTCCCGCCTCAGGCGCGACCGGTCGGTCCTCACTTTCAGCGTGCCGCTGCCGGCTTTGCCCGGGGAGCGGCGGGCGCTCGTCGGCGCGACTCCGGAACTCCTGGTCCGGAAACGCGGAAGGAACGTCGTCTCGGAGCCGCTCGCGGGATCGGCCGCGCGGTCCTCCGATCCGATTGCGGACCGCGAGCGAGCGGCCGCTCTTCTCCGCTCGCAGAAGGACCGTCGCGAACATCGGCCGGTGGTCGAGGCCGTGCTCGACGCGCTTGCCCCCCATTGCACCGGTCTCCAAGCGTCGGCGCCGTCGATCGTCTCGACGGCGACGATGTGGCACCTCGGGACGCGGATCGAAGGCACGCTGCGCGGCGTCGACAAGACGGTGACCGACCTCGCGGCCGCTCTCCATCCGACGCCTGCGGTCTGTGGCACGCCCCGCGAGGCGGCGCGCGAGCTCATCGCCGCGCTGGAACCGGTCGAGCGTGGCTTCTTCGCGGGCGCGCTCGGCTGGTCCGACGCACGCGGCGACGGCGACTGGCACGTGGTGATCCGCTGCGCGGAGATCGGCGATCGGACAGCGCGGCTGTTTGCGGGCGCCGGTATCGTCGAGGGATCAGAGCCCGAAGCCGAGCTGGCGGAGACCGCGGCAAAATTCTCCGCGCTCCTCCGCGCGCTGGGCATCGAGGAGGCAGCGTGATCCCGCTCACGCAGGAATGGCCGTCCGAGTTCGCGGCCAGGTACCGCGAGGCTGGATATTGGCGCGGCGAGACGCTGGGCGCGATGCTGTCGCGAAAGGCCATGGAAGGGCCTGGCCGCCTCGCGGTGGTCGGCGGCGCGACGCGATGGACCTATGCGGATCTCGCCGCCGAAGCCGACCGGCTCGCGCGCGGCTTCCTTGCCTCGGGCCTGGCGCCAGGCGAGCGCGTGGTCGTGCACATGCCGAATGTTGCATCGTTCGTCGCCGTGGTCTTTGGGCTCTTCCGCGCCGGGCTCGTGCCGGTCTTCGCCCTGCCTGCCCATCGCAGCGCGGAGATCGGTCATTTCGCCGATAGGGCCGAGGCTTCGGCCTACGTGATCGCCGACCGGCACGAGGGGTTCGACTACCGGATGATCGCAGAGAAGGTGACGGCCTCCGTATCCTCGCTCCGCCATATCTTCGTGGACGGAGAGCCGGGTCCGTTCACCGCCCTGGCCGCCCTTCGGGAAACCGGGGATGGCGTGGCGCTTCCCGCAGAGGGGTCCGCTGCGGACGTCGCGCTAGTCCAGTTGTCGGGCGGGAGCACCGGCTTCTCCAAGCTCATCCCACGCACCCATGACGACTATCTCTATAGCGTGCGGCAGAGCGTTGAAGTCTGCGGGCTGGGGCCGGACTGCGTCTATCTCGTCGCCCTTCCCGCAGCCCACAATTTCCCCATGTCCTCGCCCGGCATCCTTGGTGCCCTGCACGTCGGCGGGACGGTGGTGCTGAGCCATTCGCCAAGCCCCGACGAGGCCTTTCCGCTCATCCAGCGGGAGCGGGCGACGATGGTCGCGCTGGTGCCACCGCTCGCGCTGGTATGGGCCGAAGCGGCGGGGCGGACGCGGCACGACCTCTCCAGCCTTCGCACCGTCCAGGTGGGTGGCGCGAAGTTGACGGGGGAGGCGGCGCGGCGGATCGGACCCGCGCTCGCCGCGCGGCTCCAGCAGGTGTTCGGCATGGCCGAAGGGCTCGTGAACTACACGCGGCCCGACGATCCTGACGAGATCGTGCTCGGCACGCAGGGTCGGCCGATGAGCCCGGCCGACGAGGTGCGCGTGGTCGATGACGCGGACCTGCCGGTTGCGGGAGGCACGCCCGGGCATCTCCTCACGCGCGGGCCTTACACGATCCGCGCCTACCACAACGAGCCAGAGGCCAACGGGCGAGCATTCACCGAGGATGGCTTCTACCGCACGGGCGACATCGTCACACAGCGACCGGACGGCTATCTCATAGTCGAGGGGCGCGCCACGGATGTCATCAATCGCGGCGGGGAGAAGATCACACCGGACGAGGTCGAGGATCATCTTCGCGCGCATCCGGCCATCCATGACGCCGTGATCGTCGGGATGCCGGACGCCTATCTCGGCGAGAAGAGCTGCGCGTTCGTGGTCACGCGGGAGACCCTCCGCGCGGCCGACGTGAAGGCATGGGTGCGGAAACGCGGGTTGGCCGGTTACAAGGTCCCCGACAGCGTCGTGTTCCTGGCGGCGTTTCCGGAAACGGCCGTCGGCAAGACGAGCCGGCGTGAGCTTCGGAAAGCGCTGGCCGCGAATATCCCGGCGCCCGTACCGAGCGAACGAGAGTGACGATGGCACTGCCCCGCATCCAGCCCTACGAGCTCCCGACGCGGGCCGAACTGCCGATCTCGCGCCTCGCCTGGACGATCGAGCCGGCGCGGGCCGCGCTTCTCGTCCACGACCTGCAGAACCATTTCGCGAGGCCGTTCGCGGGGGACGCCCCGCTCCATCCGGTGATCCAGAACATCGCGGCGCTACGCGAGGTCTGCCGTGCAGTCGGCGTGCCCGTGTTCTACAGCGCACAGACCGGCAGCCAGGACCCACGTGATCGCGGCCTCCAGCGCGATATCTGGGGGCCGGGCATGGACGAGGCGCCCGAAAGTCGTGCGATCGTCGAGGCGCTCACGCCCGACGCGGGGGACATCGTCCTTACCAAGTGGCGATACAGCGCGTTCGAGCGGACCCAACTCGCCGAGATGCTGGCAGCACGGAGGCGCGACCAGCTGATCGTGACCGGCGTCTACGCCCATATCGGCTGCCTGCTGACCACCGCCGACGCCTTCATGCGCGACATCGAGCCGTTCTTCGTCGCCGATGCGGTGGCCGACTTTTCGCGCGAGCATCACGACCGCGCCGTCGCCTATGTGGCCGAGCTGTGCGGCCGGCCAGTGGTCACCGCCGATGCGTTGACTGCCTTGCAGGGGCGGGCATGAGCGGGGCGATCACACTCGAGGGCATGCGCGCCGACATTGCGGCGGCGATCGGGATCGCGCCGGACGAGGTCGGCGACCGCGACAATCTCGCCGATCTCGGCCTCGACTCGATAAGAGCCATGACGCTGGTCGACCGCTGGAGTGCCTCGGGCATCACGCTGACCTTCGCCGAGATGGCAGAGGAGGTCGAGCTCGCCGCTTGGCATGCCATCGTCACGCGGAGGCTGGCCGCGCTTATCGCGGCGCAGGCAGCCGGAGTGGGACGGTAAGCCGTGACGGCGCCCACGCGAAATCTCACGGCGCGCGAGCCGGCCAACGAAGCCGAGCGCTGGCCGCTCACCGAGGCGCAGCTCGGCATCTGGTTCGCGCAACGCATCGATCCGGACAGTCCTGCCTATCAGACCGGACAGTATATCGTTCTCGACGGACCGTTGGATCGGGCGGCCTTCGCGGCAGCAGTGCGGACGGCGGTGAACGAGGCGGAGGTTCTCTCGCTCCGCTTTGCGGAGGCCGAGGGCACGCCAGCGATGCTGCGCAACGAGGGCATCCGGCCAATGCTCGAGGTCGTGGACGTGAGCGCGACCGGCGATCCTTTCGCGGCCGCGATTGCGTCCATGGCGACCGACATGGCGCAATCGGGCGACGCGCTTCGCGGCGAGCTCGCGGCGGAGCGTTTGTATGTGATCGGCGCGGGCCGGCATGTCTGGTACCAGCGGCTCCACCACATCATCGCCGACGGATATGGCACGGCGCTCCTGACGGCGCGGATCGCCGACCTCTACTCCGCCCTCGCATCTGGCGAGTCACCGAAGACCGCCGCCCTCGGACCGCTTGCCGGGGTCCTCCGCGAGGACGCTGACTACCAGACCTCGACGCGGCGCGCCGTCGACTTCGACTACTGGGCGAGGACGCTCGAGGGGCTGCCGGAGACCGTCGGGCTCGCGAGCGGTCGGGCGCTCGCGGCGCGTACGCATCATCGGGCAAGGGCGGATCTGCCGGCGGCGTTTGCCGCGCGGCTGCAGAGCCTTGCAGGCGAGGCCCGGGCGCCATGGCCGGACGTGCTCGTGGCGTTGGTCGGTGCGTATTTCGCGCGCGTGGCGGGCGCGGCGGAGGCGGTCGTGGGTGTACCGCACATGGGGCGCTTCGGCAGCGCCGCGGCGAACGTGCCCGCGATGGTGATGAACATCCTGCCGCTCCGCGTCGGCGTCGAAGACGACGCAAGCGTGGCTGCACACGCCGCGCGTGTCGCCGCAGCGCTGCGGGCGGCCCGCCGCCACGGCCGCTTCCGCAGCGAGCATATGCGGCGCGAGCTCCGCCGGTTGGGTGGTGCAAGGCGGCTCCACGGACCGCTCGTCAACGTGCTCCCGTTCTTCGACCGGCACCCGAGAATGGCCGGGCTGATCACCCAGCTCGAACGGCTCGGCAGCGGTGCGGTGGACGACATCACCTTCACGATCCTCGCCTCGCCTTCGCTCGAGGACTGCCGGATCGAGGTGGACGCCAACCCGACGCTCTACCGGCTCGAAGAGACGCGGCGTCATGCCGAACGGCTTGCGGTGTTTCTCGAGCGCGCGGTCGGATCGATGGCACTCGCCACCGTTCCGACATTGACCGAAGCCGAGGAGCGGTCGGAGATCGCCGAGGTCAACGACACCGCGCGTGCGGTGCCGGAGACCACGCTCTGGGCGCTGATCAGCAACCAGATCGATGCGACGCCGGACGCGCCGGCCGTGCGGTTCGAGCTCGATGCGCTGACCTACCGCGCGCTCGGCGAGAGGGTGGACGCGACGGCGCGGCGGCTCGCGGCCGCAGGCGTCGGGCGCGGGGACATCGTCGCAGTCGCCATCCCACGCTCGATGGAGATGGTCGTGACGATCCTCGCCGCGCTCCGGCTGGGCGCGGCCTACCTCCCCATCGACTTGGCCTACCCGCCGACGCGGATCGCGACCATGCTGCGGCTCGCCCGGCCCCGCGTGATCGCGAGCGAGGAGCGGCACCGTCATCTTTTTCCCGCCGGCAGCTCGCTATTCTCGGCTGCTGCAAACGGGGCGGACAGTTCACCCGCACCACACCTTGCCGACGCCGAGCCGTCCGACGCCGCCTATGTAATCTTCACCTCCGGCTCGACCGGCGAGCCCAAAGGCGTAGTGGTCGAGCACCGCGCGATCGTCAACCGGGTCCTCTGGATGCGCGAGCAATACGCCATCGGGCCGGGCGACCGCATCCTCCAGAAAACGCCGACCAGCTTCGACGTGTCGGTGTGGGAACTGTTCCTGCCGCTCGTCTCCGGTGCGACGCTGGTGGTCGCGCCGCCGGAGGTCCACAAGGACCCAGCCGCCCTCGCCGCGCTGATCGAGCAGGAGCGGATCAGCGCGGTCCATTTCGTGCCCTCGATGCTGTCGCAGTTCCTGGCCGAGCCGGGCGCGGCGGGTCTTGCCCTCGCTCGCGTGTTCTGCAGCGGCGAGGAACTGTCGGCGCGGCTCCGCGACCGCTTCCACGACGTGGTGCGCGGGGATCTCCACAATCTCTACGGACCGACCGAGGCAGCGGTCGATGTCTCGTATTGGCCGGCATGCGTGGGCGACGCCTCACGGCCGGTGCCGATCGGCCTCCCGGTATGGAACACGCGGCTCTACGTCCTCGACGCGCGGCTTCGGCCGGTTCCGCGCGGCGCCGCGGGCCAGCTCTACATCGCCGGGAGGCAGCTGGCGCGCGGCTATATTGGACGGCCCGACCTCACCGCTGAGCGCTTCATCCTGAATCCGTTCGGCGCTGACGGCGAGCGCATTTACGCGACCGGCGACCTCGCGCGGCGCCGGTTTGACGGCGCCATCGAGTTCCTCGGCCGCGCCGACGGACAGGTGAAGATTCGGGGGGTGCGCATCGAGGTCGGGGACGTCGAGGCAGCGCTCGTCGGCCTCGGCGGGATCGCGGAGGCGGCTGTGTTGCTGCGGAAGGACGCGACCGGAGAGGGCAGGCTGGTGGCCTATGTCGTTCCCGATAAAGGCAGCCCGCCGGTGGAGGCCGAGGCGATGCGGGCTCGGCTCGCCACGGCGCTGCCGGCGGCGATGATCCCGGCGGCGATCGTCATCCTCGAGCGGCTGCCGGTAACCAGCAACGGCAAGCTCGACCGCGCCGCGCTGCCCGAGCCGGTCGGCCCGGCGTCCACCGGGAGGGTACCGGCCAGCGCTACAGAGAAGACCGTCGCGGCGCTATTCGCGGCAACGTTGGGGCTCGATCCCGGCGGCGTCCATGTCGGGGACGATTTCTTCTTGCTCGGCGGTCACTCGCTCAAGGCGGCCGATTTGATGCGTCGCGTCCGCGCCGCCTTCGCGATCGAGAGTGAACTGGGCGCCGTGTTCGCCCACCCGACGGTCGAGCGGTTCGCGGCGCATGTTGATGCCCTGCGGGCGGGCGCGACGAGCCGCGGTGACGTCGCTATGCTCCTTCCGCTGATCACAGCCGCGCCCGGGGGCGCCCCCGTGGCCTGCATACATCCGGCCGGCGGTCTGGGCTGGTGCTACGCCGGCTTGGCGCGGGAGCTGGGCGACAACCGTCCTGTCTACGCGCTGCAGGCGCGCGGACTGTCCGCGGGCGAGGCACCGGCTCCGAGCCTCGAGGCGATGGCGCGGGACTATGTCGAGGCCCTCGCCGGGGTGTCGGCGGGCAGGCCGGTTCATCTGGTCGGCTGGTCGGTGGGCGGGATCCTCGCCCAGGCGATGGCAACCGAGATGGCAGCGCGCGGAATGCCGGTCGGCGCGGTCGCGCTGCTCGACGCCTATCCGAGCGAGGTGTGGCACGACGCGCCGCCGCCCGATGAGCGGACTGCACTCGAGGCGCTTCTCCGCATCGCGGGGCACGAAATCGGCGTACTGGGCGCCAAGCTCACGCGGGAGGCCGCAATCAACTTCCTCCGGGCCGGCGGGCACCCGCTTGGCCAGTTGCCGGTGGAGACGATCGACGCGATCGCGCGCATAGTCGAGAACAACGCGCGGCTGGTGCGGCAATACTCGCACCGGCGCTACGCGGGCCGCGTCGTCCATTTCCGCGCCGCCGAGGAGCACGGCCGGGACGGGCTCGACGCGTCGTTGTGGAAGCCACATGTCGGCGCGGTCGAGGCTTACGATCTTCCCTACCGGCATGGGCAGATGCTGAGCCCCGCCGCGCTCGTGGCGATCTTGCCGCAGCTCAAGGCGGCCTTCGCCAAGGCGGAGGGTTCGCTATGAGCGGGGATTCCGGCATCGCCGGCAAGATCGCCCTCGTCACCGGCGCCGCGGGCGGGATCGGGACCGCGCTCGTTGCAGCGCTCTCCGCTGAAGGCGCGAGCATCGTGGCGGTCGACCGCAGCGAGACGGGGTTAGCCGCGCTCGCCGGCCGGATGAGGCCAACCATCCAGACGAGGGCGGTGGACCTTTGCGACGCCGCGGCCGTCGACGCGCTGGTCGAGTCGGTGGAGCGGGAGATCGGACCGGTCGAGTTCGGCGTGAGCGTCGCGGGGATTCTCACCACCACCACCATCGTCGAGACGACCAACGAAGCGTGGGGCGAAGCGTTTGCGGTCAACGCCGGTGCGGTGTTCGCGCTCGGGCGTGCCCTCGCGCGCGGGATGATCCCGCGCCGGCGCGGCAGCATCGTCACGGTCGGCTCGAACGCCGGCGCCGTGCCGCGGCAAGGCATGGCGGCCTATGCCGCGTCGAAGGCGGCCGCCAGCATGTTCACGCGCTGCCTCGGCCTCGAACTGGCTCGCTACGGCATCCGCTGCAACGTCGTCGCGCCGGGCTCGACGCGGACACCCATGCTCGACGCGCTATGGGCGAGCGGCGGCAGCGAGGAAGCCAGCGTTGGAGGCTCGCTCGAGACGTTCCGGAACGGAATTCCGCTCGGCCGCATCGCCGAGCCGGATGCGATCGCCGATGCGATCGTGTTTCTCCTCTCGGACCGGGCGCGGCACATCACGATGCAGGAGCTGATCGTCGATGGCGGAGCCTCGTTGGTTGGCTGAATCCACCAAGTCCATCAAGCGGGCGGGCGTGATCGAGGTGTTCGTGACCTATGCCCGCGACCTCGAGGGAGACGCGAACGCCTTCCTTCCGGTCCTGTCTCCGGCCGAGGTCGAGCGGGCAGGGCGGTATCGGCGAAGCGAGGACCGGTCACGGTTCATCCTCGGACGCGGGCTGCTGAGAAGTCTCATCGCTGGACGGCTCGCCGTCACTCCGGAGTCGCTCTCCATCGAGGTGGGGCCGTTCGGAAAGCCGGTCGTGGCCGGCGGCCCCAAGTTTAGCGTTTCCCACTCGGAGCGTTGGATTGCGATCGCAATCGGCGATGCGGATGTCGGCATCGACATCGAGCGTCGGATCGCCTTCGAGCCCATCCCTGCCGCGGTCCTTTCACTGGAGGAGCGGGAGCGCGTGCGGTGCGCGGCCGATCCGCTCGATGCCTTCTTCTCGATCTGGGTCGCGAAGGAAGCGGTCTTGAAGGTGGAGGGCAGCGGCCTTGGCGCCGGGACCGCCCATTTCACTGTTCCCGCATATGGAACGGGCCGACCCGACTTGGTTTGGACCAGGACGGTGGGGGTCGAAGGCATCGGAGTGACAGCGCTCGATCCTTCGGCGGGCGTCTATGGCGCTGTGGCGGCTCGGGGCGACGCTTGGACCCTGGATCTTTGCCAGGGGACCGCCGACGAGTGCATCGCAATGGGCGACGCACCGGCCGGCTCCCTTTCCGCCTTACACGCCGGGCCGACCTACCGACGCGAGCGTCCGGATCTGCAGTCCCCTCGACAGGGTGACCAGGGGCCTCGTGCCGGTGGCGACTAGCGGGATGGGCGGGGGCGCGGGAAGGGGAGGGAGCTTCCGCGTGAGAAGCCGGCTGACGACCACAACCCTCTTGGAAGTAGTCTATGTATAAAGGACCTCCATGAATTGGAATTTCTCTAATAAGACAACTGAGCCTCTAGAACTTCCACCAGAAGCCAATGGACGCATCTTAACATGATTCTTACAACTATCCTTTTGACTCCTGCGAGTTGCTGACATAGTGGTCAGTTGACGGCTGCGGACCAAGAATACAGTTCAGAATCATAGTAGTTACAAGGAGCTGTATTTGGGTTGCGAACCGTTTCTCCACTGGCCGTTGCGGCGGCAACCGGAGAATGCCCCACCGCTCAGCAGCAACGAAGGAAGAAGGAAGCAATGAGGGATATGGCTCATATCGCGCGATTTGGTTCGCGCATGGCAGGCGCGACGGCCGCCGTTGCGATGCTCGCAACGACAGCGATCGCCCAGGAGGCTCCGGCCCAGCCGGACAATGGTTGGTCTTTCGCCTCGGTGTCGCTCGCGACCGGCGTCAACACCGGTTACCAGCTCGCCTTTGACCCGGTCGGCCGCCAGGTCTATCTGTCCGACGCCAACTGGCGGGGAGAAGAGAAGCGACCCGACGGCACGATCGTCGTCACGCGATACGCCACGGGCAAGCTGGTCGTATTTGACGTTGACAGCCGCGCCTGGGTGGCAAACCACTCCTTCCTTGGTCTCTCGCGCAGTGACGGCAGCGGCACTGACGCCGACCCGCTCAATTGGGCTGGCGTGGAAGCGGAGACGAACAGCAGCAATCGCTCGTCGTTCTCTCCCTACGGCGTCGCGGTCGACGGAACGACGACCAATGCCGCCGGCGAGGTCGATCCGACCGTCATCACGACCACGGCCCGTGGCCGCGATCCGGCGCTTGGCTATGGCGGACACGTCGTCGTCTACAACGCTTCTCAGGGCGGCCCGACGGATGCGGACCGCATCTGGCAGTTCGAGGACGGAACTCCGATCTTCGACGGCATTCGCCGCATCGCTCTCAACACCACTACTCACAAAGCCTATATCAGCAACTTCGGCGATGCGCGGGGCGAGTCGGGAAGACCCGGCTTCGTCGCGGTCGTCGATCTTCCGACGCGCACGGTCGAGGCACGGGTCCGGGTGCCTGAAACCTGGGGAGCGATCGGGGTCGCGGTCGACGAGCAAAACAACCTCATCTATGTCGGCACGCTTACCGGGCCGGGCCTCTACGTCATCGACGGCGACGCGATCGACACCAGCAACGCTCAGGACCTTTCTCTCAACGACGGAGCCATCACCCAGCTCGAGGCTGTGGTGGGCGAAAATGCCCGGCCGACCTATAGCCCGGAGTTGAAGCGTCTCTACGTCTCCACCTTCGCCAGGGACGGCGGCGTGATCAACGTGGTCGACGCCGATCCGGCAAGCGCCGCCTACGGAACCATCATCGGGACGATCGAAACCGGAGCCACCAACTCCGTCGCCGTCGACGGCGAGCGCGGCCTTCTCTACTCGGCCAATCTGGGCGACCAGGAGGTTGTCGTTTTTGACGCCAACACCTTCGAAGAACTGCTTCGGCTGCCGAGCACCGGCAATGCCTTGAACATCGGCATCGACCCCGAAACGCATGACGTCTGGGTGTCGAACTTCTCGTCGGCGAGCTTCGTCAACGTGTTCAGCGTGTTCCAAGACCCGAAGGGGTAGCGGTTGCCGCAAGCCCCAGTCGGGCAACGCAATCTGTGCCGCCGGCTTCGTTCCGTCGCCGGCGGCACTCTCTCCGGACTGCGCACGAAACGGCCGGTCCGGCCGACTCCCGAAATCCTTGCTGGAGCTGAAATGAACCAACCAACCCGGCTGGGCCGTCTCAGCATTGCGCTGGCGGCGATCCTTGCCCTCGCCCCCATCGCTGCGGCCCAGGAGTTCACGGAGGGACACACGTCGGACGGTGCGGGCTATTCCATTCCGACTCGGTGGGTGATGGGCGAGCCTCTTGTCATGAAGGGCACGAACTGGACCGACATCCCGGGCACCGGCGGCTCGACCATTGCGGTGGCCTATGACTTCGGGACCGTGCTGTCGCCGCTGCCCCTCAATGGCGACGACGAGGTCTGGGCGGTGATCGAGGCCGGAGCAGATGGCTCGTGGTCGTTCGGCCTGCCATTTCCCGGCTCCGCCAACTGGTCTGCGGGAGAAACCCATAAGGTCCATCTCCTCAGCGGATCGCTTGGAACGAATGACCGCGCGCGCGGGGTCGCGGTCGACGTTTCGATCGTCGCAGACTAGCGGACCCGTGACCCGAGCGAAGGCGCGCCTCTCCGGCGGTTGGACGAAAGTACGAACACATTCCAGACGGAGACGAGGACAAAGACGATGCTCTCGCGCCGAAGGATGCTTCTCGGTGGCTGTGCCCTGGCAGGGACCGCATTGCTCGGATCGAAACGACCGGTCATCGGCCAATCCTTGGGATGGCGTGCCGACCTGCCTGCGTCTCCGGTTCCGTCGCCCAACGCCGGAGTCGTCTCATTGTCGCTGCGCGCAGCCGAACGAATGGTCTTCCTGCCGGCGTTCGGCGGTCACTCACTTCCCCTCTGGACCTTTTCCGAAGACAGCTGGCTACCCGTCATCAGGGTGCCCTTCGGCGCGGTGCTCGAGGTAGATTTCGAGAACGCCTTGCCGCGCGACGGCGAGTACGCAACGATCCATTGGCACGGCATAAGACTGCCGAACGACCAGGACGGTGTGCCCTATCTCGTCCAAGACCCGGTCCTTCCGGGCGAAGCATACCACTACCGGTTCATCCCGCCCGACACCGGCACGTTCTTCTTCCACACCCATTGCAATACTGCCGAGCACCTTGGCCGCGGACTCGTCGGCATCCTCATCGTGGAGGGTGACGAGACCGAGCCGTATGACGCCGACGAGTTACTCGTCCTCCGTGACTGGTCGGTCGACCTCACGAGCGGGATGTTTCGGGCATTCACCACCGCGCGGGGGGCGGCGGATGCCGGCACTTTGGGTGAGGTCCGGACCGTCAACGGCGTCGTCGACCCCGAGATCGCTCTACCCGGCAAAGCCGACTGCCGCCTACGCATCCTCAACGTCGACCCGACACGGATCATGGAAATCGGCATCGACGGCGCTGACGCCGCAGTTGTGGCCATCGATGGCATCGCCGTGCCGCCCTTTCCGCTTGACCACTGGCCGCTGGGACCAGGGATGCGGATCGACGTCGTCATCCGCACGCCGTCTGCGGGCGCGGCTCGGCTGATTGACCATGGTGCCGAGCCGGCGGCGGCTCTTGCTCGCCTGGTTGCGACCGGTCCGGCATTGCGCGCGGGACGATTCGATCCCGCTCCGCTCCGCGCCGGCCGGATTCCCACACCCGACCCCGCGAGGGCGGAGACCGTGGAGTTCATTTTGGCGAGTGCGGACGTGGCGTCCTTTGCGAGCGGCGACCCGTGGCGCGCGATCTTGGGAGAGTTGTGCCTGTCCGGCAATGGCTTCTGGAGCATCGACGAGCAGATGTGGCCGAGTGCCTTGGGCTCGCGCTTGCCGCGGCCGCTCGCGCAGTTGAGGTTGGGCGGCACCTACCGTTTAGTGATCCGAAATCAGTCGGACATCCTGCACCCTACCCACCTCCATGGCTTCAGCCTGCATATGCGGGCTGCGAACGGAATGCCGAGCCACTACCGCGACACGGTCCTCGTCCAGCCGCACGGCGTGGTGGAGGGTTTCTTCATCGCCGACAACCCTGGGAGCTGGATGATCCATTGCCACGTCGCCGAGCACCAGGAGACCGGCATGATGGGCTACTTTACGGTCGCATAGGAACGGATTGAGATCGACGAGGCATGAGTCCGCAGAAGGAACATGTTCCCGAATACGATTCGAGGGCATCCTCCAGGTCGACGGCTATCCCGGCTTCGAGAAGCTCGGCGCCGACATCCGCCTTGCGGCCTGCTGGGCCCATGCCCGGCGCGAGTTCTACGAGGTCCATCAGGCGACCGCATCGCCAATTGCGGCCGAGGCACTGCGGTGCATCGCCGAGTTCTATGCGATCGAGGCGACCATCCGGGGCAAGACGGCCGCCACACAGCAGAACATGCGCCAATCCAGCTCGCTGCAGCTAGTCACGGCGATGAAGGCCTGGCTCGAGCTGCAGTTCACCCGCATCCCGCCCCGTGGCGGACTGGCCGAGGCCATCCGCTACGCCCTGACCCGCTGGGACGCACTTTGCTGCTGGACCAGAGCCGTGCGGGGCAATTCGAGCAGCGTTCGCGTTTATAAATCAGGCGAACCCCACCGTGTCGATCGAGCTTAAGCACCTGCGATACGCCGAGGCGGCGGAGCGCTGTGGCAGCTTCCGCAAGGCGGCAGACCTGCTCGCTCTTAAGCAGTCCAATCTCAGTCGAAGAGTCCGGCATCTGGAGGAGCAGCTTGGGATTGCGTTGTTCGAACGGACAAACGGCGGCGTGAGAGCAACCCTGGCCGGCCGTGATTTTGTGAATGCCGCTCGGCGTATTCTCAATGAACTGCAGATTGTCGTCGATGGCGCGAAGGCTGCCGGTCGCGGCGAGGCCGGGTACCTGACGATCGGCTTCTACACCTCCCTCTCGACCGGCAATCTCAGAGCAAGCCTTGTCGAGTATAGCCGCCGCTTTCCCCAAGTTGAGATCAGCGCGGTCGAAGGCCCCCGCTCGCGCTTGTTCGACGGAATTCAAAACGGCACTGTCGACATCGCCGTCGTCACCGGAGAGCCAGCTTCAGATTCCAATCGGTCAATGATGCTGTGGAGCGAGCGCATCATCGTCGCTTTGCCCGAAGATCATGCGCTGGCAGCGAATGAGATCATCTATTGGACGGACCTCAAGCGCGAGCGCTTCCTGCTGAGCGAACGCGATCCTGGTCCGGAGATCCAGGACATCCTTGTGGCGAAGCTCTCCTCGCCGGGGAACCCACTCGATGTCGTTCGGCATGATGTCAGCCCGGAAAATATCAAGAGTCTGGTCGGCGCGGGCCGCGGCGTCAGTCTCATGTGCGAGGCATGCATGGGCGCAAGCTACGCCGGCGTCGTCTATCGCGAAGCCCGCGATGGCAACGGCTCTACCCGGATCGGGTATTGCGCCTATTGGCGGGACGGCAACGAAAACACGGCACTTCGAAATTTCATTAGCCTTTTGCAGGAGCGCTGCCCGCCGGTTGCGAACGCGACCGGCCCGAGTGGCGCATCTTCGCAAACCCCCGATCCGTCGCCATGAAGCGCGCAATCATCGGTGCGACCAGCTTGGCGGGTTCGACAGCTTGCCCGCTCTCGTGGCCAAGGATCTCCGCATAGGCAAGGAGATCGCGGTGAAGTGCGGCGGGTAGCTCAACCGAAATCTTCACCGGTTTGTCGTCTTCGAGCGGTCCGAGCTTCAGCTTGCCCATCGATCAGCCTCCGTAGGGCTCGAGCACCAAATCCCGAGTGACGATGACGCGAACCGGAAAGCCCGGCCGGATCGTCAGCGTCGGCGCGATGTTGAGCTGGTGGCGCACAATCTGCTGGCCGGCATCGTTGATGGTGTCTTGCCCGCCGTTTCGGATCGCCTGGATCAGACGGTCGTCGTCATTGGTGGCGAGTTCAGCGCCGACGCTCAGCAACGTGGACAGTCCCGCCGCCTTCGCCAGCTCCCACCAATGATAGTCGACGCCATCCTGAAGGCCCGCATAGCCTTCCGCATCGGCGCCGGGCTGACGCTCGAGTACGATTGAGCGGCCATTCGGGAAGATCAGCCGGTTCCAGACCAGGAGCAGGCGGCTTTGACCGAACTGAACGCTGTTGTTGTATTGGCCGATCACGCGCGTGCCCTGAGGCACCAGGAGGATGCGGCCTGTCGGGCTGTCGTAGATGTTCTCTGTCACCTGCGCGGTGATTTGACCCGGGAGATCCGAGTGGATGCCGGTGATGAGCGCCGCCGCGATCACCGCGCCCGCCTGAAGGATGTAAGGCGACGCCGGCGCAGCAACGCGATCTGGTGCGACGGTGCGCCGATCGGCCGCCGCATTGAGGAATGCGAGCTGCCGATCCTGGGCCGATGGTGTGGCGGGTGGCGGCGCGAGGCCGAGGCCGGCGAGGTCAGGCGCCGGCGGCGGCCCGATCGTCGCGGCGCCGGGGCCCATCGACGCCACGGGCCGGTTCTCGGTGCCACTGAAGAGCCTGCTGACGCGAGCGGTTTCGATCTCCTGCAGCCGGCGTTGCTCCTCCGCGCTCAAGCCCGGATTGGGCTGGTTCGGCAACGGCTGGCCACGATTTTGTGCGCCCAGGATGGGTCGCCCGAGGTCGCCCGGGAGCGGCGGACCCAATTGCGGAACACCGCTGTAATCGCGCGGCAAGCCGGCGAGGCCGTCGGCGGTCGATCGATTATCGGTCGAGTAAAGTTCGTCCGCCGGCCTCCCCGCGTCGCGGGTCTGGAGCGCATAGATCAACGCGCCGCCGATCCCGACGCTCGCCACAAGGCCGATGCCGGCAAGCACCTTGCGTGAGAGCCGCGTGACACGCGGCGCCTCTGCACGGAGCCGCATCGGGGCGGCCGCGTCGCCGGCCGACCCGGTCAGCGGCGCATCGTCTTCCTCTTTTCGGGGTTCAGGGTCGCTCACGACGTCGGCCTCCCGTCCGTGCGGACGATGCGGACGCGCTTCTGACGGTCGCCAGCGCCGAAGCGCAGTTCGGCGGCCGCGAACAGGCGGTCGACGATCATGTAGTTGGCGCGGACGCGGTAGTTTACGAGTTCGGAGGTGTTGCCTTCAGGCCCGACGACGAACAGCGGCGGCATTTCGCCCTGACCGATGCCCCGCGGAAACTCGATGAAGACTTGGCGACCATCATCGTAGGCGCGCAGCGGCCGCCACGGCGCACGGTCGCCTTCGATGGCGTAGCGGAAATTGATGTTGGCGAGATCGACGCCGGTGGCGATCGGGCTGGCGGCCTCGGCCTGCGCGTTCTGGCGCCGCAGCGCGATGAGCTGATCCTGCGGGTACTGCCAGGACACCGACGCCATATAGGTGCGCTCGCTCGAGCGCAGCTCCATGTGGTAGGTGCGCAGGTTGGTGTTGATGATGAGATTCGTCATCAAGTCGGCGCGGGTCGGCTTCACCAGGATGTGGACTTGTTGGGTCGCGCCGGAGCCGCTCAGCGTATCGCCGATGATCCAGCGAACAGTGTCGCCGGCAGCGACCGGGCCGGAACCTACCAACTGTTCGCCGGGCTGAAGAGCGATGTCGGTGATCTGGCCGACGGCGGTGTAGACCTGATAGAGCGCGCCGCCCGTATAGGGATAGACCTGCATGGCATTGATGAAGCCGTCCCGGACCGGCTGAATGCGCGCGGCGGCATTGGCCTGATTGACGCGCGCCGTGGGCTCGGTCGGCTCCGGCGTTCGGAGCGCCGGTTCAACGGGCTGCAATTGCCCGGGCAGCGGGAGCGGCCTCGGAATTTCGACCACGCGCACGGGAGCGGGAGGATCGGCGCTCAGCGCCGCCGGCACGGCGTTGTCATAGGAGATCTCGGGCGGCCTGTTGGCCGTGGCGCAGCCGGCAAGCGCGGATGTGCAAAGCAGAATCGCAAGTGTGGAAGTGCGAAAAGCCGGGTTGTCGACTTTACGGATAGACGGCTTCATTGCCCAAGCTCCCGTGACCAGTTGATGGCGTTGACGTAGATTCCGAGCGGGTTGGCGCGCAGCCGATCGGCGTTGCGGGGCACCTGCACGACGATGGTGAGGATGGCAGTCCAGCGGGTCGTCTCGGCGAGCTGGCCGTTCTCGTACCGGCGCTCGACCCAGGCGACTCGGAAGCTGTCGGGCGACGCCCGAATGACGCTGGAGACGTCGACCGCGATCTGTTGTCGGCCGACTTTGGTGAAAGGGTCGCTCGACCGCGCGTAGTCGTTGAGCGCTATCGCGCCACGGTCGGTCGTGAAATCGTAGGCGCGCAGCCAATTCTGCCGGACGATGATGGCGTCGGACGGAATCGAGCGGACCTGCTCGATGAAGTGCGCGAGATGAAAGGCGATCTGCGGATCGGTCGGACGATAGTCTGCGACCGCCGGTGCGACCGCCTGTGCCTGGCCGAGCCTATCGACCTGCACCACCCATGGCACGATCGTGCCGCGGGCCGATTGCCAGACGAGCGCTGCCGCGAAGCTGGCGGAGAGGACCAAAGAACCGAAGGCCATGAGCCGCCAATTCTTCGCCTGGGCCCGCGCGGCGCCAATGCGCTCGTCCCAAACCTGAGCGGCGCGCTGGTATGGCGTTTCGGGTTCGGGCGCTTTTCCGTAGTGGGTCGAGGGTCTTTTGAACATCAGCGGTCGCCTCCGGAGAGATTGATTGAAGAGCCGCCGCCATGGCTGTCGCCGGCGCGCACGGCGTGGGCGGCCGCGGTCACACCGTGGCTCAAGGCCTGAGAGCGCTTCATGCGCCGGGCCCAGGCCGGTGGCCCGTCAGCCGCGGCGAGCGGCGCAGCCTCGGCCGCGCTTCCACCGATGGTGCCCATGGTCGACGTGCCGCCCGTGGCGGCGAACGTGGATTTGGCGCCACTGGAGAAGCTCGATTTCATGCTGTCTGCTGCGTGGGCGGCCGCGCGCCGCAGCGGTGAGGTGGCGGCCGCGCCAGCGGTGCGAGCAACGCCGCCGAGTCCGGAACCGACGGCAGCCGCGCCCGACTGACCAGCCGCGCCGAGGCTGTAGGCGGTCGAAGCGCCACCGGCCATCGCCGCGCCCCCGCGCGCGGCGGCAGCGGTTCCGGAAAGAGCGGCGCCGCCGCTGCGCAGAGCCATTCCACCCGCTGCACCGGCCGCGACCAGAGCCCCACCTGCCGCGAGTCCGGTTCCCACCGCCGCGCCTGCACCGAGCTGCGGACCGCCGGAGACGAGGCCGTTGGCGATGCCGGGACCGAAGATTCCGAGACCCAGCAGCGACAGTGCGGCGAGCACGATCGCCATGGCCTGGTCGATCGTCGGCGTCTGGCCAGCGAAACCGGCGGTGAACTGGCCGAACAACGTCGAGCCAATGCCGATGATAACGGCGAGCACCAGCACCTTGATGCCGGAGGATACGACGTTGCCCAGCACACGCTCGGCCATGAACGCGGACTTGCCGAACAGGCCGAAGGGGATGAGCACGAAGCCAGCGAGCGTGGTGAGCTTGAACTCGATGAGCGTGACGAAGAGCTGGACGGCGAGGATGAAGAAGGCGAGCAGCACCAGCGCCCAGGCAAACAACAGGCAGACGATCTGGATGAAGTTCTCGAAGAAAGCGATCCAGCCCATCAGGTCGGAAATGGATTCGAGCAGCGGTCGACCAGCGTCGAGCCCGGTCTGGGCGACTCTGCCCGGGCGCAACAAATCCTCGACGGTGAAACCCGTGCCCGACGCCTTCAGGCCGAGCCCCGCGAAGCTCTCGAAGACGATGCGGGCGAGGTTGTTCCAGTTTCCGATGATGTAGGCGAAGGCGCCGATGAACAGAGTCTTCTTGACGAGGCGCGCCATGATGTCGTCGTCGGCGCCCCAGCTCCAGAATAGGGCGGCGAGCGTCACGTCGATGACGATCAGCGTCGTGGCAATGAATGCCACTTCGCCGCTGAGCAGGGCGAAGCCGCTATCGATATAGCGGGTGAAGACCTCGAGGAACTGGTCGATGACGCCGGTGCCGCCCATGGTTTACTGCCCGTCCTGTAGCTGGCGCGATGCTGGCGCGGGAGTAACGCCAAGGAAGCGGTCGCGGGTTTCGGCCCAGGTGCGCAAGCATTCGGTATCGCGCGCAGCGGCCTCGCCGAGCAGTTGGCAGCGCCGTTGTGCCTCGCGAAGCGGATCGGCCGGCGTGTCTCGAACTGGCCGCAACACTTGGCCCGCCGGCTCTTCCTCTTTCCGGGTCATTTCGATCGCCGTCGCCGTGATGGCGACGGCGACAAAGACGATGGCGCCGAGGCGTGCCAAAAGCTTGCCGTCCATGAGATGATCCTCTCGGTGGGCCTCAATTGCCATTCGGGAACATGCTGGCATTGCCGGGTTGGTAGCCAACGCCCGGCGTCAGGAAGCGGCGGCGCTGCTCACGGCCCTGCTCGGCCGCCGCAGCGCGCTCCGCTTCGGACAGTGTTTGAGCCCGTCCGTTCGCGGCGACGACGGCTGTGAGATCGGCGAGCTGCTGGGCCTGGAGCGCGAGAAGCTGGTTGCCGGCCTGCGACGCCTGCAAGGCGCCGGTCGCGCTCTGGCTTTGGCCGATGAGCGCCGACATCTCGGCGCGGTTGGTGTCGATGTTGCCGACGACGCCGGCCTGAACCCGCATGGCGTCCTGCAGTCCGCCGACGGTGTTCTGCCAGCGCTCGCGCGCTTGCGCAACGAGCTGCTGGTCAGACGCCGACATCGACGCGTTGCCGTAGGTGGATGTGAACGCCTGGTCGATCTGTTGGACGTCGTAGGCGATGCGCTGCGCTTCGCCGAGGAGCTGCTGCGTCCGCTGCAGGGACAGCTGCAGGCGCTGAAGCGAGGAGTAAGGCAGGCTCGCCAGGTTGCGCGCCTGATTGATGAGCATCGTCGCTTCGTTCTGAAGCGAGGTGATCTGATTGTTGATCTGCTCCAGCGCGCGAGCCGCGGAGAGAACATTCTGCACATAGTTCGTCGGGTCGTAGACGACCCATTGCGCGGACGCCGGCTGGACCATCATGGGCGAGAGCGCCACAGGAATGGAAAGGATCGACGCGGCGAGAAGCGCCGCGCGTGAGCGACGGAAGATCATGGCTGGGTCTCCAGGTTGTTGAGGTTGGGGATGAGGTCGGCGGCCCAGGCGACGCCGCGCAGACGAAGCCAGGCCGGCAGAAAACCCCCGCGGCCGTGTTCTGCGACGACGCGCTCGATCGCAGCCTGATCGGTTTTTGAGGAGGCGGCGCAGAGCGCCAACGCCACGTCGGACAGACCAAGTTCGAAGAGCCGGTTGCCGCGGCGGGATTGGCAATAATAGTCGCGCTTCGGCATCGCGCGGGCGAGGATCTCGATCTGGCGGTCATTGAGCCCGAAGCGACGGTAGATCGCGGTGATCTGCGGCTCGATCGCGCGCTCGTTCGGCAATAGCAGCCGGGTCTGACAGCTCTCGACGATGGCCGGGGCGATCGCCGAGCTATCGATGTCGGAGAGCGATTGGGTGGCGAAGACGACAGACGCGTTCTTCTTGCGAAGGGTCTTCAGCCACTCGCGAAGCTGGCCGGCGAAATCCTCATCATCGAGCGCCAGCCAGCCTTCATCGACGATGATCAGCGTGGGGCTGCCATCGAGGCGGTCCTCGATGCGGTGGAAGAGATAGGCGAGCACGGCCGGTGCGGCGGCCGTGCCGATCAGGCCCTCGGTCTCGAACGCCTGCACGAAGGCTTCGCCAAGTTGCTCGCTCTCGGCGTCGAGCAGCCGGCCATAGGCGCCGCCGACGCAATAGGGCCGAAGCGCCTGTTTGAGGTCATTCGATTGAAGGAGGACGGCGAGTCCGGTGAGCGTGCGTTCGCCTACAGGCGCACTGGCCAGCGAGGTCAGCGCCGTCCAGATGTATTCCTTGACCTCGGGCGCGATCGTCACGCCCTCGCGCTGCAGAATCGCGACGATCCAATCCGCCGCCCACGCGCGTTCCGGCACGTGGTGGATGCCGGCGAGCGGTTGCAGCGAGACGCTGTCAGCGGCGCCTTCGGTGAGGCCGCCACCGAGGTCGTGCCAGTCTCCGCCCATCGCGAGCGCGGCCGCACGGATTGAGCCGCCGAAGTCGAAGGCGAAAACCTGTGAGCCGAGATAGCGCCGGAACTGGAGCGCCATCAGCGCCAGGAGCACGGATTTGCCGGCCCCGGTCGGCCCGACGACAAGCGTGTGACCGACGTCGCCGACATGAAGGGAAAACCGGAACGGGGTCGAGCCTTCGGTCCTGCCGTAAAGCAAGGGGGGCTGCCCGAAATGCTCGTCCCGTTCCGGCCCCGCCCACACCGCCGACAGCGGAATCATGTGGGCGAGATTGAGCGTCGAGATCGGCGGTTGCCGGACGTTGGCGTAGACATGGCCCGGCAACGAGCCAAGCCAGGCGTCAACCGCGTTGATCGTCTCCGCCATCGCGGTGAAGTCGCGGCCCTGAACGATCTTCTCCACCAGACGCAGCTTCTCCGCTGCGATGCGCGGATCGGCGTCCCAGACAGCGACCGTCGCGGTGACATAGGCCTGACCGGCATAGTCGGCGCCGAGTTCCTGCAGCGCGAGGTCGGCATCGGCTGCCTTGTTCGCCGCATCGGTGTCGACGAGCACCGAAGCCTCGTTGGTCATCACCTCCTTGAGGATCGCCATGATGCTTTTGCGCTTGGCGAACCATTGCCGCCGGATCTTGGTGAGCAGCTTGGTGGCGTCGGTCTTGTCGAGGAGGACAGCGCGCGTCGACCAGCGATATGGAAAGGCGAGCCGGTTGACGTCGTCGAGCAGCCCGGGCGTGGTCGCGGTCGGAAAACCGACAATGGTGAGGATGCGGAGATGCGTGTCGCCCAGGCGCGGCTCCAGTCCGCCGGTGAGCGGCTGATCGGCCAGCAACGCATCGAGATACATCGGCGTCTCTGGCACGCGCACGCGATGGCGCTTGGTCGAGAGGGTCGAATGCAGATAAGTCAGCGTCTCGCCATCGTCGAGCCACGCGCATTCCGGCATGAAGTTCTCGATGAGCTGAAGCACGCGGTCGGTGCGATCGGCGAAGGCGCGCAACGCCTCATGAGGGTCAAGGCCGTTGTCGGCCTTGCCTTCATAGAGCCAGCTCTCGGCGCGGGCGGCGTCCTCGGCCGGCGGCAGATAGACAAAGGTCAGGAAGTAGCTCGACTCGAAGTGCGAGGCGTCTTCCTCGAAATCGGCCTTGCGCTCGGCGTCGACCAGGGCTGACGCCGCCTCGGGAAAACGGCTCGCCGGATAGGCGCCGGCGCCATGGCGCTGCGCCTCGACGAAAATCGCCCATCCCGAGCCGAGCCGGCGGAAGGCGTTGTTGAGCCGGCCCGCGACGGCGACGAGTTCGGCCGGCACCGCAGAGTCGAGGTCGGGACCACGGAAGCGGGCGGTGCGTTGGAAGCTGCCGTCCTTGTTGAGGACGATGCCCTCGCCCGCGAGCGCGGCCCAGGGCAGGAAGTCCGCGAGTCGGGTTGAGGTCCGGCGATATTCGGCAAGGTTCATCATTGGGGCCTCACGCGCTCAGATGGCCGGGGATGCGCAGGTGACGGCGCACCACGTCGACGAATTGCGGATCGCGTTTGGCCGCCCACACGGCCGCGAAATGCCCGACCGCCCAGAGCCCGAGACCGACAAGCCAGAGGCGCAGGCCGAGGCCGAGCGCCGCCGCCAGCGTGCCGTTGAGAATAGCAATCGAGCGCGGCGCGCCGCCGAGCAGGATGTGCTCGGTGAGCGCCCGATGAACCGGGACGGCGTAGCCTGGCACGTCGCCGGCGCTGTCGATCAGTCTCGCCATCAGACGAGCGCTCCGCCGCCGAAGGAGAAGAACGACAGGAAGAAGCTCGACGCGGCGAAGGCGATCGAGAGGCCGAACACGATCTGGATTAATTTTCGGGCTCCGCCCGACGTGTCGCCGAAGGCCAGTGTCAGGCCGGTGATGATGATGATCATCACGGCGATGATCTTGGCGACCGGCCCCTCGATGGATTCGAGGATCGACTGCAGCGGCGCTTCCCAAGGCATGGACGAGCCGGAAGCGTAGGCGGCCGGCGCAATCATCATGCTGACGACGGTGACGGACACGGCCGTCGCGATATGACGACGAATGCGCAGGGCATGGCGGATCATGCGGGGTCTCCTGAGACGGGCTGGGTTGCGGGGATGACGCGGTAGTCGCCGTCCGGCTGGAGGCCTTCGACGCGGGCGAGTTCGGCGAGGCGAC
Organism: Bauldia sp.; assembly: GCA_050184415.1. Classification (GTDB taxonomy): domain Bacteria; phylum Pseudomonadota; class Alphaproteobacteria; order Rhizobiales; family Kaistiaceae; genus JADLGL01. Next base: position 33,603 of record JBFXAJ010000008.1, read on the forward strand.
GGTTTGAGCCGCGGCCGCTGAGCACCGCGACGAGATCGATCGTCTCGGCAATCAGCGCGCGCGGGACGGTGATGACGGCTTCCTGAATGAGCTGTTCGAGGCGGCGGAGCGCGCCGAGTGCGGTGCCGGCGTGGATCGTGCCGATGCCGCCCGGGTGGCCCGTCCCCCAGGCCTTGAGCAAATCCAGCGCCTCGGCGCCGCGCACTTCTCCGATCGGAATGCGATCTGGGCGCAAGCGAAGCGAGGAGCGGACAAGATCGGAGAGCGAGGCGACGCCGTCCTTGGTTCGCATCGCGACCAGGTTGGGCGCGGCGCATTGCAGCTCGCGCGTGTCCTCGATCAGCACGACGCGATCGAAGGTCTTCGATACTTCGGCGAGCAAGGCGTTGGTGAGCGTGGTCTTGCCGGTCGACGTGCCGCCGGCGACGAGAATGTTTCGGCGGTCCGCGACGGCGCGACGGAGCAGTTCCGCCTGTTCAGCGGACATGATCTCGGAGGCGACGTAGTCAGCGAGCGTGAAGACGGCGACGGCAGGTTTGCGGATCGCGAACGCGGGGGCCGCGACGACAGGCGGCAAGAGACCTTCGAAGCGCTCCCCTGTCTCGGGAAGCTCGGCCGAGACGCGCGGCGAACCGGAATGAACCTCGGCGCCGACATGATGCGCGACGAGGCGAATAATGCGTTCGCCGTCTGCGGGAGACAGGCGCTCGCCAGTGTCGGAGAGCCCCTCGGACAGCCGGTCGATCCAGAGCCGCCCGTCGGGATTGAGCATCACCTCGACGATCGACGGGTCTTCCAGGAATCCGGCGATGGCGGGGCCGAGGGCCGTACGCAGCATGCGCGCGCCTCGAAGGATCGCCTCTGATTGCTGGTGAGAAACCGCCATGTCGTCCCCGTTCTGCGCGGGACCGCAAACACGCGGCCCTGGATCGGGGATCAGTAGAGGAGGCAGAAATCAGGGCATGACAACAACCAGAATGGGGTCGTAGTGCTCTGGCGTACAAAGACAGGGACACGGCGGAACTGCCAAACTCTTGCGACACGTTACGCGATGGTTATTCCGCGCCCGTGATGCCAGTGACGTCTTCCGAAATCTCCTCGCGCACCTTGGGTCCCTTCGCGAGTCGCCGCCCGAGTGCGGCGACGAAGGCGTCGTACCGTTCACCCGCCTGTGCGCGTGCGGCCGCCTGGGCTGGCTCAGGCAACGGCGGATTGATGGTGAGCCAGTGGCGGACGAAAACTGCCAGCATTTCCACTGAAATGCCGAGGTCGCGCTCCATGCGCGTTGTGCGCCGATCGAGCTGATCCAGCCGCTTGGTAGTCGCCGCTTCCTGTCGCTCGGCGGCGTCGGGCGACAGGAAGGATGCGATCGCCGCTTCCGCGACCAGAGATCGCGATTGATCGCGACGCGCGGCATAAGCGGCGAGCGCCTTCATGATGTCCGGATCGAGATAGACCGAGAGGCGCTGCTTCTTCGGAATCTTCATGATCACACGCTCAGAGGTCCATCCCGTCGTTGGGATCGAGCGAGACCTGCCGCGCGACGCCCTGCATGACCTGGTTCAGCCGGCCTGCGCGCGCGGCGTCGTCATCGGCGTCGTCGGCGCGATCGATGTCGAACTCATTGTCGATCGGAGTTTTCTTCTCGACAGGCTTCACGGCGGTCAGCTCCGGTTGCTGACGCCGTTCAGAGCCGGTTGTGTCGTCATCGCTCGTACCGTCTTGCTGAGTGGCTGGATCGAGCTGCGGCTGCAACGGCAATGGCAGGGCGCTCCAATCGTCCGGCTTTCCCGCCGCCGGCTTTGCGAGCGCTGGCGGCGGCAGCACACGCTCCTGGAAGCGCCGATCCTCGAAGTAGCGCGCCTTCTTCGCGCGGATCGGCGGCGTGCCGGCGACCATGACGATCTCGTCGGCGGGCGGGAGCTGCATCACCTCGCCCGGTGTCAACAGGGGGCGCGCGGTCTCCGAGCGCGAGACCATCAGGTGGCCGAGCCAGGGGCTGAGCCGGTGTCCCGCATAGTTGCGCATCGCGCGCATCTCGGTCGCCGTCCCGAGCGCGTCAGAAACACGTTTGGCGGTGCGCTCGTCGTTGGTAGCGAAGCTGATCCTCACATGGCAGTTGTCGAGAATGGAGTTGTTGGGGCCATAAGCCTTTTCGATCTGATTGAGCGACTGTGCGATGAGGAAGCTCTTCAATCCGTAGCCGGCCATGAAGGCGAGCGCGGACTCGAAGAAGTCGAGCCGCCCCAGCGCGGGAAACTCGTCGAGCATGAGCAGCAGCCGATGTCGCCGCCCTTTGGCGTTAAGATCTTCCGTCAATCGGCGTCCGACCTGATTGAGGATCAGGCGGATCAGCGGCTTGGTGCGCGCTATGTCGGATGGCGGCACTACGAGGTAGAGCGTCGATGGCCGCGCTCCGCCGACGATGTCGGTGATGCGCCAATCGCAGCGGCGCGTCACCTCCGCAACAACGGGATCGCGATAGAGGCCGAGAAAGGACATCGCGGTCGAAAGGACGCCCGAGCGCTCGTTGTCGGATTTGTTGAGCAACTCACGCGCAGCGCTGGCGATCACCGGATGGGGTCCGGCATCGCCGAGATGCGCGGTCTTCATCATGGCCGCGAGCGTCGACTCGATCGGCCGTTTGGGATCGGACAGGAAGGCGGCGACGCCCGCCAGCGTCTTGTCCGCCTCGGCATAGAGGACGTGGAGGATGGCGCCGACCAGCAGCGCGTGGGACGTCTTCTCCCAGTGATTGCGGCGTTCCAAACTCCCTTCGGGATCGACCAGGATGTCGGCGATGTTCTGGACGTCGCGGACCTCCCACTCGCCGCGGCGGACCTCGAGAAGTGGATTGTAGGCGGCGGACTTCGCGTTGGTCGGATCGAACAGCAGCACGCGGCCATGCCGAGCACGAAAGCCGGCTGTGATCTGCCAATTCTCGCCCTTGATGTCGTGAACGATGGCGGAGCCCGGCCAGGTCAGCAGCGAAGGCACGACCAGGCCGACGCCCTTGCCGGAGCGGGTCGGCGCAAAGCAGAGCACATGCTCCGGACCGTCATGACGCAGGTAGGTGTGGTCGAACTTTCCGATCACGACGCCATCGGGTCCGAGCAATCCGGCGGCCCGCACTTCGTTGGCGCGCGCCCAGCGGGCCGACCCATAGGTCTCGACATTCTTGGCTTCGCGCGCACGCCAGACCGACATGCCGATGGCGAATGCGATGGCGATGAAGCCACCCGATGCCGCGATATAGGCGCCCTCGACGAAAACGTGGGGCGCATAGGCGTCATAGAAATACCACCACCAGAAAAACGCCGGCGGATAGTAGATCGGCCAGCCGAAGAGCTCGAACCAAGGCCGGCCGAGTTGCGGCTGGAAGCCGAGCTGCCAAGCCGTCCACTGCGTCGCGGCCCAGGTCGTAGCGAGCACGATCAGGGAGACGACGAGAATTTGACCCCAGAGGATTTTAGTGGCCGACATGGCGGAGTCCTTTCATGATGAGGCGCGCTGTTCACAGGCCGAGCCCCCGTTTGCGGCCGAAGCTCCAATCGATGCCACCGTCGCTTCGGGCGAGACCGGCGACATGGCGGCCGAGCTGCTTTTCGAGTGACGGCGACCAGGGCACGAGCTGGAAACCGAGGCCGTCATCGATCATCGCGAAGCGGCCAGAGGCGAGCGCGATGCGCCGCTGGTAGGCGCCAGCGACATATTCCCCCGCCGTGGCCTTATTGAATGAGCGGCCGCTCTCTGCCGCGAGTCTGGCGCCGACGGCGTCCAGCTCGCGCCGGCGCAGCGTCTCAATCAGGTTGCGGCCGAAGCTGACGCCACGCTTCTGACGTTCGGCCAGACCTTGCCCAATCAGATGTTCGGCGCGCCGGTCCAGGGCCTCACGCACCTCCGCGCCGAAGCCTCCGCCGCCGAGCGCAACCGGCTCGCGGGCGATCGCCTGCCGGTCAAGCCAGGTCGCGCCAGTCGCCGTGATCTGCTGCTCTATGGTGAGGTCCGACCGGACTGCCATCGCGACGCGACGCTGCCCCTTCGCGTCATCGAACCTGCGCAGCTCGACGATCGAGCCGGGCGCGCTGTCGCCGGCGGCGTCGAGGTCGGGCAACTTGATGTGATGGGTCCGTCCGTCTGTGCCGTCGACCACGGCATAGGCTGTGCCCTTCAGCTCATCGTCGAGGCCACGGGCGACCAGGCGGCCGACGACGGGATCGTCGAGGCTTTCGCCGGCGAGCACATAGCTCGCGACGCCGCGTTCGATCCCGTGTTCGGTCAGGCCGCGATGGATGCGCTTGATGATGTCGCCGCGTTCACCAAGCTGGCGCAGCGTCGTCTCGGCGTTCTCCGAAATCGCCCACTGACCGGGACCGATCTGATCGGCAAGGCCGAGGGACTCAAGCTTTCGCAGGCGTCCAACTTTGAGCGCATGAAATTCGTCGGGCTGGCGGTCGGGCCGCGGCGCGAGGTCGACCACGCCGGTGCGATAGCTGTCGCGGGCGAGCTGCCGATCAAGATTGGTCCAGCGCTCCGTGTCGATTTGGCGCTCGAGCGTGCGGCGGATTTCATGATCGGTGCGCGGTCCGAGTTCTTGGGTGATCAGATCTCGCGCCCGATCCCGCATTCCCTCTTTGATGTAATCGCGGGAGATGACGAGATTCTCGCCATCCTCGCGCACGCCGCGCACGATCAGATGGACGTGAGGATGCTCGGTGTTCCAGTGATCGACGGCAACCCAATCGAGCTTGGTGCCGAGGTCCTTCTCCATCTGCCCGACGAGATCATGCGTAAAGGTCTTGAGGTCCGCCATTTCCACGGCGTCGTCGGGCGAGACGATGAACCGGAAATGGTGCCGGTCATCCTCGCACCGCTCAGCGAACGCCTTCGGGTCGGTGTCATCGGCGCCAGGTCCGAACAGCCGGGCCTTTTCTCCGTCCCGGGTGACGCCCTCGCGGCGCAGATAGTTCAGGTGAGTCGCGAGCGGCGCGTTGCGCCCACCGTGGCGGACCACGCGCGCCTTGACGACAGCGCCGCGCGAGCGGGACGTGATGAGCCGATTGGCCTGCAGCGATGCACGCTGGCCGCGGCCGAACCGAGAGCGGTGGCCGGGACCGATCGCCCCTTTGCGGGAGACCGATCCGCCGGCACGCTGGGCGGCGGCCAGGGCCTGGGCGATGAACGGTCTGGCGCGCTGCGCGCTCGTCGAACGGACGCGGCCTGGTCGGATGCGGAAGTCGTCTTCGCTGCTCATCGCCGCGAGCCCGCACATCGCGCCATCGCGCGGATAATCTTGGAGAATCGCGGAAGCCGCAGGCTGCGCCGAACAGGCGCACCTCGCGAATTCGCAGCGTAAGCCCTTGAAAAAGCACGACCGAACCAAGGCGCACATCGCGCCCCTTTATCCTGCCATCGTGCGGTCGTGTTGCCTTGCTCCCCCCTTCGTGCGCTCCAAGATGCGACGGGGCACTCCACGCTGCGAAAGAGGCGCAGGCACATCATCGCGGGTCTCCACTGCCGGATCGCGCGACGAACAGGCCGGCGGACTGCGGCGTGACCGCGGAAGCCTCGCGCATCGGATCTGCAGCCGGGGCGTGGTCCGGAGAGCTTTCCGCCTGCGTTGGATTGACGCCCGGCGCGTCGCGAATGTGCGTGATGAACAACGGCGCGCGAGTCCAGGCGCGAGGATCGGCCGCGGCGACGGTGATTGCACCGGGCAGGTCACCGCCGCCGAAGGAAGGGATCAACGCGGCCACATACGCGCGGGTCTCTGCCGGCAACGGGCGGCCCGCGAGATACTCTTCGTATCGTCCTGGTCCCGCGTTATAGGCCGCAAGAAATCCGGGTGAACCGTAGCGATCATACATCTCGCGCAAGTACGCCGCGCCGGCCAGGATGTTGTCGCGCGGATCATAAGGATCACGCCCGAGCCTATGGCGGACGCGCAGCTCCGCCCAGGTATCCGGCATGATCTGCATCAGGCCCATCGCGCCGGCAGAGGAGATCGCTCGCGCATCGCCAGCGCTTTCGGCGCGCATGACCGCGCGAATCCACGCGGCCGGGATGCCGAAGCGCCGCGCGGCCTCTTCAATGTAGACGCCGAAGGGATGAGCCGGCGCCGTTCGTGTGGACGGTGCGGTCTGAGCGTTCGCTGTGGCGCTGAGCGGCACAGCGAGTAGCATGCCGGAAAGGAGAAGGAAGGCTGTCAGTCGGACGGCGCTTAGCCGCCCAACGACAGTTTGATGGCGCGGGACGGACATCGTTCAGTCCCGCTCGCCGCGTTTGGGCGGACGGTTCCAGAGCAGACTCCAGACGGATTTGTCCTCGGTCGATTGGAACAAGTTTGCGCGGATCGGCTGGGCCAGGGTGGGGTCGTCGATCTGCAAGGAGACATAGTCGCCGGCCTTTTCGCCGGTGCGTTTCCATCCGGCGCCGATCTCGGGTCCGTCGTCATTGCCGTGATGAACACGATAGTCCGGTGCATTCTCGGCGTCGGTGTGTTCGGCGGGGATGAGCACGATCTCGACGTCCAGTGAGAGCGTGCGGATGTGGCCGGTGTAGCCGTTCTTGGTGCGTGTGAATTCGCCGATCTGCGGCATAGGAAGACTCCTTTGTTATGCGGTGAGGTCGGATAGGCGCGTCGTTCACCGCGTCGCGGCGCGCCATTCGAAGCGGCCGCTGCCGTCTTCATCGGTCCACAGCGGCGTTGCGCGGCCGATGATCGAGCGGGTGGAAATCGGACCGAAGTAGCGACCGTCGAGGCTGTCCTCGACGGACCAGTTCATGAGGAAGATTTCGCCCTCTGCGATGCGCCGGCAGCCCTGCCAAATGGGAAGATCGCGGCCGAGACGGTCGCGCGTCAGCGCTTCGCCCGTCGCGATACCGTCGATGGTGACGTGCGCGCGGGTGCGGCAAACCTGCTGCCCGGGAAGCGCGGCGACGCGTTTCATGAGCGGGACGCCGCGCGGAACGTAGCCACGCTCGGCGAGGAACGATGCGAGCGGCTCCGGGGCTTCCACAGCGACGAGGTCGGTCACTTCAAGCTGCGCCGAGCGATCGAGCGAATAGAGTCCGATCGGCGTGCTGGCGGAGGCGTTCCAGATCAGCCTGGGTGTGATGTGGATGAACGACAGGCCGCCGATCAGCATCACGGTGAAGTATGTCGTCATGACGTAGCCGAAGCGGGTCATGGCTCGACCCTTCGGCGCAGAAGGATGGCCCGATGCTGCTCGGGCGTGTAGCTGCGCGGCTCTTGGCCGGCGGCGAGACGATTGTGAACGTGTCGCCAATGATGCGGCGAGACCTCGGCGGGATTGATGCCGAGCGACTCGATCGCGTCGACGATCTGCAGGACGCGCTCGACCTTCGGCCAGCCGTCCATCTTCAGCAGGATGTCGCCGCCAGGGCGCACGAAGGGCAGCGTCTGATAGGGCTCGCCCGGCGAGATCGCGCGCACAATGTCGATGCGCGAGATGATCGTCCCGAAGTCGTTAGCCGCCCAACGGACGAAGGCGAAAACGCTATGGGGCGGGAAGCTGACGACGCGTCGGCGGCGGTCGAGAATCTGTTCGTGGACGTCCTGGCCGAACCTGATCCAGTATTCGACCTTCTTCTCAAGCCAGGTCAGCTCGACGTGGGTCAGACCAACCACAGTCGGCGTCGCCGCGCGACGCAAGTCAGGAGCGCCGTTCATGGCTTACCTCCTTCGGTTGGGGGAAATTCGCGGGCGAGCAGTTCGCGCAGCATGTCAGCGACGGTGACGCCGCGCTGGAACGCGGCGATCTTGATCTGGCCGCGCAGGTCGGGCGTGACGTCGATGGTGAGCCGCGCCGTAAACGCGGCGGCGTCGCCATTCCGCGCGGGTCGCGGATCGGACGCTTTGACCCAGCTCTCAGGATCGGCTGGACGTGCGGTGAAGGCACGTTTGTTGGATCGCTCCGTCATGGCGCGATCCTCCCGACCTCGGCGCATAACGCGGTGATCTCGCGCGCCGCCGGGCTGTGTTCGTTGATTTCCGAGACGAGGCGTCCGGACCGCGCCGCGTCGGCGAAGGCGACGCGCTGGCCGATGGTGCTGGTGAATACCGGCGGGTCGTGATCGGCGAGTGTCTCGGCCGTCTCGCGCGCGATGACAGTGCGCGCTCCACAGCGATTCAGCACGAAGCGGGCGGCGAGTTGGGGGCGATAGATCTGCGCCTCGCCGAGCAGCGAGAGCATCTCCGCGGACGCCCAGCCATCGAAAGGCGATGGCTGCACGGGGATCATCACCAGGTCGGCGGCAAGCAGCGCGGACCGCATGAGGCTGGCGACACGCGGTGGCCCGTCGATCACCACGTGATCGGCGCCTCGGGCGAGTTCCGGCGCTTCGCTATGAAGCGTATCTCGTGCGAGACCGACGACACCAAACAGCCGTCCGAAGCCTCCGCGCGCTCGCTGCTGCGACCAGTCGAGCGCCGAGCCTTGGGGATCGGCGTCGATGAGAACGACGCGCTTTCCTCGCCGGGCCCATTCGCCGGCGAGATGCAGCGCGAGCGTCGTCTTGCCGACGCCACCCTTCTGATTGAGGATCGCGACGATCATGACGTGCCGCCGCGTCGCACGGGCATTCCCCCGGCGGCCGTCGCCTGTCGCTTCGCAGGGTGGACAACTCCGTGGCCTGGGTCCGACGTTGACCGCCGTGTGCCGCGATCGGCCCAAGCCTGTAGATCGTCGAGGGCATAGACAATGCGGCCACCCAGCTTGCGATAGACCGGTCCCGTGCCGTAGGTGCGGTGCTTCTCAAGGGTGCGACCGGACAGACCGAGGAAGCGCGCCGCCTCGGGTGTGCGGAGATAGCGTGGCGGGGAGTCGGGTCGCGCTGCTGACACTGGGGCCTCCGGGGCATCGGCTGCGCCGCCGGCGTGCGGTGGCGAAGCAGCGACCACGATGGCGAACCACCGGCGTCAGGGTGGATGACGAAGTGAGACCCCTCTGTGCGCGTACCCCCTTGTGACGATGTTCGATGGGAGCTGCGGCGCAGGTCAACGGCCGGCCAGCAGGCGGAGATAGCCGCCGCGCACCATCGTCTCGGCATCCCTGACCAAACGGATTGTCTGGGCGCGGATGGACGACGTTTTCCACTCGGTCGCGGATTGCTGGTGCGTTTCGAAGAGCACCGCGGCGATTTCGCGATACGTGGCGCCGGACGATCGGCCGTCTAGCGCGCGCACCATACGAGTGAGCCGTAGACGATGGCGCGGGGTGAGCGTGAGCGCGCGCGGTAGCGGACCGGCGGGTCGCCCAGATAGGTGGCGGTGGAATCGCAGCGCGGCTTCGGCGCGGATGTGAAAGCTGTCGTCGAGCGGCAGCAGGACCGCGAGCGGTTCGGTCGGATCGGTGGCGCTGATGATCAAGTGATGATCACCGCCAGGGTCTGTCAGTACGACGGCGCGTCCGCTGCCACGCTGCGCGTGTAGCGTGACGTCGGTCAGGTTGAGGGGTTTGAGCCGTCGGGCCGTGCGAAAAGCAGCCGGGGCGGTCTCGAGCAGCAACACGCTGGCGACAATTTCCGGCCGCCAGAAAATCGTGGTCTCACTGGCAGAGCGGTTGGGATCCAGCAGGAAAGCGCAACCCCCATTGCGGGGCGGCGCTCCTATGCGGCGATGAAGCGCCTGGGCGGTCAGGTTGCGCGCCGCGCAGGCGTTCATAGTCGTGGCGATAGTCGGGATTGCGGCGCAGAAACTCCCAAGCGAAGCCTTGCCGCTCCAGCCGGTTTAATTCGCGCTCGGTCTCTCTTGATCGCCAATCGGGCGGCTCGGCCATACGCGTCTCCTCGTTCGCGCTCAGAGTGGCCCCCTGTGCGCGAAGAGTTGCCGCCGACGAGATGTGACGGAAGTCCCCGAATCTGGGTGGCGCGATGCCTCCCACAACCGAAGAGTGTCTTATTTTAAGACGCGCGGGGACGGAGCAGTTCGCGATAGCCGGTGGTCGTCATCCAGCGGGCGCGGTCGAGATGGCTCTCGTGAATAATGCGCGCGCGTTCAGGATCATGGTCCGGGTCGAATCCGAAGATGATTTGCACGGCCTCACGCCAGTCGGCCCCTTCCGCGTCGGCGTCCAGCAGCCGGATATAAACGGCGAGATGGTTTTCATCGTAGTCCGTGAGACGGTCGCTCGCGGGCGGACGATCGTGGAAGGCCATCGTGGTCATCGGCGCGTCCATCTGTCTTGGTTAATCGATCGTATCCGCACTGCAACTGCAAACCAGACCGGTAGCTGAAATTTCCCGATGCTTTGCACGCATCGCGCAGGCCCATGGGCGGCATCGCGCGTAGGCCCTGTGCCCGTGTATTATAACACGTAGCGCTATAATGCACGATTGCCTCCTATCCTGCGGATGGACATTCGCAGGATTTTTGGGGCCAACGTCAGGAGGTATCGCATCGCGGCCGGTCTGAGCCAGGAGGCGGTCGCAGTGAAGATGGGCGTGGACCGCGCTTATGTGAGCGGCATGGAGCGGGGCCAGCAAAATGTCACGCTGTTGACGATGTGGCATTTGGCGGAAGCGTTGGCTGTGAGACCCGCCGCTCTGCTCGATGAGACGGTGGAAGTCACTGAAACATGACTCTACGCGAGTCGCGCTACAATCCCGCGCCGCCGATCGGCGCAACCAGATCAGCGGAAACGCGTAAAGCCGGCCAACCGCGGAGCCGTAAAGCCGACAATGTGTAAAGCCGCGAAGCCAGCCCGTTCGAGCCGGTCTTGAAGGACTTGCCCCGCCCGAGGATCGGGCGGGGCGTCGCGGGCGGGTTAGTCGGTGCGGCGGCCGTTGGGGCGGGACCAGATGAGGCTGAAGCCTTCGCCGTCCTCGTCGTCGAAGAGGTTGGCGTAGATCGGGGCGGTGAAGCTCGGATCGTCGAGCTTGAGGCCCAGGTAATCCCGGCCCTCGTTGCTGCGCTTGGACCAGGCGGCGCCGATCTCGACGCGGCCGACGAAGACGCGGTGGCTGGGGGCGTTGTCGCCGGAGCGGCTGGCTTCGGGGACGATGCGGACGTTCTTGGCCTGGACGCTGAGGGTGACGATTTGGCCGCTAAACTCGTTGCCGGTCTTCTTGAAGGTGCCGATGGTCGCCATGATAGTTCTCCTTGCACTCTGTTCCGAGCCCGCACCATTGCGGCCTCGATGGCGATCGACAGGCCGGAGGCGACCGACGCGGCACCTGCTCGCAGGCCGAAGCGCAGCGGAGGATGGCAGCCAGGCGACTTTCTTGTTTCGCGAGGAATGACGGCGCAGCCGGCAGGGGAAGAAAGTCGATCGGCGCCATTGCCGCATAGGCGGTCGAGGCGCAGCCGGCCTTCGGCCAGATCAGCCCATTGAAGAGGCCGTTTGGAGCGGTCGACCTGACAGAGACCGAGCAACGGGGAACGCGGCGACCTTGCTGCAACCGTCGAGATAACAGCAACGATTCACGCGGTCGATGACGCGCTCTGTGTGCAGGCTGCGGTGCGCATCAGTCGTGAGTCGCCATTCCGCGATCCCAGGGTGACAACGCCGTCGCTGGCACCGCCCTTCAGGCGCGCCGTCGACGCGCTCCGCCGATGAAGCAAGCTGCACATACGGGTTGCATGAGGCCCCCATAGATCGGTCGCGACATGAGCAAAGATCAAGATCAACACGTCGCGTCGCCAGATGCAGAGGAGCGCCAGGATCACGCCCAAGACCGAGGTTGGCCCGCAGCTCTACGGCGTCAGCCGTGCGCGACGCTCCCGCCAGACGGGCCGGGCGCGGCCATCGTCGTCATCTTTAACAGCGCTGTGACGCCGACGGCGACCGCGCCGATGACGGAAAAGAGGATTTGCCACGTCTCCGACGGCATCGTGTGTTTCACGATGCCGTGGGTGGCATGGTAGCCGGCGAGCGCCGCCGGGGCGACGAAGGCGAGCGCGATGGCGATCCGCAGCCAGACCGGGCGCACGAAGGCGAGGAGAAGTTGGCCGATGCCGTAGGTCAAACCGGCTGCAACGGCGCCGACGACAAAGCCGCCGAGCCAACCGGCGCCGGTATCAAAGGCCCACATGCCGACGGCGACGCCTGCAAAGAGCGGCAGGGCGAAGACGGCAAGCGTGAACAATAGCCAGCAGAGCGTGCCGATAGCCGCGATGCTGGCGAGGATGCCGATGAAGATCATGGCGATGGTCTCCCGTGAGAAATGTCTAACGGTCGCGCCTTCCACCACCACCACGGCGCCACGTGAGCATAGTCGAAATCGAGCCAAAACGGGAGTGGAAATCCGATGGAACTTCCGCTCCCGCGAGCAAGATCTTCGCCACGGTCAGAAGGCGAAGGGATCAATTTCATGGATGATCGCCGTCGCGTCGCCATCGTATTCGTTAGCGGGCATGACGGCGAGACCGCCGTCTCCGGCCTGGAAGATGACGATCGCGACCATGAGCGTCGCGGCAAGGCTGAAGGCAAAGGCGTGAGCGTCGTTGAGGGACATCGTTCCGGCTCCTGTCTGGAGGCGGAGGACCATCCCCCGCTGACAGGCGCCCGACGTGTCGGACTGAGCGCTGCAATCACCGCGCAGGCGCAGCCGCAGCGGCGGCATGCTCGCATAGCCGACCCTTTACAGGTTGATGGCGTCAAGCGATCAGTCGGACCAAGGATCGGCGCAGATAAGCGGGGGGTGCTTTGCTCTACGTGGAGCCGCTGATCTGTCCATAGAGCTCATGCGCTTCGCCGTGCGAAGTCACTCTGTGTCGGCTATTCTTGCATAGGCTGACTCGGCGTCTGCGCCTTGAGCCCGGAGGGGGCACGGCGTGCCGCAGCAGGAAGAACGAGGATATCCGGAATGGGAGAGATCAACATCCCCCGCGATCAGCAGGTTGCCATCGCGGCGATCGACGCCAGCGAGTTGGACAGGCTCATCGAACAGGCGATCGGGGAGGAACGATCGGGTGATTTACACCGTCTCTCGCTCGCGAACTGCGGCTCCTACATCGCAACAAAACTTCATTCCTTCGACCAGGCGTTGGCGAGGCACCGCGAGGCCAAGGCACCGCGAAAGCGGGCGGAAACAGGAGACGCCCTTCGACGCGCGGGCCATGATTTGTCCTTCGCTGTCGGCGCTATGAAGCAACGGATGGAAACGGAACAGAAGGAAGGGCAGCTTTTCTCCGTCGATGACCTGATCACGCCGCCTTATCGCTTCAGCAAACACCTGAGTGTCAGGGTGAGCTATCGGTGGCGCCGGACAGTCGATGACGAGTGGAGGTTCGGCAGCATAACGTTCGTCCATGACGTCGATCTACGTCCCGACTATACGATACCGGCTCCAAAGCGAAAGCCGAGCGCCGCCAAGCAGGAGCAGGACCTACAAAACAGGCTGTATCAAACCTGGGAGCACCTTATGAGAGGCGCGCTCTATTCGGTCAGGGACTATTTCAGGGAAGGCGGTGACGGTGACAAGATCCCGGACACCTTCCAGGCGACGGTCGATTCTCACACCCGAGGGCTGAACAATTACAGCACTCAGTTCTGGCGCCAGCAGCCTTGAACTCTTTCGTCTATCAGGATGGTTGAAGGCGGAAGATGGTGGCGCTCACGCGCCACCGGTCCCGAACTTCCACACCGGGATTCCAAGCTTGCGCGCCTTGTCGGCGAGGTTGTCCTGAATGCCGGTACCGGGGAAGTGCATCACGCCGATCGGCAGGATCTGAAGCATCGCGTCGTTGCGCTTGAAGGGGGCGGCCTTGGCGTGCCTGGTCCAATCGGGCTTGAAGGCGATTTGCGGCACCTTGCGATTGGTGGCCCATTTGGCAGCGATCAACTCGGCGCCCTTTGGCGAGCCGCCGTGCATCAGCACCATGTCGGGATGCTTGGCGTGGACCTTGTCGAGCCGATCCCAGATCAGGCGGTGATCGTTGAAATCGAGCCCGCCGGTGACGGCGATCTTCGGACCCGCCGGTACAAGCACCTCGGCCTCGGCCCGGCGCTTGGCGGCGATATAATCACGGCTGTCGATCATGGCCGAGGTCAGGGTGCGGTGGTTGACCATCGATCCGCTGCGCGGCCGCCAGAATGAGTGTGTCTGGCGCTCGAAGTGGTCGGCGGCCTGGTCGCGGAAAAATTCCATGCAGTTGCGGCGTTCGATCAGCGTCTGTCCCTCGGCGGTGAGGCGTTCGAGATCGACGGATTTGATCTCGCTGCCGTCCTGTTCGCGCTGGCAGCGACGCTGCGCCTGCTCGTTGTCGTCGAGTTCGCGCTCGATCCGGTCGTTGGCGCGGTGGAAGAGGTTGACGGTCGACCAGAGCAGGTCCTCGAGGTCGGGTTCGAGGCGGGTGTCGGTCAGGGCTACGACCAGGGCGTCGAAGATGTCGGAGACGGCGCCGGCGACGATCTGCGCTTCGGGCAGCGGTCTCGGGTCGGGTTCGTCCTGGAAGGGGCGATAGCCGTAGAGCTGGAGTTCGGAAATGACGTGATCGGTCGGGGATGAGGTGTGCGGCGGCTCGTAGCCGGTGTCGTCGTGGTCGGTGGTCATCTGCGCTTCCCTTGGTCGGATCGGCCGCGCCCATCGCGGCCTTCGTGGCGACGTAAGGCGGCGGGCGGACCGGCCCTGCACCCCGCAGGGAACCGGAGGGGCCGAAGCGCAGCGGAGGATGGCGAAGCCCGATTGTTTTGCTTCGCGATGCAAAGGCGGCTCGCCGCCGGCGGAAAAGAATCGGGCGCAGCCATTGCCGAGCCGGGCCGCTTGCCGACCCGATCGCCCTCTCAGAAGGCCGTGGGCGCGGTCCTCTCCGACCAAGGGAAGCGCTGCCGTCCGACAGGATGCAAAACCGGCGTTGCCGCCGGTCCCATCCCTCCGTCCCGGATCATGCCGCCAAATCCATGAAACGCGCGACGTCCTGGGGGGCGATCTGGGTGCGCAGCGCTGCTCGCAGCGCATCGGGGCCAAGCGCCCGGAGATCCTCGTTGAAATCCCCCAGCCTCGGCGACAGCGTGATCGCCTCGATCCCGACCGCTTGCGCGCGGTCGATCAATGCCGCCATCGCGCCATCTCCGGCCGGATCGTCGTCGCGGGCGATATAGAGTCTGCGCAGCGTGTCAGAGAACAGGATGGCGGCCAGATGTGCCGCCGAGAGCGCGGCCGCCATCGGCATAGTGGGCAGAACACAGCGCAGCGACAGCATGGTCTCGATGCCTTCGCCCGCCGCCATCACGTCGCCAGCCACACCGAACCGGACCGCGTTGCCGAGAAGGTCGCCCATCGACCGCCGCGGCGTGTCGATCGGCGCTTTGCCGCTGCCGTTCGGTGCAAGCCAGGTGCGATGCGCGCCCGTGATCCTGCCGTCGAGATGGGTTACGGAGGCGATCATCGCCGGCCAGGTCTCGGTCGGCGAATGTTCATCCGGGCGATAATAGCAGTGCGGATGGAAACGCAGCGATCCGGTTCCGTGCAAAGCCGTAATGCCGCGTCTGCGCAAATACGCGTCCACGATTGTGCCGGTGATTGGCTGCGACATGGCGAAAAGCCGTCGCGCTGCCTCCGGCGATCCGGATGGCGCCGTCGCCGGTCGCCGTCGCCGCGATGGTTCCGGCTCGGGATGCGGCAGGCTGAGGAAGGTGCGCGCCTCATGCGCAACGTCCTTGAAGTCGACCAAGCCGAGCGAGTCCCGGATCACGTCGAGCAGGTCGCCGTGGTCACCTGTTGCCGCGTCGGTCCATTTGCCGGCGGCTCCTTTGCCGCTCTCCGGTCCGCTAAGCCGGACGAACATCGAGCGGCCCGGTGTGTTCTGGACATCGCCGACGAGCCAGTAGCGTCCCTCGCGGTGGCCGTTGGAGAGATAATGCCGACAGACCGCCTCGGCCTGCCGGCCGAGACGCTGCGCCAGATCGGATGCGTCGTTGCGGGGCATCACGCAGCCTCCCGCCCGGTGATGCGCTCGACGGCATAGCGCTCCATGATTTTCGCCAGGACCGTTGCGCCCGACGCGTCGGTCGGCACGAACATGCGCAGCTTCCATGAGATGATCTCGTGGAACAAGCCGTAGGCGTTGAGCCGGTCGCGCATCGTGTCGGTGAAGCCCGACAGCTCGATTCGGTTGGCGCCCATGACGCGGACCCGGCGAAGTTGAAGCCCCTCGGCAAGGTCGAGGACGGTCTTGCCGTCGAGCAGAGCCGCGAAAGCGTCGTCGGGTGACAGTGAGGACACGCCCCTCGCAACCGCGCCCGCGACCCAGGCGGGGGAAACGCGACGCCCGACGATGCGCTCGCCCGCATCCGTCTGGAGCCGATAGACGCGCGTCGACTCGTTCGGCAGGCGCTTCCAGATCGGAAGCAGCAGGCCCGAGACGACGTGGATGGTGCTGTCGGTGAAGGTGGGAATCTCCGCCACCTCGGCATTCCAGGCAACCGCGAAGGTCTCACGGTCAGTTTCGGCCCAATGGCTTTCATCCATCATCTTCAGCGAGGCGTGGTGCTGCTCCATCGGCCGGATCAACCGGACGCGGCGCTCGATCTCGCCGTCATCGAGCATCAGCGACGGCGCCGGGATCTGCACCGCGGCACGGCCCGAACGGTCATTGACCAGCAGCAAGGCGCGGCGATCCGAGAGCAGATCGAGCGCCTGATCGAGCGTGGCCGGCCGGTTCCGCTCGCGCTGGGTAATGGTGAGCAGCCGGGTCTCCGCGCCGGTGCCGGGATGAATGTGGATGGTGCGGCGGTCGGTGACGGTGAAGCTCTCGGCCTTCAGCGTCTCCAGCCCTACGTCGTAGCTGCCGCTGGCGATGGCTCCCGCGATGCGGGCGTTCAGCAATTGCTCGAACGCCGTGAACAGGATGCCTTGAAGATCAATGGTCAGCGCCAGTAACCGATTCAGGAAAGTCGTGATCGGCGGCAGTTCGTCCTTGATGCCGTTCGAGTCCATTAGGCTGAGGCCGGTGGCGTCCTCGAACGTCTGGAGCGGACAACCCTCGACTTTGCCGCGCGCGAGCAGCATGTAGAGCTGCCGCAGCGCGTCGCGGGCGTAGGGGCTTTCCAGATTGTCCTCGGGCCGAAACAGGCCCTGGCCGCCGGTCTGGCGCTGACCGCGCGTGATCGCGCCCAGCGTGTCGAGACGGCGCGCGATAGTAGAAAGGAAGCGCTTCTCCGCCTTCACGTCGGTGGCGATCGGCCGGAACAGCGGCGGCTGCGCCTGGTTGGTCCGGTTGGTTCGGCCCAACCCCTGGATGGCCGCGTCCGCTTTCCAGCCGGGTTCGAGGAGATAGTGGACGCGCAGGCGGCGGTTCCGCGCCGACAACTCGGCATGATAGCTGCGCCCGGTCCCGCCAGCATCTGAGAAGATCAGGATGCGCTTGACGTCATCCATGAAGGCCGCGGTCTCTGCGAGGTTCGCCGATCCGGCCCGGTTCTCGACCGCGAGGCGTTGGCCCTTGCGGATGATCCGCCGGGACCGGCCAGTCACTTCCGCCACCATGTCCGTGCCGAAGCGCTGGACGATCTGGTCGAGGGCGCCGGGGACCGGCGGGAGGGAAGCGAGTGTCTCGATCAACCGATTGCGGCGCGCGACGGCTTCCCGGCTCTCGACGGGCTGGCCATCGCGGTAGACGGGCCGCGACGACAGGTTTCCATCGCTGTCGGTGAAGGGCTCATAGAGCTGAACCGGGAAGGAATGAGCGAGATAGTCGAGAACGTATTCCCGTGGCGTGATGTCGACCCGCACGTCGTTCCACTCGTCGGTCGGGATCTCCGCCAGGCGCCGTTCCATCAACGCCTCGCCGGTGGAGACGATCTGGATGACGGCGGCATGGCCCGCTTCCAGATCGCGGTCGATGGAGCGGATCAGCGTCGGCGTCTTCATGCTGGTGAGGAGATGGCCGAAGAAGCGCTGCTTGGCGGATTCAAAGGCGGAACGGGCGGCGGACTTCGCCTGCCGGTTCAGCGTTCCGTTGCTGCCGGTGATGTTGGCGGCCTCCATCGCGGCCGACAGGTTGTTATGGATGATGGAGAAAGCCCCGGCATAGGCGTCATAGATGCGGATCTGCTCGGGGGTGAGCTGGTGCTCCACCAGTTCGTACTCGACGCCGTCATAGGAGAGCGACCGGGCGGTGTAGAGGCCGAGCGCCCGGAGGTCGCGGGCCAGCACCTCCATCGCCGCGACGCCGCCGGCCTCGATCGCCTCGACGAACTCGGTCCGGGTTGAGAACGGGAAATCCTCGCCGCCCCAGAGCCCGAGGCGCTGGGCGTAGGCGAGATTGTGGACAGTGGTGGCGCCGGTCGCGGAGACGTAGACGATGCGGGCGTTCGGCAGGGCGTGCTGGAGGCGCAGGCCCGCACGCCCTTGCTGCGAGGCGGCCTGGTCGCCGCGTTCGCCCTTGCCGCCGGCGGCGTTCTGCATGGCGTGGCTCTCGTCGAAAATGATCACTCCATCGAAGTCGGAGCCCAACCATTCGACGATCTGCCGGACGCGCGAAACCCTCTCGCCGCGCTCGTCGGAGCGTAGCGTGGCATAGGTGGTGAATAGGACGCCTTCCGGCAGACGGATCGGCGTGCCCTGGCGAAAGCGCGTGAGCGGCGTGACCAGCAGGCGCTCCATGCCGAGCGCAGACCAGTCGCGCTGGGCGTCCTCGATCAGCTTGTCGGATTTGGAGATCCAGACGGCCTTGCGGCGTCCCTGCATCCAGTTGTCGAGAATGATGCCGGCCGACTGGCGGCCTTTGCCGGCGCCGGTGCCATCGCCAAGCATGAAGCCGCGCCGGAAGCGAACGGCGTTCTCCGCATCGTCACGCGCGGCCGAGACCACGTCGAAGGTTTCGTCCACCGTCCAGGAGCCGGCGAGGAAGTCGCCATGCGCCTCGCCGGCATAGATCACGGTCTCGAGCTGGGCGTCCGAGAGCAGGCCGTCGGCGATGATCGCCGCCGTCAGGCGCGGACGATAGGAGGGCTTGGGCGGCGCGACCGAGGCCATGGCGGCCGACTGCACCAGCTTGGTCGGATGGGCCTGAGAGCCGGGAATGCGGATCGACTGCAATCCGTATTCCTCATAGATCGCATCGGTGATGCGAGCGCCCTCGGTCGGCGTCCAGTCCACCGTCCCGTAGGAAAGTTCGACGCCTTCTGGCTCTGCGATGCTGGTGGTCGAAGGGGATGACGTGGCCCGCGCGAGATAGCCCCGCATGGTGCGCGGAACGGGCGCGACAACGGCGACGGGCGCTGCCACGGAGGCCGCGACCGGCAGGCGAGCGGGTGTCTGGTGCTCGATCCAGCCGAGCAGCGTGACGACATCGGGCGCGATGCCGGGCGAAACCGGGAACAAGGTCGGATCGTCGGCCGGCAACTTGTCGATGACGGTGAGCCGCGTATCGATGGTCGTGCCATGCTTGGCATAGACCGCGCCGTCGATCGCGGCTGAGAATACGACGCGCCCGCGCTCCTGCAGGCGGACGAAGGCGTCACGCCAAGCTGGCGCGTCCGGCGCGAAGCTCGCTCCGGTGATCGCCACCAGCCGGCCGCCATCGGCGAGGCGGGCGAGTGCGGAGGCGATATGGCGGTACGCGGCGTCGGCCATGCGGCCGGAGACGTTCGCCATGACGGAGAACGGTGGATTCATCAGGACGACGCTCGGCACGAGGCGCGAGTCGAGATGATCGTCGATCTGCGCCGCGTCGAAGCGCGTGACGGGGACGGCCGGAAAGAGGCGGGAGAGAAGGCCGGCGCGGGTCTCGGCCAGTTCGTTCAGCACAAGCGATCCGCCGGATATTTCAGCGAGGATGGCGAGCAGGCCGGTGCCGGCCGAGGGTTCCAGCACACGGTCGGCAGACGTGATCCCGGCGGCGGTCATCGCCGCCAGCCCGAGCGGGATCGGCGTTGAGAATTGCTGGAACGTCTCGCTCTCTTCCGAGCGGCGGGTGTGCGTCGGGAGAAGGCCGGCGATCTTCGCGAGCATGGGCAGCGTCGCGGCCGGAGACCCGGCTTTACGGAGAAGCGCCTTGGCGTATTTGCGCAGGAACAGCACGGTCGCCGCCTCGCAGGCGTCGTAGGCGGTTTTCCAGTCCCAGGCGCCGGAGGTATCCGACGCACCGAAGGCGGTTTCCATGCTGGCGCGCAGGACGATGGCGTCGACGCGCTGGCCGCGCTCGAGATGAGGGAGGAGATGCTGGGCGGCCTTGGCGATGGCGGCGGCGGCATCGATGGCGCCGGAGGTCGGCGTGGCCGGCGGGGCGGCCACGGAAGCGGAGAGGATGTTCATGAAGGGAACCTCGGGAGAGCGGGAACGGGACGAACCGGCTGGCGCTCTCTCTCGACCGCTCCGGCTCAAACCCGTCCCGGCCAACCTCTGCCTCTCAAGCGGCGGCCTTGGCGCCGCGCCACCACGCGATCCGCTCGCCGTGGCAGGCTCTTGAAACAACGAAACCCGGCGCGAGGGCCGGGCTGTTCGAGAGAAGGATGAGAGAGTCGGTGATCAGCCGGTGGCGGCGAATGGATCGACGTCGCGATGAATTGGTTGCGCGCGGCCCATCCACGGTTCGGGACGGATGCAGCGCACCCAGTCGGCGAAACTCGGGATGAAGCCGAGATCCTCGCGAACATGCTGCTCGCCGATCAGCCGAACCGGCACGACACGGCCGGTCGAGATCGTGATCGTGGCGCCGAAGAAACGCTCCAGCATGAAGATGCCTTCAGCATGATGACGCAGTGCGCGATGACGGAAATCGGCCGTGATCGCCTTCGACTCATCGAACCATTGGTGGAGCGCCAGGTAGTCGTCGGCCGTTCCACCCCATTTCTTTGCCGAGGAAAGCGCGTGGTGATAGCAATGTCCCATCGTCGCCTCCTCAGAGTTCGTGGGTGTAGTTTTCAGACGACGTGTACCGCTCGTTATAATCGAGCGTGATCGTCCGGGCGGCGACGTCGAACGTGAACTCTCCATAGGCGCCGTCGTTGTTCTCCCAGCCGCAGTGTGTCGCGCCAAGGAAATCATAGGCAAGCGCTTCGATAGCCTCGGGGATCGTCTCGGCCTGACGCTTGATATCTGTGCTGGCCCATGCCGGGCTCGCGATCTCAATCGTGCCGGAGGGCAGATCGACGGCATCGTCACCGACCTTCCCCTCGATGTTCTCGACCTGCCCACTGTCGCCGTAGCCGTCGAAGCTCACGGTGACGATCGTGAGTCCCGCCGCTGAAAGAGCATCGAACAGGGTGGTCTTGTTCACCGTTCGCAGTTCTTTCGCGATGCGGTCATGATTGTCCTGCTCTCGGCGCCAATCGGCAAAGTCGGGCGATGGCATGGATGTCGTGTCGGTGTCGCTCATGGCGGGCTCCTGAAAAGAGAAGGGCCCGGCGTGATAGCCAGGCCCTGGGATTGAGGGATAAGAAGCGGGACGGTCGAAGCCGTCCCGCGGGTTGGTCTCACTCGGCCGCGATGATGTGCGGCTGCGGTTCGTCCACATCCTCGGCGTCATCGGCGTCATCGTCGCCGGCGAGGAATTCCGGCAACGTCTCGGTCTCGCCTTCGCCCTCGATGGGATCGTCCATCGCAGGCTCGGCATCTGCCGCGCGCAGTGGTTCTGGCAGCCAGCCGGTATCGGTCAGCAGCCGCTCAGCCTCTTTCGCCATATCGGCCTTCTTCAGGTGGTCGATGAGCTGCGCCGACTGTTCGCCCTTCGCCTCGCGCACCGCTTCGAGAATGCGAGGCTTGGTGACGCGGCCGAGATAGTTCTCGACGGTGGGCTTCCAGCCAGCCTCCACCATGTTGAGCCCGACAGCGCGCGCCAGGCGGTCGGCATGGCCGAGACGGCGATCGAGGCCGTGCTGTGAAAGCCCGGCGCCGCCGTAGCGGTCGACCTTCTCATAGAGGGCGTTCACGCCATAGCTTACGCAATGGGCCAGCAAGGCCAGACGGCTGGTGTCGTCGAGGCCGTCGAGCCAATCCCACAGGCTCTGATCGTCTTGGGGGATGTCCGTCTTCCACGCCTCCTGTCGCTCGGCGACCGATTTCGCGGACGGGCTGTCCTTCAGGTCGGCGGCCTGGACGGAGAAGAAGACGTGGCGAACCGAGGCTTCCAGGTATCCGCCCGAAGACGAGGTGCGCTGGAAGGTGTCGGTGACGAGCTTGTGCAGCAGCGCCGTCATGGCGACGCGCGGGTTGTTCGCAACGGCGTCCCGCAGTGCCAGCGTCCGGTGCGCGGTCAGCTCCATCAGCAGCCGCTCGGGCAGCGGCTTGATGACCTCGTCCTCATCCTCCTCCGGCTCGGCGGGCTGGCCGCCGATCGTGATGACAGCACGCTGCACGACCGGCGAGGTAGACTTGGAAGTTTCGCCGCCGTCCTGGTCGGTCTGATCATCGTCGCTGTTCGCCGGATCGGCGGCGGGCGCTTCATCCTCGGGCCGGACATAACCGCGATCGACCGACAGCGCGCCCTCGGCGTCGATGCTGACGAACACGCCGGCGCGGGCAATTTCGGCCGGATCGTAGGTCACAGGCCGATCCTCGAAGGCGGCGAGCGCCGTCTCGATCTCGCCAAGCCGCTCGTCGACCTCGTCGGGCAGTTCGTCCGCGCCTTCGTAGTCTGCCTCGAGCTTGGCGTATTCGGCGTTCAGCGCATCGATGGTCGCCTGCTCCTCGGCGGTCAGATCGGTCGCCACGCCGTCGAGTTCGCGCAGGCCGTGGGCATGGCCGTAGGGGAACTCGGTCGCGACCTCGATCCACTTCCACCCTTCGGCGGCGATGGTTTCCGCCTCGAGCTTCAGCTTCTCGGCGACCAGGCTATCGAGGAGGCCGATATTCTCGAGCCAACCGCCATCATCCTGCTGGAAGAGATCGCGCAGCACGATGCCGCCTGCCTGTTCATAGGCGTCGAGCCCGACGAACTCCGCCCGCCTGTCGGAGGCGCGGACCGTGCGCTCCGTCAGCAAGCGGCGGATCTGATAGGCCTCCTTGCCGTAGCAGTTCCGGAGCGACTCCCAGACCTGCTGCTGACGTGCATGATCGGACGACACGGTGAAGGCCATGAGCTGATCGAGCGACATGCCGTCCTCGGCATAGACGTCGAGCAGAACTTCAGAGACGGAAGCGAGCCGGAGCCGCTGCTTGACGACATTCACCGCGACGAAGAAGGCGGCGGCGATGTCCTCCTCGGACCGCCCCTTCAAGCGCATGGCCTGGAAGGCGCGGAACTGGTCGAGCGGGTGCAGCGGCGCGCGCTGGATATTCTCGGCGAGTGAATCGTCCTCGGCGAGGATTTCGGTCGAGGGATCGCGAACCACGCAGGGCACGGGCGCGGTCTTCGCCAGACGCTTCTGCTTCACCAGCAGTTCGAGCGCCCGGTAACGGCGCCCGCCGGCCGGGATCTCGAACATGCCGGTCTCGGCGCCCTCGGCGTCGAGCACCGGCCGGACGTTGAGGCCCTGTAGGAGCGTGCGTCGGGCAATGTCCTCGGCCAGTTCCTCGATCGAGACGCCGGCCTTCACGCGCCGGACGTTCGCCTGGCTCAGCACCAGCTTGTTGAAAGGGATGTCCCGCGATGAGGACAAGACGATCTTCTGAACTCGGGTCATGGTCATTCTCCATGACGGGCGGCCGTGAGGCTCTCTCTCGACCTTCAACCCGTCACGAAGACCAGCGCAGCCCTCTTCCTCTGGGACGCCGCAGATAAGCCGAGCCGGAGATGCGCATCCGCACAGATCCGGCTTTGCGCGACGGCCGGCTCCGCCAAAGATGTGGGCCGAGTCCAGCGGCGGAAGAATCACGCCGCTTCCTGTTCGCTATCCGATGTGGCGATAGAGCGCTCGTCATCGCCTGGAAGAAAACTGAGGATGAAATCGGCGGCCTTGCTTGCCTGCGACGCGGCGCGGACGATGGCGCGATTATCCTCGCGCAGCACCTCCAGCCAGGAGCCGATATAGTCGGCATGGCGCACGGTGGGGACGATGCCGAGCGAAGCGCAGCAGAATGCGGCGTTCATCTCAGCCACCAGCTCCTCGAACGCATACTTCTTGGAGCCGAAGGAGCCGGAAAGATCGCGGTTCAGCCGCTGCGGAGCGCCGCTGGCGTGACCGAGCTCGTGTAGCGCGGTGCGATGCCAGTTGATCGTTTCGAAATAGGCTTGCGGCGGCGGGACCTGCACATAGTCGTGGGCCGGGACATAGAAGGCGCGGCTGCCGCCGATGCGGAAATCGATGTCCGTCGCCTTGATCAGCGCCTCGATCTTGGGCTCGATCAGGCCTGTCTCCGGTGGCGGCGACGCAACGGCAAGATCTTCAGGTAGACCCTCGCATTGCGCTAGGTTGAAGACGGTGAAGCGCTTCAGGAACGGGATGGCCTGCGCTTCCTCGCCGGTGTCGCGTGCCCGCTTCTTCTCGTCGTCGGGAATGAAGCGGTCGGCATAGACGACGGTGGTGCCGTGCTCGCCCTTGCGGACGTTGCCCCCGAGCGACAGGGCCTGCCGGAAAGTGACCCAGCCCTGGACGGGGAAGCCGTGCTCGATCACCGCCCCCCAGAGGATCAGCACATTGATCCCGGAATATTGCCGGCCGGTGGCGGCGTTCTTCGGCATGGCGAGCGGCGCCTTCGCCGCCGTCGTGCCCCACGGCTGGACCCAGGGCACGCGGCCGGCCTCCAGCTCGCCGATGATCTTGGTGGTGATTTCGTCGTAGAGGCTCGTCCGGTCAGAGCCGGAACGGGCGCGAGCGGTGTGTCTGGACATCGCGGATCTCCGCGACGGGCGCCGGGAGCCTCTCTCCCAGTCTTCAACCCGTCACGAAAACCCAGTCCGCACTCTGACTCTCGGGGCGTTGCGGGGTGTCCCCGCAGAAGGGGTCGGCCGAGACCGTAGGCTCGGCCGCAGGGGAAGGCTTTCCCCGCCAAACGGCGATCCGCATAGAAGTGGTGGTTTTAGAAAAAGCGATGAAAGGGGTAATTTATAGCCCATACGACGCATTTTCAGCGGTTGAGAGCCCGGGCGGCCGGGCTTTCCGTGCGACAGAGTTCTGTTGACAAATATGCATCAAAATGGCTATTTATTGCCCACTTTAACACAGAATCGTAGACTTGCTATGCAACCTCGCCAGCACAAAACGGCCAGCTTCCTGTCGGCTCATCCGGTGTTCACCCGGGCTGAATTCGCGGCGGCCTTCGGCCACCCGGCGGGCGGGGCCAATGTTACGAGCCTGCTCCGGCATCATCTGCGGGCCGGCAACATCAAGCGCATCAGTCGCGAGGTGTTTGCCGCGGTGCCCGCCCATCTGCCGGCGGAGCGGATGGTGATCGACCGCTTCGCCGCGGCGAGCAAGCTCCGTCCCGATGGCGTCTTGGGGCTTCACTCCGCGCTCGAGCTGCATGGCATAGCCTATTCCGAGTTCAACGAAGTCCAGCTCGTTAGCGCCGGGCGAACCGAACGCGTGGATCTGCCGTTTGGCGCTTGCCGCTTCGTCACGCCGCCGAAGGCGCTGGCGGCGGCCGGCAAGACCGACTACCTGACCACGACCATGGATCGGCAGGGGGTAACGGTCCGTGTGACCGCGGTCGAACGCACGGTCGTCGATGTCCTGCACCGGCCGGAACTCGCGGGCGGCGCCGAGGAAGTCCTGAAGTCGCTGGACCTGGTGCGCTATCTCGATCCGGCGAAGGTCGCCGACTATGTCGAACTGCTGGACAACCGCTCGCTCGCCTCCGTTTCCGGCTGGTGGCTCGAGAAGCGGCGCGCCGCGCTCGGCGTCTCCGACGACGTCCTGGCGCGCCTCCGGGCCCGGCTTCCGCGATCGAAGCACTATGCGCTGGGCGCCGAACCTGGTCATGCCGTGCTCGTCGAGTCGTGGCGCGTGCTTCTCCCGGCGCAGGCGGTCGACGCCGCCTTTGAAGGCGTCTGATGGCCGCGTCGCGAGAAACACTTCAGGACATCGCGGCCGAGCGGCAGCTTCAGCCCGCGACGCTGGAGCGCGTGATCCGGCTGATCGATATTCTCGATGCTTTCGGCGCGGACACGCTGATCGGGCCACGGATCGCCTTGAAGGGCGGCACGGCGCTCAACGTCTTCTATTCCGATCTGGACCGCCTCTCTGTCGATATCGACGTCAACTATGTCGGCGCGGTCGAGAAGGAACAGATGGACGCCGACCGGCCGGGATTGGAAGACCGGATCGAGCGCTTGATGGAATCGAAAGGCTATGCCGCGCGGCGTGAGCCGTCCGAGCACGCTGGCGGCAAATGGATTTATCGCTACGCCTCCGCGCTGGGCGGGGCGGGGACCATCAAGATCAATATCAACTATCTCTATCGCGGCCCCCTTTACGGCGTGGATCGCATGCCATCGGTGGCAATCGGATCCTATCAGGCAACGAATGTTCCGGTTCTCGACATCCATGAGATCGTCGCCGGCAAGATGGTCGCGCTGGTCACGCGGCGCACCGCGCGCGATCTGTTCGATGCGCACCGCATCATTGCCATGCCGGGGCTCGACTGGGCGAAGATCAAGGTGGCCACCTTGATGATCGGCGCGAGCGCCAAGAGCTTCGACTGGCGCACGGCCTCGCCCGATGAGATCGGATGCGAGGTCGCCGACATCACCGGCAAGCTGACCATGTGCCTGCACGATCGATATTTCGATGCCTTTGGCGGTCCGGCGGCCTGGATCGAGAACGTCACGGCAGAATGCCGGGAGAAGCTCGCACCGCTGTTTCAGTTTACGGCCAGCGAGACGGCATTTCTGGATGCCGTGCTGGAACGAGGTGAGATCGACACGTCGGCTCTGGAGGCGCCGGAGAACGTGCGGGCCTCGATAGAAGCCAGTCCGGCCCTGCGGTGGAAAGCACAGAACGTCAAAGCTTGGAAATCGGGCGATAAGTCGCTGGCGCCACGCACGAGGCGGCGACGACATCGAGATCCGTAGAGGTCATATTAGGGAGGGGTGGGCCAACCAAGTGTCGAAAAAGCCGGGGCATGGTCGGAACTGGGATCAGGCCGACCAGATAGAGCGCATTAACGAGGGTAGACGCCAACAGGTCGAGAGGGTCCAAGCTCTCTTGGCAAAGCGTCAGTCTGCCCAAGCGTTGACGCGGCTCTTAAGGCCCGGTGTTTCAACCGCAACAACGGTCCATTACGCGTCGACGAGTGCACCGGCTGATTGGGCACGTGCCGACCGGGGCCGTTCCATTGTCGATGCGATTCTGGATTCCATCGAAGATGGGGCCGACCGCGCGATCATGGCATGGCCGTCTCGGCCAGGAGGAGGGTTTGCAG
Organism: Bauldia sp.; assembly: GCA_050184415.1. GTDB lineage: Bacteria > Pseudomonadota > Alphaproteobacteria > Rhizobiales > Kaistiaceae > JADLGL01. The sequence continues at coordinate 60,813 of JBFXAJ010000008.1, forward strand.
CGACTGCCCTCGCGATGCGAGAGGCACGAGCGAGTGGCCGGCTCGCCTACGCGACCCTGGCCCTGTGGCCTTGGCGAAGCGGCGCGACGTGGGCAGCACGCTCCGTGCTCGTGCATCCGGCAGATGTTGCGCAGGCAGCGGCGCGGGCTGCCGACGAAATGCATAAAGGCGCGGCGTGGGCACAGCGGGACCTGGCGCACAACTCCCTCAATCTGCTGGAGATGCGACTGCGCGATCTGACGGCAGCGGGCGGCACGGCGAGCAACGGAGCCACAACCGGCCGACCGAATATCATCGTCCACAGCCCGACTTTGCTGGAGACCACGTCCGTTTTCGCGCCAAGCGAGGGCGCGAGAGCCCCAGCATACGCTGCCGATGGGCAGCAGGTGCTCCGACGGGTCCGCGATTACACCCACATTGGCGACAGGAACGCGGGCTTAGAGGGCCACATCGCCGCCGTTGGCGATCCCACTAAGACCCCGTTCGCGATCTTCGGTCTTCCGGCGGCCACGAAATTGGAGGCGCTCGACCGGTGCCTCAAGTTCGGTCGTTTCAGCGCCAAGTCGCTCGATGCCTTGATTGTCGATGTGACGCGCACGGGACGTTCCGAACTTCCGGATGACTGGGAAGCCCGGTTTGCGATTGTCTTGCAAGCGCTTGAACACGCATCGGGTCGCCGCCCTCCCGTCGTCGTTCTGTGCGAGGATGCGTTTGCGCTCCGAAAAGCGGTGCGGACGCTTCGAACGACCAATGCAGCGGTGCGTCCCGTTCGACGTATGCCGCTTGAAGTAGGCGCATATTTACCGGAGCCGGGTCTTTTCGGACCGTCTGCGGTGTTGCATGGCGAACTGACGCCGATAGCTTTTGAGGCCGATATCAAGGACGCCTCGCTGGCGGCCGTGCGCAATGATCTTCTGGCGCTCGGCCGCCGCTTTCGCCAGGCCGGACAAGCGGCAGCAGCAGATGCGGTCTCGCGCGCGCTCGGCTTTGTGCGGAGATCCGCCTCCCTGCCAATCGGTTTGCGGCAGGCGCGCGAAATCGCCGACATCCTCCATGATGGCGACGATGAGGTCGATGCTTCGGTCAGGGGTTTGTTTCGACCGAAGATGGCGCTCGGCCCACTTGCGGCGGCGGCAGATTTGGCGCCGGAGTTTGGGACTGAAGCGCGACGGCTCATTGGCGATATCGAGACCCGCGTGACGGCGTGGGATGAGGAGACGCCGGTTTCTGCGAAGCTGGTGCAGTTGCTTCAAGACAATGCCTGGAATAGCGAGACGACGGCGCTGATCATTCCTGATCGCCGTACAGCCGATGTGTACCTGAGCGCTGATAGAACTTTAGGCGTGCGGTGTGAGATTGCGGACGCGCGTGGTCTGTTGGGCATTCTCACATCCAGCCGCCCGACCCGAATAATAGTCGTGGGCCCGACACCGGAGGTGGTTCGGGCTCTGTTGACCGCACGAGATGCGCCAAAGCGGGTGTTGCTGCTGGGCGATGCGGCCGGGATCGCGCTGCTTTCGGCCGAAATCGCACCGCTTAGCCGAATAGCGGCCTTTGCGCCGATTGCGGAGCGTGCCCGCGCGATGGCAGCCGCGCTTCAACGCGGCGGCGCGAACGAAACGCTTGATCTTGCGGAAGCTGAGTTTCGTGTCGTTGCGACGATGCCGGAGGGCGAGATCGACTTCACCCGATCCGGCGATGCGTACAGGGGGGAGATCCTGCATTTCACCACCAGCCGCAGCCACCGCTTGGCGTACCGGCCGACAAGCGACGTTCTGGAGTTCTCTCCCGGCGAAGCGCGGCCGTTCGAACGCACGCAGGCGCGCGAAGTTCGACGGGGCGACCGGGTTCTGGTCCTTGATGCCTCGGTTCGCGAGCCAATCCGGCAAGCGATCGCAGGCTCGAGGGAAAGCCTAAAACAGCTCGGATTGTATCACAGCCGGATAGCGGCGATACGAGCTGCAGCGGCGGGGAGTTCGGACCAGGAGAAAGCGCGTCAGATTCTGACGGTGATGCGGACGCTGGATCCGGCGATCGGGGCGCACGAACTCCAGAACGTTGTGCGCTGGCTAACCGCCGACAAGGCGCCGGGAGAGGCCGATGGCGGCAGACAACCCCGTGCGGCACGCGATTGGTCCCGCTTCCGCGTGTTCATGCAGGCCGTCGGCGTGGATGCGCATTCAGCGGACATGTATTGGCGCGCAGCGATTGTTCCGGCACGCTCCTATAGAGTGCATGAAGGCTTTCTATTCAATCAGCGTGTTGTCCAATTCGTTCTCGACCCGGAAGGTACGGCGGCAGGGGCGGCGGCATGGAAGATGTTGCCGGGGCTTTGGCAGCTTGTGCTCGATGCGGTGGATGAAGTTGTGGAGGTTAGCGTGACGACTGCCGGGAGCAACAACTATGGCTGAGCCGCGCGCACTCGATGGGATGCCATGGGACGACCGCCAGCAACTAAAGGAGGCAGTTTGCGATGCCGTTCTCGAACGCACCAGGCGCGTTGTCTCGGGCGAGGGCGTGCACGGCGCTGTCATTCTTGGCGAAAAGCCTTCGCGTGTCCTCGCAAGCGCCTTCATCCTGCCACGCCTGAACGAGGACGGGGACGATGAATCCAGCGACATCAAGATTCCAGCGCATGGCATAGACCTTCGCGTCCGGCCCGCAGCCGGTGCGTTGTGCGTCCTGCCGAATCTGTCCGTCTATGTGCGGGCGCTTCCGAGTGCGGCCGAGCTGTTCGGGCGCGACGGCCGTCTGATTCCGCGTGCCGACTTCAATGATGCGGCGCGTCAGCACGCGAAGGATCAAATCAGCCGGCGCGCCTCGGCGGAAATTCCACGGGGAACGCCTTCGGGCGAGCGCGCCGTTCGCCGGGCCGCTATCTCTCGCGAGATATACATTGCGATGGGCGTCGGAGTCCCTCCAGCGGCCCGTCTGCCCGGTGGGGATGATCGCGACGACGCTGCGGTCGAAGAAGGCGTGCCACCGTCCCAGGTGCTGGGTGGACGGCTGCGCATACCCGACCGGCTGTCTCGGCGCTACGACATTCCCCAAAAATGGATTCGTCTCCGCGTTGACGTGCCAAGGCTTGAGCTTCCTCTGCCGTGCGACCCCGATCGATGGCAAGCCCTCGCGGAGAACCACAAGACGGAACTGCTCCGCTCGATCCGTACCGCTTATGTCGACTGGATCGCGTCGCCGAGCGGTCAAAATGAGGCCTGGCGGAAGCTTCACCCTCCCTCCGAAGCTTTTTGGGAGCCCGATGCTTGGGATCGCTTTCTCGCCAATGCCCGAACGGTTGCGCCGAATACATCGGACCTCGTGCCCAATTTCGACACGCAAGTCCTGGTGCAGCCGCTCCACGATCCGCTCCAGCGGGAGACTTTTTCGGTCCGGATCGCGCTTGAGAATTTGCGGGAGAGCGATGCCACAAAGGAGTGTGGGCTTTTTAATGTCGATCTGATCGTCGAGCTGCCGAACGACGCGCTCGGTCCGATGCGTCTCGAACGTGTCCGGCGCAGTTATCATTTGGCCGGGTTCATGACGATGCCGGCCATCGGTGTGAACGGGGGTGTTTGCGATCTTGGAACGCGCGAGGGCGTGCGCGCGCTCAGAACAACATGGATGCCGCGATACGTACTGCCGCGCGCCCAGGCGACGGAAATCCCGACCGTTCCAACGTCCTACCGACAATTGGGCTTGGACACGGCTGACGTAAATGAACTTGCCGCTTTGCCGCGGGCGATGAGGGATTGGATCGATGTGGTTGCGCGCGAGACCGAGCTTTCGGTCCCTGGCGAGGAAGGTAGTCTCGATGACGAGGCCGCCCAACAGAATCGATTCCAAGACGATCTTCGAGCATGGCGGCGCGAAGCGGCGCGTATAGCAGCCGGAGTCGATGTCCTTGCAGCGGCGCAGCAAGCTTGGCGCCATGACAGAAGCGCTGCGGCGGGTGTGCCTTATCGCGCTTGGCTGCTCCTTAACCGCACGTTTGCCGCCGCAGCGCCGTCGCGCGACGGCGAACCGCCTGCGGGTTGGAGGCTCTTTCAGCTCGCCTTCGTCTTGGCGCACATTCCAACCTTCGCGTCGCGATTGCCCGAATACGCTGCGAGCTTCGACGCCGCATTCGACGAAGATTCGGCAAGTCTGCTTTACATGGCGACGGGCGGTGGCAAGACCGAGGCGTTTTTCGGCACGCTGATCTACGCCCTGTTTCTGGATCGGCTGAGAGGCAAGCACCGCGGCATTACCGCGATGATGCACTACCCGCTGCGTCTGCTGACGGTACAGCAGGCGCAGCGATTGGCGCGGCTTTTGGCACGCGCAGAGATAGTCCGCCGAACCGAACAGGTCGGGGGAAGCCCTTTCGAGATTGGCTTTTGGGTGGGCGGTACGAACACGCCCAATGCAACGGAGAAGCCTTCTGGCGGTCTCGTTGACGCGTTGCGTTGTGTGCCGGTGTGGAATCAGCCCCGGGCGCGGAGCGAGGACGCTTTGCTGGCAAGCCAAGAAAGGATCGACCGGGAATACGTCGCGGCCAAGACCGCTTGGAACAAGCTGCCGGTCTGTCCTTTCTGCGGATCGGATCACGGAACGGGATTGCGTCTCTTTCCAGAGCGACACCATCAGCTCGGTATCGTGTGCCTGAACGATCGTTGCGAGTGGAACCGGATTCAGCAGGCTGGCGCTAGCGAACCGCTGCCATTCTTGCTCGCAGATAGCGACATTTATCGTCACGCCCCCTCGGTGCTTCTGGGAACGATCGATAAGCTCGCTCTACTTGGCCAAAGCACAACCACCGTCGACCGGATCGCCGGAATGTTTGGGCTGGCGCGGTGGATCGAAGGCGGTCCTGGCGGCTTGCTGCATATGCCAAGCGGCGCGCCAACAAGTGCACCGCCGCCGGTCGGATATCAGCGTGTTGCGCCCGCGTTTTCTGATGGTGCGGAAGTATTCTTCGATCCATTCCCGAGCCTCATTGTCCAAGATGAAATGCATCTCCTGGAAGAAAGTCTGGGAACGTTTGGCGGTATCTTCGAGACCGGATTGTTCGCTTGGTTGTCGCGGCTGTCGCGTCTGCTAGGTCAAAGGGTGTGTCATGTTCCCGGCGCACCCGACCGTCCGCGACTGCCCCATGTCATCGGCGCGACCGCGACGGCGGCGGATGTCGCCAAGCACACAAGAGCGCTTTATCAGCGCCGCGTGATCCAGTTCCCGCATCCCGGGCCGAGTCTGCATAGCGGGTTCTACACCCGTATGGCGAGTTTCCAATCGGGGGGTGAAGCTGCCGCAGCACGGCAGGATGCACTTGGAACGCCGCGCGGTAGGGAGGCGGCAGCGCCTTGGGGACGTGTGTACGCGAGTTTGATGACGAACGGGCGCCTGCACACGGTCACGACCCTTTCAGTTCTTGCGGCGCACGCCGCTACGATCACGCGATGGCAACGGGATTTGGCGTCAACGGAGGTCACGCGCCAAGCGCGAGCGGGTGCTGAAATCGAGGAAAGCGTCTCGGACGCAAGGTGGTCGGACGCCCGTCGCGCGGCCGTGCGCGCGGTAGCCGCGAACGGACGGTTCGACCGGCTCGCCGCGTTGGTTGACCTGCATCGAATTGAGCTCACCTATGTGACGAACAAGAAGGGCGGCGATCAGATCCTGTCTGCTTTGGAAACCGAAGTGCGGGAAGCGCATGCGGCAATGGGGCCTGAGTACGCTCTGTCCTCGTTTCAAATGGATCTGATCTCCGGCGGCGTCGACATTGGAGGAATCCAGTCGGTCATCCAAAGGGCGGAACGCGCCTTCGACCCGATGCGCGACGACATCAGCGGCGCGTTGCGTGGAATCGTTGCCACCTCGGCGATTTCACACGGCGTGGACGTCGAAACGTTCAATGCGATGGCATTTGCTGGCATGCCGTCCGACATCGCGGAGTACATCCAAGCGTCATCGCGCATCGGGCGCATACATGTCGGCTTTTCGTTGCTGGTTCCGACACCGCAGACGCGGCGAGACAGATTCGTCGTTGAAGTTCACGAGTCCTTTCACCGGCTTCTTGAACGGATGATCGCGCCGCCGGCGGTTGAGCGGTGGGCCGATCGTGCCATCGACCGGACGATACCGTCGCTCGTGCAAATGTGGCTGGCGGGCGTACGCCATCAAGAGCGCTTCTTGGCGGCTTCCTCTGAACAAAAATCGCAAACGATGCTTCCCACGACCGTCGAGCAGGTGGAACGCCTTCTACGGGACGGGAGATCTTTCGACGACTGTGTCGCATTTGTCGTCGAGGCGGTTGGAATTGGCGCAGCGACCGGGGCCCCAACCAATCCGGTCTACTATTCCGATCTGGTGAGGGCCGCCGCCGCCCGGATCCAAGCGGTTATCGCGAGCGGAGACTTCACCGGCCGGCTCAGCGAATTTTGGGGCAATCCGCTCAGCGGTCTGCAACGGCCCATGACCAGTCTGCGCGATGTCGACGCGGCCGGTCGGATTCGTGCGTCAAATCGTACTCAGCGCAATCAACCCCTCTCCTGGGAGGAGGTCGGTGAGGCCATGGCCATGGTGCGCAACCGAGGCGTTTCCCGCGGCAGGCGCTCCGCATCCAGTGAATTGGACGGGGAGACTTGACCATGACAAATCCTCCAACGATGCAGCGCTCGCGCGGACAGCTCGCGACCAGCTACGCACCCCACAGTCTCTTCACGTTTGAGGGTGGCTCGGGTGCATGCATGGCGTTGTCGGCATCGGGAAACCAGAACGCCGAACTGCGTCCGATTACACAGCGCATGATCGGGGAACAGATTCAGGAGTATTTTGAATCATGGGCGGACCGCGCCATGCGCGGGCAAAACCTGCGTCATCCCGTGCCGCCGTCCCTCGCGGTGGACAATCGCGTGCTGAGCGATCAGGCGGTTCGCGTTCGGCTCGGTGATCTCGTTTTCCAGGTTCCGGACGTGGTGGGATATGTGCCGTTCCCGCTCGCATTTTCTTGTACGCGTTGCGGGCTGCACCGCGAATGTCGCCGGTTGGATCGCGTGGCGGAAGAAGCGGCGCGTTTCCATCAAGCCTGTCCGACAGGTGCCGCGGGATGCGCAGACGATTGGCAACAGATCGACGTGGTGCTGACTCACTGGTCGGGCGAGATCGAGGCAATCAGCCCAAGCTATCGATATTGGGATTCTGCGAACGGGCAAGCACGCGACATCGCGCGGTGCGGCTCCTGCGAATCCGATCGCTTCTTCTTGCGACGGCCACCGGGAGCACTTGCCGGATGGCATTTCGAATGCGTGGCCTGCCGCACGGTGCGACAGATCCTGCAACGCGATCTGCGCACGCTGGAGAGCCTCGGCCCACTTCTTGACCAGAACCAAGCCATCATTGCCGAAATCAACATGGAGCCGGTCTCCTATCGGGCATCGGCGGCCTATTACCCCCATGGCGACCGACTGCTGGTCTTCGACCAGGACATGTACGTCTCGCTGCTTGGGGCGACTCAGATCAACCAGCTCGAGAGCTTTGTTGCCACCACGTACGGCTATCCACCGACGCACCTTACCGACGCGGAAAAAGCGACGCTGCTGCAGGCCGCAGGTCGGGGCGCGGATTGGGAAAACTATGTGCATATGCGGGCATTGGTCGAAATGCTCGAGACGGGAGGCACGACTCCGCGCGAGATGATCGAGGCCTCCCGAGCGACGCTGACCCAACGGGACGAGGAATGGAACGCAACGGTTTTCGCAGGCCGTCAGCAAGCAACCCCTGGGATCGCGACCGCATGCCGAGAGCGGCAACGATATGTGAGGCGGTTCGACCCCATTCGCATGGCCGTGGAACACGAAACGCTGCTGCAGGAGAAGCTGCGCGGCGGTCAACTCAATGATGGCAAGGAGGTCTCCGTCGACGTGACGATCCTCGATCCGTTCCTCATCCCCGATGGATTGTCAGAGCGAGAGATCGATCGGCTGAAAGTCGAAGTCCGCCGCCGAAGGGACCTGCTTGGCATTTCGGAAATGCGCCTGATAAGGGACGTCCGAATCTGCGAGTACACGTTTGCCTATACGAGAACTTCGTCCTCGCCCACGGTCAAACGCGACAAGGCTGGCGACGCCGAGATGCCAGTACGGCTTCGGTTATTTGATCGCGTCGAAGTTGGCGATGCGGCTCGTCATCCCGTGCTCTGCCTTCTGCAATCAAATGAAGGTTTTTATGTGCGGCTCGACGAAACGACGGTGCGCGAATGGCTCTTGGAGAACGGTGTTGCCGTCGCGCCCGCACCCCCAGGCGTTCGCCTCGGCGGAAGCCTCATCGAAGAGTTCGCCGCCCTCGAAAATGATCCGGCCTCCCGTTTCTCGAGATTTCTCGATGAGTACCGACGGGAAGGCGCAGTTCCGCGGCAGGCTTACCCGTTCGTCTACACTCTTCTGCACACTATGGCGCATCATCTGATTGGTGTTTCGGCCTCGATGTCGGGTCTCGATCTTGGCTCATTCGGCGAGCACCTGTTTGTCCCTGATCTGGCCTTCCTGGTTTACCGCCGTGGTATGACCATGGATTTGGGCAACCTGTCGTCCATGTGGCGTGACCGCGGGGATCCGGCGTTTGGCAATGAAGTCCTCGACCGCATGGTCAATCCAGCCAGTCTTCGATGCGGCTCCGAAAGCGTTTGCAATCACCGCGGCGGTGCGTGTCCTGACTGCGTACTCATCCCGGAGAGTGCTTGCCTAACTCGGAACGAGCTCTTGTCTCGATCAGTGCTTATCGGACGCGGAGCGCCTCGTTGGGACATGGCGGGTGATGTTTTGAGCGGGTACTACACCGTTGCGGAACGTCGCGCAGAGCAGCCGCCGCGTGCCCACGCGGAGGCCCAATGACTTGGGCGGCACCAATCGGCGCTGACTTGGCTCGGTCTCTGGTGCTCGGGCTCGGCGCGGACTGTTCGACAGCGGCGGCGCTGGCACGCGTGATGGCGGGCCGACAAGGCTATGCCATCGACATCCACAATCTTGCTGATTGGCCAGCTGCTGCGATCCAGCGGGTCACATCGGATTTTGTTGCCCGCGGCTGGTTGAGCCGCACGGATACCGGCTGGCAGATCGGGCCGGGGCAGATCCCATCTGGGCTTGTGTCATTCCTCGACGGCGCCGCCGCGATGCGAGCGATTATGCCGGATGAGGGAATGGCAACCACCGTCGTGACTATGCCGCCGTCGCCGAGTGCCATCGGGGCGGCGCTTCCGGCGACGGGATTGGCCTATGCCGCGCTGGTCCCCACCAAAGTTACGTTTGAAAGATTGGCCGATGCCGCTGCGAGCAGTTTTACGATCATGACGCCATTTCTGAACGACGAGGGTCTGGTCATAGCACTTGATTTATTCCGCCGTACGCGTGCGCGCCGTCGACACCTTATCATCCGAAGGTCCGGAGCCGCTCGTGCCGCCGTCGATCGAGGCTGGACTCACCTTCATCAGTTGAGTGTCGACGTCCTGAACTACACGTTGCCGGTCGGAGGTGGCTACGAGACTTTTCACGCAAAGGTCCTGCTGGCTGATCAAGACTTAGCTTACGTTGGAAGCGCAAATATGACCGCGTTCGCGCGGCATTCGATGGAACTCGGAATTCTCACAGACGGTCGCGCAGCGCGCGTCGTCGCAAGTATTGTCAGAGGCGTTGAGCGCATCGCCACGCCACTTCGGGCGCCGTCCCTGGCCCGAAGTATCTGAGAGAGGCGCTCAATATCGTGACAGTCGTTGCAAACAACATCCACCCAACGGAACCATCTACCGGTGCTATAACGTTGGCCCGATCGGCTGACGCGATTCCGGCGTTCGACAAGTTTCTTGCCGCATTTCGCAAAAGGAAGCTAAGTCGGTCGAAGGCCTTGCAGGCGTGCCTCAGCCTGATCAAACGCGAGCCCGGCGATCTTCTCGAGCTCCTCGAGGCGCTTCCAGCCGCTTGGGCTGATCATGCCGTCGCCAGCGTGTATGCGACATTGATCCCGGCGGACCGTCGCAAGAGGCTAGGGGCGTATTTCACGCCGCCGCACTTGGTAGATCATCTTGTCTCTCGCCTTGCTTCCTGTGGGATGGATCCCATCGTGCATCGGCTCCGAGACCCCGCGGCTGGCGGTGCGGCCTTTCTTGTGCCGCTTGCTCGCATCAAGGTATCGGCTTGGAAGAAGCAGGGGCTTGCTGATGGCGAGATCGTGCGCCGGCTGCGCATTCACTTGGTTGGCCGGGAGATCGAGCCAGATCTTGCTGCGATCGCTAACGCCTTACTAAGGCGAATGCTAGTTTGCGAGTTTCAACTGGCTCCGAAGTCGGTCGCGCGACTGAGACTGGTGAAAGTAGGCGACAGTCTCGATCCCAAGTTCTCTTCGCGCGACGACATCGATCATGAGGTAGGGAACCCGCCATTTCTTCGTCTGGGCGGATCGGACAAGCGCTTGTCGAGGCCGATTTTTGGCGAGATCGCTTCCGGCAGGATCAATCTCTACGCGCTGTTTGTAAGACGAGCTCTCGCGGAAGTGCCAATAGGAGGCATGATTGGTTACGTGATTCCTGCATCCTTTCTGGGCGGTCCGGAATTTGGGTCTTTTCGCAAGCGAGTCCTGCAGCTCGCCGAGGTCCTAGTCGTGGACCTCATCGAAAAGCGGAGCGATGTTTTCCTAGATGCGATCCAAGACGCTTGCTTTGTAGTTTTACGGCGGCGAGTGGAGGCGTTGGCCGAACCGCCTGCAAGCGTGGCGGCAAGCGGCGTCTTTCGTCGGGACGGAAAGTTCATTTCCAAGGACGTTGCACACATCGAGGCAAACGGAGCGCCTTGGCGACTGCCCGGAGTCGAGCTGGTACGTTCATCCACGCTCAAGGACTGGGGGTATCGGGCGACCGTCGGCTATCTTGTGGCCAACCGCCAACCGGAGCGTCTGCACAAACGAGCAGCCAAGGGGCGATATCCACTCATATGGGCCAAGGCGATCACTCCCGAAGGAACCTTCGACTTCGAACGGGGTGCGGCCTTCAAAGGCTACGGTTGGGCCGACGCGCCTGTCGATGCGCCTTATGTGGTTCGCACACCGTGTGTGGCTGTTCAGCGAACTTCGTCGCGAGGCCAGAAGCGGAGGCTCAACGCGGCGTCCATCTCAAAAGCTTTTATCAAGAAGCACGGCGGCGTCGTTGCGGAAAATCACGTCATCCTACTCGTGCCAAATTCGCCCGATGCGGCATCACCGGAGTCGTTAGCAGAGGCGTTAAACAAGGCGGCAGCTAGCGCAGCACTCGATCGGGTATGCGGCTCCGCCTCAATTTCCGTGCGGCTTCTAGAGACGATCAAACTTGAAGCACGCTCGATAGTGTCCGGAAGCGCGCCATCTGATCGCTCAGAGACGCGGGCCCTACCGCAAGCCGCTGTGGCGCCATTATGACGCTGGAGCATTGGGATCCAAATAAGCGGAAGTATGTGCTGTACCGGAGTGCCGAGCAGCATAGCGAGGATTGCGTGCGCTTTCCGTTCGAAGGAATTCCACGACGCGTGTTCTTAGACACTAACGTGATCAATGTTCTGGTGAAGCACTGCGAACAAGTTTTTGATCACGCGCCAATCCGGGTCGATACCGATTCTACGCTGGCGGCGGACATCGAGGCGCTTATGCATGTGTTCTATGTCGGCGCGCGAGCCAACTGGGATATTTTGGGATCGAAAAGACCCTAGATGAACTATCGCGCACGAGGGACAACTCGCTTCGAGGTGATCTCTTGGAATATGCATTCGGAATCGTAAACCAAGACCTCGATGACGATGATCGGAGACACGCCGGAGATTTCGGGCGCAGGCTGGTGGAAGCTCCTTTTGTAGCTGCGTTGCCTGACGCGGCGGACCGCGAGCTGATTGGAAACGCCATAGGCTTCGGTTGCGACGTTTTCTGCACTCGCGACAGAGCGACGATTGTGAGCAAGCGTGATCTGTTACGGCAAGTGCCTCTGCGAATTGTGACGCCAGCCGAGTGGTGGGCTCATATAAGGCCGTGGGCTGCGCTATGGTGCTAGTTCACGACCGGTCGAAGGAAGAGGTTCGGTTACCGATAGCACCCCTTCGGTGCGTCCAATGAGAACGCGAGGGAACCTCATCACCGAGCGTGCCGGGGTAAACTTTGTACGCAGTGTAGTGGAGTCGGCGGGCTGCCTCCTGAAAGAAATTAACCTCCAGCACGACTTCGGGCACGATGCCACAATGATGCTGGTCGTGGATGGTCAGGTTCGACCACGCGAAGTCGCATTTCAGATCAAGTCTGGTGCGAGTTATGTTTCACCAACCACCTGCGGTTTGCCTGCGACAGCCGCCCATATCTATTTTTGGGCTGAGCATGATCTTGTTACGCTCGGCGTCATCTACGACCCTGCCGAAAGATCCGCATGGTGGATGGATTTGCAAACGGCCGCGCGAGAATTTCGAACATCAAATCCGAAGACAGGCACCACGTTCACATTTCCGAAGGGGCTCTGTAACCAGTTCAACGACACAGACTTCGCATCGATTTTGGTCCCGACGCTTCTTGGGGAGGCCCCGAGCGTTCCACTCGAACGATTATGTTCGTGGGTCATGGCCGAAGACATCCAGACCCACGACATCGGCGTTCGAGCGATCCGTGCCCGCTACTATCGCGAGGCCGCGGCTTGGGAGTGTCTGATCGAGGCATTTAAGTCGAAGCCTGCTGAACAACTGACACTCAATCTCCCCATTGCCTTGGCGAAACTGCTTGGCCATGACGATATTGGCTACTATGCCGATGAAATTCCCAAAGATGTTCGCGCTCCGGCGATCGCAAAGGTTCTGACCTTTGGCGCTGACGAGATCGCAAAACTCCTTTCGATGTTGCCAGACAGCGATTTTGAGCGGCCGAGTTTTGGCTATAGCCTGTTGCCGCTCTTCGGCCAGAGTGCCGAAAGCCCTCGTATCCTTTGCGCCGTTCGTGATAGCGACGCGTTCGATCCTGCAGTTCGCGAACTTGCGAGTGTTCTTTTCGACTGGTATCAGCGCGACCCACATTGGTGGGACTTCTGGCGACGGGACGCCGGCAGACGGAGTTAACTGCACTACCAGCCGTGTTCGGCGATGCGCTCGCGTGATAAAAGTCTCGTGACGGTCTTTTTGTAGCTCGCGGGCCTCGCACGGTTTGGGGCTTGTCCGGGAAAAAATCGACCGATAGTTGGCGATAGTTGGCGAAGCCGCGAAAAATTTGAATCGCGCGATTTTTCCTTTGAAATCAAAAGCGAAAAAATTTGACGGACTGACAGTCGGGTTTAGACCGTCAGCAGAAAACTTTTGCGTATAAAAATCAGAGCGTTACGATGCATTGAGAGAATCGAGTGGGAGTAGGGAAAGCGGGCATCGTGGCGTGGGCCACGCGCACGGCGTAGTGTATCCGCACTCCGAGGATCACTCCGCGAGTGAGTGAATATCAGTACCACGAATTCCTGGCGATCGACCGGCCGCTCGACCAGGCCGCAAGGGAAGCGTTGCGATCGCTCTCGTCGCGGGCGCGGATCACCGCGACGAGCTTCATCAATCACTATGACTGGGGTGATTTCGGCGGCGACCCGCGCGTCTAGCACCGATCGGCATTGCGCATCCACCGAACCAGTCTCGCCGCGCTGCCCTCGGGTGCCATGGGCTGCTTGTCGGTGACGGCCTTCAAGGCGGCCAGATCGATGGGTTTTTGCGTCGTCACCGGCGGTGCAAGGAGCGCGACCACGGCGCCGTCGCGCGTGATGCGGACTGTGCGGCCGGCTTCGACGAGTTCGATCAGCGCGTCGAAGCGCGCCTCTGCCTCGGCAATGGTGACCGTCTCATCCGCCATGGGGCGCAAGAATCGCACAGACCGGCGCCGCCGGCAAATACAGCCGGCGGCGCCCCCGAGGTGGCGCCACAAAGGCCCCCCCCTGCTTTTCCTAAGGCTTGGTGATGACTGCCTCGAGATAGGCGCTCGGCACGATCAGCGTGTCGTCGCCGCTGCGGTTGAGCTTGCGGAGGAGCGTGAGGATGTCGGCTTCGAGGGCGGCGTGGGCTTCCCCGCTGAGCGTGGCGAAGGCGCGGTGGGTCGGGCCGTAATAGGCCTTGAACACTTCGAGCCAATGCTCCGGCGAGCGGTAGCGGAAGTTGAAGATCTGCCGCGTCGCCTCGATGCGATGGTCCGGGAACAGCTGGCGGAGGCGCTCCTCGGTGCCCCACAGCGCCGGGGGCTGGACGCCGGCCGGCGGCGGGACGTGCTTGCCGAGCGTCTTGAAGAGCTGGCCGATGAAACCCTCCGGCGTCCAGTTGGCGAGGCCGATCCGGCCGCCGCTGCGCACGACGCGGGACAACTCCGACGCGGCCTTCTCCTGGTTCGGCGTGAACATCACGCCGAAAGTCGAGAGGGCGACGTCATAGGCGCCGTCGGCGAAGGGGAGGGCCTCGGCGTCGGCCGGCTGGAAGCTGATCCGGAGCCGCTCGGCGATAGCGCGCTCCTTGCCGCGGGAGAGAAGGGCCTCGACATAATCGGTCGAGGTCACGTCCGCGAAATGGCGGGCGGCGGCGAGGGTGGCGTTGCCATTGCCGGCGGCCACGTCGAGCACGCGCTCGCCGGCACGGAGGTCGACCGCGTCGCACAGGCGCTCGCCGACGATCTGGAGCGTGGTGCCGACGACGGCATAGTCGCCCGAGGCCCAGGTCGCCTGCTGGCGGGTCTTGATGGCGGCAAAATCGGGGGTGGCGGCAGCAACGGGGGAAGCAACGGCGATGTTCACTGGAGTGAGCCTTTCGTTGAGAGCGTGTTCCTCCCGGCTTCCCATCGGCTTCGCGGCAGTGCACAACTGCCGTTCTTGTCGGTGGCCGGGTCGATGAGCGCTGTCATCGTCGGCGCCCTGATAGACCTGCGCCGTGCCGGGGGGCATGACCGGGACGCCGGTTGACCTGACCGATCGTCCGATTTGCCGGGTATGACGATGGATGCGCTGTCGGACGCCCTTCGTTCGGTCCGCCTGAAGGGCGGCATCTTCCTCGACGCGCGGTTCACCGCGCCCTGGTGCGTGACGTCATGGGTCACGCCCGAGGACTGCCGGCCCTATTTCGAGTCTCCTGCGCACATCATCGGCTATCACTTCATCATCGACGGCGACCTTCTGATGGGGATCATCGGCAAGTCGCAGCGCCCGGTCCATGCCGGCGAGATCATCATCGTGCCGCGCAACGAGCCGCACGTCATGGGCAGCGCGGCCGGGCTGACCCCGGTGCCGTCCGGCCACCTCATCCAGCCCGGCGCCAATGGCGCGCCGAACAGCGTCGTCATGGGCGGCGACGGGCCGGAGACGCACATGATCTGCGGCTTCCTCGGCACCGACGATGCCTATAATCCGCTGTTCGGCGCGCTCCCCGGCGCGCTCCATCTCAACATCCGCGAATGCGCCTCGCGCGACTGGGTCGACGCCTCTGTCCGCTTCGCCGCGAGCGAGCTCCTCGCGGGGCGGCTGGCTTCGTCGAGCCTCCTCTCTCGCCTCTCGGAGTCTCTCTTCGTCGAGGCGGTGCGCCAGTATGTGGCGACGCAGGAGGACGGCGAGCAGGCCTGGCTCCGCGGCCTCCGCGATCCCCATATCGGCAAGGCCCTGGCGCTGATCCACAGCGACATCACGGTGTCCTGGTCAGCCGAGGCGCTGGCGAAGGAGGTGGCGATGTCGCGGAGTTCGTTCGTCGACAGATTCTCCTCCCTCGTCGGCCAGCCGCCGATCCGCTACCTCACCAATTGGCGGCTCCAGACGGCCCGCCGGCTGCTGCAGGAATCGCCGCTGACGATCGCGCAGCTCGCGCACAAGGTGGGCTACGAATCCGAAGAGGCCTTCAGCCGCGCCTTCAAGCGCGAGTTCGGCCTGTCGCCCGCGCGCTGGCGCGATACGGAAGGGACCGGCGAGGCCCTCGCCGAGGCGGGGTAGCGGGCGCGGGCGGAAAATAGGCGACGGCTGCCGGGCGACGCTCGGCGCTCCGTCCCTACCTACGGAACGTTGCCACCACCTCGATGTGGCCCGACCACAGGAACTGGTCGATCGGCTGGACCCGCACGAGCCGGTAGCCGCCGTCGAGCAGGATGCGGCCGTCCCGCGCCAGCGTCGCGGGATTGCAGGAAACGGCGACCACGGTCGGTACCGGTGACTTCGCGAGCGTTTCCGACTGCGCCTTCGCGCCGGCGCGCGGCGGGTCGAACACGACGGCGTCGAAAGCCTTCAGTTCGTTCACCGACAGCGGCTCGCGGAAGAGATCGCGGCGCGCGGCCGTCACCGCCTTGATGCCGGTCGTCCGCTGCGTGGCTCTCTCGAGCGCCTTGAGGGCGGCGGCGTCGCTTTCCACCGCCGTCACCTTCGCCTGTCGGGCGAGGCGGAGCGTGAAGGTCCCGATCCCGGCGAAGAGATCGGCGATCCGCTTGGCGTCTCCGATGCCGGCCATCACCTCATCGGCCATCGCGGCCTCGGCATCGGCGACCGCCTGGACGAAGCCGCCAGGAACCGGGAACAGCCGCGCCACCCCCGCAGCGAGAACCGGCTCGGCGGCGCGGAAGACCTCCTCGCCATCCACCGTGAGCCGCGCGACCGGCCCCCCGCTCGCACGCCGCGGCAGGGCTTCGGTCGCCGCGCGGTCGGTCCGGCCGACCGCGTCCACCGCGACGTCGAGGCCGTTCTCCGTCGCCAGCACCGTCACGCGGATACGCCGCCCGGGCCGGACCAGCGGGGCGACCAACGCCCGGAGCGTCTCGAGGCTCCGGGCGATCTCGGGCACCACGACCAGGCAGCCAGGGACGGCGACGACCTCGTGGCTCCCCATTCGGTTGAAGCCGAGCATCACATCGCGGCCGTTCCGCTCCGCAGTGAAGACCGCACGGCGTCGGGTTCCCGGCCGGCACGGAACGATCGGCTGCACCTCGGCCGCTATCCCGTGCTGTGCGAAGGCCTCGGCGACCTGCGCCGTCTTCCACGACAGGTAGGCGGGAATCGCGAGGTGCTGGAGTGAGCAGCCGCCACAGGAGCCGAAATGGGGGCAGGGCGGCGTTGTCCGGTGGGCGCTCGGCGCTAGGATCGCCGTTGCCGTCGCGCGATCGCCGGCGATCTCGGCGACGACCGTTTCCCCCGGCAAAGCGAACGGCACGAAGACCCTCCCCGCAGTGGTCTCCGCGATGCCGTCGCCGGCGTGGCCGAGCGTTTCGATCACGAGCGTCTCGGGCATGGGTTGCTCAAATCGAGGGTGAGGAATGCGGCGTGCGCCGGCCAGCCATGCCTTTCACCCCGGCAGGCGATGGGCTAATTGGCTTTTTTCCGATCACGGAGGTCACGCTTACTTGTCGATCCAACCGGACGCCAGTCGGCGCACCGCGGTGGAAATCCGGGGGCGCAAGGGCGGCGAGCCGATCGTCGCGCTGACGTCCTACCACGCCCACACCGCGGAGCTCCTCGACCGTTTCGTCGACTTCATCCTCGTCGGCGATTCCCTCGGGATGGTGATGCACGGCCTCAACACGACCATCCCGGTCACGCTGGACATGATGATCCTCCAGGGCCAGGCCGTGATGCGCGGCTCGAAGCGGGCGCTGGTGGTGGTCGACCTTCCGTTCGGCTCCTATGAGGAAAGCCCGCAGGCGGCCTTCCGCTCCGCAGTCCGCGTGATGAAGGAGACCGGCTGCGGCGCGGTGAAGCTCGAGGGCGGCCGCAAGATGGCGGAGACGGTTGCCTTCCTCGCCGAGCGCGGCATTCCCGTGATGGGCCATGTCGGCCTCACGCCGCAATCGTTCAACACGATGGGCGGTTTCCGCATTCAGGGCCGCGATCCCGCCGGCGCTGAGGCGATCTTCGAGGATGCCAAGGCCATCGCCGCGGCCGGCGCCTTTGCGATCGTCGTCGAGGGCGTGCCCGAGCCACTCGCGCGGCGTATCACCGAGGCGGTTCCGATCCCGACCATCGGCATCGGCGCCTCGGCGGATTGCGATGGCCAGGTGCTGGTGCTCGAGGACATGCTCGGCCTCAGCCCGAACGTACCCAAATTCGTCCGGCGTTACGGCAATCTTGCCGAGCACATCTCCAAGGCCGTCGAGGCCTATGCAACCGACGTCCGCAGCCGCGCCTTCCCGGGCGAGGAGAACGTCTACGCCGCTCGCCGCAAGGGATAATCCCGCGATCGTGCCGCGCCAAAATGGCTTGCGGCGCCAAGGTTTCGTGCGTTGCGCCGCCCCTGACCCGGCTATAAGGTCGCGCCGCTTTGGGGTGGCCGGGAACCGAGTGGGCCGATGTCGGACGTTTTCCGCGAAGTCGATGACGATCTGCGACGCGAACAGCTGAAGCGCCTCTGGCAGCGCTTCGGCAAGTTCATCATCGGCGCGGCCGTCCTCGTGGTTGTCGGCGTCGCCGTCTCCGTCATCCTGACCTCGATGAGCGAAGGCCGTGCGGCTGCCGATGGCGACCGGTTCTATGCCGCCGTGGCGCTCGAGAATGCCGAGGACTATGACGGGGCGCGGGCTGCGTTCACGGCGCTGCGCGCGGACGGCACCACGGGCTACCCGATCCTCGCCGACTTCCACCTTGCCTCCATCGACGCCGCGACCGGCAATACAGCGGCGGCGGTCGCGGCCTTCGACGCGATCGCGAACAGCACGACCGTCGACCAGGAGCTGCGCGATATCGCGACCATCCGGGCGGCGATGGTCCTTCTCGATACCGCCACCTACGACCAGATCGCGCCGCGGCTGGCGCCGCTGAACGTCGACGGCAACGCCTTCCGCTACCTCGCGATCGAGCTCCTCGCGGTCGCGGCGATCAACGAGGCGCGCTATCAGGACGCCTGGACGCTGATCTCCACCGCGATGAACTTCCAGGACCAGATGTCCCAGCAGCAGTCGCAACGCTTCGGCGATCTCTTCTCGTTCATGATTTCGCGGGACGATTTCGTGCCGCCGACCGCGGCGACGCCGGCGGCCCCCGCCGCGCCGACCTTCCAGCCGGGCGTCGCTCCGGCGGCGCCCGCGGCCGAGCCGGCCCCCGCCGCGCCGATGGATCTCCGCGCCCCGGTGCCGACGACCACCGTTCCGGGCGTTCCGGGCGGGCTCATTCCGGGTCTGGGCGGCGGCGTCGACGTTCCAGCCGCCGGCAATCCGCCGGCCGAGCCGGCTGCGGCGCCGGTGGCGCCCGCCGCCACGCCGACGCCCGCGCCGGCCGCGCCCGCGACGATGGCGCCGCCGATCCAGGGTGGCAACATTCCCGGCGTCGGCGCCGGCTTCCAGACGAATCCGGCGCCCGCACCCGCGCCGGCACCCTAGGGTCGGCAATGGCCGATCGCTTCGAGGTGGCGCTGATCGGGCGGCCGAACGTCGGGAAGTCGACGCTCTTCAACCGACTCGTCGGGCGCCGGCTGGCGCTCGTCGACGACACGCCGGGCGTGACGCGCGATCGCCGCGAAGGCGAGGCCACTCTCGGCGACCTCAGCTTCATCGTGGTCGACACGGCGGGACTCGAGGAAGCGCCGTCCGGCTCGCTCGCCGGGCGGATGCGGGCCCAGACCGAAGCCGCGATCCGCGCGGCCGACCTGTCCCTTTTCCTCATTGATGCCCGGACCGGCATCACTCCGGCGGACGAAACCTTTGCCGAGGTGCTCCGCCGCAGCGGCAAGCCCGTCGTCGTCGTCGCCAACAAATCGGAAGGCCGCGTCGGCGAGGCCGGCGCGATCGAGGCCTATTCGCTCGGTCTCGGCGAGCCGGTCGCGATCTCCGCGGAGCACGGCCATGGCCTTTCGGACCTTCGCGACGCGCTCGCGGTCCACATGCCGCAGCCGCCTGTCGAAGAGGAAGAGGCCGCGGACGCCGACGGCGAGGCCGAACGCGATCCCGACAAGCCGCTACTGGTGGCGATCGTCGGCCGGCCGAATGCCGGCAAGTCTACTCTCATCAATACGCTCATCGGCGAGGACCGCCTGCTCACCGGCCCCGAGGCTGGAATCACCCGCGATGCGATCGCGGTCGACTGGATGTTCGGCGGCCGGCGCTACCGGCTCTACGACACTGCCGGCATGCGCCGGAAGGCCAAGGTCCAGGAGAAGCTCGAGAAGCTCTCCGTCGGCGACGCGCTGCGCGCGATCCGTTTTGCCGAGGTGGTGATCGTCGCGATCGACGCGACCCAGCCCTTCGACAAGCAGGACCTCCAGATCGCCGATCTCATCGAGCGCGAGGGCCGGGCCGTCGTGATCGCCCTGTGCAAATCGGACCTCGTCGAGGATCGCGACCGGGTGCTGCGCGAGCTCCGCACCGAGGTCGATCATATCCTGCCGCAGCTTCGCGGTGTCTCGGTAGTGCCGGTGTCCGGCAAGACCGGCCAGGGCATCGACAAGCTGATGGCCGCCGTGAACCAGACCGAGGTGACCTGGAACCGCCGCGTCCCGACCGCGAAGCTCAACGACTGGCTCGAGCACGCGGTCGGAGAGCATCCGCCGCCCGCCGTATCCGGCCGGCGCCTCAAGCTGCGCTACATGACGCAGCCCAAGGCGCGGCCACCGACCTTCGTCGTCTTTTCCACCCGGCCCGAGCAAGTGCCGGACGCCTACAAGCGCTACCTCGTCAACGGCCTCCGCGACGCCTTCAAACTCGCCGGCGTCCCGATCCGCCTGATGCTGCGCGGCGGCGGCGACAACCCGTTCGCGGGTCGCGCGAAGCGGCGGTAGGGAAGGCGGCGCGCCCGCCGACGGGCGGCTTGCGAGCGCGGCTGGGCATTGAAGAACCGATGGATCGAGCTCCCCCCTTGAGGGGGAGCTCGGCTTTCGCGAGGCGTAGCCGATGCGAAACCGTGGGGGTCGCGGGCCATCGTCGGACACGGCGCCGATGGAACGCCCGAGACCCCTTCCGAAGCTTGCTCCTTGCGGTCGCAAGCTTCCGCCTCTCCTCAAGGGGGAGGCTCGGGAGCGTGTGATAGGGGCTTCGAAACCCGATGGAGGCGCTTCATGGCGGGACGCGAGACGGGGTCGTCGCAGCGTTAGCCGAACCCGCGCAGCTTCTCCGCGTGGGCGTCCCAGAGCATGCCGTTCTCGGTGAAGGCCGGCGACAGCATTTCGACCATCTTCGGCACGACCGTCTTCGGCTCGGGGACGGTCAGCGGGTCTTCGCCGGGCACGGCCGTCGCCCGCATCCTGGTGCGGAGCCGGCCGGGGTCGAAGAGGTTGGCGCGGATCGGCGTCTTGGCGACCTCAGCAGCGTAAGTCCGGGCAAGGGCTTCGAGCGCTGCCTTCGACACCGCATAGGGTCCCCAGAAGGGGCGGCAGTTGCGGGCGGCGCCGGAAGTGACGAAGAGGGCGCGGCCGGCGTCGGACTTGCGGAGGAGGGGATCGAAGGACCGGATCATCCGCCAGTTGGCGGTGACGTTGATCGCCATCGTCTGGTCCCAGACCTTTACGTCGAGATGGGCGAGCGGCGTGATGAGGCCGAGCTGGCCGGCATTGCCGAGGTAGCCGTCGAGCCGGCCCCAGCGGGTGAAGATGATGGCGCCGAGCTTGTCGATGGCCGCGCCATCGGTCAGGTCGAGCGGGACGAGGGTCGCCTCGTTGCCGCCGGCCTTGATGGCGTCGTCGAGCTCCTCGAGCCCGCCGACCGTGCGCGCGACGGCGATGACATGGGCGCCGGCTTCGGCAAGGCCGAGCGCGGCGGCGCGGCCCAGTCCTCTCGAAGCTCCGGTGACGAGGATGATGCGCCCGGCAAGCGTGCCGGGCATCAGGCCGGCTCGACCAGCATCGGGCTGCCGACGAGGCGGTTGAGCTCCTCGCGGTCGGTCAGGCGGGTCGGGTAGTCGCCGGTGAAGCAGGCGTCGCAGAACTGCGGCGCGCCGTTGTTCCGCGCGGCTTCGCCGACCGCGCGGTAGAGGCCGTCGATCGAGATGAAGGCGAGGCTGTCGGCCTTGATGAACTCGGTCATGCGCTGGACCGACATGTGCGAGCCGATCAGCTTCGATTTCTCCGGCGTGTCGACGCCATAGAAGCAGGAATCCTTGGTCGGCGGGCTCGCGATCCGAAGGTGCACCTCCGTCGCGCCGGCGTCGCGGACCATCTGGACGATCTTGGACGAGGTCGTGCCGCGGACGATGGAATCGTCGACCAGCACCACGCGCTTGCCCGCGATCACGTCGCGGTTGGCGTTGTGCTTCAGCTTCACGCCCATATGGCGGATCGAGTCGGTCGGCTCGATGAAGGTGCGGCCGACATAGTGGTTGCGGATGATGCCGAGCTCGAAGGGAAGGCCTGCGGTCTCGGCGAAGCCGATAGCGGCCGGAACGCCGGAATCGGGGACCGGCACGACGATGTCGGCATCGACCGGGAGCTCCCGCGCAAGCTCGGCGCCGATCTGTTTCCGGACCTCGTAGACGTTGCGGCCCGACACGCGGGAGTCCGGCCGGGCGAAATAGACGTACTCGAAGATGCAGAAGCGCGAGCGGGTCGGCGCGAAGGGCCGGTGGCTCGTCAGCCCGTCGGCGGTGATGACCACCATCTCGCCGGGCTCGACGTCGCGGAGATAGGTCGCGCCGATGATGTCGAAGGCGCAGGTCTCGGACGCCAGCACATAGGCGCCGTCGAGCTGGCCGAGAAGCAGCGGGCGCACGCCGAGCGGGTCGCGGCAGCCGATCATGTTGTGGCTGGTGAGGCAGACCAGCGAATACGCACCCTCGACCTTTTGGAGGCCGTCGACCACGCGGTCGATGAGGCGGAGCTTCCCGCTGGTGGCGATGAGATGGAGGATGACCTCGGTGTCGGAGGTCGACTGGAAGATCGAGCCGCGGGTCTGGAGCTGGCGCTGCAGCGTCTTGGCGTTGGTCAGGTTGCCGTTGTGGGCGATCGCGAAGCCGCCATCCGAATATTCCGCGAGGAAGGGCTGGATGTTGCGGCCATTGTTGCCGCCGGCGGTCGAGTAGCGGACATGGCCGATGGCGCGGTCGCCGGCGAGGCGCTGGATGACGGAGGCCTTCGAGAAATTGTCGCCGACGAGGCCCGAATGGCGCTCGGAGAAGAACTGCCGGCCGTCCGAGGAGACGATGCCTGCGGCTTCCTGGCCGCGATGCTGCAGCGCGTGGAGGCCGAGGGCGGTGAGCGCGGAGGCGTCGCGGTGGGCGAAGACGCCGAACACGCCGCATTCCTCATGGAGCTCATCGTCCCCCTCGAAAGGGTGGCTTACGAAATCGTCCATCGTCGTCACTCGCGGGTTCGACCGGCCGAAGCCGGGGCGATCACGGAACCGGGGCCGCCGGCGTTACCGGAACCTGGGGCGCCGGCGTCCCCTGGGGCACCTGCGGCGCCGGTGCGGGCTCGGGGGCGCCGTCGAGCAGCCGGTCGAGCCCCGGCAGATTGTTGCCCGGCTCCTCGGCCGGCGGCACGGTCTCGGCCGGCGTCGGCGTGTCGTCTTCGTCCGCGCCGCGGAAGCCTTCCATCAGCGTCTCTTCCCAATCCTCCGGCAGGAGAGCGACCAGCCGGTCCCGAAGATCGGTCAAGAACGGCGTGCTCTGGGCGTTGGCGATCCAAGGCGGCTGATTGAGCGGCACGAGCCAGGTGAAGAACGCAAACGCAATAACCACGAGAAGGAGGCCGCGGACAACCCCGAAGAGGAACCCGAACAGCCGGTCGAGAGCACCGATCCGGCTGTCGATGACCGCGTCCGCGATCTTCATTGTAATGTAGGTAGCGATGATCAGGACGACGATGAAGATGACTGCGACAGAAATGATCGTAGCCAGCGTCACATCTTCGATAGGGCTCGGGTTTATGAGGCCGAGGAGATACTCGTAGAGGAAGTAGGCTGCGGCCGCCGCCACAACCCAGGAGATGATCGACAGGACCTCGCGGACGAAGCCGCGGACCATCGCGAGGACCGCCGAGATGAGCACGATCACGATGACGATGAAGTCGAAAAGCGTGAACGACATCTATGGTCTCGGGGAGTTCGCCGAACCCTGGCGCGAAGAGAAGCGGCACCCCTAACACGATTCTGGCGGCGCGTCGCGGCGCGGCGCGGTTTTCCGACCGAATCAGCCGTTCCGTGACGCGATGGCCGCAGCGAGCGCCGAAAGGTCGTCGATGAACGTCACCCCGATCCCGCCGGCATCGACCGCGGCGGCCCCGGCGCTCGGGACCGTCGCGCTCCGGAATCCGAGCCGCCCGGCCTCGCGAAGCCGAACGCCCGCCTGCGTTACCGGCCGCAGCGCGCCGGAAAGGCTCACCTCGCCGAAATAGACGCTGTCGGTCGGCGTCGGCCTCCCGGTGAGCGACGAGATCAGCGCCGCGGCGACCGCGAGATCCGCCGCAGGCTCCGAGATGCGGAGCCCCCCTGCGACATTGAGGTAGATGTCGGCGCCGCCGAATTTAATGCCGCAGCGCGCTTCGAGGACGGCCGTGACCATCGCGAGCCGTGCCGGGTCCCAGCCGACCACCGCACGCCGCGGCGTGCCGAGCGAGGAGGCGGCGACGAGGGCCTGGATCTCGCACAGCAGCGGCCGCGTCCCCTCGATGCCGGCAAACACGGCGGAGCCGGGGGTCGCGAGGTTGCGCTCCGACAGGAACAGCTCGGAGGGGTTGGAGATCTCGGCGAGGCCGCTGCCCTGCATCTCGAAGACGCCGATCTCGTCCGTCGGGCCGAAGCGGTTCTTGCTGGCCCGGAGGATGCGGAACTGGTGCCCGCCTTCGCCCTCGAAGGTAAGGACGGCATCCACCATGTGCTCGACGGTGCGCGGCCCGGCGATCTGGCCGTCCTTCGTCACATGGCCGACGAGACAGACCGCGGTGCCGGTCTGTTTGGCGAAGCGGATCACGGCCTGGGCCGAGGCACGCACCTGGGTGACCGTGCCGGGCGCGGATTCGGCTGCCGCCGTCCACAGGGTCTGTATCGAATCGAGGACGACGAAATCGATCCGCGGACCGGCGAGGAGGGTGGCGAGGATGTCCTCAATCCCGGTTTCCGCGGCAAGCACCACCGGCGCGTCCTGGAGCCCGAGCCGCGACGCGCGGAGCCGGACCTGCGCCACAGCCTCCTCGCCGGAGATGTAGACGACGCGCGCGCCGCGCCGGGCTAGCGCGGCGCAGGCCTGCAGCAGCAGTGTCGATTTCCCGATGCCGGGATCGCCGCCGACGAGGAGCGCCGATCCGGTCACGAACCCGCCGCCGGTGACGCGGTCGAGCTCGCGGATGCCTGAGGTGAGCCGCGGCGGCTCCGGCGTCTCCCCCTTCAGCGGCTCGAGGTCGATGATCCGGCCGCGCACGCCGGGCACGACGACGCCCGCCGCCCGGCTCGCATTGCTGGCGGCCGCCTCCTCGATGACGCTGTTCCACTCGCCGCAGGATTCGCATTTTCCCTGCCAGCGATGGCTGACCGAGCCGCAGTTCTGGCAGACATACTGGATGCGGGCGCGCGCCATGGAATCCCTCCGTCGAGTGGAGGTTAGCGTAGCGCAGGGATGAGAACAAGAAGCGAACGAAGATCGGGGGGCCGGCCATGACGAACGTGGGGCCGTCGTGACGTGGGTATGCGGATGGTCAGTAGGTGAAGCGCCCGGCACGACTCGAGGTCAGCCACCCACATACCTCCGCTCGGCCCGTCGGCTGAGCTGGGTCAGCAACTCGTACGAGATCGTGCCCGCGCGCTCCGCCACCGCGTCGACCGGCATGTGGCGGCCGAAGAGTTCGACGAAGTCGCCGCGCTCGACATTCGGGATGTCGGTGACGTCGATCACCACGAGGTCCATCGAGACGCGGCCGACCAGGGGCGCGATGCGGCCGCGGACGAAGATCTGCGCACCGCGCCGGGCGTCCGAGGAGCTGGCGCCGCGGTGGTAGCCGTCGGCGTAGCCGATCCCGACCGTGGCGAGACGCGAGCGGCGGCGGACCCGCTCCGTAGCGCCGTAGCCGACCGGCTCGCCATGCGGGACGTCGCGGACGAGAAGGACGCGCGCCTCGGCGGTCACGACCGGACGGAGCGCCGGCTTCGCCAGGTCGCCGCGGCCGCCATAGAGCATGATGCCGGGCCGGGTCAGGTCGAAATGATATTCTGGGCCGAGCTGGATGCCGGCGGAGTTGGCGAGCGAGGAGCGGACGCCGGGGAAGGCGTCGCGGATGTCGAGGAAGCGTCGGAGCTGCGTCGGGCTGAGCGGATGGCTCGGTGTATCGGCGCAGGCGAGGTGACTCATCAGGAGCGCCGGGCCGATCAGCGCTCTGAGCCCGCGCTCGGCGCCGATGGCGGCGGCATCTGCCACGGATAGGCCGAGGCGGTTCATCCCGGTGTCGACGTGGATCGCGGCGTCACCCGCGCCGCCATTCCGGCGGAACGCGACCCACTCCTCGATCTCCGGGCGTGAGCCGAGAACGGGACGAAGCTGCATCTCCGCGAGCCGCGCCGCGCCGCCGGGCGGCAGGCCGTCGAGGATGTAGAGGGTCGTTTCGGGCAGCACCTTGCGGGCGGTGATGCCTTCGTCGGGCGTCGCGACAAAGAAGGTGCGGCACCCGGCGGCGGCGAGGGTCCGCAGCGCCGGCTCGACGCCGATGCCGTAGGCGTCCGCCTTCACCACCGCGGCGGTCTCGGCGCCCGGCGCCATCGCCGCAAGGCTCCGCCAGTTGGCGGCGAGCGCGCCGAGGTCGACCGTCACCCGGGCATGGGCGAGCGAGCCGCTATCAGCCATGGCTTCCATCGCGAAAGCCTAGCTGATTCCTGTGGCAACCGATCGTGCGGCCGGGACGCGGGAGCGCCGGGGCGTCACAGGCAGGGTTCGATGCCCGCCTGAAGCGGCGCTTCCAGCGTCGGGTCAGCGGTCACCAGGGCGTCGAGGGCGTCCTCGAAATCGGCACCGGGCGCGATCGCCGACTGGAACAGGAAAGCCTTGGCATTGCCGGACAGCGGATTGATGGCGTCCATCACGCAAAATGCAGCCGCGCGCTGCGCGTCATAGCCGGCCGCCGCTTCCTCGGCCTGGACCCAGGCCCAGATCGCGCCGCCCACCAGCATCGTCTCCACGCATTGCTGGAACGGCACGTTGATTCGCTCGTAGGCCCGCAGGTCGGTGAGCTCGAGGTCGTCAAGGACGGGCCTGATGGCACCGATGGCGATGAAGCGCTGCTTCATGGTGTCCGGCATCGCGAGGACCACCGGCGTCGCGCAGGCGATGCCATAGGCCTGGACTTCCGGAGCGACGCCGCGCGCCTCCAGCATGGCCCAATTGGTGACGAGCGCCGCAAGTTGCTCGTCGACGGTCTGGGCGGGCGCGGGGGTAGCGACCACTGCGAATGAGACGGCGGCGACGGCTGCAAGGCGGCGGATCGGCATTCTCGTTCTCCCGGGCGGCTCGATGGGCTACGGCCTGGCGGGGTGTCATACGACGAGATGGTGGTCATGGTCCAAGCGCGTCCGGGGCCAGCCCGACGCCGCCGCGATCCATCAATCGTCGTAGCGCGCCGGGTAGTTCCCCGGCCGGGCGAGGTTCGAGAAGCGGGTGACGTCGGCCTCGAAATGGAGGTCCACGGAGCCGGTCGGGCCGTGACGCTGCTTGGCGATGATGACCTCGGCGCGGCCGATTTGGGCTTCCATGTCGGCCATCCACTTGAAGAACTCCTCGGTGCCTTCCTTCGGCTTCTTGTTCTTGAGGTAGTACTCCTCGCGGAACACGAACATCACGACGTCGGCGTCCTGCTCGATCGAGCCGGATTCTCTGAGGTCCGAGAGCTGGGGCCGCTTGTCCTCACGCGATTCGACCTGGCGCGAAAGCTGCGACAGCGCCACGATGGGCACGTTCAGCTCCTTGCCGAGCGCCTTGAGATTATTGGTGATCTCCGTCACCTCCTGGACGCGGTTGTCGCTGCCGCGCCGGCTGCCACCCTGCAGCAGCTGGATGTAGTCGACCACGAGGAGGTCGAGGCCGCGCTGGCGCTTGAGGCGCCGCGCGCGCGCCGCGAGCTGGGCGATCGACAGGCCGCCGGTCTGGTCGATGTAGAGCGGCATGCGCTGGATCATGCGCGCCACCTCGACGATCTTGCCGAACTGGTCCTCGTGGATGGAGCCTCTGCGGATGTCGGAGGAGGGGACGCCGGCCTGCTCGGCGATGATGCGGGTCGCGAGCTGCTCGGCCGACATTTCGAGCGAGAAGAAGCCGACGATGCCGCCATTGACGGTCTTCATCGTGCCGTCGGGCTGGGCCTCGCCGCGATAGCCGGCGGCGACGTTGAAGGCGATGTTGGTCGCGAGCGCGGTCTTGCCCATGCCGGGACGGCCGGCGAGGATCACGAGGTCCGACGGCTGGAGGCCGCCCATCAGGCGGTCGAGGTCGTCGAGGCCCGTGGCGATGCCCGAAAGGTGGCCGTCGCGTTTGTAGGCCGCGCTCGCCATGTCGATGGCGGTGAGGAGGGCAGTCTCGAAATTGGTGAAGCCGCCATCGTGCCGGCCGTGCTCGGCAAGCTCGAAGAGCCGGCGCTCGGCGTCCTCGATCTGCGCCGTCGGCGTCATGTCGAGCGGCGCGTCATAGGCGATGTTGACCATGTCCTCGCCGATCAGGATCAGCGCGCGCCGGAGCGCGAGATCGTAGATGGCGCGGCCATAGTCGGCGGCGTTGATGATGGTCGTCGCCTCCGCCGCGAGGCGGGCGAGATATTGCGGGCCGTTGAGGTCGCCGACCCGGAAATCCGGCGGCAGGAACGTCTTCACCGTGACCGGGGTCGCGCTCTTCCCGGCTCTTATGATCTCGGCCAGGATCTCGAAGATGCGCTGGTGGATCGGCTCGCCGAAATGGCCGGGCTCGAGGAAGTCCGAGACCCGGTAGAACGCGTCGTTGTTGATCAGGATCGCGCCGAGGAGCGCCTGCTCGGCTTCGAGGTTCTGCGGGGCGGTGCGATAGGGTTCGCCGGGTTCTTCGACCCGGCGGGCGGGGAGGTTCATCGTCGGTCCGTAATTCCTTGTCCGACGATTTACGCCGTCACCCCCGCCGAGGCGAAGCCCGATCTGCGGGCAGGCGGTGGAGAGGGCGGAATGCCCTCATTATCCCCATACGACAAGGTTGGCGCGAGGATCGGCTTGCCATGCGTGGCCGGTGACCTCCTCGGGTGATTCGGTGGTATCTCGGCGATCGCACCGCGGCTTCCTTCGCCCCGTGAAACGGGGAGAAGGAAGGCCCGGAGGGCCGGATGAGGGCAAGCCCCACGCTCCGAGCTCGTGGCAAGAGCCCCTCACCCCGAGCCCTCTCCCCGCCCGGCGGCGAGAAGGGAGTTCGCGAGGCGTCAATGCGTCGTCGGCTGCGAGCGGCGGCGGGTGGTGCGTTTCGGGGCCGGCTTCGATGCCTCGGCGATCTCGGCGGGCATCTCCACGGCCGGCTGCGGCGCGCGTCGCGCCGCCCGCTGTTTGGGCTTCGCGCCAACCGGCTCGATCGCCGCGACCGGCCGCTCCGCGGCTGCCGTCTCTGCCGCGGCGTACATGTAGTCGCGCGTGATCGGCACCGTGCCGATCTCCTTCGCGATCTGCATCTGGAACACGGTCAGCGTGCGGTGGCGGAACGCGGTCTCGCAGAGCTGGAGATAGAACTCCCACATCCGGCAAAAGCGCTCGTCGAATAGCCCGGCGATCTCGGCGCGCTGGGCCTGGAAGCGCTCGTCCCAGGCGGCAAGCGTCTTGGCGTAGTGGATGCGCAGCATCTCGAAATCGGTCATCCAGAGCTTTTGCTCCTCGATGACCGGCGCGAGCTGCGACAAGCTCGGGATGTAGGAGCCGGGAAAGATATACTTGTTCATCCACGCATTGTTCGGCGCCGGCGGACCCATGCGGCCGATAGTGTGGATGAGGGCGACGCCGTCCGGCTTCAGGAGGCGGTCGATGTGGCGGAAATA
Source organism: Bauldia sp. (assembly GCA_050184415.1). Lineage (GTDB taxonomy): Bacteria > Pseudomonadota > Alphaproteobacteria > Rhizobiales > Kaistiaceae > JADLGL01. The sequence goes on from JBFXAJ010000008.1 coordinate 90,680, forward strand.
TTCGGCGAAGTTCCGCGGGCCGACATGCTCGAACATGCCGACGGAGACGATCCTGTCGTAGGTCGCCGGCTCGTGCCGATAGTCCTGGAGCTTGAAGGTGACGCGGTCGCTGAGCCCGGCTTCCTGCGCGCGCCGGATCGAGGTCTGGTACTGGTCCACCGACAGCGTCACGCCGGTGACGGAGACGCCGTAATTCTTCGCGAGGTGCAGCGCCATGCCGCCCCAGCCGGAGCCGATGTCGAGCACCTTCATCCCCGGCTTCAGCATCAGCTTCCGGGCGATGTGCTCCTTCTTGTCGGTCTGCGCCTGTTCGAGCGAGGTCACGCCCTCGCGCCAATAGGCGCAGGAATACTGCATGTCCGTGTCGAGGAACCGCTCATAGAGGCGGTGGTCGATATCGTAATGGTGCTGGACGTTGCGCGCGGCCCGCGTGCCGTCGTTCCGCCGGAGCGGCGCGGCAAGGCGAAGGAACGCGCCGACCGGTCCCTTCGGCTCCTTCCCGGCGCTCGACTTCACCGCGATCTCGAGGAAGTCGCGGAGCGTGCCGTCCTCGATGGTGTACGCCCCTTCCATGTAGCCCTCGCCGATGGCAAGGCCGGGACGCAGCGTCATCCGCCGGACGAATTTCGGATCGTGAAGCTTGATCGTGGCCGACGGTCCGCCGTCGGACCGGCCGAAGGTCTCGCTGCGGCCGTCGACGTCGACGATCGTCAGCCTGCCGTGGGTGATGAGCCGCCGCAGCAGCCGATCGACTGGAAAAAGTGACATCTCCTGCACCCCGAACTTCGAGCGCGGGGCGGGATATTACGCCCGTCAGATCGTTGGGCAAGGATCGCCGGCGGCATGGCTGCGCCGCCGGCGATGGGATGCTTATTCCGGCTCGGTCTCGGTGTCGCGGGTCTCGCCCTCGGCCTCGGCCTCGTCGAAGCCGCCGGTCTCGATCGGCTCCGGCTGCTCGCGGAGCGAGAGGTTCTCGCCGCGCGCCTGGCGCTCGGCCTCGTCTGCGGAGCGGGCGACGTTGATGGTCACGGTCGCGTCGACCTCGGGGTGGAGCGCGACGCGGACCTCGTGGAGGCCGATCGACTTGATCGGCTGCTGCAGGTCGAACTGGTTGCGCTCGACGCTGAAGCCCGCGCCCGTCACCGTCTCCGCGAGGTCGCGATTGGTCACCGAGCCGTAGAGGTGCCCGGTCTCACCGGCCTGGCGGATGATGGTGAAGGACTGGCCGTTCAGCTTCTCGGCGACGGCGGCGGCTTCCGACTTCCGCTCGAGGTTGCGCGCCTCGAGCTGGGACCGGTCGGCCTCGAAGCGCTTGCGGTTCGCCTCGTTGGCGCGGAGCGCCTTGCCCTGGGGCAGGAGGAAGTTGCGGGCGAAGCCGTCCTTGACGCGGACGACGTCGCCCATCTGGCCGAGGCGCGCGATGCGCTCGAGAAGGATGACATGCATGGTTTCTGCTCCGTGGTTTTCTTGAAGGTCAGGTTGTGGGCGTCGGCGCGGGCGGACGGAGCCGCGAGAAGGAATCGAACACGCCGAGAAGGGCAAAGAGGATGAACGGGATCCCGAGGAGGGGGATCGAGGCATAGGCGATGAAGAGAAGGCCGCCGCGACCGGGGCGGCCGAGGGTCACGCCGTGGAGGACGCCGAGCCCGACGATCGCGAGCGCCACGCCGAAGGCGCCGGCGACGGCGCTCGCCGCGTCACCAAGCGCGCCCGGAAGGAGGCTCAGGAGGGCCGCGCCGGCGAGGACGTAGGACGCGATCGGGGGGAGCTGGACCGACCACAGCGGCGGCCGGGGCCGCAGCGGACGCTGGGACGTGGTGGCGATCCGTGCGCCGAGCGCGATGTTGGCGACGAAGATCGCGACGCCGAGGCCGGCCATCGTCACCGGAAGGACGCTGAAGACGAAATCGGCGAGCGCCGCGACGTCGCCCGGCCGGGAGACGACATTGGCCTCGTCGAACCACGCTTCCATCGTCGCCGCCATGTCGGCGGCGAGGAGCTCGGGGTTGAAGCCGGACACGGCGCCGACGACCACGAGGCCGAAGCCGATCAACGCGGTGACCCGAAGCAGTATCTCGCCGAGGGGATACCATTCGCGTGCTTCGCCGCCGAGGTCGCGCCACAGGCCGAACAGGTGGATGGCGAGCGCCATGGGCAGCGCCACGACGAGAAAGCCGCCGAGCGCCGGCGCGAGACCCGCAGCGAAAAGGATCGCGACGAGCACCGTGAGGGCGGCGATCGCAGAGGCCCGCGTGCCCCAGGTGAAGCCGGCAATGGCGATCGGGAGAGGGGACGCCAGGAAGAATGGGATCGCCAGCGGCGAGCCGTTCACGAGCGCCGCAAGGAGCAGCACGGACAGAAGTCCGGTGCCGATGCCGGCGATGATGGGCGTCAGTTGCATCGTTTCGCTGTCCCGCCCGGAAGGACGGTTAGAGGCAGGTCACGGCGGATGCCGGCATGCCCCAACCAGAAGAAAGAAAGCGAATAGGGAGTAGTGAGTAGCGCATAGAAACGCCGCGTGGGCTGTTCGCTATTCGCTGCTCCCTATTCGCCCATTCCTACTTGATCACATAAGGCAGCAGGCCGAGGAACCGCGCGCGCTTGATGGCGCGGGCGAGCTCACGCTGCTTCTTGGCGGAAACCGCCGTGATGCGGGACGGCACGATCTTGCCGCGCTCGGAGATGTAGCGCTGCAGGAGGCGCGTGTCCTTGTAGTCGATCTTCGGCGCGTCCGTGCCGGACAACGGATCGGACTTCCGGCGGCGGAAGAACGGGCGGCGGGTGGGGAGCTGGTTGATGTCGACCATGGTCTAGATCTCTTCGCGGGCGGGTGCGTCGTCATCGCGGCGCGGACGGTCGTCACGGCGGGGACCGCGATCGCCACGGTCGCCGCGGTCGCGGTCACGGCCGAACGGGCGGTCGCCGCGGCCGCCACCGGGACGGTCGTCACGATCGCCGCGATCACGCTTCTGCATCATCGCGGACGGCTCGGTCTCATGCTCCTCGACGCGGATCGTCAGGTAGCGGAGGACGTCCTCATTAATGCCGAGCTGGCGCTCCATCTCGGCGACGGCCGCCGGCGGGGCGTCGATGTTCATGAGCGTGTAGTGCGCCTTCCGGTTCTTACGGATCCGGAACGAAATCGACTTGAGGCCCCATGCCTCGATCTTGCCGACCGTGCCGCCATTGTCGGCGATCACGGTCTTCATCTGCTCGATGAGGGCCTCGACCTGCTGGCTCGACATGTCCTGCCGGGCCAGGAATACGTGTTCGTAAAGGGCCATACTGCCTTTCCCTGTTGCGTCCGGCGCCAAGCCTCTCCGAAGCCTTGAGAAAGGCTAGGGAAGAACTTCGAGAGCGGAGACACGGGAGGACGGACCGGCTTTCCGATCCATGGCGGCACCGCCGCCCCTCCGTTCAGCCACCGGCCGGAACGTTTTCGAAGCGCGGTTTATTGCGGAAACCCTTTGGCTTTGCAAGCGCGGCAAACTGCACGCAAGTGTGGCGGGTGCGTTCTTGACAGGGTGACATCAAACGGAAACAAGGCGCACCAAGAGGGATCGAGCTGCGCCAGGGGCAGCCATGGGGTTCACCAAAGGGCGCCAATGCGCGTGGCCTTCCTATTTCCGGGGCAGGGGAGCCAGAGCGTCGGCATGGGCAAGGCGCTCGCCGACGCGCGGCCGGAGGCCGCCGCCGTCTTTGCCGAGGTCGATGAGGCCCTTGGCGAGAATCTCTCGCGTCTTTTCCTCGAAGGGGATGCCGACGAGCTCGGGCTGACGCGGAATACGCAGCCGGCCCTGATGGCCGTCAGCGTCGCCGTGCATCGCGTGCTCCTGGCCGAAATCGGCGGCGTCCCGGCCTCGCTCGCCTTCCATGCGGGTCACTCGCTCGGAGAGTACGCTGCGCTAGCGGCCGCCGGCAGCATCGCCCTCGCCGACGTCGCGCGTCTCCTTCGCCTCCGCGGCGAGGCGATGCAGCGCGCGGTGCCGGTCGGCATCGGCTCGATGGCGGCTCTTCTCGGCATCGAGTTCGACGCCGCCCGCGAGGTTGCGGCCGCTGCGTCGGAGGTCGGCGAGATCTGCGAGATCGCCAACGACAATGGCGGCGGCCAGATCGTGGTCTCCGGCCACAAGGCGGCGGTCGACCGGGCCATGGCGCTCGCCAGGGAGAAGGGCGCCAAGCGCGCCGTGGTGCTGCCGGTGTCGGCGCCGTTCCATTCGACCCTGATGGCCCCGGCCGCGGCCGAGATGGCCGAAGCGCTCGCCGCCGTCACGATCGCGCCGCCCAACGTGCCGGTGCTGTCCAACGTCACTGCGCGCCCCCATGGCGGCCCGGACGAGATCCGCCGCCGGCTGGTGGAGCAGATCACCGGCACCGTGCGCTGGCGCGAATCCGTTGCCTATATGGCTGGCGAAGGCGTCACGTCCTTCTACGAAATCGGCGCGGGGAAGGTTCTCTCCGGCCTCGTCAAGCGGATCGCGTCGGATGCCGACGCCACGTCCGTCGGTACACCGGAGGAGGTCGGCGCGGCCGCCGGCCGGCTGCGCAACTAGGCTCGCTGAAGGTTCGCTGATGTTCGATCTGACCAACAAGACTGCCCTTGTGACCGGCGCCAGCGGCGGCATCGGCGCCGCCATCGCCCGGGCGCTCCACGCGAGCGGCGCCAAAGTCGCCCTCTCGGGGACGAGGCGGGGCGCTCTCGACGAGCTTGCGGCGCAACTCGGCGACCGCTGCCGGGGCTTCGTCTGCGACCTCGGCGACCGCGCCTCGGTCGACCGCCTGGTGCCGGACGTCGAAGCCGCCTTCGGGCAGATAGACGTTTTTGTCAGCAATGCCGGGATGAACAAGGACAACCTCTTCATCCGGATGCAGGACGCCGATTGGGACCGCGTGGTCGAGGTCAATCTGACGTCGGCCTTCCGCCTTTCGCGGGCGGCGCTCCGCGGCATGCTGAAGCGTCGCGCCGGCCGGATCATCTATATGAGCTCGGTGGTCGGCGTTGCCGGCAATGCCGGGCAGGCGAATTATGCGGCGTCGAAGGCCGGCCTCCTCGGCATGGCCAAGAGCCTTGCCAAGGAAGTGGCCAAGCGCAACATCACCGTGAATGCGATCGCGCCCGGCTATATCGACACCGCGATGGTCCAGGCGCTGACCGAGGCGCAGCGCGCGGCGGCCGTCGCCGAGGTGCCGACCGATCGTTTCGGCACGCCGGAGGAGATCGCGGCCGCGGTGGTGTTCCTCGCCAGCGACGAGGCGGCGTACATCACCGGACAGACGCTCCACATCAACGGCGGCATGCACATCGAGTAGCGGCGGAATTCCACCGCAGATGCCGCGCCGCGGCCGGCTTGGCACCGGCTCACGAAGTGTGTTACCAGCCGCGCCTGCACGGGATGCCCTGGCCGAAATCCCCGATGGACGCGGCAGGGCGCCATGAGAAGCTCAGGGACTCCCGGGAAGCATCCCTTTTTCGTTTCGCTAGGCGACGGTTCCGTCTAGGAATGCCGCCGGTCACTGGACGCTCGCGGGGCGATTCTGGTTCATACAGGTAAGACAACCGAGGTTTAGCCAAACATGAGCGATATCGCTGATCGGGTGAAGAAGATCGTCGTCGAGCATCTCGGCGTCGACGCCGCGAAAGTGACCGACAATGCGAGCTTCATCGATGATCTCGGCGCCGACAGCCTCGACACCGTCGAGCTCGTCATGGCGTTCGAGGAAGAGTTCGGCGTGGAGATTCCGGACGACGCCGCCGAGACGATCCTCACCGTCGGCGATGCGGTCGAGTTCCTGAAGAAGAACGCCAGCTAGCCGTTCCCTTCCGGGTCCTTGCGGCTCGGGCCGTCGCTCGCGGAGGAGGAAGGCACGGATGAGACGTGTCGTCGTCACTGGTCTTGGCATGGTCACGCCGCTCGCGAGCGGCGTTGAGCCGACATGGTCGAGGCTCCTTGCCGGGGAGAGCGGCGCCAAGCGGGTGACCGAGTTCCCGGTCGACGACATGCCCTGCCAGATCGCCTGCGTGGTTCCCCGCGGGCCCACTGCCGAAGGCAAGTTCGATCCGAACGACTGGATGGAGCCGAAGGAACAGCGGAAGGTCGACGACTTCATCATCTATGCCGTCGCCGCCGCCGACCAGGCGCTCGACGATGCCGGTTGGCATCCGGAATCGCCGGAGGACCAGAACGCCTCCGGCGTCCTGATCGGCTCGGGGATCGGCGGGCTGCCGGGCATCGAGGCGGGGTCCATCCTCGTCCACGAGAAGGGACCGCGGCGGCTCAGCCCGTTCTTTATTCCGGGCCGGCTGATCAACCTTGCGTCCGGCCACGTCTCGATCAAGCACAAGCTCAAGGGGCCGAACCACGCGGTCGTCACCGCCTGCTCGACCGGCTCGCACGCAATCGGCGATGCGGCGCGGCTGATCGCGCTCGGCGATGCCGATGTGATGGTCGCCGGCGGTGCCGAGGCACCGCTGTCGCGGCTCGCGATGGCCGGCTTCGCCGCCTGCCGCGCGCTTTCGACCGGCTTCAACGACCGGCCGACCGCGGCGTCGCGGCCGTATGACCGCGACCGTGACGGCTTCGTCATGGGCGAGGGCGCCGGGTGCGTCGTCCTCGAGGAGCGCGACCACGCGATCGAGCGCGGCGCGAAGATCTATGGCGAGGTGATCGGCTACGGCCTCTCCGGCGACGCCTATCACATCACCGCGCCGTCGATGGACGGCGATGGCGCCTTCCGGGCGATGGGCGCGGCGATCAAGCGCGCGGGCATCACGCCCGGCGAGATCGACTACATCAACGCCCACGGCACCTCGACGCCGCTCGGCGACGAGATCGAGCTCGGCGCGGTGGAGCGCATCCTCGGCAATTCGGCGGCCAACCTTGCGATGTCGTCCACGAAGTCGGCGATCGGGCACCTTCTCGGTGCCGCCGGCGCGGTCGAGGCGATCTTCTCGCTGCTCGCGATTCGCGACAACAAGGTGCCGCCGACGATCAATCTCGAGAACCCGTCGGTGGAGACGCCGATCGATCTCGTTCCGGTCAAGGCCAAGGAGAAGGAGGTCAACGTGGTCCTCTCGAACTCCTTTGGTTTCGGCGGCACGAATGCTTCACTGATTTTCCGGCGGCATGCAGCCTGAGGCTTGGAAAGCGCCACATTCCGACCTCAGACTCCTGACCCTGGCTGACGGAAGGCGGTACGACGGATGGCTAACATGAGCGACGCCAGGTCTTCGGCCGACGCGGATCTGCGCCGCCCCGGCCCGAAGAGCGCGCGTGAGCTGCTCCAGCCCGACCAGGTCCCGCCGCCGCCGAATCGGTCGCGCGCCTCCCGCCACCCGCTGGTGGTGTTCTTCAACTTCTTCATCACGATCGCCGTCATCGCGATCGTCGTCGTGGGCGGCCTCGCGCTCTTCGCGAAGGTCCAGTTCGACGGCGGCGGCCCGCTGACCGAGCCGCGGGTGATCCAGATCGCCGAAGGCACCGGCGTGACCGACATCTCCGAGCGGCTGCAGGAGCTCGGCATCATCTCGAACCGCTGGATCTTCCGCGCCGGCGTTGCGATCTACGGCGCCGAAGGCCGCCTCCAGGCGGGGGAGTATCTGATCCCGGCCGGCGCCAGCATGCGCGACGTGATGGACCGCCTCGTCGAAGGACGGGTCAACGTCTATTCCGTAACCCTGCCGGAAGGGCTGACGAGCCAGCAGATCGTCGCCCGCATCAACGCGGACGAGAACCTCACCGGCGAGATCACCGACGTGCCGGCCGAGGGCACGCTCCTTCCCGACACCTACCAGTTCAGCCGCGGCGCCTCGCGCCAGAGCATCATCGACCGCATGGTCCGGGAGCACGACCGCGTGGTCCGGGAGATTTGGGACAACCGCGTGGCGGGGCTGCCAATCGATACCATCGAGGAATTCGTGACGCTCGCCTCGATCGTCGAGAAGGAGACCGGCATCGCCGACGAGCGGAGCCGGGTGGCGGCCGTCTTCATCAACCGCCTCAACCGCGGCATGCGGCTCCAGTCCGACCCGACGATCATCTACGGCGTCTATGGCGGCGCCGGCCTGCCGCCGGGCGAATCGATCCGGCAGAGCCAGATCAACCAGCGCACGCCGTACAACACGTACCAGATCGACGGCCTGCCTCCGGGCCCGATCGCCAATCCCGGCCTCGCTGCACTGCAGGCGGTCGCCAATCCATCGCGGACCAACGACCTCTATTTCGTCGCCGACGGCACGGGCGGGCACGTGTTCGCCGAGACGCTGGAGGATCACAACCGCAACGTCGCGCGCTACCGCGAGATCGAGCGCCAGCGCGAGGCGGCGGCAGCCGCCGCCGCTGCGGCTGCGCCGGCCGCCACTCCTGATCCTGTCGCCGCCCCCGCTGGCGACCCCGCCGCGACGCCGGGCGCCACGCCGGCAACGCCGGCCCCGGGCATGCCCTTCCCGATTCCCCGGCCGTAGCGGCCCGTGCTCCTTCTCCCCCGCAAGGGGGGAGAGCAGCGGGAGCATGGCCGCGAGGTGGAACGGCGTTCAAAATTGCGAGCGCGCAGCCGGTGTGGGAGGTCAGGGAGATGCATGAATCCTCGCGCCCTCAAGAGAAGGAAGGGCTGCTCCTCGCTTGAGCCCGCTCCTCCTCCGGCCTAGTGTCCGCGCGCCCTTTCCTTGGTTTTCGCGAGTGCCGGCATGGCCACACCCGTCCAGAGCATGACCGGATTCGCCCGTGCCGACGGCGCGGCGTACGGCACCCGCTGGACGTGGGAGCTGCGGAGCGTGAACGGCAAGGGGCTCGAGGTCCGTTACCGGGGACCCGCCGGCAGCGAGCGGCTCGAGCCGGTCCTGCGGGAACGGCTCCAGGCGGCGTTCGCCCGCGGCTCGATCCAGGCCAATCTCGTCCAGCATCGCGAGGGCGGTGCCAGCCTGATCAAGGTCAACCGCGAGGCGCTGGTCGAGCTGGTCGATGCGATCCGGTCGATCGACCCGTCCGCCAATCCCGCGCTCGAATCGCTCCTCAGCGTGCGCGGGGTGGTGGAGGTCGTGGAAGAGGAGCCGGAAGCGCCGCCGCAGCTCGCGGCCGCGATCGCAAGCGATCTCGACCTCGCGGTCACCGCGCTCGCTGCGGCGCGGATCAACGAGGGCGCGGCGATCGCCGCGATCCTCCTCGCCCGGCTCGACCAGATCGAAGCGCTGGCCGACGCCGCCGACCGCCACCCGGCGCGGACCCCGGAGGCGATCCGTGCGCGCCTCGCCGAGCAGATCGCGACCCTCTCCGGGGCCGCCAACGGCCTCGACCAGGACCGCCTGCACCAGGAGGCGATGCTCCTTGCCACGCGGGCCGACATCCGCGAGGAGATCGACCGCCTCAACGCGCATGTCGCGGCGGCGCGCGAACTCCTCAAGGCGGGCGGGCCGATCGGCCGCCGGCTCGACTTCCTGGCGCAGGAGTTCAATCGCGAGACGAACACCCTGTGCTCCAAGGCGATCGACAAGGGGGTTACGGCGATCGGGCTTGACCTCAAGGTCGCCGTCGATCAGTTCCGCGAGCAGATACAGAATCTGGAGTGAGGGGTGGACGGTTCCGGTCCGACAAAAATCGCCCGGCGCGGGCTGATGCTGGTCTTGTCCTCGCCGTCGGGCGCCGGCAAATCGACGCTGACGCGGAACCTCGTCGATCTCCACCGCGACGATCTCAGCCTCTCGATCTCGGTGACGACCCGGCCGCGCCGGCATAGCGAAGTCGAGGGCGTCCACTACTGGTTCGTCGACCCCGCCCGCTTCGCGGAGATGCGCGACCGCGGCGAGCTCCTCGAATGGGCCGAGGTCCACGGCAACAATTACGGCACGCCGCGCGCCCCGGTCGAGAAGGCACTGGCGTCGGGGAAGGACGTCCTCTTCGACATCGACTGGCAGGGCACGCGGCAGCTCGCCGAGAAGATGCCCGCCGACATCGTGAAGGTGTTCATCCTGCCGCCGTCGATGTCCGAGCTGAAGGCCCGGCTCGAGCGGCGCGCCGAGGACGCGCCGGACGTCATCGCCCGCCGGCTCGCCAATGCCCGCGAGGAGATCCAGCACTGGCAGGAATATGACTACGTGGTGGTCAACGAGGACCTCCAGGAGTCGCTCCGCCAGGTCGAGGCGATCCTCCACGCCGAGCGGCTGAAGCACGGTCGGCGGGTGGGCATCAACGGGCTCGTGCAGCGGCTGATGGAGAAGCCTTAGCGGCGCTTCGCCATGTCGATGTCCAAGGGTCAGTGCGCGGCGCCGGGTGTTTCCTCGTCAGGCCCGAACGCCCTCACCCGGATCGGCACGCTTCGCGCGTCGATCCGACCTCTCCCCCTCGGGGAGAGGTGGGTGAGCGGCGCGCTGGTCTTCGGCATGGGCGATTGTGCCGAGCCGCGCCGGTCGCGTTAGTCCCACCTCGCCGCCTCGGGCATGGTGGGCGGCTCGCGCACCAGTGTCGGCAATTGCGGGGCCCCCGGTCCACGGGGCATCGGGGTTGGCGGCACAGGCCCGACGACCGAAAGTAGGAGCTAGCCTGCCACCGCGTTCGCCAGCCTCACGAACCCGGCGACGTCGATCTCCTCCGCCCGTCGCGTGCCCTCGATCCGGGCCGCCGCCAGCAGCGGCTCGACCGGCATGCCCAGCGACTTCAGGCTCTGCCGCAGCATTTTCCGGCGCTGGCCGAAGGCGGCGGCGGTGACGCGGGCGAGGACGGCCGGCTCGGCCGGCAACGGCTCCTGGCGCGGCACCAGTTGCACCACGGACGACACCACCTTCGGCGGCGGGAAGAAGGCGCGCGGGTCGATGTCGAAGAGGATGCGAGCTTCGGTGCGCCAGCCGGCGAGGACGCCGAGCCGGCCATAGGCATCGTCGCCGGGCGCCGCCACGATGCGCTCCGCCACCTCGCGCTGGAACATCAGGGTCAGCGACTGCCAGTTTGGCGGCCATGTCGGCGCTTCGAGCCAGCCGGCGAGAAGCGGAGTGGCGACGTTGTAGGGGAGGTTCGCCACGACCTTGACCGGACCGGGCACGGCCGCAAGGTCGAAGCGGAGTGCGTCGCCGGCCACGATCTCGAGCCGGCCCGGATGGTGCGCCGCGATCTCGGCCAGCGCCGGCAGAGCGCGGTCGTCGCGTTCGATCGCGATCACCCCGGTCGCGCCCTCCATCAGGAGCGCCCGCGTGAGACCGCCGGGGCCGGGCCCGATCTCGACCGTCGTCACGCCGGCGAGGTCTCCGGCGGACCGCGCGATCCGGCCGGTCAGATTGAGGTCGAGGAGAAAATTCTGGCCGAGCGAGCGTTTCGTGAAGAGGCCGTGCCGCTCGATCACCTCGCGGAGCGGCGGCAGGCCGTCGGTCGCCGTCAAGACTGCCTCAAATGGTTGAAGTCGGAAGCATCCGACTTCAAGGGCGCCTCGACGGCCGCGAGCTTCGCGGCAAGCCGGATCGCGGCGACGAGGCTGGTCGGGCGGGCAATGCCCTTGCCGGCGATGTCGAGCGCGGTGCCGTGGTCCGGCGAGGTGCGGATGAAGGGGAGGCCGAGCGTGACGTTGACGCCGTCGTCGAAGGCGAGGGTCTTGGCGGGAATCAGCGCTTGGTCGTGATACATGCACAGCGCCGCGTCATAGGTCGCCCGGGCCTCGAGGCGGAACATCGTGTCGGCCGGCAGCGGGCCGACAGCGTCGATCCCTTCCGCGCGAAGGGTGGCGACGGCCGGCCGGACCATCGTCTCGTCCTCCCGGCCGATGGTGCCGTTCTCCCCGGCGTGCGGGTTGAGGCCTGCGACCGCCAGCTTCGGCTTCCAGATGCCGAAGCGGCGCTTGAGGTCCTCAGCGACGATGCGGCCGGTCGCGACGATCAGCTCGGTCGAGAGGGCCGTCGGCACCTCTGCGAGCGGGATATGGATCGTGACCGGCACCACGCGAAGGTCGGGCCCGGCTATCATCATCACCGGCTGCACGGGCTTTCCAAGCCGCCGCTCGGCGAGGGCGCCGAGGAACTCGGTGTGGCCGGGATATTGGAAGCCGGTGGCGTAGAGGGCTTCCTTGTTGATGGGGTTGGTCACGACCGCGGCGACGGCGCCCGAAGCGACCAGGTCGACCGCCGCCTCGATGGCTTCCACAACCGCAGCAGCATCGGCGGCGTCGATCTTCCCCGGCTCAGCGACCGCTCGGTTGCGAAGGCGCATCACCGGCAGGCCGCGCCGGAACGCCTCGGCCGCCCCTTCGGGATGCGTCTCGATAACAGGAACCGCCCAGCCGAGCAGGCGCGCGCGGGCGCGCAGGAGGTCGAGGTCGCCGAGGACCAGAAAAGGGGGGATGCCAAATGCCTGCCGGTCGAGCCAGGTCCGGAGCGTGATCTCCGGACCGATGCCCGCGGGCTCCCCCATCGTCACCGCCACCGGCGGCGACGAGCCGAGGGATGGCATCAGAAGCGCTGGATGACTGCCCGGGCGCGGAGCTCGGCGAGATACTCCTGGCCAACAGTGTCGGCGCGCTCGATCAGGAGCTCGTTCTGGATCTCCATGCGCGCGTTCTCGTTGGCCGCGACTTCGGTGATCGAGCACACCGCGATCACTTCGATGCCGCGCGAGGTCTGCTGCGGCCGCGTCATCCGGCCGGCGTTGGTCTCCTCGACGTCGGCGGCCTGCGCGCTGGTCAGGCGGCTGACGTCGCGGCCGATGTCGACGACCACGACTTCGCGGAGCGCCGCGGCCTGGGCCAGGGTGTTGTCGCACCCGCCGAAGCGCTGGCGGAAGGCCTCGGCCTCGTTGCGGCGCTGGCCGACGAGGCCGCTCGAGGCGCCCTGCGGCAGCACGAAGATGACCTGCTGGAGCCGGTATTCGCGCACCGTCGCGTTCTGGCGCCCCGCGGCGAGGAGCGCCGCGGTGACGTCCTCCTGGCGGACGGCGTTGCCCTGGCCGATGCGGGCCTGGAGGAGGTTCTGCCACGCGATCTGCGCCTGGAGCCGGCGGCGAAGCGTGTCCGGGGCGACGCCGGCCTGCAGCAGCGCCTGGTTGAACTGGCTGACCGGAAGGCCGACCTGGGCGGCGATCTGGGCGTAGGCCGCGTCGATCTGGGCGTTGGTGATCCGAAGCCCGAGCCGGACCGCCTCGCTGATCTGGATCAGCTCGTCGATCAGCTCCTGCTCTGCCGTGGCGGCGCTTGGCGACTGCCCGGAGATCTGCTGCAGGGCCACGCGCTGCGAGATGTCGTAGCTGGTGATCGCCACGCCATTGACCACGGCCTCGATGGTGATCGCGAATGCGGACGTTACCGGGGCGGCGACCAGGAGGCCGAGAGCGACCGCGGCGGTGCGGAACAGGCGTCTCATCAGGGTCGATCCTCCAAAACTCACGGGTGCAGCAATCCTGATGCCCCGGCGGCGCAGCCGGGGCAAGAGGCAACGACATTTCGTCGAAAGGATGGAGCTCAGCGGGCGTCGCCGTTGATGGTGAAATCGCCCAGCGTGCGGAGCTCGAGGCCGAACATCACCGTCCGGTTCACCTCAGGCGAATCAGGGCTCCGGCTGGCGGAGTATTTGACCTCGAACGTCGCGCAGTCGCATTGGTAGCGGAGGGCGAGGTAGTTGCTGACGAGCGTCTCGTTCACGATGTCGTAGCCGACCCCGCCCGACAGGGTCCAGCTCGGCCCGAGCCGGACCGACGCCTCCGCCGCGACCTCGAATGCCTCCTCGGCGGTCCCTTCGAGGTCGAAGCGCGTGCGGTCATAGGCAAGGCCCGCGGAAGCCGTCACCGCGCCGATGACGACATTGGCGGCCAAAGTGCCGCGCTCGATCGCGTAGGTCTCGGCATCGAAGCGGCCAGTCAGCGACAGGCTGTTGCCGCGATTGCCGGTGGCCGAGACGGCGGCGACGAGATCGGACCTCGGGCCGCCGTCAAGCCCGGCCGCGATGCCGACGCCGCGGATATCGGGCGTGGTGAAGGAGTTCGTCCCGGAGAGGTGATAGGACTGGCCGACCACGGCCTCGATCGTGCCGAAACCGAACTGGCCGCTATAGCGGAGCGCCACGGTGAGCCTCGTTCCGCCTTCGGCTCGATCCCAGCCGGAGAAGCGGTCCCAGGCGAGGAGATTGGTCGTGTCGAAGACGAGGCTTTGCGCGTCCTCGTTCGGCAGCTCGCCGATCAGCTGCTCGCCGGGGCGGGTGATGACCTGGATGACCGGCTCGATGATGTGGCGCGACTGGCCCATCGTGATCAGGAACGGCCATGCCCATTCCGCGCCGATGCCGGCCATCACCCTGGTCGCGATCGCCTCGGAGATCACGCCCGGCGGCGCCGATTCGAGATCGAGGAAATACGCGTCGCCGCGGGCGTAGGCGAACGGCGTCAGGACCTGGCCGAAAGGAAGGATGAGCTCGCGGCGCCACGACACCTCCTCGCTGAGGCGCGTGTAGCTGCCGGCGAGGCCGTAATAGAATCCGGCCTGGGCGGGGATCTCGTCGTTCTCGCCGCGCGTCAGATGCGTGACATTGCCTGTGAAGCGGACCTCGCCGCCGAAGACCGGGCGCGGAAGAATGAAATCATGGTCGATCGTCGGGTAGACGACCGCCTGGCGGTCCGGGTCGTGGCCGTCGCGGACGTCGTTGAAATGGTAGGCGGCGGCGTTGACGAATGAACGGTCGCGAAGACCGGTGAGCCGGATCGTGGATGTGACGAAATTGCTGCCCGGGTTGAGCACGTCATAGGTGCGCGCAAAGCCCCGGTCGCTCAGCACCGTGCCGTCCCAGCCGAGCGACCAGAACCGGTCGAAATTGTAGTCGCCGGTGGTCCTGATGCCGCCGCGGACGACGCCCGGCACCGGGTTGGTCTCGTAAACGCCGGCGGCTTCGATGGTGTAGATGCCACGCAGCGTGCGATGCCGCCATTCGAGCTCGGTCAGGAACCCGGCCTTCCGGAAGTAGCTCGGCGTGATGGTGAGGTCGTAGTTCGGGGCGATCGCCCAGAAGAACGGCACCGACACCCCGAAGCCGATGTCGTTCGATATCGTGAAGGTCGGCGCGAGGAAGCCGGTGGCGCGCTCGACGTCGGGTCCCGGCGTTGCGAAATAGGGCAAATAGGCGATCGGCAGGCCGAAGAATTCGAGACGGGCCTGGTGGAAATAGATCATCTCCTCTTCTTCGTCGTAGACGATCCTCGCCGCCTCGACGTTCCACAGCGGCGGGCGGTTCCTGTCATCGAGCCGCGGCTCGCAGGCCGTGTAGGTACTGTTATAGAATTCGTTGATCCGGCCCTCGTAGCGCCGCGCCGTCTCCGCCGTGAAGAACGTGCGGTCGGCGGTCACGACGTAGAGCTGCTCGATGAAACCTTCGCCGAGGTCGTCAGTGACGTCGAGCTGCGCGGCTTCGTAGACGTTGCCCTCTCTGTCGACGAGCTGGACGTTGCCGACGGCCACGAGGCGACCGGTCGTCTGGTAGTAGGTCAGCCGGTCGGCGGTGAGGACATAGCCCTGATACCGCACGAGGACGTTGCCGACCGCGGAGATGACGTCGCCATCATAGTCGTAGACGAGGGTGTTGGTATCGAGGTGCATCTGCTGCTGCGCCGTCGCCGGGGCGGCAGCGAAGACGAGCAGGACGACCACGGCGGCGAGCCAGAAGACGCGCATCGCAACCGCTCTGCGCCACGGCCCTCCGGGACGGATGGCGGCAGATGTCATCCATCCTCCTCACGCAGCAGGAACGAGATGCTCACCAGCGTCGACAGCAACACTGGCGCCCAGGCGGCGATCTCCGGCGCCACGATGCCGCCCCGCCCAAGATCCCCCGAAACTACCAAGACAACGTAAAGCACGAAGCCACTGGCGGCACCAGTGACGACCAGCCTGCCGAGGTTGAGAGTCCGCGAGAAACGAAGGGATACGACGGCCGCGATCAGGACCATGGCGATGAGGAGAAACGGCAATGAAAGCAATGTGTTGAACCGCATCCTCAAATCGGTCGCCGGAAGCGCCGAGGCGCTTGCGATCTCGATCAGGCCGGGGAGTCGCCAGAATGCAACAGTTGCCGGATCGGCGAGCGATTCCCGGATCTGCGCCAGCGACAGATTGGTGTGGATGCGGAACTCGTCGACCCGTCCCGCCGGCACCCCGCGCTCGGTGATGAGTGGCTCCTCGAACACCCATTCATTGCCGACAAGGAGCGCTTCGCGCGCGTCGAGGCTGAGGCGGAGCTGGCCGTCCGCGGCGAACAGGAAGGCGACGACGTTGTTGAGCCGGGCGCCGTCATCGCCGGTGCGCTCGGCGCCGATGATGGAGGCGCCGTCATTGCCGTTCTGCCGGATCCACACCGGGCCGCCATCGTCGAGCGTGCCGCTGGTGGCGACGCCGGCGAAATTGACGGAGAGGTCGCGAAGGGCGACGGCGCCGGGATTGTAGACGAGGACCGTCAGGATCCCGATCAGGAAGGTGACGAGCATCGCCGGTGTCAGGATTTGCCAGGCCGAGACGCCCGCGGCGCGCGTGACCGTGAGCTCGAGCCGGCGGTTGAGCTGGACGAAGGTGATCATCGCGCCGAACAGGACCGCAAAGGGGAGCACGGTCTCGGCCAGCGAAGGGCCGCGGAGGGCCGAGGTCAGCAGGGCGATCGGGAGCGTCAGGCCGGCCGCCCCGATCCACCGCGATTGCTGGGTGAAGTCGACGACGGTCACGAGGGCGATGAAGACGATGAAGATGACGAGGATCGCCTTCGCGAGCTGGAAGGCGATGTGACGCGCGAGGGTCCGCCCGATCAGCATCACGTCGCCCTGACGGCGCGGCTCGCCCGCCCGGCCTTACGGCCGCGCCGGAGGGAAGGCGGACGGAGCCGCCGTCCGGTCGCGAGGACGAAGATCGGAACCGCGATGCCGAGGATCGGCACCGCATAGACAAGGGGGAGGAGGAACGCATTGTTCTCGAGCGCGCCGCCGAAATAGAGGTTGCAGCCGAGGAGGAGGGCAGAGAACACGGCGGTCCCGGTCGTCAGCGCCACCCGTCCCTGGCGGGCGGAGCGGGGGCTGCCCAGGAAGGCCGCCGGCACCAGCGCCAGCACCAGGACATAGAACGGCACCGTCACCCGGTTGTGGAACTCGGCGGGGTAGCGGAACGGATTGGCCTGCTGGATGGGGTCGCTCGGGTCGGGGTTGAGGATATAGGCCATGCTCCGTTCGTTCGGCCGCAGGCCGCCGTCGCCGGTGCGGCTTTCGAGGGCGGCGAGGTCGAAGGCGTAGGACGCGAACTCGATCACCGACACGGTGTCGGTATCCGCGGTCCGCCGCTGCACGAGGCCGTCGCGCATCAGGAGGAAGCGGCCCTCGGGGCTGTCGACGATGGCGCCGCCGCGCGCCATGTAGGCGATCGGCTGGCGGGGCTGCCGGCGGTCGAAGACGAAGATGTCCTCGAGGGTCCCGTCGGGATGGACCGCGCGGACCTGGATGACGACGTCGTCGGCGATGGTGCGGAACTGGCCCGGCCGGATCAGGGACGAGATGACGTTCGCATTGACCTCCGCGATGAGGTCGTTGGTCTGCCGCGCCGCGAGCGGATTGAAGTAGAGCGAGGAAGCGGCGGACACGATCGTCACCGGCACGGCGAGCGCGAGGATCGGAAGGATCAGGAGGCGCGGAGTCCCGCCGGCGGCGTTGAGGCTGACCAGCTCCGAATCGGTATTGAGGGCGTTCAACGTCTGGATGACGACGAGCAGCATGGTCACCGGCGCGATGATCATGATGAGGCTCGGGAGGATGAGGACCGTCGCCTCAAGGAACACGCCGAGCGCCTGGCCGCGGTCCGTCACGAGGTTGAGCTGGCGCAGCGCCTGAGTCGCCCAGATCGTGATCGCGAGCCCCGGGAAGGCGATGACGAACGCGCCGAGCAGCTTGCGGAGGATGTAGCGCTGGACCAGATTCATGGTGTCGCCGGTGACGGGCGCGGCGATGTTAGGGGCTTCGCCGTGGGCGCAACAGCCCGCGGCCGGCCCTCGCGCCGCGGTGTCCCTCGGAAACCTTTCCTTCCCCGCCGCCGCGATTTTCGCTAGGCCGGCTCCGGCCCAGGCCGTTCGCAACAAGAGGATGCCATGAGCGACTCGCCGACGATCGATTTCGTCAAGACCGGAACCCGGCCGTCGGGAACGCTGATCGTGTTTGCCGACCAGTCGCTCGCGATGGGGCCGCAGGCAGCGGCGCTCGGGCTCGGCGACGTCGTCGCCAAGGCGGCGGCCGCGGCGGAGTTCAAGGGGAGGGCGCGCTCGACCCTCGACATCGTGGCGCCGTCGGTCGACGGCATCGACCGGGTCTTCGTCGTCGGCCTCGGCAAGACCGACAAGCTCGGCCCGCAGGACTGGCTGAAGCTCGGCGGCGTTGCCTATGGCGCGCTGCCGCGCGGCCGGAACGCGACGGTGCTGCTCGACGCTCCCAATGGTGCGGCCGTCGATGCCTCCGAGTTCGCGCTGGGCGCGATGCTGCGGGGCTATTCCTTCGACCGCTACAAGAGCGAGAGCGTCAAGCCCGGCGAAGACGACGACGATTCGCGGAAGAAGCCGCTGCCGCGGCTCACGATCGCCGTGCCCGATCCGGCGAAGGCGAAGCGCGCTTTCGCGGCGCGGGCGGCGATCGGCGACGGCGTCTTCCTCGCCCGCGACCTCGTCAACGAGCCGCCGAACATCCTCGGGCCGGTCGAGTTCGCCGATCGGATCAAGGCCCTCGAGACACTCGGCCTTGGCGTCGAGGTGCTGACCGAGAAGGAGCTGAAGAAGCTCAAAATGGGCGCGCTGCTTGGCGTCGCCCAGGGCTCGGTCCGTCCGCCCCGGGTCGTGATCCTCCGCTGGAATGGCGGGAAGACGAAGGACAAACCGGTGGTCCTGGTCGGGAAGGGCGTCGTGTTCGACACCGGCGGGATCTCGATCAAGCCGGCCGCCGGCATGGAGGACATGAAGGGCGACATGGGCGGCGCGGCCGCCGTCGTCGGCACGCTCGCTGCCGTCGCCAAGCGGAAGGCCAAGGCCAATGTCGTCGGCATCGTCGGCCTCGTGGAGAACATGCCCGACGGCAACGCCCAGCGCCCCGGCGACATCGTGACCTCGATGTCGGGGCAGACCATCGAGATCATCAACACCGACGCCGAAGGGCGCCTCGTCCTCGCCGACCTCCTGCACTACGCGCAGCAGAACCTCTCGCCGCGGCTGATGATCGACCTCGCCACTCTGACCGGCGCGATCATCATCGCGCTCGGGCACCATCATGCGGGCCTCTTCGCAAGCGACGACGCGCTGGCATCGGCCATCCTCGCGGCCGGCGACGCGACCGGCGAGAAGGCGTGGCGGATGCCGCTCGGCGCCGACTACGACAAGATGATCAATTCACGCTTCGCCGACATGAAGAACACCGGCGGCCGGGACGGCGGGTCGATCACCGCCGCCCAGTTCCTCAAGCGCTTCGTGAAGGACGTGCCGTGGGCCCATATCGACATCGCCGGCACCGCGATGTCGTCGCCGGCGACCGACGTGAACCGGTCGTGGGGCTCGGGGTTCGGCGTCCGCCTCCTCGACCGGCTGATCGCGGACAATTACGAGGGCTGAAATCCTGACCGAGGTTCTGTTCTATCACCTCCAGAACCAGTCGTTAGAGGCTGTTCTGCCGGGGCTTTTGGAAAAGACCATCGAGCGCGGATGGAAGGCGGTCGTCCAGGCCGGCTCGGCCGATCGCGTCGCCGCCCTCGACGCCCATCTGTGGACCTACCGGGACGAATCGTTCCTGCCGCACGGCACCGAGGGGACGGACCAGCCGATCCTCCTCACCGTTGAGGAGGCCAACGGGAATGGCGCCGACGTGCGGTTCTTCGTCGATGGGGCACCGGCCCGCAACGTCGAAGGCTATGTCCGCGCGGTCGTATTGTTCGACGGGAACGACGCCGGCGCTCTGGCGGAAGCGAGGGCCGCCTGGGCGGTCTTGAAGGCGGCCGGCCACGAGACCACCTATTGGCAGCAGAGCGCCGCTGGAAGGTGGGAGAAGAAGGCCGGCTAACTCATTGTTCCGGCTCACATCGACGTGCCGTGAACCACAATGACACAGTCTCCCCGGAACACGTCGGGTGTGGCTTCCTTGCCATAGACCCGGACGCGGGGCCTCTGTTAGATTTCGACTTGTCTGCGGGATCGCGCCGTTTTTGCGGCCCGCCGGAGGTGTGAATGCGGAAGCTTCTCCTGGCCAGTGCTGCGATGGTCGCCTTGGGCGGTCCGGCGTTGGCTGCGGACGCGGTTCCGCCGCCTCCTGTGCCTGCGCCTCCCGTCGTGGCCGCTCCCGCGCCCACCTTCGACTGGACTGGTCCCTATGTCGGCTTCTATGCCGGCTACGGCTTCGGCTATTCAGCAGCCACAGGCACGACGCCGGGCGCCTTCGACGAAGGCGTCGCCGGGCTGACCTTGCCGGTCGACCCGCGCGGCGTCCTCGGGGGCGTTACGGTCGGCTACAACCAGCAGGCGGGCGCCTTCGTCTTTGGCGTGGAAGGCACGGGCGGGTATCTCAACCTGAACGGCACGAACGCCCTCACCGGCGGCGGCGACGTCAACGCCACGCTCGACGATGACACCGGGACGGTGAACTACGGCTGGTACGGCACGGTGGCCGCGCGTCTCGGCGTTGCGATGGACCGCACGCTGCTCTTCGCCACGGCCGGCGGCATCGTCACCCAGTTCAGCAGCGTCTACGGCGACCTTGATGGCGCGCTCGATGCGGCGGACGCGACCGTCCTCGGCGGGCCCCAGTTCGGCTACGTCCTCGGCGGCGGCGCGGAATTCGCCTTCGACACCAACTGGACGGCGAAGCTCGAGTACAACTACTTCAACCTCGGCACCGACACGACGGGCAACAACACCCCCGGCGACGCCTTCTCGCAGCGCAACAGCGCGCACCTCGTCCGCTTCGGCCTGAACTACCTGTTCAACTATTAGTCTCGACGTCTGCGGCGAGTGCCCGCCGGGCGGCCTCCGTCCGGCGATCTGAGCCAGCGGTACGGGAAACCCCAACCCCCAACTCTTCCCCGGGCTTGACCCGGGGCCCATTGGCCGTTCCGCAAGCACGGCCTTCGGTATGGCGCCGGGGCGCCGCGAACATCGGCGGGTCGCATTTGCCGTGGGGCCATCGGGTCCCGGGTCAAGCCCGGAAAGCGGGACGGCGAGGTCTTTCCCGGCCGCCGGGCTGGAGACCGCGCGCCGATCCCGAGCCCAAGGCCTACCCCGCCATCGCCTCCTCAAGCTCGGCGCTGAGCGCCAGCCATTCCTCCTCGGCTGCGGTCAGCTTCCGTTGCGCTTCGGCGCGGTCGCGGGTCCTGGTCACCACCGCGTTGCCGCCCGTGCCGCCGTAGAGCGCGGGATTGGCGAGCTCGGCTTCGAGGCGGGCGACCTCCTTCTGGAGCTGCGCCATCGTCTGCTCGACCTTCTTCACCTTCTGGCGCAGTGGGGCGATCTCGGCGCGCTTCTGCGCGGCGTCGCGCCGGCGCTCCTGTGCGTTCCCTTTCTCGGCCGCATGCTCGCCGCCTTTCGGCTCCCGGCGCTGCTCGAGCACCAGGCGGCGGTACTCCTCCATGTCGCCATCGAAACGCCGGACGGTGCCGTTGGCGACGAGGAGCAGGCGGTCGACGGTGGCGTCGAGGAGGTGGCGGTCGTGGCTGATGATGATGACCGCGCCCTCGAAATCGTTGAGGGCGTGGACGAGTGCCTCGCGGCTGTCGATGTCGAGATGGTTCGTCGGCTCGTCGAGGATCAACAGGTTCACGCCCCGAAAGGCCGCGATCCCGAGGAGGAGCCGCGCCTTCTCGCCGCCCGACAGTTCGCCCGTCGGCGTGTTCATCTTCGAGGCCGGGAAGCCGAGCGCCCCGGTGCGTGCCCGCACCGCCGATTCCGTCATGTCCGGGAGGAGGGCGCGGACGTGGTCGAAGGCCGACTTCGCGGGGTTCAGCTCGTCGAGCTGATGCTGCGCGAAATAGCCGACGGAGAGTTTTGCGAGCCGGAGCGACCCTGCCTGCGCATCGAGGCGCCCCGAGATCAGCTTGGCGAGGGTCGACTTGCCGTTGCCGTTCTGGCCGAGGAGACCGATGCGGTCGTCGGTGTCGATGGTGAGGTTGAGGTCGCGGAGCACCGGCTTGCCCGGCTGGTAGCCGGCGGCGACACCGTCCATCGCCACGATCGGCGGCGCTGCGGGTTTTGCGGGATTGGGGATCGAGAACGGGTAGACCCGCTCCTCGATCAGCTCGGCGATCGGCTCCATCTTCTCGAGCGCCTTGAGGCGCGACTGGGCCTGCTTGGCCTTGCTCGCCTTCGCCTTGAAGCGCTGCACGAAGGCTTCCATGTGCTTGCGCTGCTCGAGCTGTTTGCCCCGCGCCTTGGCCTGCAGCGCCTGCTGCTCGCGGCGCTGGCGGTCGAACGAGGTGTAGCCGCCGCGATAGAGCGTCAGCTTGCCGTCGTTGAGATGGATGATCGTGTCGACCGCGGTGTCGAGGAGATCGCGGTCATGCGAGATGATCAGGATCGAGTGCGGATATTTCGCGAGGAAGTTCTGCAGCCACAGCGTCCCTTCGAGGTCGAGATAGTTCGTCGGCTCGTCGAGGAGGAGGAGATCGGGCTGCGCGAACAGCGCCGCGGCAAGCGCCACCCGCATCCGCCACCCACCCGACAGCGCCGACGCCGGCCCGTTCATCGTCGTGACGTCGAAGCCAAGACCCGACAGGATCGCGCCGGCGCGCGCCTCCGCCGAATGGGCGTCGATATCGGCGAGCCGCATGTGGATCTCGGCGATCCGGTGCGGGTCCGTCTCGGTCTCCGCGGCGGCGAGCAGCGTCGTCCGCTCGACGTCGCCCGCAAGCACGATGTCGATCAGCCGCTCCGGTCCCGCGGGCGCCTCCTGCGCGACCTCGCCGATGCGCCAGTTCTTCGGCACGTTGATGGTGCCGTCCTCGGGATGGAGCTGCCCGGTCACGATATGGAACAGCGTCGACTTCCCCGCACCATTGCGGCCGACGAGCCCGGCCCGCGCGCCGGACGGCATCGTGACGCTGGCCTTGTCGAGGAGGACCCGGCCGCCGATGCGGTAGGTGAGGTCGGAGATCTGGAGCATGGCGCTGATGTGCCGAAGGCGGCGGGGAAGGGCAAGGGTAGTTGACCGCGCACGGCGATCGGGAGTATCCGCGTCCCCATCGCAACGCCAGCCGCGGAGGGGATTCATGTCTAGCGCCATTGTCACCGTCGGGCTGGTCGCAGCGGAATAGCGCCGCTTACAGCGCATTCGGAGGCTGCCGCAGAGCGGCGTTCTTCCTCTCGATCAGCTGAGCCTGCCGGTCCTCCGGTCCCGTTCGGGACCCGGATCGTGATGTCATGCTCACCGGCTCCGGAAGGAGCCACCGATCGAGATCCCCAAATGTCATTCGCAACGAGCGACTTCGCCGCGTTCGGCTGGTCGTCCCATTTCCAGGTCCAGCTCGGCGCCGATGAGGCCGGGCTCATTCCCGCCCGCGTCGCTGCCGTCCATCGCAACGGCATCGACGTCATCCATCCCGCCTTCGAGCGCCGCATCATCGCGGGGTTTGACGCCGACGAAGAGCACCGCCCGACGGTCGGCGACTGGGTTCTCCTCGACCCGAATTTGCAGCGCGTGCGCCGCGTTCTCGGCCGCCGCAGCCTCTTCAAGCGGAAGGCGGCCGGGACCGATCATCGCGTCCAGCTCATCGCGGCCAATGTCGATACGGTGCTGATCGTCTCGTCCTGCAACCAGGACTTCAACCCGGCCCGCATCGAGCGCTATCTCGCGCTGGCTCGCGAAGCCGAGGTCGAGCCGATCGTCATTCTCACCAAGGCGGACCTCGCGGACGATCCGGCCGACTATGCGCGGCGCGCGGCGAAGCTTGCGCCGGGGCTGATGGCCGAAGCCTTCGACGCCCGCGAGCCGGTCGTGTTCGAGCGGCTGTCGCCGTGGCTGCAAGCGGGGCAGACGATCGCGCTGATGGGCTCGTCCGGCGTCGGGAAGTCGACGCTGGTCAACACGCTCACCGGCGGTCACCTCGCGACGCAGGGCATCCGCGATGATGACGCCAAGGGCCGGCACACCACGACCGCGCGCTCGCTCCACCGCCTGCCGGGCGGCGCCTGGCTGGTCGACATGCCCGGGATGCGCGAGATCCAACTCGCCGACGCCGGGGAGGGCATCGGCGGCCTGTTCGCCGACATCGTCGAGCTCGAAGGAAGCTGCCGCTTCTCGAACTGCCGGCACGACACCGAGCCGGGATGCGCGGTCCGGGCCGCGCTCGACGAGGGAACGCTCGATCCGGCCCGCCTCGCGCGCTACCGGAAACTCCAGCGCGAGGACGCGGTGAACAGCGCGACGCTCGCCGAGCGGCGGGCGCAGAGCCGCGCCTTCGGCAAGATGGCCAAGGCGGTGATGGCAGGGAAGCGGCGGCGGCTGGGGCTCGAATAGGGTCGGGTCTCGCGGCCGGCTTGACTCGTCCGTAAGTACACACTAACGGTAAGTCATGACTAACGTTAGTGGCGCGCTGAACGCCCTCGGCGACACCACCCGCCGCTCGATCTTCGAGCGGCTGGCGGGTGCGCCCATGACGGTCGGCGACCTCGCGAAGGAGCTGCCGGTCTCGCGGCCGGCGGTGTCGCAGCATCTCAAGGTGCTGAAGGACGCGGGCCTGGTCATCGACCGGGCCGACGGAACGCGGCGCATCTACGCCATCGATCCGGCCGGGCTCGGCGCGATCCGCGCCTGGCTCGACCGGTTCTGGGACGCCCAGCTCGCCGCTTTCAAGGACGAGGCCGAACGCGTCGCTGCCGCCGCAAAGAAGGAGGACCCAAAGCCGTGACCAATCCCGCCGCTTCGCGCACCATTTCGCCGGCCCCGGTCCGCAAGATCTTCCGGGTCGAGGCGCCCCTCGCCATCGCCTTCGACGTGTTCGTCAGGATGGGCCGATGGTCCAACCCGACCCACACGCTCCTCGGCAAGGCGCTGGCCGACGTCGTGATCGAGCCGCGGGCCGGCGGGCGCTGGTACGAGAAGGCGGTGGATGGGAGCGAATGCGACTGGGGCAAGGTGCTCGCCTTCGACCCGCCGCGTCGTCTTCTTCTGGCGTGGCAGATCGACGGCGCCTGGCAGTACAACAAGGACCTCCTGACCGAGGTCGAGGTCCGGTTCCGGCCCGACGGCGACAACGCTACGACGGTCGAGTTCGAGCACCGCAATCTCGAGCGCTATGGCGACGTCGCCGAGGAGGTGCGGGCGTCCCTCGACGCCGAGGACGGCTGGACCGGCGACCTCGCGAAGTACGCGGCGCTCGCCGCGGCCGCCGCCGGCAGCGCTCGCTGAGGGAGATACGGATGGCCGTCTTCTTCTTCCGCCTCACGCCGCCGCGCCCGACCTTTCCGGGCGACATGACCGACGCGGAAGCCGCGGCGATGCAGGCGCATTTCGGCTATTGGGCCGACCTCTGCGCCCGCGGTTCCGCGGTCGCCTACGGCCCGGTGCCGGAGGGTGCCGGCGCCTGGGGGCCTGCCGTGATCGAGGCCACGGACCAGGCGGAGGCCGCGGCCATCGTCGCCGGCGACCCGGCCGTCCGATCCGGGCTCGGCTTCACCACGGATCTCGTGGCGATGCCGGATGCGTTGATCCGTCCGCGCGCGGCGGCGAAGGCGGCGTAGGGACGGTGCCTTCCGGAGAGGACGGCGAGACCTCTCGACAGCGCTCGATCGCCCGCGGCACGGCGTCTTGCCTCACCCCACGAGCAGCTTCAGCAACGCCGGCACGATCGGCTTCTGGCCGGGCAGCAGCTTCTCGACCGCGCGTTGCGGATCGAACCAGTCGGCCCGATCGGCCTCGAGAAACTCCTGCAGCTTCCCGGAGCGCGGCGGCCATTCCATCTTGAAGCTGTTGCTCCTGAAACCGGCGAGGTCGAAGTCGCCTTCGACGGCGTAGGGCACCACCACCTTGCCGCCGGGCTGGCGGAAGCGGCCGAGCTCCATCGCCGGCCCGTCGGCCACGCCCCCGGTCTCCTCGCCGAACTCCCGCCGCGCCGCCGCCAGCTCCTCCTCGCCGGGATTGATGATCCCCTTCGGGATCGACCAGGCGTCGAGATCCTTCTTGGCCCAGAACGGTCCGCCGGGATGGATGAGCAGCATCTCCACCGCAGCAGGCGAGGGGCGGCGGTAGAGGAGGATGCCGGTGCTGACGGTGGCCATGCGGTGGCGGAGTTCGCTTCGGGTCGGGCGGTGAGACTAGCGCGCCGACGGCGCGGCGGTCACCGCGCTGCGCTGTACTCGTTGGCGCGCTGGAAGGCGACGAGGTCGAGGACGAGGCTCGCCTTCGGGCCGCCGATGATGGTCAGCAGGGTGTGGACCTGCCCGCGATGATGGGTCTGGTGGTTGAAGAAATGGGCCAGCGCTTCCTGCAGCGGCTGGACGATGGTCCGGTCCGGGGTGCTGATCGGCGCGTAGCGGATTTCGGCGGCGAGGCGCGCATCGTCGAGGCCGGCGACGAAGGCGATGATCCGGTCGTCCTCGGTCTGGCGGGCGGCGTCGAGGCTCGCGAAGTCGTCGTGGAGGATCGTATCGAGCGTTGGCGCCGTGACGCCTTCGCCGGTGAAGCGGCGGAGCCAGATGCGGTCGGCGACGAGGAGATGGTTCAGCGTGCGGTGGACCGAGCCGAAGAACGCGCCGTGATCGGCGCGATAGTCGGCATCGGGAAGGGCGCCCGCAGCCGCATAGGCCTTGCGGTTGGCCCAGCGGTTGTAGGCCGCGAACATGCGGAAATGGGAGAGCATGGTCATGGCGGCTGTGTAGCCGGCGGCCGAGGCGCAGCCAATTGGCGGTTGATGCAGACCTGATCCGAGCCGCAGCATTCGCGGCGCTGCCGGTTCTGGAGAAACGACGGGCGCCAGCATTCTCCCTCGCCCCGCAAAGCGGGGAGAGGGCGGGGGGTGAGGGGCCTCTTGGCGCGAACTCAGTGCCCGCGGCGTGCCCCTCATCCGGCCCTTCGGGCCACCTTCTCCCCGCGCGCGGGGAGAAGGACGAGGATGTGGCTCGGCGGTGCTTTTCTCGCGACCGCCGTACGTCGTCTACTCCGCGGCCGCCTGCGAATCGTCCGGCATCATCTGCTGCTGCGCCGTCTCCGCCGCGTGGCGGCGATCCATGTGTGCCAGGGCTTCACGGACGCCGGCGCCATAGTCGGCGTGGATCTTGTCGAAATGCGCGAGCTGGCGCTCGGAGATCTCCTTCGGGATGCCCCACATCGCTTCGGCGAGGTTCAGGAACAGCCGGTCGCGCTGGGCGCTGTTGAACAGCTCGAAGAGGGCGCGCGGCTGCCGGTAGTCGTCATTGTCGTCGCGGTGGTTGTAGCGGTCCGCGGCGCCCGAGATCGGCAGCGGCGGTTCCTTGGCGGATGGCTCCTGCACCGGGCCGCCGAACGAGTTCGGCTCGTAATAGGCGTCCGGGTTGGGGTTGTTGGGGAAGAATCGCATCGGCCCGTCCTTGTGGTAGTGCGCCGCGCCCGAGCGTGGGGCGTTCACCGGCAGCGCCTCGTAATGCGTGCCGAGGCGGTAGCGGTGGGCGTCGGCATAGGAGAAGACGCGGGCCTGGAGCATCTTGTCGGGCGAGTAGCCGATGCCGGGCACTTTGTTCGAGGGCGAGAAGGCGGCCTGCTCGATCTCGGCGAAGTAGTTGTCCGGATTCCTGTTGAGCTCCAGCACGCCGATGTCGATCGGCGGATAGTCGCCATGCGGCCAGACTTTCGTCAGGTCGAACGGGTTGTACCAGTGCTTGCCGACGTCGCTCTCCGGCATGATCTGGACCTGCACCTTCCAGCGCGGGAAGTCGCCCTTCTCGATCGAGGTGAAGAGGTCCTCCTGGGTGGACTCGCGGGTTCGGCCGACGATCTCGGTCGCCTCGTGGTTGGTCCAGTGCTTGTGGCCCTGCTGGGTCTTGAAGTGGAATTTCACCCACACCCGCTCGTTGGCCGCGTTGATCAGCGAATAGGTGTGCGAGCCATATCCGTTGATGTGGCGCGCCGAGATCGGCAGGCCGCGGTCGGAGAAGAGGATCGTGATCTGGTGGAGGCTCTCGGGCGACAGCGACCAGAAATCCCACATCGCCGTCGGCGAGCGCATGTTGGTCCGCGGATGGCGCTTCTGGGTGTGGATGAAGTCCGGGAATTTGTAGGGATCGCGGATGAAGAACACGGGCGTGTTGTTGCCGACGAGGTCCCAGTTGCCTTCGGGCGTGTAGAACTTCAGCGCGAAGCCGCGGACGTCGCGCTCCGCGTCCGCCGCGCCGAGCTCGCCGGCGACGGTCGAGAAGCGCGCCAGCATCGGGGTCACCGCGCCGGGCTGCAGCACCTTCGCCTTGGTGTACTGCGAGATGTCGCCGGTGATGGTCAGCGTGCCATAGGCGCCCCAGCCCTTGGCGTGGACCGGGCGCTCCGGAATGCGCTCGCGGTTCTGGTGCGCGAGCTTCTCGATGAGCTGATAGTCCTCGAGCAGCACCGGGCCCAGCGGGCCTGCGGTGAGCGTGTTCTGGTTGTCCGGAACCGGCGCGCCGCCGGTGGTGGTGAGCGTGGGTTTGTCCGCCATCTGAACCCTCCTTGCTTGTCGGCCCCATCATGCGGGAGCCGCTTCGGTCACGGTTTGACCCAGCGCAATGTCAGAGCCGCCCGATAATTACCAATCGTATTCGGTACGTCCGGTGATAGGATTTGCCTATGATCACGACGCGACAGCTCCGCTATTTCGACGCGCTGGTGCGCCACGGCCATTTCGGCCGGGCCGCGGATGCGGTCGGCGTCAGCCAGCCGGCGCTCTCCACGCAGATCCGCGAGCTGGAAGCGTTCCTCGGCGGGCCGCTCCTCGAGCGTGGTTCGGTCGATCATCGGCTGACGCCGCTCGGAACCGAGGTCGCGGAGCGGACGGCGTCGATCCTGGCCGCGCTCCGCGACCTCGAGGAGGTCGGGCGCGGCAGGGCCGGCATGCTCAGCGGGCCGCTGCGGCTCGGCGTGATCCCCTCGATCGCGCCCTATCTGCTGCCGCGCCTCCTGCCGCTCCTCCAGGAGCGCCACCCCGCGCTCCGGCTCACATTGCGCGAAGCGGTGACGGCGGTGCTGGTCGAGGAGCTGAAGTCGGGGGCGCTCGATGCGATCGTCGTCAGCGTCCCGCTCGGTGATCCGGCGCTCGCGGAGCGCGCCGCCGCCGAGGACCGCTTCCTCCTCGCGGTGCCGTCGGCCTCACCTCTGGCCCGGCTCGAGCGCGCAACGGCGGACCTCGTTGATGCCGATGAATTGCTGCTCCTCGCCGATGGCCATTGCCTCCGCGACCAGGCTCTCGCGGTCTGCCGCCGCATCGACCCTAACCGGTTGCGCGGTTTTGGCGCGACGAGCCTGACGACGATCCTGCAACTGGTCGCGGCGGGACAGGGGATCACATTGTTGCCGGAAGTGGCGGCCGACGAAGGCGTCCGCGCCGATCCGCGCCTGAAGCTGTTGCCGTTCCGCGATCCACAGCCCGGCCGCGTCATCGGGCTTGCCTGGCGGAAGGGCTCGCCGCGGCAGCGCGACTTCGCCGCGCTTACGGAACGGATCGGGGAAGCGCTGCGCTGAGCGTCAGCTCACCCGGTCTTCGGGGCGGTCATTGGCGTTGCTGAGGTCGAGGCACACCATGTCGAGAAGGTGCGCGCTCAGCGGGAGATTGAGGCGGCGGGCGTCGTCGCGGGCGCGGGCGACCCGGATCAGCAGGCTCTCAACGTTCGAACTTCCGGCGGCATTGCCATGCCCGTCGACGCCATCTGCCATCGTCGCGTCATCTCCGACCATGTCCACAATGAGCAATCACGATTGTTAGCGATGCTCACGATAACAGGTGAATCACCCAGTCACAGTCAACATGACGCGAGCGTGAAGCGGTCCGCAGCGCCGCCTCGGCTTGTTCGTGACGGCGGCGCTGGCTAAGACAGCCCGCCAAAAACGCGAGAGAGATCGAGGACCCGATGGCCGTTGAGCGTACCTTTTCGATGATCAAGCCGGACGCGACCCGGAAGAACCTCACCGGCAAGATCACGGCCAAGCTCGAGGAAGCGGGCCTCCGCGTCGTTGCCTCGAAGCGGGTGTGGATGAGCCGGGCGCAGGCCGAAGGCTTCTACGCCGTCCACCGCGAGCGCGGCTTCTTCGGCGAGCTCGTCGCCTTCATGTCGTCCGGCCCGACCGTGGTCCAGGTGCTCGAGGGCGAGAATGCCGTCCTCAAGAACCGCGAGATCATGGGCGCCACCGACCCCGCAAAGGCGGCGGAGGGCACCATCCGCAAGGAATTCGCGGATTCGATCGGCGAGAACGCCGTCCACGGCTCCGACGCGCCGGAAACCGCGAAGCAGGAGATCGCGTACTGGTTCTCAGAGACCGAGATCGTCGGGTAGCGCTGGCGGCTGACAAGAGCGGGGCTTGAGGTCCGTCGGCCAGCCCTGCCGGACTCCATGGTACGTTCCACTTGAACCTCCCCCTGGTGGGGAGGTCGAACGGGCGAAGCCCGTTCGGGTGGGGGGCTGGGACCATCGATAGGCATTGGCGCCGCCGAGCCGCCGTCCCCCCACCGAAGCTTGCTCCTTGCAGTCGCAACCTTCCGCCTCCCCACGAGGGAGAGGCTCAAGCGGAGAGCGGGGATCGCTTGTGTGCCCGACTTCGTCCGTCCTCCCGTCAACCTCCGCTTTGAACTTCCCCTGGTGGGGAAGTCGAGCGGGCGGAGCCCGTTCGGGTGGGGGCTGACCTCCGCTGCGAGACCGCAGCGCCGGGCTCACGCTTCAGACGCGCGGCCCTTGTCTCGCCCGAACGTGATGCCCTCCGCTGCGCCCTCGGTCCATTGCTGCCTCCGCGCGTCGTCTTTCGTATGAGCCGCCACCCAGCGGCTCTGCGACCCGTCGGCCGGAAGCTCCTTCTTCCAGAAGGGGGCGTCGGTCTTGAGGAAATCCATCACGAATTGCGCGGCGTGGAAGGCCGCCTCGCGATGCGTTGAGGCAGCCAGAACCAGGACGATGGGGTCGCCAACCGGGATCGTCCCGTGGCGATGGATGATCGTCATCGCGTGAAGGTGCCAGCGTGCGGCCGCGTCCGCGGCGATGCGGCGGAGCTCGTCTTCGGCCATGCCCGGGAAATGCTCGATCTCGAGGGCGCGGAGGCTGCCGGCCTCGTCGCGGCACAGGCCGAGGAAGCTGACGACGGCGCCGATCCGGCGTGATCCGCCGGTGATGGCGGCGGTCTCCGCGGCGACGTCGAAGGTCTCGGCGCGGACCGCGACGCGGATGGTCGGGGCGGGCGCAGACATCGCCCGGCCTCAGCCGCCCGTCATCGGCGGGAACAGCGCCGCTTCCTGTGCGCCGCCGAGCGGCTTCTCGGGCCTCGCATGGACGCGGTCGAGCGCGACGCGGACACCGGTGCCCTCGCCGAGTGCGAACTCGTAGCGAGGGCCGCGGGTGCGCAGCCACGTGACGAGGTCCGCGACCGTCACGACGTCGCCGGGGATCGCAATCTCCTCCTCGCCGATGCCGATGCCTTCGCGCACCGCCGCGAAGTAGCGGAACCTCACGAATCCTCTCCGAGGAGGTGCTTGAAGCCGGCCCGGAAATAGTCGTAGCCGGTGTAGAGGGTCAGGATGGCCGCCGCCCAGAGCAGCGTCAGGCCGACTTCCTCGACATAGGGGAAGATGTCCTCGCCGGCGGGACCGATCAGCAGGAACCCGATCGCCACCATCTGCGCGGTGGTCTTCCACTTCGCGAGCCGGGTCACCGGAACGCTGACCCGCACCTCCGCCAGCGACTCGCGGAGACCCGACACGAGAATCTCGCGCGACAGAATGATCAGCGCCGCCCACAGCGACCAGCCGCCGATCGAATTGTCGGCGACGAGGACGAGGATCGCGGCGGCGACGAGGAGCTTGTCGGCAATCGGGTCGAGCATCCGGCCGAGAGCCGATTGCTGCTGCCAGGCGCGGGCGAGATAGCCGTCGAAGAAATCGGTCACCGCGGCGGCGACGAAGATCACGAGCGCGGTCCACCGCCCGAGATCGCCGGGCAGGTAGAAGCTCGCCACCACCGCCGGCACCGCCACGATGCGGGCGTAGGTCAGGAGATTGGGCAGGGCGACCGCGCTGACGCGGGGCGCAGTCTGAGGGGACTGTTGAACCATGATCGCCTTTGAATTGGCCGGCCGCCAATCTGGAGCGCGGAGAAGACAGCCTTGCGAAGGTGGGGTCAAGGCAATGCGGATGCAACGCGCCTTCGGTGCGCTGAGGCGCTGGTCGGCTACCCCTTGAGGTGGTCGTGGATGATGCGCGCCATCTGCTCGGAAATGCCGTCGACGGCGGCGATGTCCTGGACGCTCGCCCTGCTCAGCGCTTTCGCGGTGCCGAAGTGCCGCAAAAGGGCACGCTTCCGGGTCGGACCGATGCCGGAGATGGCGTCGAGCGGATTGGCTGAAACCTCCGCCTTCCGCTTGGCCCGGTGCGAGCCGATAGCGAAGCGGTGCGCCTCGTCACGGAGCCGCTGCACGAAATAGAGCACGGGGTCGCGCGGCTGGAGCATGAAGGAGTCGCGGCCCTTCTGGTGGAATTTCTCGAGGCCGGCATCCCGTTCGGGACCTTTCGCAATCCCCACCAGCGCAACGTCGTGAAGGCCGAGCTCGGCGAGCGTCTCGGTCGCCGCCGCAAGCTGGCCCTGGCCGCCGTCGATGAGGACGAGGTCCGGCCAGTCCGGCGTCGGCGCCGCGATCTCTTCGGCATCGTCCGGCTCGTCCTCTGCCGGCGGCAGCTCCGCGGCAGCCTCGCGCGGTGATTCGCTGAGAAGGCGGGCGAAGCGCCGACGCAGGACTTCGCGCATCATGCCGAAATCGTCGCCCGGGGTGAGGGCAGCCGAGCGGATGTTGAACTTCCGGTACTGGTTCTTGATGAAGCCGGCGGGTCCCGCGACAATCATCGCGCCGACCGCGTTGGTGCCCATGATGTGCGAGTTGTCGTAGACCTCGATCCGCCGCGGCGGGGCGGCGAGGCCGAAGGTTTCCGCGACGCCGGCGAGCAGCGCGCGCTGGGTCGAGGTCTCGGCGAGGCGCTGTCCCAGCGATTCCCGCGCATTGGCAAGCGCGTGGTCGAGAAGATCCTTCTTCTCGCCGCGCTCGGGCACAGCCACCGCCACCTTGCGGCCGGCCCGCTCCCCCAGCGCCTGCGCGAGCAGCTCCTGGTCCTCGACGGCATGGGAGAGGAGGATCAGCCGTGGCGGCGGCTTGTCGTCGTAGAACTGGGTCAGGAACGACCCCAGCACCTCGCCGGCATCGAGGCTCTTGTCGGCGCGCGGGAAATAGGCGCGGTTGCCCCAGTTCTGGCCGGTGCGGAAGAAGAAGACCTGGATCGCGGTCTGGCCGCCTTCCTGGGCGACGGCGAAGACGTCGGCCTCGGTCACGCCGCGCGGGTTGATGCCCTGGTGCGACGAGACGTGGGACAGGGCGGCGATGCGGTCGCGGAGGTTCGCGGCGGACTCGAAGTCGAGTCGCGACGCCGCGTCCTCCATCGCCTTGGCGAGATCGGTGCGGATCGCCTGGCTGCGGCCGGCGAGAAAACCCTTGGCCTCGCGCACCAGCTCGGCATAGCCGGCGCGGTCGATCTCGCCGGTGCACGGTGCCGAGCAACGCTTGATCTGGAAGAGGAGGCACGGCCGCGTGCGGCTCTCGAAGACGGAATCGCTGCAGGAGCGGATGAGGAAGGCGCGCTCGATCGAATTGATCGTGCGGTCGACGGCGCCGGCCGATGCAAAGGGGCCGAAATAGCTGCCTTTGCGGTTGTGCGGTCCGCGGTGCTTTGTGATCTGCGGCGCGTCGGGATGATCGGTGATCAGGATGTAGGGGAACGATTTGTCGTCCCGCAGCAGCACATTGTAGCGCGGCCGGAGGCGCTTGATGAGGTTCGCTTCGAGGAGGAGCGCCTCCGTCTCGGTGCGGGTGAGGACGACCTCCATGCTGTCGGTCGCCTGGATCATCCGCATCGTGCGGCCGGAGAGGCCGAACTGGCGGGTGTAGGACGCGACCCGCTTCTTCAGGCTCCGCGCCTTGCCGACATAGAGGATCGTCCCGTCGGTGCCGATCATCCGGTAGACGCCAGGCGCGTTGGGCAGCTTCCGCGCAACCGCGGCGATCGCGTCGGCGCCGGCAGGCGCTCCGCCGGCCTCGCGGAAGCTGAGGATGAAGTCCGGTCCGTCTGTCGTGGCCACGGGCGTGACCCTACTCCGGAATGCCGACCACGTCCGGCGTCTCCCAGGCGAGGTGCTGGCCGCCATCGAGGGCGATCATCTGCCCGGTGATCGAGCGCGTTTCGACGAGGAACCGGATCGTGCGACCGAACTCGGCGAGCTCAGGACCGCGCCGGAGGGGCAGGGTCGCGACCAGCCGGTCGAAATCGGCCTGCTCCTGCCGGTAGCTCGGCAGCACCGGGCCGGGGCCGATCGCATTGACGCGAATCCGCGGGGCGAGCGCCTGCGCTATCGACCGCGTCGCGGACCAGAGGCCGGCCTTGCTGAGCTGATAGGAGACGAAGTGCGGCAATTGCTTCCACACGCGCTGGTCGATGAGATTGACGATGTTGCCTTCGGCGCCATCGGGCAGGCCGGCGGCGAACGCCTCGGCGAGGAAGACCGGGGCTTCGAGGTTGACCGTCATCTGGCGACGCCAGGCGGCCGGATCAAGGCCGCCGATCTCGTCGGGCTCGAAGATCGCGGCGTTGTTGACGAGGAGGTCGATCGGGCCGAGGGCGGCGACCGCGGCGTTCCACATCGGGCGGAGCGAGGCGAGGTCCGCGAGGTCGGCGGTGACCACGGCGGCGCGACCGCCCTTGGCGTGGAGGGAGGCCGCCAGAGCCTCGGCTTCGGCCACCGACCGATGGGCGTGGATGACGACCGCGAAACCATGCGCGGCGAGGTCCTCGACGATGGCGCGACCGATCCGCTTGCTGCCGCCGGTGACGAGCGCGGTGGGCATGACCTAGTGCATCCCTACGCCGAGGGGCCCGGTTCGAGACTGGCTTCCGGCACCGCTGGGTATGCCACGATGCGCCCGTCGATCCGCGGCGAGACCCCACAATGGGCCCCGGCCTTCGCCGGGGTGACGAGTGGAGAGGCAGTGCTCGGCCGCTGGCGTTTTGCTCGTCGCCCGTTCCCTGGTCAGAGCGTCGCGCGTGACGCCGGTGGCGAGCGGGCAGGAGGCGGTCGTACGGGGGTCCCACGGTGCGTGGCGACCTCTGTCCCCACCCCAAACTCCGTCACCCCGGCGAAGGCCGGGGCCCATTGTTGGGTCTCGCATCGGTACGACGTGCCGTCGCCGGTCGGCGCGAAAGCTCACCGGGAAGACGCGCTCTCCCCCGCTGGCCACTCCGGCAGGGACAGCTACGGGATCCATGGCACGATCAGTGGCGCTTCGGGCTGCGCCGGCTCGTCGTCGATAGCGACGCGATCGCCGACCACCCGGGCGCGCCCGCTCGCCACCAGCCGGAGCGCCATTGGGTAGGCCTTGTGCTCGGCGGTGAGGAGGCGGTCCGACAGGGTGTCGGCGGTGTCGCCGGCGAGGATCGGCACGGTGGCCTGGGCGATGATCGGGCCGTCATCGACGGCGGCACGCACGAAGTGGATCGTGCAGCCATGGAGGCGCACGCCGGCGTCGAGGACGCGCTGGTGGGTGTTGATGCCCTTGAAGGCCGGGAGGATCGACGGATGGACGTTGAGCACCCGGTCGTGCCAGCGCTCGACGAAGGCGGACGACAGGAGGCGCATGAAGCCGGCGAGGCAAATCAGCTCGACCCCCGCTTCGAGCAGGGCGACGTCGAGCGCTGCTTCAAAACTCGCCTTGTCGGCGAAGGCCTTGCGGTCGATCGGCTTGGCCGGAATCCCCGCGGCAGCCGCAAGCCCAAGGCCGCGCGCGCCGGGATTGTCGGAGAGGACTATCGCGATCTCGGCCGGATAGGCCGGATCCTCGGCAGCCTTGATGAGCGCGGCCATGTTGCTGCCGCGGCCCGAGATGAGGATTCCGACGCGCTTCCTGCTCATGCGGCGAACGCCAGCCGGCCGTCATAGACGACGCGCGACGCGCCGGATGCCGCCTCGATCACGCCGATGTCGTCCACCGTCTCGCCGGCGCGGATCAGCGCGGCCTGCACCGCGTCGGCCTCCGCGGCCGCGACCACGACCACCATGCCGATACCGCAGTTGAAGGTCCGCAGCATCTCGGCCTCCTCGATGGACCCGACCTGACGGAGCCAGGCGAAGACCGGCAGCAAGTCGATCTTGGCGAGGTTGATCCGGGCCACGACGCCGTCCGGCAGGACGCGCGGGATGTTCTCGGTGAGGCCGCCGCCGGTGATGTGCGCCAGGGCCTTGATGCCCGTCGTCTCGCGCAGCACCGAGAGCACCGGGCGGACGTAGATCCGCGTCGGCTCGATCAGCGCTTCGCCGAGCGTCTTCGAGCCGTCGAAAGGGGCGACATTGTCCCAGTAGAGGCCGGCGCCGGAGACGAGGCGGCGGACCAGCGAGTAGCCGTTGGAGTGGACGCCCGAGGAGGCGATGCCGAGGATGACGTCGCCCGGCGCGATGTCGGGCCGCGGCAGCAGACGGTCCCGTTCCGCTGCGCCGACGGCAAAGCCGGCAAGGTCATAATCCTTGCCGGAATAGAGGCCAGGCATCTCGGCGGTTTCGCCGCCGATCAGCGCCGCGCCCGCCTGGCGGCAACCCTCGGCAATGCCAGAAACGACCTGTGCCGCGACCTCCGGCTCGAGCTTTCCGGTGGCGTAATAGTCGAGGAAGAACAGCGGCTCGGCGCCCTGGACGATGAGGTCGTTCACGCACATCGCCACGAGGTCGATGCCGATGGTCTCGTGGCGGCCGGTCTCGGCCGCGATCTTGACCTTGGTGCCGACGCCGTCGGTGGTCGCCACCAGCACCGGATCGCTGAATCCCGCCGCCTTGAGGTCGAACAGGCCGCCGAAGCCGCCGATCACCGCGTCCGATCCGGCGCGGCGCGTGCTCTTCACCGCCGGCTTGATCAGGTCGACGAGCCGGTTGCCGGCGTCGATGTCGACGCCCGCATCGGCGTAGCGGGCCGGATTCTTGCGGGCGCTCTCGTCCGTCATCGGTCTTGATTCCTCCGCGGGAGAACGTCACTAGCAGGCACGGGGCCGGCCGGGCACCGCGACATTTGCCGCAATCGGCGGATGCTGTATCTCACGCTCGTGCCGCGGCCCATAGGGTAGTTCCTTGACGCTCCCCAATCTCATCACCGTCGGCCGGTTGCTGCTGGTCCCGACGATCATCTGGTTCCTCTCGGAACGCCAGTTCGGGGCGGCGTTCGTGGTGTTCGTCATCGCCGGCGTCAGCGACGGCGTCGATGGCTTCATCGCGCGCACCTACAACCTCAAATCGCGCCTCGGCGCGTACCTCGATCCGCTCGCGGACAAGGCGCTGCTCGTCTCGATCTATCTCTCGCTGACGTTCATCGGCGAAATCCCGGGCTGGCTCACGACGATCGTCGTCAGCCGCGACCTCTTCATCATCGGCGGCGTTCTCCTCGCCTGGGTGCTCGACCGGCCGATCGAGGTCCGGCCGCTCTACATCTCGAAGGTCAACACCGCGGCCCAGATCATCTTCGCCGCGGCGGTGCTCGCGGACCTCGCCTTCGGCATCGGAATGGGGGCCGTGCGCGACTGGCTCGCGATCATCGTCGGCGTGTTGACCGTGGCTTCCGCGGGTGCCTATCTCGTCGACTGGGTCCGCCACATGGCGCAAGACTGAGGGCCGATGGCAGACGGCGCCCTTCCCGCACGAACGGTGACCTTCCGCCGCCAGCTCCTGTTCTGGCTAGGCGCGCTGGTCCTCCTCATCGTCTTCCTCGCGGTGTTCTCCTCCATCCTGCTGCCCTTCGTGGCGGGCATGGCGCTGGCCTACCTCCTCGACCCGATCGCGGACTGGCTGGAGCGCCGCGGGTTCAATCGTCTCCTCGCGACGCTGACGATCCTCGTCCTCTTCCTCGTCGTCTTCATCGTCGTGCTGATCGTGCTCGTGCCGCTCCTCGTCGAGCAGCTCGCGGGCCTGATCGAACGTCTTCCGGAGCTCGTCGCCCAGCTCCAGTCGATCCTCCAGCCGCTTATCGACAGCGATTTTGCCCGCAATCTCGGCATCAACGCCGAGTCGCTCCGCGGCCAGGTCGGCGATTTCGTGGCCACCGGCGCCACCTGGCTCGGCGCGATCCTCGGCTCGGTGTTGAGCACCGGACAGGCGCTTCTCGGCATCATCTCGCTGATCGTCATCACGCCGGTGGTGGCGTTCTATCTCCTCTATGACTGGGACCGGATGACCGGGCGGGTCGATTCCTGGCTACCGCGGCAGCATGCGCCGATCATCCGCGACCTTGCCGGGCAGATGAACCGCGCGATCGGCGCCTTCGTCCGCGGGCAGGGGCTGGTCTGCCTGATCCTCGGCGCGTTCTACGCGATCGCGCTGACGGCGATCGGGCTCAATTTCGGCCTTCTCATCGGCCTCGTCTCCGGCCTCCTCAGTTTCATTCCCTTCGTCGGCACGATCGTCGGCTTCGTCGCCTCGGTCGGCGTCGCAGCGATCCAGTTCTGGCCGGACTGGGGCTGGATCCTCGCCACGGCGGGCATCTTCGTCGTCGGGCAGTTCCTCGAAGGCTACGTCCTCCAGCCGAAGCTGATCGGCACCAGCGTCGGGCTCCACCCGGTCTGGCTGATGTTCGCGCTGCTGGCCTTCGGCTACCTCTTCGGCTTCGTCGGGACGCTGGTGGCGGTCCCGGTTGCGGCGATCGTCGCGGTGCTCGTCCGCTTCGGCCTCAACACCTACATCGCCAGCCCCTACTACGCCGGCGCGGCGCAGGTGCCCGAGGAGGAGGCCGAAGGGGCAGGAAAGTGACGGACGAGCAGCTCGTCCTGCCGCTGGACCATCAGCCGGCGCTGACCCGCGACGATTTCCTCATCGGGCCGGGCAATGCGACGGCGCTTGCGCTGATCGAGGCGTGGCCACGCTGGCAGGTGCCGGTGCTGCTGCTGTCCGGTCCGCCGGGGTCGGGCAAGACTCATCTCGTGGAGATTTGGCGTGCCCGGAGCGGGGCCACCACGTTTCCCGCCGCGGACCTTGAGGAAGCGACCGGCGAGGGGCTGACGCTCGCCGACGCCGTCGCGATCGAGGACATCGACCGTGCTCCCGGCCGCGAAGGGGCATTGTTCCACCTCCTCAACCGCGCACGTGAGCGCGGCGTCACCGTGCTTCTCACAAGTCGGGTAAGCGATGCCGGGGCGATTTTCGGCCTGCCCGATCTGGTCTCCCGCCTCCGTGCCGCCCAGCCCGCAACCCTCGAAGCGCCCGACGACGACCTCCTGGTGCGGGTGCTCGTAAAGCTCTTCGCCGATCGCCAGCTCGTCGTCGCGCCGGCTCTCGCGGCCCACTTCGCCTCGCGCATCGACCGGACCTTCGAGGCCGCCGACCGCCTCGTCCGTCACCTCGACGAGGCGGCCCTCGCCGCCGGCCGGCCGATCACCCGACAGCTCGCCGCGCCCTTCCTCGGCGGCGAGGCCGACGATGAGGAAACGGCGCTAACGGAGCGGAAATAGTCACAAATCGGTAGTATCTTGGTGGTTGGAGACTAGGGACCATGGACCAGACCACGACCGAAACCATCGCCGCCGTTCCGCCCGTGTCGGCTTCCGCGGCCCTGGAGGGCGAGCGTCTCCGCGGCTCGCCGGACCGGTTCGTGAACCGCGAGATCTCCTGGCTCCATTTCAATCGGCGCGTCCTCGAAGAGGCGGCGAACGTCTCGCACCCGGTGCTGGAGCGGCTCCGCTTCCTCGCGATCTCGGCGAACAATCTCGACGAGTTCTTCATGGTCCGCGTCGCCGGCCTCAAGGGGCAGTTGCGGGAAGGCATCACGATCCTTTCCGACGACGGCAAGACGCCGTCCGAGCAGCTCCGCAACCTCTCCGAGATGGTGACGCGGCTGACCACCGAGCAGCAGGAGATGTGGCAGACCCTCCGGCGCGACGTCGGCAAGGCCGGCATCGTGCTCGTCGAGGGCAATGAGCTCGGGTCGGCCGAGCGCGAGTGGCTGCGTGCCCATTTCCTCGAATCGATCTTCCCGGTGCTGACGCCGCTCGCGATCGACCCGGCCCACCCGTTCCCCTTCATCCCCAATCTCGGCTTCTCGCTGGCGCTGCAACTCGTCCGCCCGCGCACCGGCGCGCGGATGAATGCGCTGATCCGCGTGCCGCTGACGATCAACCGCTTCATCCAGCTTCCGACTCCGGGCGAGGGGACCGACCGCTGCATCCGCCTCGAGCAGGCGATCGCGCTATTCACCGAGAATCTCTTCCCCGGCCACAAGGTCGAGGCCGCCGCCGCCGTCCGCATCATCC